>NZ_JCALCJ010000006.1:0-449336 GCF_059812295.1 Mycobacterium sp. NGS63
CCCCACAACCTAAAAGCCCCACAACCTAAAAGTCCAGCTCAAGGGGCTAAAAGTGCTGCCAGACAGTTGCGCTTCCACGGCCAGAAAGGCCCACGTCCACATAGTGTCCACATTTGAAGGTGGCCTACGCCAAGCATGCTGTCACGCTGCTGGCGGTGTGGCGTGGCATCTTGACTCATCGAATGAACACGTAATGATGGGGAGCCTAGGGGCGGACTTGTCGCCACGCCCAAATACGCAAAGGCAGGCTGATGCCAGCGGACATCCCGTACATGGCGAGCGTTAGCAACATCGCTGAGATCATGGCCAAGATCAAATCAGCCGGTACACCTCCCAAGTTCACCCATGACTTCCTTAAGTCAAACCTGGGTTTTGCTTCGTCCAATGACCGCGCCGTGATCAAAATTCTCAAGTCGCTAGGTTTCCTGACGTCGGACGGCACACCCACTGCGAGATACAACGCCTACCGGGGGCATGAGTCCGGCAAGGCCTTGGCGGCCGGACTGCGCGAGGGATGGGATTCGTTCTTCCTCAGTGATCAAAGCGTCTATGAAAAGAACACTGGTCAGATCCAGGGAATCGCGAAGAACGTCACAGGTGCTGGTGACGCGGTCGCCATGAAGATGGCGTCGACATTCAAGGCACTCGCGGATCTTGCCGACTTCACTGGGCCCATCGCATCGACCTCCGCACCGTCCGAAGGGCACCCGACAGAGTCTGAGCGCGAGAATGTCGCGGACGGGCGGGTCGCGCCGCTGTCGGCGCCGGAATCCGGGGATCAAGAGCAGCGCGGGATTCTTACGCTGAGCCACGATATCCACCTACACCTTCCACCAACTTCAGATGTGAGTGTGTATCGCGCCATCTTCCAGGCGATGAAGAGCGAGCTGATGTGAGCCAACAAGCTACATTGCGCGAGTTCCTGTTTAAAGGTCTTGCCGTCGAAGACGCCCTGAACGAACTTGAAAAGGAAGGCCTCGGCGTCCGTGCGCCGACAGACACTCAAGCGCTGCAACGGGTTGTATCACTCGAAGACTTTCCTGCGAGCTTGCGCAATGCTGCGATGCAAGCGCTGCCAGCGTACTTGGCGTTCTTCTGCCTAGAAAATTCTGCGAGGGAACTCATCAGCGAGAGGATGGCTGAGCGTCACGGCCCCGATTGGTGGAACCACGTGTCACGGGGCATCCAGGACAAGGTGGAGGGCCGACAGAACAAGGAAGGTAAAGACCGCTGGCACATGAAACGTGGTGCTACGCACATTTATTACACTGACTTTGGTGACCTCAAGGCGATCATCCAGCAGAACTGGCCGGACTTTGAAGACCTGTTTCCAGACGTCAACTGGGTGATAACTCGGTTCACCGAGCTGGAGGCGTCGCGTAACATCGTCGCCCACAACAACGTCCTGGAAAAGAACGAAATTGACCGCATCAAGATGTACCTAGTGGATTGGGTGCGCCAGGTCGGCTAATCACTATCTCTTCAGTGGACACCATCATGTCTTGGCTTGAGTTTGGCGTTCAGGTGTCGCAGGCGTGGGCCTGCCCTGCCGTCACGACTGGTGCGCTCATCTTGGCTCCAACTACTAGCTTGCATTCTGAAGTCCGTTGTTGAGCACCAAAATATCAGCGTTATTGAAAATACACGACAATCGCCGTGTGCGAAATGCGTTGATCGCGGGTTCGGGGCCCGCCTTCAGTTCTAAGCAATTTTGCGCCATGAGTGATTAGAGATAGAGATACTTCTCGCCGCACTTGTTAGCGCGTGCTACCGCGCCACCGGATCCTCTTTAGCAGCCCTTTAACCCATGCCGAGTGAAGCTTTGATTGCGGCCACTGCCAAGCCCGCGCCAATCGATGTAGCCACTCCTGCCGCCCAGCCGCCAGCCCGCGCTAGCTTGCCCTTCGTTTCGTCGGCATCCTGTCGATCAGCGGCGTCGATCGCGGCGTCTACTTCGCTAAGCGACGCGAACTCCTCGTCAGTCCGAGCCTTCTCCGCCATGGCCGCGCGCACACTGCGCAGTTCGTTCGCCAATTGGCTTAATTGAGCATCAGCAGGCCCCTGCAGAAAGACCGGATTGTTGGCGATCGCGCCATCACCCACCGCCCCAGCTTGCCCAACATTGTATTCAGCCATTCTATCTCCTACTTGTATCGTCACTAGGGGTTTATGCATATCGTCGACCACAAGTTCGTCATTGGGTTCGATGTCATGCCTGGTATTGTGCGGAAACCATACGTTGCTAGCATCCAGACCTCCAAGCGCGCTATAGCTACTAAAGGATTTACGCAGATCCCGATCGAGTCCGGTCAGTGAGCTGGGCAGGGTGGGGAAGTAGAACGAGGGGTGCGCATTTCCGTACCCTCCATGCTCGTCCCATATTGATACGAGGTAACCAGGAATGTCGGTATCGGCAATGTTAACGGTTCGGCGCTCCAATTCTTCTAACATCTCGCGACACAGCTCCTTGCGGTAGCCGCAATAGTAGACGCACGCTCTCAGCCATGTACTAGCCGAATTATTCGGCAATGAAATATTTGATACTGCAATCTCTGCTTCTTTTACTTCCCCACAACACAACCAGCAGAACGCTTCCTGACCTGCCAGGGCTGGGGATTTTTTGGATGCGGTCCGCGCGTGCTGGCGTGCCGATTCCGCAGCGGCACGATAGTTGCTAGACTGCTGATGTAGCAAGCATTGAACAAGCGCTCTGAAAGAATCGGCGAATTCAGACGGGAGTATCGATTCTTTCACGTGGTTTAGCAAAGTAGAGTCACCCTGAGCGTGTGCAATAAATAAGGCTTGTTCAATCGGTCGCCAATAGAAAGGCACATTACTGCTATGCGCACTAACTGCTTCTTGGTAGATCAACACCAACCGCTTAACGGCTTCCGCGGACCGACCAGACCGTGACAGTAATCTGCCGAGAACCGGTGACAAGAACACTTTGGCCGCAATGTCGAGCGACTCCAGGCCCTCATCTAAAAACCGGAGAGCATCGGGCAGCATATCTTCACGGCGATAGGCTTCGACTACGGGCTCGTACAGATTCGCGTGATGCATGTCCGTAATAACCGCAAACCCCCGTCGGGCGGCACTTTCTGCCGCGTGGGCACCGTCCAGCCTAGCTGTCAAATCCACGTACATCTTCCATACATCGTGGTGACGAGATTGCTGGACAGCCACTCGAAGGTGACGAAGTGCTAGCCTATCGTCATCCCTCGAGTTCCGCTCGATTAATAGTTTCGCAAGTATTCCTCGAAGGGTATGATAATCGCCTTCCTGGCCGGCTAATGCGCCGTTAATCATTGTTAGCAGCTGCATCCGCTCTTCCTTCTTGCGAGGAAGGCGGGGGGTGGGGCCCAACGATCGCACGATCTGGCGACGGAAGTTGCCTGCAACGTTTTCAAATTCGTCGATTCTATCTGCAAACCACAGGTGGTATCGCGCTTCAACGAATTCCATAGAATGGTTGGTCAATGATTGGTTAGGGTTGACATTCTTGAAATGACGAACATAGTGGTCGGCGGCTCGATTGTGAGCGAAAGTTTTTCTGCGGCCGCTGGCGCTTATATTTTGTAGGCATAATTCTCGTATTACGGAATTCATCCCATACCAATTTTTCCGCCGATGAAGCAAGAAACGTGCAACAAGCTCGTTACGAATAGAGCCGACATCGACTACTTCCGAAGACAGGCGCTCTATCGCGTCCATTCGAAACGGCCTTCGATAAACCGACAGAAACTCTAGAAGAGATTTCGAATTTTGGTCCAGCCGTTCTAGAGTGCGGTCTAAAAATTTTCGTTCAAGAGACTTAATTAATTTCGGAGATACGACTTGCTCTCGTAACTCCCAGCCTTCAGGGTCAAGCATGATCAGCTCGTCCATGGACTCATAGTGAAGGCATTGAACAAAGCTGGCCATAGCTGAAAAATTGCCACCAAGCCACTGGACAATTCCTAGCTTATCGTCACCGGACAATTCGTTTCCGAGGCCCTCTCGGGCGAGAACTTCGGTTAGCCACTCGCTTGCCTCATCGTAACCAGGAGCGTTGAGTACCGTGGTAGTGACCTGGTTTAACTCCCAGATACTCTCCGGCATTATTCGATCGACGACAAGAAGTAGTCTTAGTTTTGTCGACGCCTGCGGAACTAGGTTCCTTATGAACTCGACGAAACGCGCCGGCGGCAAGCCGGTTTTGCTATCAAGTAGGTAGTCGAAGTCATCGATAATAATGAGCTGAGGAGTCGCTTGGCTAGCAGCAAGCGAATTCAGCATGTCACTTCCGACATCGTTGGCCATCTGAGGCAGTCCGGCCACCTCAAGTTCGCCCGCAAGCACAAGAATCAAGTCATCGAAGCTCAGATTCTCGCTCGCGGGGATGTAGGCGCTAGGTATATTTGCATTATCGATTAAGTGATGACAAACGGCAGTTTTTCCTAAGCCCGAGAAGCCGCTCAGGACGCAAACAGGCGGGCCAGCTGGGATCCACTCATCTTGGAGCCAGGTAACTTTGTCAGCGGCGTTACCGCGCACTCCAAGCCTCCTCCCAATTACCCGCGAACGGCGTACAAGGGTAGTCCTGCGCAGCGGACAACAGCTACGAGGGTGAACAGTTCCTGCGTTCCGGAACTAGCCTCTCACGCCAGTTCGTGGCAGGGAAGCGTGAGTGGCTCCGCGTGGACCGGATCTGGATTTGGGTCGACTCAATGCTTGTGCCGATGTTGTACCAGGGCAGAAGTGCGTCTCAGCGGCAATAAGCTCGTCGGAGCAGAGTCCAGCCGCCGGTCATGGACCGGGGCTGCAGCTTTCGGCGACATCGAACGAACGAACGGCGAGGCAGGCCCTGGTTTAGCAGTCATGAATGACTGAGAATTGCTCGGACGTCGCCGCCCTTCGCCGCTCGACCAAGATCTTTAATGTTATTCACGTTTTCGAGATCATCGACTTACAAATCCGTTGGTCGCGGGTCGAGCCCCGCCCGCCCCACTCAGTACCTATATGACCTCGGTTGATGCGTGACAGTTCTCTTCGGCTGATGCCTGACAGTGTTTCGGCTGATGTGTGACAGTGGATTCGGTTGATCCGCGACACTCCTGGCGAGCCTCTTGGAGCTGCGGCGTTCGCGTCGGTACTGGGGCACCGCGCACTGGGTAGTTGTGATCCCGAAGTCACTGCGTGGAATCGACCTTGGTCAACACCATCGCCGCTTCGTTGTACGGAAACAGGCGGTAGAACATCCCTGATGGTCCCGAAACGATCGCGGCGCCCTCGGCCTTGCTCACAAGACGAGGATTGACCAGCGCGATGCTACTGCCGCGCCTGTGCAATACCGCCTGTCCGCCGGCCAAAACGTTCTTCACCCAGTCCGAATGCAGCCCGTACCCGATGAGGACGACGAAGCCGTCGGGGGTGGGAAAGACCAACAGCGGCGTTCGATAACGCCTGCCTGATTTCCGCCCGACATGTTCGAGCGTCCCTTGGTACGGAAGCCACGGCGTGATCGACCGAGCCGCTGGATTGGTGACTCGACGATTGAATTTGGCGACGGCCCTTGGCACCCGCATGGCTCCTCATCCTCAGCTAAGTTCGAATCATCGATGTGCCAACTCATGCGGTCGTGGGCACCAGGGCGCTGATGTCCTCGCCTTGCAGGAGCTTGATCGTCAGATTCAGGTCGAAGTAGTCGGTCCAGCGAGTGATCCTCCCATCGTCATCGACGACGAAGGTCCCCATTACCGGGATGGCCGGCTTGCTTCCGTCGGGAACCTGGATGTAGTCCAGGCGTTCGGTGAGCACCACGGCACCCTCGCTGGCGAGGTTGACGATTTCGAAGGCGTAGGCGTCGGGAAACATCGCAAACTGGGCGGCCATGTTCTCCACGATGGCGTCTGGCCCGGCGAAGGCGGGCATTCCCACATTCTGATAGACGGCCCCTTCGGCGAGCAGGGGACGCAACGCTTCGGCGTCCCGCTGCTCCATCAAGGAGCAGAAGTGGCGGACGACATCGGCTGGCGATGGCATGCGTGGAATCCCTTCGACGAGTAGGTGATCGACTGTGCGGCCTAGAAACCGACCTTCCCCAAAGGCTCAGTGCTCGTGGATGATCACCCCGCGGATGTTGCGTCCGGCGAGCATGTCGTCGTAGGCCTCGTTGATGTCGTTGAGCTTGTACTCGGTGGTGACGGTTTCGTCGAGCAGCAGCTTGCCACTCCGATACAGGTTGATCAGCCGTGGGATGTCGGCCCGCGGGTTGGCTTCGCCGTAGAGGCTGCCCAAGAGACGCTTCTGGAACAACGTGAACAACGTCAGCGGCAGCGTTGGTGTCACGTCCGACATCGATGCCAGCGCGGTGACCACCACGGCACCGCCCTTTCGCACCGCGTTGAGCGCGTCGTTGATCATCGCGCCCTCGAGCACGCCCGGCGTCAGGATGACCGAATCCGCCATGACTCCACGCGTAATCTCGCCAACCAACTGGGTTGCTTCCTCCATCGAGGTGACAAAGTGCGTGGCCCCGAACTGAAAAGCCTTGTCGCGCTTGCCCGGCTCGATATCGACCACCACGATTTGCTCCGCCCCCGCCAGGCGAGCGCCCTGAATGGCGCCGCTGCCGATCCCGCCGCAGCCAACCACGACGACGACGTCGCCGGGACTGACGTTCGCGGTATTGACGGCCGAACCCCAACCGGTGGTGACGCCGCAACCGAGAAGACACACGCGCGACAACGGCACATCGTTGTCGATCTTGACCACGGAGGCCTCCGACAACACACCCCACTGAGCGAAACTGCCTACGCCGGATAGCGCTCCGATGCCCTGTCCGCGGGCTCGCCGCCGAAAGGTCCCGTCGGCCTGGACTCCTGCGAGGATGATCGCCCCGTAATCGCAGAGGTTCTGGTGCCCCGTGGCGCACCAGCGGCAGCGACCGCACGCCGGCAGGAACGATGTGACCACGTGGTCGCCCACCGCCACATCGCGCACTTCCGGACCGACCTCGCGAACGATGCCCGCCCCTTCATGTCCGCCGATCAAGGGAAAGCTCACCCCGAACATGTCACCGGTGCGGATGTGGTGATCGGAGTGGCACAATCCGGTGGCTTCGAATTCGACCAGTAGTTCGCCGGATTGCGGAGGATCGAGTTCGATCTCTTCCACCGACCACTTCTCGTTCAGGCCCCACAGAACTGCTCCGTTGGTCTTCATGGCGCCTCCTTGACGATGTGTATGGCACGCTCCGGACAATTCGCGATCGCCCGGTGCGCCCGATCCTCCCACTCGGGCGGTATGTCGCCGACGGTGACGAAGGCGATCCCGTCGTCGTCGATATCGAACATCTCCGGATAGGTTGCGTAACAACGGCTGTGCCCCTGGCACAGTTCTGGGTCGACACGAAGCTTCACCGTTCAGTCCAATCCGCCCAGTCTGATCCCGATGACGCCTTGGTCTGTCAACGCCGCGATCGACGAGGCGTCGAGGCCGAGGAGCTCACCGAGGATGGTCTCGTTGTGCTGTCCCAAGGTCGGCGCCGCCGACCGATACCACTTTTCAACGCTGCGGTACTTGAAGGGAAGCGCCGGCACGTGATGCCGTCCCACGACGGGGTGGTCGAGACCCTCGAAGAAGCCCCGAGCGGCCAGTTGGGGATGCATCGAAGCGACCCTGGCGTCCGCCAAGTCCGCTGCGGGGACGCCGTGGTCGACGAGCAACTGCGCGGCAACTGAGGAATCGCATTGTCGAGCCCATTGCTCCACGTGCTTATCGATCAGATCATGTGACCCCACACGCCCGTCGTGCGTATCCAACGCGGGATCATCCGCCCAATCCGGATTGCCCAGAGCCGACTTCAGTTGCCGCCACTGCTCGTCCGTGGCGACCGAAATGGCCAGCCACCGCTCAGTTCCCGCGCATTGATAGAGCCCTTGTGGGGCGGCGTCGCGACTGCGGTTTCCCAGTCGCGATATCAGGTTGCCGTAGGCGGTGAATTCGACGACCTGCTCGGCGGCCGCGTTGAGTGCGGCCTCAACCATCGAGACTTCGATGAACGACCCGCGGCCCGTTTCATCCCGTTGCCGGAGGCCGGCGAGCATGGCGAACGCGGAGTGCATTCCCGCCAGCGGGTCACAGGGACCGCGGGGGATTCGCGGCTGGTCGTATTCATGGCCGGTCACCCACGCCATCCCGGTCATCTGTTCCATCGTCTGCGCGAAGCCCACGTTGTTGCGCCATGGTCCGTCGAGCCCGAACGCGGGCATTCGAACCATGACTATTCCAGGGTTGAGCTCACTGACGGTTTCCCACGTGATGCCGAAGTTGTCGAAGACGCGTGGCGAGAAGTTCTCGACGAGGATGTCGGAGCACTTGACGAGGCGGAAGAACAGCTCCCGCCCGTCGGGAGTGGAAAGGTCGAGGGTGAGTCCGCGCTTATTGGTGTTGGTCGCCAGGAACATCCCCGACCGCTCCCACCAGTCGGGCTGACCGGCGAACGCCGCAGCCGCCATCCGTGCGCCGTCGGGATGGCGGATCGATTCCAGGTGAATTACCTCGGCCCCCAGTGCGGCAAGCACGTGGGTGGAGGAGGGGCCAGCCCACCACGCTGTCGCGTCGAGGACTCGTACGCCGTTCAGCGGGAGTCCTTGTGCGTGGTCGTCAGTGGTCGCAGTCCTGTTGTGCCCCGGCACTTCTGACGATTCGCCGAGTGGGGGGGCGCCGACGGTGGGAGCGGGTCGCTGACCATTGATGCGGTAGGGCGCCAGCGGGTGGGTGAAGCCGCCGTCGGCGTACGTGCCCCACATGCCGCGCGCCGTGAACTGCGGGTGGTCCAACACGGTTTGGCCATTGTTGACCGGTGACACGGGAATCCGCAGATCGGAGGCCAACGCGACGATCTCGTCCGTGGAACGTTGCGTCGTCCATTCCCGCACAATCCGATTCCACTCGTCCCGGCGTTCCCACCGCGTCGTGGCGAGGGCCCACGCCGGGTCCTCGTCGAGTAGGTCCAGCCGGCCGATCATCGCGAGGAACGATTCAAATTGTTGGCGGGTATTGGTATTGAAGCCCACCCATCCGTCCGCGGTCGGTTCGATGGATGGGATCTCAATCTGTCGGGCAGGGAAGGTCAACGCCGGACGTCCGGCCAGCTCGTGGTAGAGGTCGGCGAATCCGCTGGCGCTGAGGTGACAAGCTTCCAGCAGCGAGCAGTCAACGATTTCGCCTGCTCCGCCGAGTTGCACTCGCCGCAGTGCGGCAACCGCCGCGACCGCGGCATAACTGGCCATGACCCATTCGAAGACTCGACCACCCGCCTGAATGGGCGGTTGGTCCGGACGACCTCGCAACGCCAGGGTCCCGCTCTCGGCCTGGATCGTGAACTCCGTCCAGGGCCGGTCCCGGTACGGTCCGGTCAACCCGTACGGAGACAACGCCACGATCACCAGGTGTGGCGCACGCCGTAACAGCGCTTCGCGGTCGAGGGCCCCCGGGCCGAGCGAATCGACGAACACATCGGCGGAAACGATCAGCGCCTCCAGGTCGGCCAGCGAAGTGTCAACGACTGAACGCTTGCCGGCGTTCAAGAATTTGAACAGCGCGCCGCCTTCGCTTCGGCCGCCAAATACCCTGCCGCGAAACGGATCCCCTTCTGGCGGTTCGATCTTGATGACCTCTGACCCGAGGTCAGCGAACAGCTTGCCGCAGTAGGGTCCAGCGATTTCCGTCGCCCACTCGACAACACGAACCCCCCGCAGAGCGTTCATCGCCATACTTTCCGCGTCAATGTCTTCGAAGGTGAGTTACTCGGCCCGATGAGTGCACACACGCCACTTCCTGTCCTCACGCTCGTGCCGATCAAGCACGGTGCTGCATCCGCACGGCAGCCGCCCGGCTGGCAACGACGCTAGCGACGGGAAAGAGGAAGTGTCAAGTGCGACTCGATAACCACGGCGGCGTTGAGTTCGTCGGAACTTTTAGTCGGCCGCGCGCACCTTCGCGGCCCGTCGGACCCGCCCACCTCGCTTGGCGGGCGGTGTCCCACTAGATGTGCTTACGCCTTTGGCGAGGATCTGCGAACCCAGTTCGATCTGCGCGCGGATGTCGGACTCGCCCGTCCCAAACCACCGTGGTCCCAGGCTCGTTGTGAAGATGATGAAGTTAGCCAACAGCTCGGCGAACAGGTCGGCGTCGACGTCGGCCTTGATCTGCCCCTCGGCTTGGTAGTGGCGAACGCCTTTGGCAATAACGGCCGTACGGCGTGCGTGATTGGGTTGCAGCACCCGCATCGAGAAGTCCGGATCTGATAACGCCCGACCGGAAATATCCCAGCCGGGAACGCCGCTGTCCCGGTCGTCGATCCGTAATCGCGCATAGAACAGCTGCTCGATATAGTCCTCGAAGCGCGCAGGCAGGGCCGCCACAACCTGCTCCTCGGCCTCAGTCACGAGGTCCGCGATCTGTCGAGAAACGACTTGCTCGAAGATGCCGCGCTTGTCCCCGAAGTAGTGGAAGAGCATTGCCTCCGAACAGTCGGCGCGACGGGCGATCTCCTTGGTTGCCGCGGCCGCGTATCCCGCTTCGGCAAAGACCTCAGCAGCCGCTTCAAGGAGAGCTCGTTGTTTGCCGTCCTTGTCGCGAACTCGCCGCCGCGCGCCTGTCGTCATCACACATACTGTAGCGAGCGCCCCGCACGTCACCCAGCCCTCACATAGTTATCGAGTGCGACTTGACTCCGCGCGGCCGGCGATTTACTGTGCTGCCAAAGCAAAGTGGACGGCCCCTCGGTGGGGCTGTCTTTTGGGGCTGACCGCTGGCGTTGTCCCGAGGTCGGCATGCCCGCGTCCGGGGCGGAAAGGACTACCCATGGTGAGCAAATCACCGGAGGAACACGCCCGGAACCTCGATCTTCGTCACGAAGACTTCAACGACCAAGAATTCCTCTACGAGGTCTACGCAGTGATGCGGGAGACCGGACCGTTCAGCCACCAGGATGTCCCTTTTCTGGGCCCGACGCCGGGGGGCGCGTGGGTCGCCACCCGCTACGACGACTGCTACGAGATCTTGCGTGATTGGCGCAGCTTCTCCAGCAAGCCCCTGGGCCTCGAGGGCAACCCGATGTCGTTCGGCGACATCGTGATCACCCTGGATCCGCCACGGCAGCAACAGCTTCGCAAGGTTCTCAACCCATATTTCTCTCCGGGCCGGATGAAGGACTTGGAGCCCCAGGTGCGCGCGGTGACGGACGGGCTGATCGACAACTTCATCGAATTGGGCCGCGGCGATCTCGCCGACGTCGCATGGCAGCAACCCGGGATCGTGTTCTTCCGATATTTACTCGGCATGCCCGTTGAGGACGTGCCGCTTTACATCGAGACAGCGGACCTCGCGATCAATGGTGAGAGCGAAGAGATCCGAAACGGTTCGATGACGAATCTCTACCTCCGCGTCCGCGAGGAAATCGACAAGCGTCGTGCCGAACCGCCGCGCGACGACCTGATCGACGTCCTGCTCGCCGCCGAGATCGACGGCGAGAAATTGAGCTTCGACGACGTTGTCGCGAACGTGATGCTGCTGGTGCAAGCCGGCCTCGAAACAACCTCTAGTGCAATGTCGTTCGCCTTCTTCTATCTGGGCACCCATGCTTCGGAGCGCGACCGGCTCGTACGCGATGCCGAGTTGATGCCCACGGCGATAGAGGAGTTCATCCGGTTCGCCGGTTCGGTTCACGGACTGCACCGCTCGGTCGCGGAAGAGGTTGAACTAAGCGACCACACGTTCTGTCCTGGTGAGACGGTCGTCGTGAACTATGCGGCCGCCAACCGCGACGCGCGCGAGTTCGACGAGCCGAATAAGTGCATTCTCGACCGGCAGACGAACCGCCACCTAGGGTTCGGAGCCGGCGTCCATCGCTGCCTGGGCTCCAATCTCGCCCGGCTCGAGTTTCGGGTAGGCGTCGAACAGACCCTGAATCGGATACCCGACTACGCCATCCCCCCTGGGGCAAAAGTTGATTTTCACGGGAACTCGGTCACCCGGGGCTACCGCGCCCTGCCCGTCGTCTTCACGCCGGGTGCCCGCCTCGGCCGCTGAGAGGCCGCAGGCGACCGCCGATATCGTCTCGCAGCCAACGTAATAGCGAAATCAGGGAGGAACCCGTGGACAAGCAAGATCTTCAGTGGATGATCTCTGTCGATGACCACATCATCGAGCCCCCGAACCTATGGGTCGACCGCGCATCGGCCGCCGACCGCGACCGGGTGCCACACGTGGAGCGCATCGACGGCGTCGACACGTGGATCTACGACCAAGCCCGCGCGTCGGTGCTGGGCATCTTGGTCGCGGCTCACCAAAGGCCGGCCGAGTATTCCCCGCTGCCAGTGAATTACGACGAGATGCCCCGCGCCTACTTCGACCCGGTGGCCCGCATCCCCGACATGGACGAGGATCACGTGATCGCGGGACTGAACTTTCCGTTCTTCCCCCGGTTCTGTGGTCAGATGTTCGCCCACCTCGGTGACCGCGACCTAGGTCTCAAGTGCGTGCGGGCGTACAACGACTTCGTCATCGATGAGTGGTGCGCGGCGGCGCCCGGTCGCTACATCCCCATGGTCATCGTTCCGTTGTGGGATACCCGACTCGCCGTCGAGGAGACGCTACGGTGCGCCGGCAAGGGCGCCAAAGCCATTGCCTTCTCGGAAAACCTGCACCCGCTGGGATTTCCGTCCATCCACTCGGGAGCATGGGACGACTTCTTCGCGGTGGTGAACGAGACGAAGATGCCGCTGTGCACACACATCGGATCTTCCTCGGTCAGCCCGACCACGTCACCCGACGCACCTTTCGGGGTTCAGGCGGTCAACATCAACCTCAACCTGGCGAACTCAACCACCGACTGGCTGTTCTCGGGCAAGCTGCAGAAGTACCCCGATCTCAAGATCGTGCTGGCCGAGGGCGGCATCGGCTGGATCCCCTACCTCATCGAGCGTGCTGAACATGTCGCCGCCGACTACCAGTACCTGCGTGCCAACAACTGGGCGGTTGATCCGGCCACGATGCGCTTGACCCCGGTCCCCACCGACCCCGCGATTTTCCCCGAGTCACCGCGCCAGCTCTTCCGCGACCACATGTATGGGTGCTTCATTGAGGATGACTTCGGGGCGGCTAACCTCGACTCCATCGGCGTCGACAATGTGATGATTGAAACGGATTATCCGCACACCGACAGCCTCTGGCCCAATTCCCTTCAGGCCGCTCACAAGGCACTCGAAGGCCGGTCCGACCTCGACAAGTACAAGGTGCTGCAGGGTAATGCTCGCCGGGTGTTCGACTTTGAGCCCGCCCCGTATCCGACGCTGACGTAGCAACGGTTTCAATGGCTGACGGATTCGCTTGATGCGGGAGTACCAGAGCTTCATCGACGGTAAGTGGTTGAGCGACAACGCCCTCGGCACCATCGATGTCATCGACCCGGCCACCGAGGAGTTGATCGGACGAGTCGTCGACGGTGGACCAAAGCAGGCGGCCATGGCGATCGAGGCCGCCCGGCGGGCTTTCGACGAAGGTCCGTGGCCATGGATGTCCGTCCGGGAACGGGCAAAGATCATCAAGCGATTCGCTGAGATCCTCGATGAGCGCAAAGCGGAGCTTCGCGAGCTAGTCGTCGCCGAGATCGGCTCGACCGGCTTCATCGCGGATCTGATTCAGGTGGGCGGCGCCATCGAGGCGGCCCACTACTACGGCGAGTTCGTCGAACACGATGTGACGTGGGTGGAGACACCGGCCGGACCCATAGTTTCGCCGACCGGCCTGGGCGGCGTGACGGTGGTCCGCGAACCGGTCGGGGTGGTCGGAGTCATCACGCCATTCAACTTTCCTTTCTCGATCAACATCCAGAAGTGCCTGGCCGCCTTGGCCGTCGGCTGCACCGTGGTGCTCAAGCCCCACCCGTGGACTCCGATGAACGCCCTGGAGCTGGCCAAGATCAGCGAGGAGGCCGGCGTCCCGCCCGGCGTGTTCAACGTCGTCGTGGGCGGTGCCGACGTGGGAGAGGAGCTGTGTACCCATCGAGGCGTCGACATGATCGGCTTCACCGGTTCGACCGCGACCGGCCGACGCATCCGTGAACTGTCGGCGGCAACCATGAAACGCGCACAGCTGGAACTCGGCGGCAAGAGCGCGCACATCGTACTCGACGATGTCACCGAAAGTGACGTTGCGGGAATAGGATTCGGACAGGTGCTGATGCATGCCGGACAGGCATGCACCGTCACGTCGCGACTTCTGTTGCCCGAGCACCTGCTCGACGCCTATGTCGAGGGTCTCAAGGCCATGGCCCCAATGATCACGGTCGGGGACCCGCGTGATCCCACCACGGTCGTCGGTCCGCTGATCAGGGATCAGCAGCGTCAGAGAGTTGAATCCTTCGTTCGGGCGGGCCTACAAGACGGCGCGCGGCTGGTGGCCGGCGGCAAACGACCCGAACACCTTCAACGCGGCTTCTACTACGAACCGACGGCATTTGTCGACTGCCGCAGCGACATGCGCTTATGTCAGGAGGAGGTGTTCGGGCCTGTGCTGGCGGTGATGACCTATCGTTCCGAAGACGAAGCCATCCGCGTCGCGAACGACTCCATCTACGGTTTGGCGGGTCTGGTAATGACTCGCAACGCCGCAAGGGGATTCAACGTCGCGAGGCAGGTCAGAACCGGCACCATCATGGTGCAGACTGCCGCACCCGGTGTCGATCTAGGTAGCAATCCCGGGGGAGGGCAGGGCCCAGGCTGGTCTCTACCGGCGCGCGGCATGTTCAACGGCGGGGGGCCTTTCGGTGGCTTCAAGCAAAGCGGTCTTGGCCGAGAGCAGGGTCGCTGGGGCTTCGAGGAATACACCGAGCTGAAATCAATCACCATGATGTAGCGGGGAAAGGTCACGTGATGGAACTGCTCAGGGACGTCCGGGTCCTCGAGGTGTCACTCTTCTCCGCGGATGCACTGGGCGGGCATCTGGCCGACCTCGGCGCAGAGGTGATCAAGGTGGAGCCGCCCGGCGGCGGCGGTTTCCGCGGTGCGGCGGTTTCCGGCGGCGAACTGCAGGACTCGCACTGGAATCGCGGCAAAAAGAGTGTGGCGATAAATCTGAAAACGCCTGAGGGTCAAGAGGCGTTTCGCCGCCTGGCCGCGACATCGGCGGTGGTGATCGACGGACTACGCTACGGAACCGCGCACCGGCTCGGCTTCAGCTACGACGACATCGTCGCCGTCAACCCCGCGGTCGTGTACTGCGTGCTCAACGGCATGGGCAGCTATGGGCCCTACACCCGATTACCCACACACGGGCTGTCCTTCGACTGTTTCGCCGGCTTAAGCCCGCCGATCATCGATGCGGATGGAACGCCACGCCTGTCGGGGGCGGCGACAGGGACGACAGGTGTTCTGGCGGGGCCGCTGTACGCAGCGATGGGTGTACTCGCCGCGTTGCACGCCGCCGGGCGCGACGGCAAGCCGCAGTACGTCGAAGTGGCGCAGGTCGATGCGGCGATCAATTGGAACTTTCAACACCTCTCGGCGCTGGCCAATGGTCAACCGGCCTACGGCGAGGGAATCCGCGCTTCGCTTAGATACCAGTACTACGAAACGCGCGATGGCAACTACGTGGTGTTCAATGCCCTCGAGGACAAGTTCTGGCTGAGATTCTGCGATTCACTCGACAGGATGGATCTCTACGAACCGGGGCGCCAGAAGCCGGCAGAGGATGTCGAGGCAGAGGCTTGGCTGCGCAACGAGTTGACGGAAATCTTCAAGTCCCGCACGCGCAGGGAATGGACCGACTTCTTCATTGCGACTGACATCGCAGGAGCACCAGCATTTTTGGGCGCCGACCTCTTCGACGACGACCACGCGAAGGCTCGCCGACTTGTCTACGAGCAGGCTCACCCTAAAGGGACCTCGAAGAGGATGGTGGGCACGTGCATCAAGACCAAACCCGACGAACTGTTTGAACCGCCAGCGGCGCCGCGCGTCGGGCAGCATACGGAAGAGTTACTCGGCGCCCTGGCGGGCTACGACACGGCCGGAATTGAGCAGCTACGTTCGACGGGCGCGATCTGAACACCGGCGCGTGCCGGCTCACGGTTCAAATAACTGCACCGCGACAGCCCCACTTGTGCTTTGCGCAGCCGCAGCACGGGTACCCGTCTGAGCACGATGACGAAAATGCCCAACCGAAGCACGGACGAAATCGACCCTTGCGTGCGCGTTCACGGGGCGCGGGTCCACAATCTGCGGGGCGTCGACGTCGTCGCGCCGCGTGACGCACTCGTCGCGTTCACCGGAATCTCCGGATCCGGCAAATCGTCGTTGGCCTTCGGGACCATCTATGCCGAGGCCCAGCGCCGCTACTTCGAATCGGTCGCTCCGTACGCCCGTCGCCTGCTGTTGCCCACCGGCGCCCCAAAGGTCGATGACATCACCGGGCTACCGCCTGCCGTCGCACTGCAACAGCGCCGGGGATCGGCGACGTCGCGGTCAACGGTCGGCACCGTCACCACCCTGTCGAACCTGCTGAGGATGCTGTTCTCCCGCGCCGGGACCTACCCGCGCGGGGCCACTGAACGACTGGACTCCGATGCGTTCTCGCCGAACACCGCGGTCGGGGCGTGCCCTGAATGCCACGGGCTGGGACGAATCCACCGGGTCACCGAAGAGACCCTGGTACCCGACCCCTCGCTGACCATCCGCGAAGGCGCCGTCGCCGCATGGCCGGGTGCGTGGCAGGGCCAAAATCTGCGCGACATCCTCGTCACGCTGGGGTACGACATCGACAAGCCATGGCGGAAACTGCCCAAGCGTCAACGCAATTGGATTCTTTTCACCGATGAGCAACCGACAGTCGAAATCGATCCCAGTCAGCACCCCGTGCAGGCCGACTATTACTACAACGGCACGTTCTCCAGCGCCGAACGCCACGTCCGCCACACGTTGGCCAACTCTCATAGCGCGATGATGCGTCGCCGCGTACTGCAGTTCGTCGACAGCGTCGAGTGCCCAGTATGCGACGGTTCCGGGCTGCGGCCGGAGGCGCTGAAGGTGACATTCGCCGGACGCACCATCGCCGACTACACGGCGATGCCGTTGGCCGACCTCGCTGACACGTTGCGCCCGACGGCTGCTCGGACCGATGCCGCCGCCGCGTACGAGTCAACGCAATCCGGTGAGCTGACCGAAGTCGCGACCATGATCGCCGCCGACCTCGTCGCGCGCCTGCAGGTACTCATCGATCTCGGCCTCGGCTATCTCACCCTCAGCCGCCGCACCCCGACGGTGTCACCCGGCGAACTGCAGCGGCTGCGCCTCGCCACTCAACTGCGCGCCGGCTTGTTCGGCGTGCTCTATGTGCTTGACGAGCCGTCGGCCGGACTGCACCCCGCCGACGCCGAACCGCTCCTCGAGGTGCTCGATCGCCTGCGCCGCGCGGGCAATTCGTTATTTGTGGTCGAACACGACATGGACGTGGTACGCCGTGCCGACTGGATCGTCGACGTGGGACCCGGGGCGGGGGAGCTTGGCGGGGACGTGCTCTACAGCGGGCCGGTGCCGGGCCTGGCCGACGCCGAGGAGTCGGTCACTCGTAAGTACCTATTCGACGGGGTCACGCCGCCGCCTCGTCAACCTCGCGCCCAGTCCGGGTGGCTGCGGCTGCGCGGGATCTGCTTCCACAATCTGAGAGACCTCGACGTGGACCTGCCACTCGGGGTGTACACCGCGGTCACCGGAGTGTCCGGTTCAGGCAAGTCGACGCTCGTCGTCAAGGTCCTCGGCGATGTCGTGCACAGCCATCTGGGCACCGGACGAGCAGCCGAGCCGGCCGAAGCCGACGACGACGAAACCGACAGTGGGATCGCCGATCTCGATCACGATGCAAGTATCGGGGTGACAGCGGAGGGGACCGAGGAGATCAACCGGCTGGTATCGGTCGACCAGCGCCCGATCGGACGCACGCCGCGCTCGACGCTGGCGACCTACACCGGCTTGTTCGACGCCGTGCGCCGCGAATTCGCGGCGACCCCAAAGGCGCGTCGCCGCGGCTGGACGGCGGGCAGATTCTCCTTCAACGTGTCCGAAGGTCGCTGCCCCACGTGTCAGGGGGAGGGGTTCGTCTCGGTCGAATTGTTGTTCCTGCCAGGCACATACGCGACCTGCCCGGCGTGTCAAGGAGCGCGTTACTCCGACGAAACACTCGAGGTGCGCTACCGCGACCATACGATCGCCGACGTGCTCGCGATGACCGTCGACGAGGCCGCGGAGTTTTTCGCCGACGTCGCCACCGCCGCGCGCAGCCTGACCACGCTGCAAGAGGTCGGACTGGGGTATCTGCGTCTCGGGCAGCCCGCGACCGAGCTGTCGGGCGGCGAGGCGCAGCGGATCAAGCTCGCCACCGAACTGCAGAGACCCCGGCGAGGGCATACCCTCTACGTCCTCGACGAGCCGACCACCGGGCTGCACCCCGCCGATGTGGATCTGCTCGATCGTCAACTGCACCGGCTGGTCGACGCGGGAAACACCGTCGTGGTGGCCGAACACGACATGCGGATGGTCGCCGGGGCAGACTGGGTGATCGACCTGGGACCCGGAGCCGGCAGCGACGGCGGCCGGGTCGTTGCGGCGGGCCCGCCGAAGAAGGTGGCACGCGCGAAACACAGTCGGACGGCGCCGTATCTGGCGAAGCGGTTGCGCCCGTAGTGGCCGCTGTGCGAGCCAAAGCGGTGGCGTATTAGTCCGTCTGCACTGAGATGCTAGAGCTTGACTCGGCTGAGGATGTCGGTTGCTAGCCGTTCGGCCGCTTGGCCTGCAAGGCCAGGGTCGGCAACGGTCGCACTTACCGGAATCCCAGGAGGGTCAACGCAACTCCGTACACCCACGACTACGTTGCCTCGAACACCGAGCGCTTGTTGACAAGCGCTGTTGCCGCTCTCCCTGTTAATGCCTGCCATCGAGACGGTTAGAACGTTATCGCGGAGCCGAACGCCGCCGAAGTTGTAGGTCCATCCGACTTCATTGTTCGTATTCGGCACCCTGTAGGACACCAGGCCGCGTGCACATGATTGCCACTGGCGTTGAGACGCTGTGAGCATTGCGTGGGCCTGTTCCGACGTGGGAAACACGACGACGGTCTGTTCCACGTGTGTCGGTGCGGTTGAATTGTACGGGTATGCTTCTGGCTCCAGTATTTGATCGCGGACCGCAGCGAAGCCTGAATCCGCGTACACATCACGTTCGTTGCCGAAGATGACGCCGACGCACGTCGACGGCGTCACGAGGCTGGAGTTGTCGGACAGTTGATCAGTCGATGCCTTGATTTGCAGAGAGGTCCCACCTACGACGCGTACGACCTCCGTAGGGGTGGGTACGAGGCGGTCGACTGACGAAGCCGGGTACCCGTGCTGTTGGGGCGATTCTGAAGTGGATGCCGCCCCTACCCGTCCAGATTCGTCGAGCAGCATTGTGCTATTCACCAATGCCATCTTCAGCCAGCGGTCCTCGGTGTCGGACGTACCGTTGTGCCGGACGTACGTGAGCCGGGCAACGACGCTCGTGTCGTCTCGTGGACTGACTGAAATGACCGTCACTGATTGGATCGTCGCCCAGAAGTTGGTGAACTCGGCGAATCCGGTCTGCTGCTTGCAATGGTCATCGAGCTTTGCCCATGCACCATCGGGGCGTGCCGGAAGGTCGCTGTAGTACGCAGTGACAAAGTTGCGCATGGCATCAAAGGTGATTGGTGGCATCACGGATGTAGTTGTACTGGTGGGTCCTTTTGCCGACTGGTCGTCCGGTTGCCACGGCCGCACTACGAACCCAGCAGCGGCGAGGAACAGCAGCGCCACGATAGCACCAACCGTTATCAGCCAGCGTGACCGCGAACCATTGGGGTCACTCACTTCTCTTGGGACAGATACCAAGTCGTCATTGGGAGGTCCAGCTGGGGGCGGGGATGTCTCCGGTCGGATGGCGCGGTCGTTGGCTTGGTGCGGCCCGCTGCCGGTGTCGCCGATTGGGTGGAGTGTCCCGCTGTGGCTGACGGCCCACGCCCCGCGTTGCGCCAACGCCAGAGCTTGAGCGAACTCCTTGCAAGTCGAGAAGCGGTCTTCGGGCTTCTCGGCCAGCGCAGCTTTCAGAATCGCATCGAAAGCGGTGTGTCCAACTGGTTTTTCAGCGATCGAATGTGGGAATAGTTGTGAGCCGGTCAGCAGATGGTAGGCGGTTTTGGCCAGCGCGTATTGGTCGGCACGGCCGTCGGTCTTTTGGCCTGTTAGCTGCTCAGGTGCCGCGTACGGGACTGTTGCCACGACGAAACCTCGGGCGGTGAGCGAGAGGGTTTCCTTAAGGCTGCGAGCGATCCCGAAGTCAGTTAGTAGGATTTGCTGTTCGTCGGTAGTGATCATGATGTTGGCCGGTTTGACGTCGCGGTGCACTAGGCCGTGACCGTGTGCATAGTCCAGTGCACTCGCCACGGCGGTGACGATCTTTACAACTTGTTGTGGGGGCATGCCGCTCGGGAATTTGTCGGCGAGCAGGCGCGCCACATCGAGACCGTCAACGTAGTCCATCGAGATCCACAACTGGTCGTCATCTTCGCCCCGGTCGTGAACGCCAACGATATGCGGGTGGTAGAGCTCGGAAGCCAGGTCAGCTTCGAGGTTGAAGCGGGCGCGGTATTCCGCGTTGGCGGAGAGGTCCGGTGCCAGCACCTTGAGCGCATTCTTCTTGCGTGGCAGGTTGGGGTGCTGCGCCAGGTATACCTCGCCCATCCCACCGGAGCCCAACAGACGCACGATTCTGTATCCGGCGAATGTCTGACCGTTAGCCAGCGGCATGCGCGGCATCCTACAGTCAGCCGCCCCCAACAGTGGCTATAACGCCAGGTCAGCCTCCACCCGCTGTGCTCGCCCACCTGGTCCTCCAAATGTGGACATCCGGGATGGGGGTGTATTTGGCCAGCAGGTGAATACACCTCGCGACTATCGGAATCGCAGCAGACCTAGGTGATCGAACACGCAGTAAACAGAAGGGCTAAGTTTCAGTGTCTCCGCCGGTCGAAGCTAGGCTTTTGTCCCATGGGCAGTAGTTGACGATGGAAGCGGCTACCAAATCTACGGCCTGCGCCCGGTTAATCCAGCCGTCGCCAACGTCGACAACCTTATCGGCTGCCTGGACAGGGGTCTGGCCGTTGACGTCGATATCATGGCAAACAGCATGGCCAATTGCTATCAGATCGTCGGCGCTCTGGCATTTGAATGAGCCTTCGCCACAGCCCATCCCGTGCTCGGTGAGGAACTGGATGAAGTCGGCATCGTCTGCCCGCGCCGTCGGTGCTATTGCTAGTCCTAGCACAGCGATGGCAACGGTTATCAATACCGCGGACAGCTTGCCCATGATCCACCTCTTCTCCCAAGAGGATGCGCCAATGTGACTTGCCCGATGCTCCTACGCTAACGCTAGTCAGCGATCAGGTGTTCGGATTTATACAAATGGGCGTGGAAGATGTTCGGCCAGATTGAGCGCGCCGGCCAGATGCATCGGACCGCGTTGGCGGCGGTTGGTGATGAATCGTCGGTGTCGGAGATGCCCGCGGTGGCCGTGGTCGGCTGAGTGCCCAGCGCCCGGCCGCTGGGGTTGCACCAGTTGAGGTCGGAGTCGGGCGCGGGGCACTCGGACGGAATTTTCACCAGAAACGGACTACTCGGATAGCTGGCGCTCAGGTCTAGCGTCAACAGGCGCGTGGCAAACATGTTGACGCAGGGGACTAGCTCCTGCCCGGTAGCCGTCCATTGCTAATCCGTTGGTCGGGTTCGGGCCCGCCCGCCGCGCTTCAGCCCTGTCCCTTGATGAGCTAGTTAAGCGTCCCGCCGGCCCCGTCATCGCAAACTCGACGGATCTGTACAAGCCGCACCGGCGCTGCTGCGTCAAGCTTGGCGTCGTCGGGAGCGCGCGGAACTTTCACCTCGCGAACGCCAGTCGTGAGCGAGGAGAAGCGTTGAAGGACTCATTCGCCGAGGACGCGATCGGCCTCGGGCGGGATCGCATGCTGAGCGTTGATGGCCACAACATCCATGTCGTCGACCATGACTCGTCGAGCGGCCCCACGGTGCTGCTCATCCACGGCTATGCGGGCTCGACGAGTTGGTGGGATCTCCTGGTCCCGGGCCTGGCTTCCGATCATCGGGTCATCTGTGTCGACTTGCTCGGGCACGGTCGATCCGACAAGCCCGCCGACGGCTACGCCATAACAGCGCAGGGACGGCTGCTCGCCCGCGTTCTGGTCGATTTGGGCTTGGATCAGGCCATCGTCGTGGGTCATTCCACCGGCGGGTTGGTGGCGGCGTCGCTCGCCGAGCAGCGACGCGACCTGGTGCGCGCGTTGGTGCTCATCGACACCGGGCCCAGCGTCGGTGCGTTTCTCCGCCCGGGCGGACTCGGTGCGTTGGTGTCGCTCCCGCTGATCGGGCGACTGATGTGGGCACTGCGGACAAAATCCACCATCCGCAAAGCCCTCCGTTCGGCGTTCAGCCGCGACGTCGACCTTCCCGCGCGGATCCTCGACGACGTCCGGGCGATGAACCATCGCGCCTTCACCAGCACACCGAAAGAAACCATGCGTTACCTGGCGCAGCGCAGCCTGCCCGAGCGGCTGCGTGAGTTGGGACTACCGGTGTTGGTGATATTCGGGGTCGAGGACCGGCGCTGGCGATCGTCGTCGACCACCGAATACGCGGACGTGCCCGACGTCACCGTCGAGCTGCTACCCGGTGTCGGACACAGCCCACTCCTCGAGGAACCCGGCCGTACCTTGGAGCTGTTGACCGCATTTATCACCAGCAACGACGGCGAGGTGCCGCATGGCCGAGACTGACGCCCGGGTCGAGCAGCACCGCAACGAGGCATTGCGGCTCCTGGGGAGCGCTCTCGGCGCGGACGCGTCCGCATCTAGTGCGGCGCAACGCAATTTGATCGCGGCCGCCCAGGTGCACGCGGCGCTTGCCCAGGCGGTCGCGCAGGATCTCACGCGCCGAGCGGTCGACCGCGTCGACCCGCATCGGACAAGCGGAACATTGAGATCTTGAGGCGTCCAGGAAGGAGTCGGGCATGACGAGCGATCGCCCACGGGACGAGCGACTCACGGTAGCGAGCATCGCCTTCGTCGGCTACACGGCGGTCATGCTCGCGCTGGAACGTCGCATGCGCCGGACCGGCGGTCCGGGGATCATTCCGTTTGAGCTGGCGGGCAGCGCATCTCGGGCCGAGGACATCATGGCCCGCTGGGGCAGCGAAGGCCAGCGCGCCGCCCGGCTATCGCTGTGGCTCGATTTCGGCTACATGGCAACCTACGGCACGCTCACGGCACTCCTCGTCGACCGGGTACGTCGACGCCGCGGCGACCCCGCTGTCCTGCCCGCGATGGTGATCGTCGCCGTCGCCGCTGACGCGGTAGAGGGGGTTTCGCTGCTCAGGGTCCTCAAAGATGCACACGGTGGGGCCCATTCGCGTCGCGCGCAGGCCGCGGCTCGGGTCAAGTTCGCGGTTCTTGCCTGCGCTCTCGGATACGTCGCCACCAGACATACCCGGGTGCCATGAGTTGGACACTGCTCGTCGGGGCGGCGCTGAATCTGGCTGGCGCCGCGGCCTTTTTACTCTTTGAAGGCCGTCCCACAAACGGCGAGTGGGCCTTGTTCAAGTGGTTTACCGCAGGGGTGGCTGCGGCATTCGCCTGCCTGTACCTCTACCTGTATTGGCACACCGCATACGTACACCCTTTTCTCTACTTCGGAGCGGCCCTCAAGACCTGGGCTTGTCTGATAGCCCTGGTGTTGTTGGCGCGCCGGCAGATTTCCGGTCGACGGTTCGTCGATTTCGGATTGACGAATGGCGTAGTCGGCGTGGGGTTTTGGATATATCTGGCGAACCCCTAATGGCCCGCTTTGCGCGCCAAATCGATCGCGTACTGATTGACGAATGTGCCCGCCGCCGGATCGCCTTTGCCGCATGTTCCGTCGGATTCCCCGGGACGCTTGATCCACAGGTAGGCATCGGCGTGCGCGCCCGCGGTCGCGACGGTGGGCAGAGTGCCCAGCGCCCGGCCGCTCGGGTTGCACCAGTTGAGCTCGGAGTCGGGCGCGGGCCCGGCGCCGTTGCGTGACGTGTCGATCACATAGTGCGAACCGTTCGTCAACCCCGAAATCGCCTCGCCGTAACCGATTTCGTCCTCGGTGGTGAAGAAGTTCGCGGTGTTGAGGCTGAAGCCCCGCGCGTGGCCGACACCGGCCTGATTGAGGCGAGCGGCCATGTCGTCGGCGCTGTGCCACCGCAAGTGACCGGCATCGACGTAGACGGCCGCGTTCGGGTCCCGGGTCAGCGTGTCGACGGCGTAGCGAATCAAGTCGTAGCGTTCCTGGCGCTGATCGCCCGACAGGCAGTCGGCCATCGCGAGCGCATCGGGTTCGACGACGACCGCCACCCGCGAGGCACCGATCCCGTCGGCGATGCCGTCGATCCAGCTCCGGTAATCGGCACCAGACCCCATGCCGCCCGCGGCGAAGCTGCCGCAGTCACGGTGGGGGATTCCATAGATCGACAGCACTGGGATGGCGCCGGCGGCATTCGCGTCGCCGACGTACTTGCCTACCGTTCCGGCCGAACCGCCCGGGACGATCCAGTACGCCTGCGGTGTGTTGGCGATGGCGGTCAGCTCGGGGCTGGGCGGATCGGCGCCCTGCGCGGCCCGCATCGCCGCGGAGGTGGGATTGACGTAGAACGGCGCGCCGGCCAACGGGTTGGCGTCACTGGCCAAGCGCACCGCCGGGCCGCGACCGACGTGCGTCGGGTCGCCAATGAAAGCCATGCCGGCGAAGGTCGCGATCGTGAGCAAGGGGGCGATCCACCGCGCGACCGCGCCAGCAGCTGAGAACATCACCGGAGGAAATTAGCATTGCGCTGAAATCGACGGCGGTCAGCGCGTCAAATGCCCGTTACCCGTACAGAAACGGCGCGAGCGGGTCGGCACGGGCCGGCCAGAGCAGCACCGGGTCGGTCCACGCCGGCCAGAGCAGCGCCGGGTTCGCGCCCGGCGGCGGCCAGTTGTTGTCGTTGGCGTAAGCCCAGACCTCCCAGGGGTTGTCGTAGTACGCCGCCGTCTCGACCAGGCTGAACCAGTCCTGGTTCGGGTGGGACAACCAGTAACCCGTCCCGACCAAAAAGCCGCCGGCCATCCACCCGATGTAGCTGGTCTGAAAGAGAGGTCCGAAGATCCTGTTCTGCCAGACGTGCACTTCTTCGTGGTTGATCATGATGTCGTCGGCGCCGGGCCCGGTCCCGAGATTAGTGGTGACGTTGCCCATCGTGGTGGTAAAGCCCGGCAGCCCGATGCCGCCGCGGTACACGTGGGAACCCACCAGCGCGCTGAGGGCGGCGTCGTAGTTGGCATTCGGATAGAAGGCGTTGACGAGTTGCACGCCGTAGCCCAGCGCCGTGCCGGGGAAGCCCCACGTGTAATCCAGCAGGAAGGCGACCCATCCGCGCCAGTCCCGGAAGTTGTAGATGCCCAGCTCGCGCTGGATGAGCAGATTGACGTCGTTGATCGCGGCGTCCAAGGCGCCGGTCCCGACGGTCGGGTTGACCGCCGCGAGCAGGTTCTGCTCCACCGGCTGCAGCAGCACGACCGCCGCTTCTTCGGCATTCACGTACGAACCGGCCGCCGAGTTGAGAGCCTGCAGGAACTGTTGTTGGAACGCGCTTGCCCGCGCGCCCAGCGCCCCATACTCCTGGCCGTATTGGGCAAATAACGCCGCCACCGCCTCCGATACCTCGTCGGCGGCTGCCGCCGCGACCCCCGTGGTCGGCGCGGCGGCCGCAAGATGCGCCGCAGTCAGCGCCGAGCCGATGCTTTCCACATCCGCTGCCGCCGAGGCCAACGACTCGGGAGCCACGACAAGAAGTGACACGCCGGTTCCTCCGCGTCAGACGATCAGCTGCGCATGAAGCGTATTCATGCCTCGCCTGGGCGCGTGCGGTTTTCGCGCATCGGCCGCGCGTTCGAAGCCTGCCCGGCCACGGAAACGACGGCTAGATTACCCCTATGCGCGTCGTTCGCCTGTTCGGTGCACTCCTGACGGCCCTCACGGCGGGCTTGCTGTTGGCAACCCCCGCCGCCGCGCAACCGCCGCCCAAGCTCACGGATCACCTCACCGACAGCGCCGGGGTGTTGACGGGTTCGGATCGAGCCGCGATCAGCTCCGCCATCGACCGGCTCTACCGCGACCGCCACATCCAACTGTGGGTGGTCTACGTCGACAACTTCTCCAAGTTCCAACCCGACAACTGGGCCAGCCGGACCCGAGATGCCAGCGCGATGGGCGACCACGACGCGCTGCTCGCCGTGGCCACCAACACCAAGCGCTACGCGTTAGCCCCGCCGCCGCAAAGCCTCACCACCGACGAGCAGAACAGCTTGCGCAGCAGACAAATCGACCCGGCGGTCGCCGCCAAGGACTGGAGCCGCGCGGCGATCGCCGCGGCCGACGGGCTGGACAAGCCGGCGGCAGAGTCGAAGCGGAGCTGGCTGCCGCTCGCGATCGGCGTCATCGTCGCGGTGGTCGTCCTCGTGCTGCTGGTCATGCTCTATCGCGCGTACCGCCGCCGGCGCGCCGCGCGGCGGGCCGGCCGTGGGGGGCAGATGACCGTCGACGGTCCCCAGCTGGGCCAGGCGCTGGCCACCGCGGAGGCCAGATTGCGCCAAATCTCCGACTACGTCGCCAGGCATAACGACAGCGTCGGCGTCGAAGCCAAGGCCCGCCTCGACGAGGCGAAACGGCATTTGGCGGCGGCGCACGGCAAGCAAGCGAGCAACGAGCGCGAGGCCATCGCCCACGCCAACGGGGCGTCGACGCTGGCCGCCCAGGCCCAAACGCTGGCCAACGAAGACGTGCTCGGTGCCCGCCCGCGACGGCGGCGGGGCACCACATCGACGCGATGATCGATCCGACATCGGGCTGTCGCTGAGAGGCGAGCATGCGTGTGCATCTAAAGAGGTCCGTCTTCGTCCTCGACGATGCGCCGACATGGGCACCCAACCGACCTATAGGTTTGTAGCTATGGACAGCCACGGGGAGGACTCGACGGGCAGGACCGGTGCGAACCCGTGAGCCGGGACAACGAACAGCTGGCGGCGGCTCATGACCAGATGGAACAACTGGTCCGGGTCATCGTCGAGATCGGTTCGGACCTCAACCTCGACGTGACGTTGCATCGGGTCGTCAAGGCGGCGATGGAACTGTCCGATGCCCCCTACGGCGCCCTGGGCATCCGCGCGGCCGACGGCAGCCTGGTCTCCTTCATCCGCGCGGGAATCGGCGACGAGACCGCGCGGCACCTCGGCGAGCTGCCGCTGGGCGACGGTGTCCGCATCGACGACCTGAGCGCCGATCCGCGGGCCGGCGACCTGCACGCCCACGAGCCTGCGCTGCGGGCACTCCTCGGCATCCCCATCATGGTGCGGGGCACCGAGTTCGGCAGCCTGTACCTGATCGACGACCGGCCCGGCCGAGCGTTCTCCGACTCCCAGGAAGCGGCCGTGCGGGCGATGGCCACGGCCGCGGCCGCGGCCATCGACAACGCGCGGCTCTTCGAGCGCGAACGCGAGTCGGCGAAATGGACGAAGGCCAGCCGCGAGATCACGACCGCGCTGCTGTCCGGCGACCCCCAGACCGGGCCGTTGCAGCTGATCGTGAACCGGGCGCTGGAGCTGGCGGACGCCGAACAGGCGATTTTGCTGGTGCCCTGGGAGCCCGACTCGCCGGCCGAGGAAGCCGACACGCTCGTCGTGGCCGTGACCGCGGGCCGCTACTCCCAGGAGGTGATCGGTCGGCAGGTGCCGATGGACGGCTCGACCACCGGCGGCGTCGCCCGTCGCGGCCTGCCGTTGATCACGGACTCCTTCCAGTACCCGATCGAGGGGTTCACCGATGTCGGTGAGCGTTCGGCGGTCGTCATGCCGCTGATCGCCGACGGCGCGGTGCTCGGTGTGATCGCGGTGGCCCGCGACCCGCAGCGGCCGCCGTTCGGTCACGACTACCTCGATCTGGTCAGCGACTTCGCCCGCCACGCCGCCATCGCCTTGGCGCTGGCGGCCGGTCGCGAACACGCGCTCAACCAGGAACTCGCCGAGGCCGACAACGTCGACGACGCGGTGAACGCCGCGGCCGAAGAACTGCGGCGGCTATGGCGGGCGCGCCGCGTGCTGGCGGTCACCTTCCCGGCCCACGGTGCCGCCGCCGAAAACGCCTTTGGCGCACCGCAAGTCGTGTCGGTGGGCGAGCCCGTGCAGTGGGCCGACCTGCCTTCGGAGACACGACTGATGCTCGGTTCGTTGCGCGACGGCGACCTCCTCACCCCCGACACGTCACAGCCCGGCAGCGCGGGGATCGCGCTGCGGCATCCCGAGGGCGTGCTCGTCGTCTGGATCGATCTGGCCGAGCAGCGGGCGTTCACCCTCGAGGACCAGACCTTGCTGACCGTGCTGGCCGGTCGCCTCGGCCAGGGTCTGCAGCGGGTGCACCAGGTCGACCAGCAGCGCGAGACCGCCCTGGCGCTGCAACACGCCATCCTTGGCCCCGCTCAGTTGCCGAGCGGGTTCGCGGTGCGCTATCAGGCCGCCACCCGGCCGCTACAGGTGGGCGGCGACTGGTACGACATCGTCGACCTGGAGGACGGGCGCATCGCCTTGATCGTCGGCGACTGCGTCGGGCATGGCCTCGACGCGGCCACCGTGATGGGGCAGGTGCGCAGCGCCTGGCGCGCCCTGCTGTTCGACTATCCGAACCCCGCCGCCGTACTTTCCCGGCTGGACCGCTTCGCCGCGCGGCTGCCCGGCGCGCAATGCACGACCGCCGTCTGCGCCGTGCTCAACCCCGAGACCGGCGAACTGGTGTACTCGAGCGCCGGGCACCCGCCGCCCATCCTGGTCCACCCGGACGGCACCTCCGAGATGCTCGACGGGGGCCACACGATTGCGTTGGGAGTGCGACCCGACTGGTCGCGCCCCGAAGCTCATGTGACCATTCCCGCGCGCGCGACCCTGTTGCTCTACACCGACGGCTTGGTCGAACGTCGTCGTGTTGCGTTGAGCGACGGCATTTCCCGCGTCGTCGACGTCGCGCAGGACGGCCGCGCCGCCGGGCTCGATGATCTGGCGAGCGAGATCATGTCCCGCCTCGCACCGGACGGCGGCTACCAGGACGACGTCGTCCTGTTGCTCTACCGCCATCCCGCCCCGTTGGAGCTGACTTTCCCCGCCGACGTCAACCAGCTCGCCCCGACCCGCGCCGCCTTGCGCACCTGGTTGACCCGCGCCCGGCTGCATCCTGATCAGACAATGGACGTACTCATCGCGGCCGGCGAAGCCGTCGCCAACGCCATCGAGCACGGCCACCGCCATAGACCCGGCGGCACAGTGACTCTGGGCGCGACCGTCCTTGTCGACGAGGTGCAGTTGACGATCACTGACACCGGCTCGTGGAAGACGCCACAACCGCCCACCTACCCGGGTCGCGGCCGCGGCATCACGCTCATGCGAGAGCTGATGCACGACGTCGACATTCAGCCCGACGCCACCGGAACCACCGTTCATCTGTCCGCGAGGATCACCTGATGACCACGTTGCTCACCCTCGACACCGCCCGAGACGGCGACGGGAGACTGAAGCTGATCGCCTCGGGGGAAATCGATCTCAGCAACATCGATGCGTTCAACCAAGCGCTCACCGCCGCCATCACCGAGTCCGGTGACAGCGGCGAACGGCTCACCGTCGACCTCGGCGCCGTGGAGTATCTGGACAGCGCCGCCATCAACTCCCTGTTCAGCCACGCCGACCACATTCGGCTTCTCGCGCATCCGCTCTTGATGCCCATCCTCAGGATCAGCGGCCTCACCGAACTGGTCACCACCGAATCGGCTGCCGAGGGCTGAGGGCAAAAAGCTCAACGCCTCTTGGAATCAGCCGTGTCTGCTGGCGAGCGTTTGGTCACCGATGCTGAGGTGCTCCAAGTAATCTGCCATCGCAACGGCGCTATCAACAGGCGCGAAGCGATTCAGCCGGCATTCGATGCAATCCTTGCTGTCGTGGACGATGTCCTACCGATCACGCGTATCGGCGTCGAGCACTCCAAGGACATTGTGTTGCGATACCAAAGCGTATCTGCGAGGGACGCTCTGCACCTCGCCGTGATGGCGCGTCATGACATCACCCGCCTGATGAGCTTCGATCGCGGCTTCGACGACTATCCGGGGATCAGTCGCCTGAGCTGACGCGCGTTTTGAACCTACCGGTCAGTTCAGCTCGTCGAACCGCGCGAGCGCTACGTCAAGGTCTTCCGCGTCGAATACTTCCAAGCGGCTGATCAAGTTGTCTTCGACCGTGAGAATGTTGATCACCCGCCACTCGGCGTCCACGGCATCTTGCGACGTTTCATGCGACACGGAAGCGATTACTGCTCCAAAGTCGTTCAGGCGATGCACAACCTCGACGGAGCTGTACGTGTCGGGTGCCAGGAGCCACGAGTCGAGTAACGCAGGTAGTTCACCGGAGCCAAACGACACGCCAACCCGATGGTCGATGTTGACCCAGTCCGACGTCGTCAGAAGTGCCTCGCGCCGGTTGAGCGCGGAGTACGCCCGCGCGACGACCGACCATGTATCCGCGTGGGCCGCCGCTTCGCCGGCGAGATATCGCGCATCGAGTTCCTCGAAAGCGGCATCGGGATCGTCAGGGTCGAACAGGAGGCGCGCAGTGACCCGGTTGTCGGCATCGATCTCTACCACCCCGAGGGCCTCATTGGTGAACGAGTCGGGGCCTTCGACCAAGAGGAGGAAACGGCAGAGGGCCAGATGCTCGCCGCGAGTTGCTATCACGGGCGCGATCATGTGTTTGACGCCAACGTCGGCGATCGCCCGCATATCGGCGATTTCGGCGTTTCGGCCCCGACGAATGCCGGCATTCACCACTGGGCGACGATCCTCGGAGCAAATGTCCTCCGCCACTAGCTCAGCCAGGGCAGTCCAGTCGCGGGCCGCGAAGTACGTGGAGACCCGCTCAATCACCCGGCTCGCCGCGTTGTCCAACCGCCGCGCCTGTGGGTGCAGTTCGTCGAAGTGGGCGAGCGCGGCGTCGAGGTCCGCTTCATCGTAGGTTTCGCAGCGGCTGATCAGCTCACCGTCGACGGTGTAGATGTTGATCATCCGCCACTCCGCGTCAAAGCCCTCGTGCGACGTCCCCTTCAGTGCCTGGGTGACGACGGCTCCGAGTTCGGAGAGGCGATGGACCGCCTCGATGTAGACGCCGGCATCCGGAATGAGATCCCACACCGTGCGAAGGTATGCCGCCAGGTCGACCGCCTCAGTCGTGACGAGCCGTCGATGGTCGATGAAAACGGGATTCGGCGTCGTCGCCGGGAGTTCGTGGTGAATGAACCCCGCTTGGGCGCGCGCTATCCCCGACCAGACGTGCGACTGAGCCGCCGCTTCACCGGCGAGGTAGCGGGCGTCGAGTTCGGCGAAGGCTGAGTCGATGTCGTCGAGATCGAACGCGAGCTGCGCCGCGATGCGCTCGTCGGTGTCGATCTCGGCGAGGATGAGCATGTCGCTGCTGAAGTCCCCTTGCCCCTCGTCGCGGTTGGGGGAACAGATGCGAGTGAGGGCAAGGCGCTCACCACGGGTCGCGACGACGGCCCACGATACCGGTGCGGCCTCGGCCAGGGCTCGCAGGTTGGCCAGCACGGCATCGTGACCGCCCCAAAACCCGGAGCTCGTCAGGCGGCGACGGTCGTCGACGAAGGTGTCGGCGGCCAGGACTTCGTTGATCGCCGCCCAGTCGCGAGTCCGGAAGTACGCGTAGTGCCGGTCAACTATCCGGCTGGCCGCGTTCACGAGCCGCCGTGCCGGAGGGTGCAGTTCGTCGAACCGGGCGATCGCGGCGGCAAGGTCCGTCTCGTCGAACAGCTCCCAGCGGCTGACCATGTCGCCCCTGATCGTCAGAACGTCGACGTCCTGCCATTCGGCATCGAGGCCCTCTCGCGAGGTGGCCTGCGACCGGTGGGTGAGGACCGCCCCGAAGTCGGTCAGGCGATGCACGGCCTTGATGCGGATGCCGACGCGGGACGTGGCCTGGAACGTGGCACGAAGATAGTCCTTCATGCCGCCGGGTTCGATCATGACGAGCCGACGGCGGTCGATATCGGCGAAGTCCGGTGTCGTCGCGAATAGCTCGCGCCGGTTGAGCGCGGCGCACACTCCAGTGATGACCGACCAGGTGTGTGCGTGGGGTTGGGCCTCACCGGCGAGGTAGCGGGCGTCGAGTTCGGCGAAGGCGGAGTCGATGTCGTCAACGTCGAACGCGACGCGCGCCACGATCCGGTTGTCGCCATTGATCTCGATGACGCTGAAAAATTCCATGCGGAACGCCTCGGGCTGATCTTGTCCCGAAACGCACGTACGGCCGAGCTCGAGACGATCACCCCGGGTCGCCATGACGGTGAACGAGATATCCGTGAGGCCCACGTCGATGGCGCCCCGCAGGTAAGCGACGACGGCGCCTCGACCGCGTTGAACCCCGGAGTTCACGGTTCGCCGGCGATCGTCGAGTGCCACGTCGTCGGCGAGGAGCTCGCCCACCGCGTTCCAGTCACGCGCGGCAATGCGCGCCCGGATGCGCGAGTGTGCCTGGCTTGCCGCGTTTTCCAGTCGCCACGCTTCTCGGTGTAGTTCGTCGAAGTGGGCGACGGCGGCGTCGAGGTCTGCCTCGTCGAATATCTCGCAGCGACTGATTAGGTCACCGTCGACTTGATTTGCCGCATTGTCCAGTCTCCGCGCCTGTGGTCGAAGTTCTTCGAAGCGGGAAAGGGCGGCGTCGAGGTGTGCTTCGTCGAACACCTCAGTGCGGGTGATCATGTCGCCCTCGACAGTGAAAACCGCGGTCCCGCGCCACTCGGCATCGAAGCCGTCTTGCGACGTTTCGTGTGCGGCGTACGTGACGACTGCTCCGTAGGTGCTCAGCTCATGCAGTTTCTCGACATAGACCGTGGTGCCTTCGTCGAGTTCCAAACCGGTGCGCTTGTATTCGGCTATGTCGCCCGGTCCGAACGCGGTCTCCCGCCGATGGTCGATGTTCACACAGTCTTGAGTGGTCAGCGGCGGCTCCCGCCGGTTGAGCGCGGCGTAGCTGTCCGCGACGGTCGACCACACGTGCGAGCGGTCCGACGCTTCGCCGGCGAGGTAGCGCGCATCGAGCTCCGCAACGGCCGCGTCGAAATCGTCCAGGTCGAAGGCGAGATGGGTTGCCAACCGGTCATTGGCATCGACCTCGACCACGCTGAGAAAGTCGACACGAAATTCCTCATTTTGCCGGCCGTGCCCGAGGATTGACGAACGACATAGCGCCAGGCGCCCGCCGCGAGTCGCGATAACGGTGGACGCAAGTTCCTCGCCGCCGATTTCCACAAAGGCTTGACCGTTGGCGATTTCGACATCCCGGCCGCGCCGGATGCCGGAATTCACCGTGTGGCGACGGTCGTCGTTAAGCATGTTCTCCGCCAAGACGGTTGCCATCGCATCCCAGTCCCGGGCCGTGAAGTATGACGTCACGAGGCCGTACACATGGCTCGCGGTGTTTTCCAGCCGTGGTGCCGGCCTGCTCAGTTGTTCGAACTTTGTGATCGCGGCGTCAATGTCCGTCTCGTCGAATATCTCGCCGCGGTTGATCAGGTCGCCGTCAAATGTGGCCAGGATGACTTCCCGCCATTCGGCATCGAAGCCGTCGTGCGAGCTTCCACGCACCACGTGAGTGACGACGGCGCCGATGTCGCCCAGCCGATGAACAGTCTCGATGTAGCCCCTGACGTTTGGCGCGATGTGCCACGTGGCGTGCATGTATTCCGTTAACTCACCGGGCGCGAACGCTCTCGCTCGCCGGTGATCGATGCTCACACAGTCGGGCGTTAATAGCAGGTGTTGCTTGTTCGTTGCAGCGTATGCCCTCGATACGACCGACCATGAGTGTGAATAGGCGGCCGCTTCACCGGCGAGGTATCGCGCCTCGAGGTCCGCGAGTGCACCGTCGACGTCATCGGGGTCGAACATGATGATTGCCGCGAGCCGCTCGTCGTCGCCGATCTCGGCTATCTGGAGGGCTTCGGCGTGGAATGTGTCGGTTCGCTCGTCACCCTGCGAAAAGCGGGCACGGGCAAGGACGAGCCGCTCCCCGCGGGTGGCGATGACGCTTGACGTCGCGTGCGTAATCCCCAGATCGGCCGCCGACCGCATCGTGTCGACCGCGGCATCTCGGCCCCGTAGGACGCCCGCATTCACCACTCGACGGCGATCTTCGTTGTGGAAGTCGTCAACAAGCGTGTCCGCCAAGGCGTCCCAGTCGCGGGCGGTAAAGCACGCCTGCATGCGCTCGAACGATCGGCGGGCCGCGTTATCCAGCCGCGCTGCCGGCCGGCTGAGCTGTTCGAACTTCGCGATCGCGACGCCGATGTCTTCCACGTCGAAGACTTCGCAACGACTCATCAGGTCGCCCTCGACCCCCAGCAGCGTGACCTCTAGCCACTCGGCGTCGAAGCCATCCGGCGACGTCCCGCGCGTCGACTGGGTGACGACCGCGCCGAGGTCGCTCAGCCGATGCACCGATTCGACATAGATGCTCGCTTGCGGCGCGACTTCCCACGTGGCGCCGATGTATTGAATCAAGTCACCGGGCGAGAACGCCCTCGCTCGGCGGTGGTCGATATTCACCCAGTCGGGCGTCGTCGAGGGGAGCTCGTGCCTGTTGAACGCGGCGAAGGCACCTAACAGAACCGACCAGGTGTGTGCGTGGGCTACCGCTTCGCCGGCGAGGTATCTCGCGTCGAGTTCGGCCATGGCGGCGTCGAAGTCGTCCAGGTCGAAGGCGACCATTGCCGCGATCCGATCCTCGGTGTCAATCTCGACGATCTGAAGGAAATCGACGCGGAAGCCGTCTGGTTCCTGGCCACTTCGCGCGTAATGGGAACGAGTGAGGGCCAGGCGCGCTCCACGCACGGCGATGACATCTGACCACGCCTCTGTGACCTCGATGTCGGCGGCCGACCGATAGTCTTCGATCGCAGCACCCGGGCCGAGTCGGATTCCCGCGCCTACCACCGAACGACGATCGTCGCCGTAGTAGTCGTCGGCGAGAAGCGCTGTTATCGCGTCCCAGTTGCGAGCCGCAAAATACGCGTGGAGGTGCTTGTATACCTGGCTCGCGGTGTTCGCCAAGGGCGCTCGGGCGTGCAGCTGCTCGATCCGCGCGTGCGTTGCGTCGAGCTCGGCCAGCGCGGCTTCCATGTCGTCGACGTCGAACCACACCTGCAGACAGAGTCGACCCTCCTGGTCGACGCCATATAGCTGAAGCAACTCGTCCCGCGGCGCTCCTGCGCTGACGTCGGTGGTACCGACTTCTAGCCGGGTGAGAGCCAGGCGCTCGCCACGGACGGCAAGAACCACGTGGCGGTAGCGCACCGCCGCCAACGTTTCGCGATATTGTCTTGCCTGGCATTCCCATTCGCTATAGGGAAGATCACCAAGGTTGAAGCCGACTATCTTCCGGTGGCTGTTACAAGACACGACGGCTGCAACGTGCTGCGCGATCTCGTCCCAGGCTTCGCGATCGTAGGCGGCATCGAGCGCGCGAACCGTGCGCACGCATGCGTTGTCCGGCTCGATGCTCGGCGTTTCCAGCGCCCCACCATGTGACTTCTCGAACCGGGCGTACGCGGCATCGAGTTCGGCCAGCGCGGTGTCCATGTCGTCAACGTCGAACGACACCTGCAGCGCGATTCGTCCGTACGCGTCAAGGCTAAATAGGTGAAGCAGCTCGTCCGCCGGCGCCCCAGGGCTCTCGTCTGCTGTGCTTAGCACCGTGCGGACAAGAGCCAGGCGTTCGCCTCGCGCGGCGACAAGTGTCCGACGACACCGCACTATGCCAATCTCAGGAAAGCGCGTCGCCTCGCTCATCCACTCGCTCGGCGAGAAGTCGATCCGGGAGAGGCCGACTATCTTCCGGTGGCTCTCGACCGAGATGCTGGGGGCGAGCACCCGCTCCAGCTCCTCCCGGACATTGCGGGCGGCGGCCTCATCGAGCCGGCGAACCGCACGCACGCAAGTGTTGGCCGGTTCGACGTTCGGCACTTCGGAAGGAGCTGGTGGCGCAGGGCGTTCGCCAAGAACGCCGTGCGCCCTCTCCGCAAGCGCCACAGCGCCTTTCCGTTCGTACAAGTCCGTCGCACGCTCGGCCGCCGTGTGCGCCCCGGCGCGGTCGCCGGCGGCGCTCAACACCGTCGCCAGTGTCAGGCACGCGTCGCCGTGGTCGACCAATGCGTCCGTACGCTCGGCCAGGCTGACAGCGTCCTGTGCCACGCGCCGAGCCTCATCGTGGTCACCGCGACGAGAAAGCAGCTGCGCCCGAAGCGTGCGCCAGGCGATCGACGGCTTCAACGCATGGCCGGCGAGCCCCTCGCTCTGCGAACACAATTCGTCGGCCTCGGCGTCACGGCCGAGCGCGAGACACGCGCGGCCCAACAGCGCGGCGGTCTCCGCGGTGTCGGCGTCGAGCCCCATGCGGCGAAAGCCGTTGTACGCCTTGCGCAGATGCGGCTCGGCCGCGGCGGGATCGGCCACGACCAGCTCGACGATGCCGGCAAACTGCTCGACCTCGAGAACGGAATGGCGAAGGCCGAGCTCGGTCACCATGCGCCGCGCCGAGTCGATCATCCGTCGCGCCGCCTCGGCGCGGCCGCGGAAGGCCTCCAACACGGCCTGGCATCGCGTCGACGTCGCCTCGACCGCCGGGGAGTCGGTCGTGATCCGCAGCAGCCGCACCACGTCGAGGCACCGCCCGCCGGCGCGCGGAACCGGGTTGGGTCCCCACAGCGCGGCGAGCGGCGCGTTCGCCAACACCGCGTTGACCCGGCGATGTTCACGCGCGCGCCGCGCCGCCGTCAACGCATCGTCCAGCGCGATCTCGCAGTCGCCGATGCGCCCGAGCCGGGCGAGGCACCCCGCACGAACGGTGTGCGCCTTGGCTTCCCCAGCGGCATCGTCGATTTGGGCCAGTTTCCCGGCGGCCTCCGCCACCGCGGTCTCGATTTCGTCCAGTCGCTCGGGATGAATCAGCATCGACAGCTGGCCGTCAAAGCACGTCGCCCACGCCGCCAGCCGCGCCGAATCAACCGTCGCTTGCTGCAACTGGGAGACCGCGCCCGCCGCCGTCGCCACGTCGCCCGCGGCCAGCAGCGCCTCGCAGCGCGCGATCAGCAGCTCGGCGACTTGGTCGCCGCGATCGGGAAGCTCGTCGTCGATCTCTTCCAGCGCGTGCAGGGCTCGGTCGTAAAGGTCGGCGGCGCCCTCGTAGGCAAGGCGGGCCATCGCCTGGTCCGCGGCGCGCCGGCAATACTCGACGGCCTTGGCGGCGTTGCCCGCCCATGCGCATTCGAAGTAGTGATACGCCAGCTCGGCGAGCAACTCGTCGTCGGCGCCGGGCTCACTTTCCAGTGTTGCGGCGATGCGCTGGTGCAGGCGCATGCGGCGCACCGACGGCAGCTCGGCGAGCAGCGACTGTCGGACGATGGCGTGGTTGAACCGGTAGCGCCCGCCGGACTCTTCGATGACGAGGCCGGCCTTGCACGCCTCGTCGAACGCGTCGACGAGGTCCTGATCGACCACCCGCTCGACGAGCTCCAACGCGAACCGGCTGCCGACGACCGCGGCGGCGGCCAGGGCCTTGTTGGTCTCCGTCGTAAGCCGAGACAGCCGGCGGCTCACGGCTTCCCGCACGCCCTGCGGCAACGTGCTCGGATCCCACCGGCCGCCGCTCTCGTCGACGTGACGCAAGGCCTCGATCAGAAAGAACGGGTTGCCTCCGGTGACCGACGCGAGCGCGCGGGCCAGCTCCTCGTCGTCGTAGCCGGCCTCGGCGACGTAGGCGGTCACGTCGTCCTCCTCAAGGCCGCTGAGCTGCAGGCGATTTGCGGTGCCGTCACGGTGCAGGTCGGCGAGCATCGCGGCCAGGGGATGCGAGCGGTCGAGGTCGGTGCTGCGGTACGTGCCGACGATCTGCACGCGGGCGTGCTCGCCGAACCGCAACAGATGCCGCAACAACAGCAGCGTGGGCTTGGCCGCCCAGTGCAGGTCGTCGAGCACCAGGACGACCGGTGCGCTGGCCGAGGCGATGCCCAACAGCGCGACGACGGCGTCGAACAGTGCGTAGCGCTCGGTGTCGGGGTCCGCGCGCGTCGGCGCCGCCACATCGGGCAGCACATCGGTCAGCGCGGGAACGAGGGGGAGCAGGGCTTCGACGCCGCGCAGCCCCCGCAGCCGGTCCGGCCCGACGCAGGGCACCAGCGAACGCAAAGCCTCGGCGAACGGTTGATACGGGGCACCGAGATCCTCGTCGCAGCGGCCGTACAGCACGACCGCGCCTTGCTCGTAGGCCCGCCGCGACCATTCGCCGGCCAGGCGTGTCTTGCCGACGCCCGGTTCACCGGCGATCAGCATGGCCTGCATGCCGCCGGCGAGCGCGGCCTGCCACGCCGTCATCAGCCCTTCGAGCTCGCGGCCGCGTCCGACGAACGGCCCCGGGCCGAGCAGCACCGCGGGCAGGCTCGGGCGCTCCATCGGTGCGTCGCCGGCCTGCGGCGGGGGGCCATCCAAGCCGGTTTCCAGACGAAGCTCGAAGACGTGCTCCGGTCGGGGCAGGTTGCGCAGCTGGCGCATTCCGAGGTCGGCGAGCGTGACGTCGTCGGGCAGCGAGTCGATGACGAGCTCGGCGGTCGCGCCGGAGCACAGGATCTGGCCGCCCTCGGCCAGCGACCGCAGCCGCGCGGCCCGGTTGACCGCGCGGCCGAAGTAGTCGCCGTCGCGCAGCTCGACCTCGCCGGTGTGCAGCGCCACGCGAATTCGCATGGGCTCGGCCAACTCCCAGGGCTCGTGGCCGATCGCGTCTTGTAGTTCGATGGCGGCCGCGGCCGCCGCGGACGGCCGCTCGAACACCGAGAACGTCGCGTCGCCCTCGCCGCGCGTTTTGATCAGCCGCCCACCGCGCGACGTGACGACCTGTTCGACAAGCTCGTCGTGGCGTGCGAGCGCCACCGCCATGGCGTCGGCGTCCGCCTCCCAGGCCGCGGTCGATTCCTCAATGTCGGTGAGCAGAAAGGTCACCGCGCGTGTTACCGACGGAAGTTGTTGTGCCGCGGCGATATCCAGCGAGGAGTCCTGCGCGACGATCGCGGCCTCCAGCCGGCGCAGCTCCGGCCCGGGGTCGACGCCCAGTTCGCCGACCAGCTGCGCCCGCGCCCGCTGATAGGCCGCAAGCGCCTCGCCCTGCCGGCCGGCGCGGTAGAGGGCGAGCATCAGCTGGCCCCAACGCCGTTCGCGCAGCGGCGCCTCGGCCACGGCGGCCTCGAGCTCGCCGATGATCTCCGCGGCGCGGCCGGTCGCGAGCAGCGCGTCGGCCCGGTCCTCGACGAGCGCGGCGTGACCCTCGATCCACCGCGTCTTCTCGGATGTGCCGCGCCGCCCGTCGGGCAATTCGGGGGTTCCGCGCCACAGGGCAAGCGCCTCCTCGAACCGGGCCACGGCCTGACTGGTGTCGCCGGCGGCGGCGGCGTCGCGTGCCAGCCGGGCGGCCGCTTTGTAACGCGAGGCGTCGACGTCGGTCTCGGCCAGGGTCCAGCCGGCGCCGTGGGTCAAGACGAAGCCGTCGCCCAGGGCGCGGCGCAGCGCGGAGATGTGGGTCTGCAGCGCCTTGGCGGCGGTGCGCGGCGGGTCCTCGCCCCAGAGCAGCTCGACGAGCGTGTCCGCCGACACGAGGGAGCCGCCGTGCAGCCCCAGCATGGTGAGAACGGCGCGGGGTTTGGCGCCCGGGATCGTGACCGGCGAGCCATGCTGCCGGACCTGGAGAGGCCCCAAAACCGCCAGTTCCACCTCTCGAAGCGTAGTCATGTCGGCAATCTTCGGCAGGCGGATTCAACAACGGGTCAAGATCGGGTAAAGGCACCACATTTGTCAGCCGGACCTGGTACGAGCGTAACCTGGCTGCGATTTTCGTCGCCAAGTTTCGCAGTGGCGTTACGCTCGCGAGCAAAGCGATTCGATCCGCCGCGTTAAATCGGCGGGACGGGCAGGACGGTGATGCCGGTCTCTTGCTCGAGTTGGTCGAGCAGGTCGGTGCGGTCGGGCAGATGGTCGGTGGCCGCGACCTCGAATCCGACGAGGGGCTTTTTCGGATCGGCGGGCCCGAACAACGCGAGGCACCCTGCGGTGTGTGCAAGGTCGTGCCGCGCCCAGTACCGAAACCCGCCGAAGCCGGCTTGCCGGAGCGCCGACGCCCACAACTGGGTCAGCGTGTAGTCGGTGGTGCTGAAAATCTCCGAGGTGACGCCGTACTGAATGGCCAGGTTCGAGGTCAGGTCGGCCACCGTCGCGCCCTTGTCGAGGCGCAGGCGCGACGAGTCACGTTCCGCCGCTTGGTAATTGGGCACGACCTGGAGACCGCCCCACGCCTCTAGCAGCGTGACCACTTCGGACTCGGCGAGGTAACAGGTGCCGTCGGGGGTGGCGAGGTCAAACCTTCCCTCGCCGGAGCTACTGAACCAGCGGGGGCCCTTTCCGTGGCCGTGTGACCGAAATACCTCGGTGCCCGGCGCGCAGTCCCGGGACGGAAACGCCTTGAGTTGCGCCGGGGGCGGCGGTTTGGCGAGATGGAGGACGGCCCGGGGCGCCGGGCTCACGTCGCTAGCCGCGCCGCCGCCTGTTCGGCCAGCGTCGCGACCTCCTCGGCCATCCCATCCAGCAGCGCGTCTCGCGGCGTCCTGCCGCCGAGTTCCGGCTGCGGCGACAGCAGCCACGACGCCGCGGCCCAGCCGCGTGGATCGGCCGCGGCCAACGCCTTGAGCGCCTGCTTTATCCCGGGCAGTGGGCGCGCCGGCGACTGGTCGTCGAACCCCGCGAGCAGGTAGGCGTGGCTGCCGTCGCTGTCGAGGCGAAGGACGCGGTGGTCGCGCACCGCGTTGCTCAGCGCCTGCTTGGTCCAGTTGGTCAAGTCGAGCACCTGACCGTGGGTCAACAGCGACCCGATGTGGCTTTCCCAGGTGGTCCGCGTCTTGAGCCGTGTCACCAGGCTGCGGATGGCCGTCTCGGCGTATGCGAGGTCGCTTTCTCCCAGCGTGCTGTCATCGATGCCCTGGGCGGCGAGTTCCTTTCCGAGCAGGGCCGGCAATGCGGTCATCGCTCTAGCGTACTCGAGTCAACAAGGTCAATGATCACCCCTGACCCGGGGTGGAGGGTCAGGCTTGCGACGCCGGCTGCAACGGGTCGGTGGCCGTCGCGTCGCGTCCGGCGCCGGCGGCCATGGTGGCGGCCTCGCCGCGGGCCAGGCCCACGGTCGCGACGAACACGGCCACCGTCGCGAGCGCCAGGACGAACCATTGGCTGCCGCCGGCGACCACGGTCTCGCCGAGGACGGCGATCCCGAGCACCCCTCCGACCAGGGGCTTGGCGGCGATGATCGTCGGCAACGAGGCCGTCAGCGCGCCGGCGCGATACGCCGACTGGTGAAAGATCATCCCCGCCACCCCGCAGAACACGAAGCCGTACAGCTCGGGCGTGTGCCACAGCTGGCCGGGGTGGTGTCCGATGATGTCGACGACGCCCTTCATCAGGACCGCGAACGCGGCCAGCAACGAACCCGCGACCGCCGCCAGCAGCACCGCCGCCACCGGGCGATTCGACCAGATCCGGGCGGCCAGCAAACACAACACCAGCGCCGGTCCCATCACCACGGCCACGATGATCCACGTGTGCAGCGGTGCGCGCTGCTGGCCGCCGGTCGGGTCCCCGACCGCGATCACGACCGCCAGCGCCACCGCCAGCAGGATCGCCCACAGCCACTCGCGCCGCGTCACCGGATGACGCGTCACCCGCGCGTAGATGGGCAACGCGAACAGCAATGCCGTCACCTGCAGCGACATGACCAACAACACCGAGCCCTTGTCGAGGGCCGCCGCGAGCAGCAGGTAGCTGGAGATGTCGCCCAGTCCGCCCACCCACCAGCGGGTGTCGCGCAACAACATGCCGAACAACGTCAGGTGGCCGACCTGCTTGTCGGTGACCTCCTGCGCGGACCGCTGACGAATCACGTTGCCGATCGCCGACGCCAGCGCGGCCAACAGGGCGAGCAGCGCCGCCATATCCGTCCGTGACACGGCCCCGTCTCCTTCCCCGCATCGCCCGCGCGCCGTTAGCTGATTTCACCAATCTAGCCGCGCCGCACGGGGACGGGCGTGCCGGCGAAATCGCCCGCCGGTCTACAGCGGGAATTTCGTATCGGTCAGCCGCTCGGACAGCTCCCACAGCGCTGCGGCGGTGGACGCGCGCTTGGCCGGCCAATTTCGCCAGGTCGGCTGGGTGCGGCCATAGAGGCCGAACCTTGGGCCGACGAAGGTGTTGCCCGGCAGGTCCTGTGATGCCGCGTACAACGTCTGCCTCGCGCCGAAGTCGGCGTCGGTGGACACCAGCCGGTCGACGGCCAGCACCAGCGCGTCGCCGAATTTGCGGCCGGAGTTGCCCTGCAGGTTCGTGTGCGACCAGCCGGGGTGGGCTGCCAGCGCGCGCAGTGGAGAACCGGCGCCGTCGAGGCGCCGCTGCAGCTCGCTGGTGAGCAACAGGTTCGCCAGCTTCGACTGGCCGTAGGCCAGCCACGCCGAGTACGGCCGGGACTCCCAGTTCAGGTCCTTGAGGCTGATGTAGCCGATGTGGTGCATCAGCGAGGACACCGTCACCACGCGGTCGGTGAGCTTGGGCAGCAGCAGGTTGGTCAGCGCGAAATGACCGAGGTGGTTGGTGCCGATCTGGCCCTCGAACCCGTCGACGGTGACCGCGTGTTTGGTGGCCATGATGCCGGCGTTGTTGACGAGCACGTCGACCTTGTCGACGTCGTCGGCGAAGCGGCGCACCGAGGACAGGTCCTGCAAATCGAGCGGCCGGACGTCGACGTGTCCGGCCATGCGCTCGGCGGCGGCGCGCCCCTTGTCGGTGTTGCGGACGGCGAGCACGACGCGGGCCCCGACCCGGGCCAGCTCGCGCGCGGTCACCTCGCCCAATCCGGCGTTGGCGCCGGTGACGATCACGGTGCGTCCAGCGAACGACGGCAGGTCTGCGGCGGTCCAACCAGGCATGCCAGCAACCTTAGCCGCACCTCTGAAGCGCTCATCGGGCGCTGAGCTGGTGCCCAGCCACCGCGGGTATCGTGCCGGGAATGGCGCCCCTCTTCTTAAGCGCGAGCGTGAAATTCACGACGCGACACGCCGGCAACGCGTCGGGAGGTTCACAGTCGCGGCGGGGCATCGTGGGGTCGGGGACGGCCGGATGTATCTAGGCGTCATCGTCAATCCGCTCGCGCGCCAAAACCGTGCCGCGCCGGGCGACCGCATCGCCGACTTGCGCCGCATCGTCGGCCCGTGCGGCGAGGTGGTCGAGACCGGCTCGGTCGAGGACCTGCGCGCCGCTCTGGCGAAGCTGAGCACGCGGGCCACCCACCTGGTGTGCGACGGCGGCGACGGGTCGCTGAACTGGCTGATCAACGAAACCGAGCACTGCGTCAGCGATCCCGGCCGGTGGCCGACCTTCGTGCCCACCAACGGCGGCAGCGTCAACGCCGTCGCGCGCAAGGCCCGCGTGCGCGGCCGGCCCGAAGCGATCCTGCGCGCCCTGGTGTCCGCCGCCGAGGCGGATCGGCCGCCACCCGAGGTGGTCCTGGACAGCCTGACGCTCGACGGCGAAACCGCCGACGGCGCGGCGTTTCACCGGATTTGCTTCGGGCTGGCCGCCGGTGGCGTGGGCAACCGCTTCTACGAGAAGTACTACGACAACCACACCCACGGGCGCGCCGACGTCGTCCGGGTGATCGCCCGCTCGCTGGGCGACTACCTCACCAACAAGGTCGTCCCGCACCACTCGGACAAGCCCAACTACGCGTCCAGCCTGTTCGCCCCGACGCAGGCCCGCGTGGTCATCGACGGCGAGGAGGTCCCGACGCGGACGCACCGGCTCCTGCACGCCGGCGCGATCGACCTGCACATCGGCGGCCCGTTCCGGCTGTTCCCCAAGGCGTCCGAACCGGGCGCGCTGCATTTCCAGGCCGGCGAGATGCGGCCCTCGAAGATCGTCGTGCGTTTTCCGATGGCGCTGACCAACGGCACCCTGCGCGGCGATCGCGTCCGCGACGTCAACGGCAAGGAGATGATCATCGAGGCCGAGGGCGAGCCGCTGGCGCCGATCATCGACGGCGAGCGTTTCCTCAACATCGCCAGGCTGGTGGCCCGCGCCGGGCCGCCCATCCGCATCGCCGAGGTGAGCGGCCGGTAGCCGGTTACCGCCGGGCCTGGAGGCTGCGGATGACCTGCGCGGAAAGCTTCGGGTCGTTCAGCAGCTGGTCGACCAGCGTGGCGAGCACGTCCTGTCCGGTGACGCGGGCGACGCCGAGGCGGTCGGCGGCCTCGCGCTGCCAGATGTCGAGGGCGCGGTGCTGCGCGTGGGTGAGGTCGACCGTTCGTCGCGTTCGCGGCAGGCGCGTGCGTCCGACGGCGAAGGGTTCGGTCAGCGCCGAGGCGACAGCGGGGGTGACGGCCGGGGCGTAGTCGCGGCGGCCGACGTCGGTTGTGCGGTCCGTGGGGCTCATCGGCAACGGCTTTCTCGGTCGCGTGGTACGTGAATCAGTAAATCAGTTTCAGTATATGCGGAGATCTCAGGGCTGGCCGGGCCGGCGGCAGCCGGGGTGGCCGGCGCCGGCGGTCGGGCCGGAGCGACGGCCAGGGCACTTTGTTCTCAGCTCGTCAATTCGATGACTGCCCGAGTTCCTGCGCGGCGGGGAACGAATGCTCTCGAATGCCCGGCCGCCATTCAGGGCGTGCGACCGAATTGTGAAAAACAAGCGCCCTATTTGGCGCGCGCTCATTTGAATGTCATCGACTACGGAAAGGTGCGGATACGGAGATCAGTATCCACGTAACAGGCTGACAAGCTGGACGTACCGAGGATCAGAACGTACTGAGCTACTGAAGCCAGTATCTACAAAAGGCCGCCGTCATTCGGCCGAATGTGCGCTGGATCACGCGATGCCTGTGAAATTAATGTGCACTCGAAAAATGGCTTTGCATGACATTGATTGGCGGCGCTATCGTGGTATTAGAAATCTTTGTCAAGTTTTTAAATTCACCCGGTGACCTGGAAGGGGGAGTGGCTCCCGCCATGGAGACGCTTATCGACTACTTGCAGATGTGGGCAGCGCGCAAGCCGCACGAGACCCTCTTCCGTTTCGTCGACGCCGACGGCCGCGAACTCGAGCACTACACCTACGAGAGCTTCGCCGAACGGACGCGTGAGCTGGCCGCCTACCTGTCCGCAGAGGCCGGCCTCAAGGCGGGCGACAGGGCGCTGCTGGTCTACCCGCCGGGTCTGGAGATGGTGGCGGCGTTCTACGCCTGCGCGCGGATCGGCGTGATCGCGGTGCCGGTCAGCCCGCCGCTGCCCATGGCCTTCGAGTCGGGGCTGGCCAAGCTCGGCTTCATCGCGCGCGACTCCCAGGCGACGGCCGTGCTGTCGACCAAGGAACTCGAGTACGGCTTCCGCGAACTACTCGGCCACCGCCAGGGCGCGCTGCCCTGGGCGGACGCGGAGCGGCTGCCCGAGCTGCCGTGGGTCGCCACGGACAGCACCCGCGACTTCGGCGGCCCCCGGGTGGCCGACGCCCCCGGCCGGGTGCTCTTCCTGCAGTACACGTCCGGGTCCACCAGCAACCCCAAGGGCGTCGTGGTCAGCCACGCCAACGTCATCGCAAACGCCTCGGCCTTCCGTGACAGCGAGGTGGCGGTCAGCTGGCTGCCGCAGCACCACGACATGGGCCTGATCTCCGCCTACCTGTTCGTGGTGGTGATCGGCGGGTGCACGCACGGGATGTCGCCGGAGGACTTCCTCAAGCGGCCGTCGGCCTGGCTGCGGCTCATCAGCGAGGTGCGCGGCACCCGCACGCCGGCGCCGAACTTCGCGCTCGAGTACTGCCTGCGCGAGGACAAGCTTCCCGCGTCGGAGCTGGAGGGCATCGACCTGAGCAGCCTCGAGTCCATGGTCATCGGCGCCGAGCCGCTGCGGGCCAAGACGTTCGCGCGCTTTCGGGAACGCTTCGCCCCCTACGGCCTGCGACCAGACGCGGTCACCGGCGCGTACGGCCTCGCAGAGAACACTCTGGCAGTAACCCTGCGGGGGCGGCAGACCCTGGCCGTGAACAAGCGGGCGCTGCAGAAGAATTACGTGCGGGTCGAAAAGGCCATGCCCGAGAACAACAACCAGGCCCCGCTGGTGAGCAGCGGCAAGCCCGTCTCCGGCAGCATCGTCCGCATCGTCGACCCGCAGTCGCGGGAGGCGCTGGGCGAGGGCCGCGTCGGCGAGATCTGGGTGGACGGGCCGTCCAAGGCCGGCGGCTACTGGCACCGCCCGGACGTCACCGCCGAAACGTTTTCAGCCCGCATCGCCGGCGACGACGAACACACCTACCTGCGCACCGGCGACCTCGGCTTCCTCTACGAGGGCGAGCTGTTTGTCTGCGGCCGCACCAAGGACCTGATCATCATCCGCGGCGTCAACTGCTATCCGTCGGACGTCGAGGCCGTCGTGGAACGCTCGGCCGGGCAGATCCGCAACGGCTGCGTGGCCGCGTTCTCGGTGGAGCGCGACGACCAGGAAACGCTGGTCGTGGTGGCCGAGGTGCGCGACGAGAATTCCCTGCCGGACGGCAAGGCGCTGGCGCGCGCGATCCGCCGGCATTGCCACATCGATCCGCACACCATCCTGTTCGCGCCGCCGCGCAGCATCCCCAAGACCACCTCGGGGAAGATCCGGCGCGCGCACACCCGCCAGCTCTGGCTGGACAACAAGCTGCCCGTGCTGGCGACCTATACCCACCACACCCACGACGGGCCGGACGCCAGCGCGGGCCCCATCGGCCGCTTCCGCCACCTCATCGAGAGCTACGACCTCACGGGTCACGAGGACTGCTCCTTCGCCGACCTCGGCATCGACTCGTTGGCCCTGGCCGAGCTCCGTGCGGACCTGCAGGCGCTGCTCGAGGAGCACGGTGCCGGGGAACTGGCGGAGGAGGTCAACACCCGGCTGCTGCAACGCCTGACGGTCGCCGAGTTCTTCGGGCTGATGCGTCAGTTCGGCGAGGGGTCCGGGCAGCCGCTCGACGCGTTGCGGCAAGCGCTGGACCAGATCTCGGCGGAGTACGAGGCCTACGAGATCACGCAGATGCGCGCCGACGCGCGGCTGCCGCTGCCCGAGCTGCCGCCGGCGCGGCCGGGGGCGGTCAGTGACGTTCTGGTCACCGGCGTCACCGGGTTCCTGGGGCCGTTCCTGCTAAGCAGCCTGCTGGGCAACACGTCGCACACCCTGCACGCGCTGATCCGCGCGACGGACGCCGAACACGGCCTGGACCGCATCGTCGCCGGGCTGCGCAAGGCGCAGCTGTGGTCGCCGGCGCTGGAAGCCAAGGTCCGCTCGCGGGTGCGGGTGGTTTGCGGCGATCTCGCCGAGCCCCACCTCGGCCTCGGTGAGTCGGGGTTCCAGCGGCTGGCCGAGAGCGTCGACGCCATCGTGCACAACGGCGCGCTGGTCAACTACGTCCGGACGTACGACGCCTTGCGGCCCGCCAATGTGCTTGGTACGCAACAGCTTTTGCGCCTGGCGATGACGTCGCACCGCAAGGCCTTCCACCTGGTGTCCAGCACCTTCATCTACGGGTGGAGCGTCAAGCCGGTGGTCGGTGAGGACGACGTGAACGCGGAGATGAACGCGTTGGACTTCGGCTACTCGCAGACCAAGTGGGTCGCCGAGCAGCTGACGCTGGCCGCCCAGCACAAGGGGCTCGACGTGCGCATCTACCGGCCGTCGCTGATCTCGCCGACCGGCGCCGGCTTCGGCAGCCAGGACGACATCCTGGTGCGCACCATGGCGTTCATGATCGAGCACGGCATCGCCGCCGACGCCCTCAACCAGCTCAGCCTGCTGCCGGCGGACCTGATCGCCGACCACATCGTCGCGCTGATGGATCTGGCGCCCGAGGCTGGGACGATCTTTAACATGACGGCGGATGACTACTACAACCTGACGGACATCACCCGGATCCTGTCCGAACGGTACGGCTACCGCTTCGACTACTACGACATCCCGGCCTTCGTCGAGCAGATGAACCGGCGGTGCACGCCGCGCGACCCGATCTATCCGCTGGTCGATTTCCTCACCCGCTCGGCGGACAAGATCGCGGCCATGCGTGACAAGCGTTATGGCAACGGCCAATACCGCCACGCGCGCAGCCTGGTCAAGGTCCGCGAGCACGAGGCCCCGCTGACCGAGACCGTCGACAACCTGGTCCGGTTCTTGCGGAGCGAGCGGCTGATCACGGAGGCTGAGGCCGAGACGCAACGCAGTGCCTAACATGGAGTCCACGATGTTCACGGTCGACGACAAGGCAACGGGTCCGCATGACGCGTCGCTGGATCACGAGCGGATCGTCCTGCAGGCCCGTGACGTCGAGTTCGATTGGGCGACGCTGCCGTTCTACTACGTGCCCAACGAGCCCTTCGCCACCCACTTCTGCAACATCCTGCACCTGCTGCTGCCCGCGGGCGAGGAGTGGATCGTCGACACGTTCAAGACATCGTTGCCGCTGATCCAGGACGACCAGCTGCGGCTGGATGTGCAGGGCTTCATCAGTCAGGAGGCCATGCACTCCCAGGCGCACTCCGGCGTGCTCGGGCACTTCGCGGCCAACGGCATCGACGTGACACCGTTCACCAACCAGATCCGCTGGCTGTTCGACAGATTGATCGGCGACCGCCCCCACTGGAGCGCGCGACGGCGGGCGAGCTGGCTGCTCGAGCGGGTGTCGATGGTGGCGGCGCTGGAACACTACACCGCGATCCTTGGCGAATGGATCCTCGACACCCCGCAGCACGACGCCATGGGCACCGACCCGGTGATGCTGGACCTGCTGCGCTGGCACGGCGCCGAGGAGGTCGAGCACAAGGCGGTGGCGTTCGACACCATGAAGCATCTGCGCGCCGGCTATTGGCGCCAGGTGCGCACCCAGCTGCTGGTGACGCCGTCGCTGCTGTGGTTGTTCATCCGCGGCGTGCGCTTCATGTACTCCGTCGACCCGAACCTTCCGCCGGGGACCAAGCCGCGCTGGCGCGACTACTTCCGCGCGGCGCGACGGGGTTTGGTGCCCGGGCCGTTCGAGTTCCTCGGGGTCATCGGCGCGTACTACAAGCCGAACTTCCATCCGTCGCAGCTGGGCGGGGTCGGACGCGCGGTCGACTACCTGGCCCGGTCGCCCGCCGCCCGCGCGTCGCACTGAGATCAGGGACGATGACCCTATGAGCACTGTGACCGCGACGGACGGCGTCACGCTCGCCGTCCACACCTACACCGAGATCGACGGTCGCCGCCCGACCATCCTGGCGATCCACGGCTACCCCGACAACCACCGCGTGTGGGACGGGGTCGCCGAGCAGCTGGCCGACCAGTTCAATGTCGTCGCCTACGACGTGCGCGGGGCCGGCGAATCGTCAACGCCGGCAAGCCGTTCGGGCTATCGGCTTGCCCAGCTGGCCGCCGACGTCGGCACCGTCATCGACAGCCTGGGCGTCGGCCCGGTGCACCTGCTGGGCCACGACTGGGGCTCGATCCAGGGCTGGGCGGCCGTCACCGACCAGTCGGTGGCGCCCAAGATCGCCTCCTACACATCGATTTCGGGGCCGCACCTGAACTACGCGGGCCGGTTCCTGCGGTCACCGCGCAGCCCGCGCGCGGCGGCCGACGTGGTGCGCCAGTTCCTGGCGTCCGGATACATCTGGTTCTTCCTGTGCCCGGTGGTGCCGGAGCTGGCGATCCGCTCCGGGGCGACGATGAAAGTCTTTGCGGCCGTTGAGCGCATCGGACGCTCGGGCGCCGCCAGTCCGCGCGCGGCCGCCTCGCTGCGGTCGATCGGTGACTACCTCAACGGGCTCAACCTGTATCGCGCCAACATGCCCGGCCCGATCCTGGCGCCGGGAGCGAAGCTGCCGCAGACGAGCGTGCCGGTGCAGGTGCTCGTCGCGCGTCAGGACCACTTCGTGACGCCCGCCCTGCAGCGGTTCACCGGCTCGATTCCGGACGGCGGCAGGGTGCTGCCGATCGAGGGCGGGCACTGGGTAGTGGCCTCGCACCCCGACGTGATCGCCCGGCTCACCGGCGAGTGGGTCGACCTGGTCAGCGTGCGCAGCGGCGTGCGCGGAGCGTGAGGACGATGGTGTCGCAAGGTATTTGGGACAGCAGGCCGGCCGACCTGTACGGCCGCCGCAAGCGCGACCGCCTCTACACGGCGCTGTGGGGCGTGGGCGCGCTGTTCGGCGGCCTGGCGTCGGCGTCGCGGTGGACGCCGTCACGGGTGGTGCCGGTGCGGCGCACCAGCACCGCGGTGGTGACCAAACGCGAACTTCTCACGCCCGACGTGGTCGCGTTGACGCTGGCCGATCCCGACGGCGGGTTACTGCCGTCGTGGACACCCGGCGCGCACATCGACGTCCGGCTGGCGTCGGGCCGCCGCCGGCAGTACTCGCTGTGCGGCCCGCCCGGGCGGCGCACCGACTACCGCATCGCCGTGCGCCGGATCCCCGACGGCGGCGGCGGTTCGATGGAGATGCACGACACCTTCGACGTCGGCGACAGCTTCGTGTTCGAGGGCCCCCGCAACGCGTTCTATCTCGTGACCGACGAGCAGGACGTGTTGTTCGTCATCGGCGGCATCGGGGTGACGCCCATCCTTCCCATGATCCAGGTGGCCCAACAGCACGGGATCAATTGGCGCGCAGTCTATGCGGGCAGGAGCCGCGACTACATGCCGCTGTTGGACGAGGTGCTGGCCGTGGACGCCGATCGGGTCACCGTGTGGGCCGACGACGAGCGCGGCCGGTTCCCGACCATCGACGAGCTCCTGGCCGGCGCGGGTCCCAAGACCGCCGTGTACGTGTGCGCGCCGACCGCCGTGCTGGAAGCGGTCCGGGCGGCCCGCGACGAATGCGTCGGCGCGCCACTGCATTACGAGAGGTTCAGCCCGCCGCCGGTGGTCGACGGGATCCCGTTCGAGCTGGAACTCGCGCGCTCGCGGCGGGTGCTCAGCGTGCCGTCGAACCGGTCCGCGCTGGCCGTCATGCTCGACGGCGACCCGGCGACCCCGTATTCGTGCCAGCAGGGGTTCTGCGGGACCTGCAAGGTCAAGGTGCTCGCCGGGGACGTCGACCGCCGGGGACGCCTCGTGGAGGGCGACGACGAAATGCTGGTCTGCGTCTCCCGCGCGAAGAGCGGTCGCGTGGTGATCGACGCCTGAGATCAGCCCGTCGGCCCGCCGCCGACGGTCGGCGTGGGCGGCGGGGTGGTCTTGTGGGTGAGGTCGCGGAATCGGACGCTCACGCGCTGAAACCCCTTGACGCGCTCGGCCTTCGCCTTCTTGGCGTAGGTTCGGCGGTCGGCCGACGTCAGATCCACGTCGTCGATGAACGGGGTGAGCAACGCGCGCGGGTACAGACGCTCGACCAGCACCACGTTGACCTCGGCGCACAGCACCAGCGTCGTCGACACCAGGTACAGGAAGGCCAGCAGCCCCAACACCAGCGCGAAGACGCTGTTGGTGGCGCTGGCCGTCTTCACCGTGTGCTGGACATAGCCGGCGCCGAACCGCTGCAGGATCTGCCAAACGATCGCCGCCGCAAGCGCTCCCGGCCAGACCTGACGGTAGGTGAGTTGCCGGGCGGTGGTCACCCGAAAGATCACCAGGCAGATCAGCCCGTTGATCGCGATGGCCGCCAGCGCGACGCCGATCTGGCCGAGCACGCCCAGCCGCCCGGTTGCCTGGCCGATCGCGGACAGGACGGTGGCCGCGATGGCGGCCGAGCCGAGCACCAACAGCAGCATCGAGCTGCGCAGCCGGGACCGGATTGGGTTGGGGCGGTTGTTCTTCGGGACGGCCCACACTGAGTCCATCGCGTTCTGGATCGCCTGCCCGACGCCCAGCCCGCCGTAGAGGGCGCCCGCGATGCCGACGACCACGGCCACCGTCCCGCCGCTGAGCCCCTCGGGCTGATGCAACTGGCTTCCGATGACGGGGAATTGGCTCAGCGTGCTGTGCACGACCTGCTCCTGCAGGTCGGGCCGCCCGGCCAGGACCACCCCAAGGCCCGTGGTCAACAGCAGTAGCAGCGGGAACAGCGACACGAACCCGTAGTAGGTGATCAGTGCGGACAGATAGCCGCCCTGATCGTCGAGGTATTTGTAGATGACCGCGACCACCACACCGACCGCGCGGTTGCGTCGCTGCAACCTGTCCAGCCAGCCGACCATTTCCGGGACATACCCGAATCCCACCCACGTCAACCGCGCTGGTTGAGCCGACCCGCGCCACCGAAAATCTGAAAACTCCGGTAGCCAAAGCCCCGCGGCGCTTAAATCAGTATCGGCGGCCATCGAGCCATCGGCAGGAGGAGGACCGAATGACGAGGCATTTTCTGACGCGTTGCGCGATCGGCGCGTTCGCCGTCGCGGCTTCGGTTTTGCCGGTGACCGCCGTTGCGGCCCCGGCGATCGGCAGGGCCGACCCGGCGTGCGCCCCCGGGTGGGTGTGGAGCGTGGACCTGAACCAGTGCGTGTTCTGGCTTCCGACCGCGAACGGCCCCGGCGGGCCGGGAGGTCCCGGCGGTCCCGGCGGACCGGGCGGTCCCGGCGGCCCCGGCGGCCCCGGCGGCCCCGGCCCGCGCTAGCACCGACGGCGAGCAGACGCAAAAGCACCCGACACACCGACGAAAAGGGGGCTTTTGCGTCTGCTCGCCAGCGGAACCGGCCTCGCCTCCATCAGTTGTTATACTGGCTAAATAAAAGCTTGATACGACACTGGAAGAGCAGGCGCATGCCACGCACTGACAACGACACCTGGGATCTGGCCACCAGCGTGGGCGTGACGGCCACGATGGTGGCCGCGGCCCGGGCCATCGCCACCAACGCCGACAACCCGCTGATCGAGGACCGGTTCGCCGAGCCGCTGGTTCGCGCCGTCGGCGTGGAGTTCTTCACGCGATGGGTCGACGGCGACCTCGACGCCGCCGACGTCGACCACGACGAGTCCGGCTGGAAGCTCGGGCACATGCCCGATGCGATGGCCGCACGCACCCGATTCTTCGACTCGTTCTTCAAGGACGCGACCGAGGCCGGGATCCGCCAGGCCGTGATCCTGGCCTCGGGTCTCGACGCGCGCGCCTACCGGTTGGCGTGGCCGGCGGATCTGACGCTGTTCGAAATCGACCAGCCCCCAGGTCATCGAGTTCAAGGCCGAGACCCTGCGGGATCTCAGCGCGGCGCCGGCGGCCGATTTGCGCACCGTGGCAATCGATTTGCGCCACGACTGGCCGAAGGCGTTGCAGGAGGCGGGTTTTGACCCCGGCCGGCCCACCGCGTGGATCGCCGAGGGCCTGTTCGGCTACCTGCCGCCGGAGGCGCAGGACCGGCTGCTGGACAACGTCACCGCGCTCAGCGCCGACGGCAGCCGGCTGGCCTGCGAGGCCGTCCCGGACCTGCCGCACGTGGACCGCGAGCGCGCGCGGGAGCTGATGCGCCAGGCCGCCGCCAAGTGGCGCGAGCACGGCCTGGACCTGGAGTTCGCCGATCTCGGCTTCGAGGGCGAGCGCAACGACGTGGAAGCGTATCTGCAGAACCTGGGGTGGCGCACCGTGGGCACTCCGATGCGCGAGCTGCTGGCCGATTTCGGCCTGTCGGCGATCCCGCAGACCAATGACTCGGTCTCGGCTGCCGACACCGTTTACTACACGTCCATACTGAACGGATGACGTCAGCGCAACGCCGCGGTCTCAACGACGCGATCACCCGGATGTGGAGTTTCCTGGCCCCGGCTTACGACCTCCCGTTCTTGCAGCAGTGGGTGTACCGGCCGCCGCACGACGAGGTGATCGCGCAGCTGCGCGCCCATAACTCCAACAAAATCGCCGACATCGCTTGCGGCACCGGCATTCTCAGCGACCGGATCGAGCGCGAGCTGCATCCCGAGGCGATCTACGGGGTCGACATGTCCGACGGGATGCTCGCCCAGGCCCGCGCCAGGTCCAGCCGGGTGCAGTGGATGCGCGGGCCGGCCGAGCAGCTGCCCTTCGACGACGGGGCGCTCGACGCCGTCGTGACCACCTCGGCGTTCCACTTCTTCGACCAGCCGGCGGCCCTGCGCGAATTCCATCGCGTCCTGGCGCCCGGCGGGCTGGTGGCCGTCTCGGCGCTCAGCACCCGGCAACCGCTGTTGCAGTCGCCGGCGTCCAATCGATGGAAACCGCAGCACAACGCGTCGCCGGCCGAAATGCGCAGCCTGTTCGAGGGCGCCGGGTTCACCGTCACCGACCAGCACCGCATCCCGCGACCGGTGTGGGCGCGACTCGTGTCCGACCTGATCACCGTCGGCACCAAAAGCTAACCTCGTCGCCGGGCCAGGATCTCGCGCAGGGTTGGTAGCGTGCGCTGGTCCTTGGGTCGGTTGGCCGCCTGCTTTGACCGGATGACATCACGGAGTGACGCGATCCGCACGCTCACCCCATAGAGTTCGACTTGACCCGCGTCGCGGCGCAGGTCGCGGTATCCGCTTGTGCCGGAAGGCTCGAAGGCCACGTCGAGATCGCCGGCGTCGGTGGTGAGGTTCCAGGTTTGGGCTGCGGCTAGGGTTTCGGCATCGCATGCGAATGCCAATCCGCTCGGCTCCGAGTCTGTGCGGACGCGTGCGTTGAGTTCGCGCAGCGCGGCGGCGAGCCTGTCGAGGTTTCGCCGGTCCACGTCGGGCGTGATGTCGGCGTCTTCCGTGGGGAACGGGGAGCCGTGGTAAACCGCGGCGAGGCCGCCGATGAGGATGTAGTCGACTTTGTTGCGGTGCAGCGCCTCGAGGATGCGGGGCAGGTCGAGCTCCATGTCAACTCCGTCCGGCCGCGCGGAGCGCCGAGAGCTGCCGCGCCACCCGGGCGTGGCGATTCATCCGCTCCTCGCCGCTCAGGCCCGCAAGCCGTGCGGCCTGAGCCAGGTCGCTGTCGTCGCGCGGCACGAGCATGAGCTCGAGGTTCAACCCGCAAAAGCCCACCAGTCGGCGGACGTCGTCAAGGCTGACGGCGGTGCGGCCGGATTCCCAACGGGCGATGGCGGATTGGGTCGTGCCGGCCCGGCTCGCCAGTTGGGCCTGCGTGAGGCCCGCGCGCCGACGCGCCTCGCGAATCAGATCGCCGCCATAGGACGACACCTCACTAGTATAGCAGTTCTGCTATATCGACGCCCACTGGCCCGTCGACCAGTCAGACTGCAAGGGTGAAATTCGCCTTCCCGCTCCCGCACATGCTGCGCCTCAAGGCGCTCACCCAGCCGTGGGAGGCGGGGGTGACCGGCGCGGATCAGACCCGGATGGTCAAGCGCGCCGAGGCGATGGGCTACGACATGATCGCGATCCCCGAGCATTTCGTCATCCCCAGCGACCACGTCGAGCTGTCCGGCCCGCACTACCTGCAGTCGACCGTCGCCCAGGCCTACATCGCGGGTGCCACCGAGAAGATCCGGCTGAATTCCTGTGTCACGATCCTGCCGCTGCAGCATCCCATCGTGCTGGCCAAGGCGCTGGCGACCGCCGACTGGATGAGCAGCGGTCGGATGATGGTCACCTTCGGAGTCGGTTGGCTGGAACGCGAATTCGACGTGCTCGGGGTCCGGTTTCGCAAACGCGGCCGCATCGCCGACGAGTATCTCGCCGCGATCATCGAGCTGTGGACGAGCGAGTCGCCGCGATACGACGGCCGATACGTGTCGTTTCGGAACATGGTCTTCGAGCCCAAACCCGTTCAGAAACCCCATCTTCCGGTGTGGGTCGGCGGCGACGCCGATGCCGCCCTCAAGCGCGCCGCGCGATTCGCCTCCGGCTGGTGGCCGTTTTTGACCCCGCCCGAAAAAATCGGCGAGCGTGTTGAGTTCATCAAGAGCCAACCCAGCTACGACGGGCGGCCGTTCGAGGTCATGCACGGGCTGGGCACCACCCGCGTGGGGGAGGGCCATCGCGTCGTCAAGGATCCGCGCACGCGTGCCGGCACGAGCGCGCAGGAGATCGTCGATCGCCTCAGCACGCTCGCCGCGCAGGGCGTGACCTACAGCGCGGTGCCCGTCCCCGCCGTCGGCGGGGTCGACGAGTACCTCGACTACGCGCAGTGGGTGATCGAGGAGATCAAGCCGAAAGTGCCCTGACGCCAACCGAACCCGGCGATGCCCGCCTCAGCGGTGAGGCGGGCATCGCGTGGCTCCGCTGTTTACAGCGGGATCCAGACCCCGAAGAACCAGAAGCCCCACTGGTTGAAACCCGGGTCCCAGACGGGAGTTTCGTTGTAGCCGTAGTAGTTGATCGGGCCGTATCCCCAGTGCCCGCCGGGCGGCGGAAGCGGCCTGTCGAACGCCGGTCGTGGCGGCGCGCCGTATCCCCACGGTCCGGGCCCGTCGCCCCACGGGGCGCCGTGGAAGTAGCCGCGCTGAGGATCCCCGCGCCAGGGGCCGCCGGGCCCACCGGGTCCGCCAGGCCCACCGGGCCCACCCGGGCCGTCCGGGTGGCCGGGCGGCGGTCCGCCCGGACCACCAGGCCCACCGGGACCACCAGGCCCGCCGGGACCGCCGGGTCCGCCCGGGTGACCGGGTGGCGGCCCACCGGGTCCGCCGGGTCCACCGGGCCCGCCCTGGGGACCGCCAGGTCCGCCGGGTCCGCCGGGTCCGCCCGGTTGGCCCGGTCCGCCCGGGCCGCCGGGGTCATTGGGCCCGGTCGGGGCGTGGCCGCCGCCGGACGCGGGGCCGCCGTGGCTACCGCCGGGTGCCGGCGGCGGTCCCGGCGCGGCGAACGCCGAACCGGCGCCCATACCCAGCGCCGCGGCGCCGAGGGCGCCCGCGATGGTTCCCCCCGCGATCAGTTGCTTCAGATTCATGGTCGTTCACCTATCTATGAAGTGAGTCGCTCGAACCCCCCGACAACCCCGAAGCTATTTAGCGAAGCTATGGATCGGCTGTGCCCGGCCCATGTAGACCTTTTGGGGCAGGTCCAACCCCAAGTTTGGTAAGGCTATATTTGCTGGTCAGCCCCCGATTCCCCGGTATATCGTGGCGGCCGTGTCGACAACGTCCCATCCCGCCGAGCCCCACGTGGGTTCGGTGTGGTCGAAGCTGAACTGGCTGCGCGCGGGGGTGCTGGGCGCCAATGACGGGATCGTGTCCGTTGCGGGCATCGTCGTCGGCGTCGCGGCGGCGACGGTGCAGCGCGGCCCGGTCCTGACCGCCGGCATCGCCGGGCTGACCGCCGGGGCCGTGTCGATGGCGCTGGGTGAATACGTCTCCGTCAGCACCCAGCGCGACACCGAGCAGGCGCTGTTGGCCAAGGAGCGCCAGGAGTTGCGCGACGACCCGGCCGCGGAACTCGACGAGCTCGCCGAGCTCTACGAGGGCAAGGGCCTGTCGCCGGCGACCGCGCGCACGGTGGCCGAGGAGCTCACCGACCACAACCCGTTTCTCGCGCACGCCGACGTCGAGCTGGGCATCGACCCCGAGGAGCTCACCAACCCCTGGCAGGCGGCGTTGTCGTCGGCGCTGTCGTTCACCCTGGGTGCCCTGCTGCCGCTGATCGTGATCCTGGTGCCGCCGACGACGTGGCGGATCCCGGCCACCGTCGCGGCCGTGCTGCTGGCGCTGGTGCTCACCGGCGCGGTGTCGGCGACGGTGGGCGGCGCACCGCCGGGCCGGGCGGTGGTCCGCAACGTCATCGGTGGCGGGCTTGCGCTGGCGGTCACCTACGCGATCGGCCATCTGGTGGGCGCCGCGATTGCCTGAGCGCGGCGCATCCCGGAACAGAAACTGTAATATCTACTGTTGCTGTCCCCACCCGAAAGAGCCGTGCCTTGACCCAAACGAATGTCGCGCCGCAACACGTTGATTCCGCGACGCCCGCCCCCTACTTCCTGCGCGACGAAAACCGTTTCGTGCCAAACGAAATCGCGCGCGGTGGCTGGGGGCCGTCGCTCAGCGGCCACGTCGTCGGCGGCCTGGTGGGCTGGGCCGCCGAACGCGCGGTCGACGACCCGGCGTTCCAGCCCGCGCGGCTGACCGTGGACCTGCCCGCCCCCACCGCGCTGGAGCCGATCGAGGTGCGCACGCAGGTCCACCACGAGCGCAAGCGACTGCGGCTCGTCGAGGTGGTCCTCACCCAGCGCGGTGCCCCGGTCGCGCGGGGCAGCGCGCTGTTCCTGCGGCGCGGCCCGCAGCCCGACGGGCAGGTGTGGTCACCGCCCGTGCAGATGCCGCCGCTGCCCATCGTGGACGGTCCCGCACCTTCGCTTTTCATGCGCACCTACGGCTGGGGCACCGACCTGCAGAATCCCGATCCGGAATGGGCGGACACCCCGGGACCTAAATACACCTGGCTGCACGACACGCGCTCGCTGATCGACGGCGAACCGCTCAGCCCGTTCACCCGCGCGGCGATGTCCGCCGACATCACCGCGTCGCTCGCCAATTGGGGCACAAACGGATTGCAGTTCATCAACGCCGACTACACCCTCACCCTGACCCGGCTACCGGACGGGCCGTACATCGGCCTGGCCTCGCTCACGCACTACAGCGACGACGGCGTGGCCACCGGCTCGGCGGTCCTCGTCGACCAGAAGGGCCCGATCGGCAGCGCGGTGTCCGTCGCGATCGCGCATTCCGGATTCCGGCCCACCACCAAACTGCCGGAAGGATGAGCGACGTCACCTTCTGGCGGCTGATCGCCGACGCCGCGCGGCGCGGGTCGGACCGGCCGCTGCTCGCCGACGCGTACGGACGCGCCCTGACCGCGCGCCAGTTCCACGATGCCGCCTGCGCGACGGCCGCCGCCTTCGCTAAACGGGGGATAGGGCCGGGCGCCGTCGTGTCGTGGCAGCTGCCCACCTCGCTGGAAACCACTGTCGTCATGGCGGCGCTGGCGCGCCTGGGCGCGGTGCAAAACCCGATCATCCCGATCCTGCGCGAGCACGAGGTCGGCTTCATCACCGCGCAACTGTCCTCCGAATACCTTGTGGTGCCGCAGCTTTGGCGCGGATTCGACTACGACGAGCTGGCGCGGGCGCTGGCCGCGGACAGGGGATTCGACGTCATCACCGTCGACCTGGCCTCCCCGCCGCGCTCCGGCGAGCTCCGGCTGCCCCGCGCGGCCGCCGACGCGCTCGCACCGCCGCCGCAACCCGCCGGCGACACCCGATGGATCTACTACTCGTCGGGGACCACCGCGGCCCCCAAAGGGATCCGTCATACCGACGCGTCGGTGATCGCCCCCGCACGCGGGCTGGCCGACATGATCGGCATCACCGACAGCGACGTGGATCCGATCGCCTTCCCGATCGCCCACATCGGCGGCGCCGTCATGCTGGCCACCGCGCTCCTGACCGGCATGCGGTTGGCGCTGTTCGAGGCGTTCGACCCGGCCGCCACACCGTTCGCCATCGCGGCGCACAACCCGACCTTCCTGGGCACGGCGACCCCGTTCTTCGTCGGCTTCCTGGAAGCCCAACGAGCACATGGGGATACGCCGCTGTTCCCGCACGTGCGGGGCTGCCTGGCCGGCGGGGCCCCGATCACCGCCGAGCTGGGAAACCAGGTCCGCGAAACCCTTGGCCTGCCCGGCATCTCCAACGCGTGGGGACTCACCGAGTTCCCGGTGGCGACCTCACCGTCGCTCACCGCCGCGCCCGAGGTGCTCGACCACACCGTCGGCAAACCGGGACCCGGGGTCAGCGTCCGGGTGGTCGACGGGGAGCTGCGCCTCAAGGGGCCCCAGTGCTTCCTCGGCTACGCCGACGCCGCCCTCGACGCCGACGGCTTCGACGCCGAAGGCTGGCTGCGCACCGGCGATCTCGGGATGGTCGACGCCGACGGCAACGTGCGCGTGACGGGCCGGATCAAGGACGCGATCATCCGCAACGCGGAGAACGTCTCGGCCCTCGAAGTCGAGAACGCGCTCGCCACCCATCCCGCGGTCGCCGACGTCGCCGTCATCGGGGTGCCCGACCCGCGCACCGGCGAGCGCGTGTGCGCCGTGGTGGTGCCTGCCTCGGCCGACGTGGTGTCGCTGGAATCCCTGGTGCAGCACTGCCGTTCGCGTGGGCTGAGCCGCTACAAGCATCCCGAACGCCTGGTGATCGTCGATGCGTTGCCGCGCAACCAATTCGGCAAGGTCGTCAAGAAAGACCTGCGCGAGGCCTACGGCCGCCTATAGCCCCTTGGGCGCGTCGCGCACCGCCTGTATCGCCGCCGCGTCGCCGTCGAACTCGACCCGCGCCGCACGCCCGACGGAGAACAGCAGCAGCTCCTCGGGCAGGCCGGTCACCACGACCGTCGGCCCGGAGCCCGCCGTCAGCACCGTCTTGCCCTCGGGCGTCCGCAACGCCACCCGCCCGGGGACCTTCGAGAGCGTCATCCGGGCCATCAGGCGAAGCGTGCGGCGCAGCGAACCGGCTAGCGCCTGTTCGAGCACGCGGGGCTCCCAGCCCGGCTGCGCGCGGCGCACGTCCTCGTGATGGATGAACATCTCGGCGACGTTGGCCACTGGGTCGAGCAGCTTGAACGGCGAGTAGATCGGGGGACCGGACGCCACCTTGTCCAGCAGCTCGGCCCAGTCGTTGCGTCCGGCCACCTCGTTTTGCACCTTCTCGGTGTGGCCGGCGAAGAACGGGATCATGATGCCCGGGGCGGCGTCGGGCCGGTACTCGCGGATCACCAGGTGGGCGGCCAGGTCCCGGGCCGTCCAGCCCTCGCACAGGGTGGGCGCGTCCGGCCCCACCGCGCGCATGGTCTGGACAAGGGCGGCACGTTCGCGTTGCGCAACGGACATGCTGTTCAGGGTAGGGCCAGCCCCCGGGCGCGCACCATCGGCATCTCGGTAAATTTGAGGCGTCGTGTCCGGAAGGAAAGTGCAGGGAATGTCATGAACGCGCGTGTCGAGCAGCTGGAGTTTCAGGCGGAGGCCCGGCAACTGCTGGATCTGATGGTCCACTCGGTCTACTCCAACAAGGATTCGTTTCTGCGGGAGCTGATCTCGAACGCCTCCGACGCGCTGGACAAGCTGCGCCTGGAGGCGTTCCGCAACAAGGACCTCGACGTCGACATTTCCGATCTGCACGTCGAGATCGACGTCGACAAAGCCGCCAGGACGCTCACCGTGCGCGACAACGGCATCGGCATGACGCGCGACGAGGTGGTGGACCTGATCGGCACGCTGGCCAAGTCGGGCACCGCCGAGCTGCGCCAGCAGCTGCGCGAGGCCAAGAACGCCGCGGCGTCCGAGGAGCTGATCGGCCAGTTCGGCATCGGCTTCTACTCGAGCTTCATGGTCGCCGACAAGGTCGAGCTGCTCACGCGCAAGGCCGGCGAGAGCGACGCGACCCGGTGGGAATCGAGCGGCGAGGGCACCTACACCATCGAGTCGGTCGAGGGGGCCCCGCAGGGAACTTCCGTCACCCTGCACCTCAAGCCCGAGGACGCCGAGGACGAGCTGCACGATTACACCGCGGAGTGGAAGATCCGCAACCTGGTCAAGAAGTACTCCGACTTCATCGCCTGGCCGATCCGGATGGAGGTCGAGAAACGAGAGGCCCCCGCCGAAGATGGCGGCGAGGAGACCGTCACCACCGAGGTCGAGACCCTCAACTCGATGAAGGCGCTGTGGGCTCGGCCCAAGGACGAGGTCTCCGACGAGGAGTACAAGGAGTTCTACAAGCACATCGCACATGCTTGGGACGATCCGCTCGAGGTCATCGCGATGAAGGCCGAGGGCACGTTCGAATACCAGGCGTTGCTGTTCATTCCGTCGCGCGCCCCGTTCGACCTGTTCAACCGCGACGCCACCACCGGGGTCCAGCTCTACGTCAAGCGCGTGTTCATCATGGGCGACTGCGACGAGCTCATGCCCGAGTACCTGCGCTTCGTCAAGGGCGTCGTCGACGCACAAGACCTGTCGCTCAACGTATCTCGGGAAATCCTGCAACAAGACCGGCAGATCAAGGCCATCCGCCGCCGGCTGACCAAGAAGGTCCTGTCCACCATCAAGGACATCCAGTCCGAGCGGCCCGACGACTACCGCACCTTCTGGACCCAGTTCGGCCGGGTCCTCAAGGAGGGCCTGCTGAGCGACTTCGACAACCAGGACACGCTGCTGCGGGTGGCCTCGTTCGCCTCGACGCACAGCGACGACGAGCCCACCACCCTGGCCGAGTACGTCGAGCGCATGAAAGAGGGCCAGACGCAGATCTTCTACGCCACCGGCGAGACCCGACAGCAGCTGCTCAAGTCGCCGCACCTCGAGGCCTTCAAGGCCAAGGGCTACGAGGTCCTGCTGCTCACCGACCCGGTCGACGAGGTGTGGGTGGGAACGGTGACCGAGTTCGACGGCAAACCGCTGCAGTCGGTGGCCAAGGGCGAGGTCGACCTCGACTCCGGCGACGACACCAGTGAGGCCGAGCGCGAGGAGCGGCAAAAGGAGTTCTCCGACCTGCTGGCCTGGCTGACCGAGACGCTGAGCGAGCACGTCAAGGAGGTGCGGCTGTCGACCCGGCTGACCGACTCGCCGGCCTGCCTGATCACCGACGCCTTCGGGATCACCCCGGCGCTCGCGCGGCTCTATCGCGCGTCGGGACAGGATATTCCGGTCGGCAAGCGGATCCTCGAACTCAACGCGAATCACCCGCTTGTGACGCGGCTGCGGGACGCGCACAAGGAGGCCGCCGACGATGCGGCGGTTGCCGAGACGGCCGAGCTGCTTTACGGCACAGCGCTTCTCGCCGAAGGCGGCGCGCTCGAGGACCCGGCGCGATTCGCCGAGCTGCTCGCCGACCGCCTGGCCCGCACGGTCTGAGCACTAGCCAGCCGGCCCGAAATGCGATTAGATGCCGGGTGGAAGGGATAACCACACCGCATGGCCAAGTTCCGGATTCTCGACCCACACGGCCAGGTTGTGGCGACGAAGAATTTCGACGGCGCCGAGGCCGCACACGCCTGGTTCACCAACGCCTGCGCCGGTAGCACGGAGCTGGGCTGGCGCATGGAGGTCGAGGACGCCGGGCGTTGGGCGTTCTTCGACGACACCGAAGGTTTCACCGCCCCGGCCAGCCGCCGTCCGTTGCCGCGCTGAGGAATTCAGCCGCACGCCCTACTGTTTGTCGACCTTACCGCCGATCTGATTGGCGACGGTGACCGCGAGGTCACCCGGGTCCTTGCGGCACGCGTCGACGTCAATCACGACGTTGTTGCGCACGATCAGCGCGCGCTGGCAGTTCTGCGACAGCGTGGTGCCGTTTTTGGTCGCGGTCACCGCGGTGGTGGTGCTCAGCACCCCGTTGGCGTTGGAGACCGCGCCGACCTTCCACACGATTTCCGGGGTGTCCGCGTCGCCGGGAATGGTGTCCTGGCGGTTGGCGCAGGCGGGCCAGCGCTGGGTGGAGGTGGTGAAGAAGGCGCTGGCCTCCTTGGCCGAGGGGAACAACACGACCACCTGAGTCACCTCGGGGTCTGGATCATTCGACGCGGGCGCAAGCGTCGTCGACGTGCGTTCCCGGTGCGACGCGGTGTTTCCGCTGCCGGCGTAGACGGGCGCCTCCCCGGGATGCTGAACGTAGAGGCACTCGGCCGGGAATTTGTATCCCTGCGGATAGGGCGAATTGCTGTCGTCGGCCAGGGTGTCGGACTTGTCGACGACCGTCGTTCCGGTGGCGCCCAGCGCGCTGTCGATCTCGGGCGGGGTGAGCATGAGGCTCGCCAGCGCGGTTTGAGCGACCGGCGGCTTAGCGGGGGTCGTGGTGGTCGTCGACGACGAGGCGGTGCCGCCCCCGTCGCCGCTGTCGCAGCCCGCGAGAAGTAATCCGGCGGCGACGGCGACGGCTGCGGCCTTGTGCGTGCGCATGTTCAGGTGCCCTTCGTGCTTGAGTCGGCTCCTCAAGCGGTCGCGCACCCCCACGCGTCAGCTGTTCAGAGGTTGTTTGCGGGAGGAGCATACGACAGGGTCGCGCCTCCCGCATGATTTGGACCTGACACCTGAGAAACTCTGGTGTGCCCGAAATCGCGTTCGACTCCGTGTCACCGATCGTCCCCGTCCGGGATCTGGACGCCGCCCTGGAGCGGTACCGAAGACTCGGATTCGACGCCCACGGCTACGCGGGCCCCGAGCGTTACGGGTTCGTCGACCGCGGGTCCGTCTCGCTGCACCTCACCGAATGGGACGAGCACGATCCACTGCGCACCGCGGCCAGCGTGTACCTCTACGTCAGCGACGCCGACGCGCTGCACGCGGAATGGCAAGCGCTGGAAGGCCTCGACGGCCGCCTGATCGCGCCGCACGACACGCCCTATGGCTTAAGGGAATTCGCCTACATCGATCCGGATGGCACCCTGCATCGCGTCGGTTCACGGCAGGCCTGATTTTGCCGCCGGGTGGTGGGGGTCGGCGGGCTCGCCGGTCGCCGGGGCGGCGGCGGCCTGGCTGTGCGCCAGCGCGACCGTCGCGGCGATCACCACCGCGGCCGATATAGCGAGCGGGATCAGGCCGGCGCCCTTGGCGCTCAGGGTCTCGCCCAGCACGGCGACGCCGAGCAGCGACCCGACGAGGGGCTCGGCGACCGTCACGGCGGGCAGCGACGCAGTGAGCGGGCCGGCCCGAAACGCCGACTGTTCCCAGGCCGTCGCCGCGATCGCCAGCACCGCCAGCACATACAGCTCCGGTAGGCGCAGCAGCGCCGGGATGCCGCGGTCGAGCTGGTCGACCACGCCCTTGGTCAACACCGAGAACAGGCCCCACAGCGAGCCGGACAGCAGCCCGAGCAGCAGCGCGCTGGCCCAGCCCGAGAAGACGCGAGCGCCCACCACGCACGCGATGGCCGCCGGGCCCATGACCAACGCCACGACGGCCCAGGTCCCCAGGGACCCGCGCGGGTGCCCGGCCTGCGGGTTGCCGACGATAACGACGACGGTCACGGCGGCGGCTAGCAGCACGGCCCAGATCCCTTGTGAGCGAGTGATTCTGCGGTGGTTGGCCCTCGCGCTGATGAGCAGCGCGAACAGCAACGAGGTCACCAGCAGCGCCTGCACCAGCACCACCGAACCCACGCCGAGCGCCGCGGCCTGAAGACCGAACCCGGCGGCGGCCACCAGGCTGCCCGCCCACCACCGCCGATCGCGCAGCAGCCGGCCGAACAGGGCGACGGTGCCGACTTGTTGGTCGGTGACCTGCTGGGCGGACCGCTGCTGGATGACGTCGCCGATGCCCATCATCAGCGCAGCCGCCACCGCGAGCAGAACCGCGAGCCCCGTCCTCCCCACCGCAACCTCCCGTGCGACCGTCGATTATCCGGTTGTATGCCAAAGAGTTTGAGACGATCAGCTGTTGCGCCGGATCTTGAGCGCGGCGGTGATCATCGGAATCTGCAGCGGCAGCCGGGCCAGAGCCACAGCGCGCATCGGCCACGGCTTGCCCCACCACAGCCGGACCATGTTGACATTGGCCGGGAACACCCCGACGAACAGCGCGACGGCCGCCAGCGCGGCCAACCGCCGGGTGCGGCGCGGCAACAGCAGCGCGCCGATCGCCACCTCGGCGACGCCCGACGCGTAGGTGTACAGCCGCGCATCGCCGGGCAGCTCGGCGGGAACGATGTCGTCGAACGGTTTGGGCGCGAGGAAGTGGACGGTGCCGATGCCCATCAGCATCGCCCCGACGCGGCGGGCGGCGGTCCGGGTGTCTCGTGCAATCAGCGGGGTGGTGGTCATCGACCCATTGTGTCGTGGGCACCGGGCGACCCACCAGGGAGCCGGTCACATCGTCAACGGTCGGCGTCGGTGAATCGGATGACGCCGCGGATGTTGCGGCCCTCGAGCATGTCGCGGTAGCCGTCGTTGATCTGCTCGAGCGTGTACTCGCGGGTGACCATGTCGTCGAGGTTGATCTGACCCAGCTTGTAGAGCTCGAGGATCTCGGGGATGTCGTGTTGCGGGTTGCCACCGCCAAACAGGCTGCCCTGCAAGCTCTTCTGCAGCAGCGACAACCCCGCGAGGTTCAGCGTGACGTCGGTGGCCATCACGCTGCCCATCGAGGTCAGCACGCACACCCCGCCCTTGGCCGTCAGCCCCATCCACGACTCGACCTCGTGGCCCTCACACCGGCCCGCGGTGACGATCACCTTGTGGCACATGCGACCGGAGGTGGCCTCCGCGATCCGGGCGAAGGCCTCGGTCACGTCCGCGAACGCCTCGGTGGCGCCGAACTTGAGCGCCTGCTCGCGCTTCCACTCGACCGGGTCGACGGCGAACACCCGCCGGGCCCCAGCGATCCGCGCGCCTTGCAGCGCGGCGACGCCGACCCCGCCGATGCCGACGACGGCCACGTCCTCGCCCGGCGCGACCCCCGCGCTGCGCACCGCCGAGCCGTAGCCCGTCGTCACCCCGCAGCCCACCAGGCAGGCCACCTCGAAGGGGATCGCGGGATCGACCTTGACCACCGAGGTCTGGTGCACCACCACATACGGCGCAAACGTCCCCAGCAGCGACATCGGGATGACGTCGCGGCCGCCGGCCGTCACCCGGAACGACCCGTCGGACACCGAGGCCCCCGACAGCAGGCCCATGCCGAGGTCACACAGGTTGCGCAGCCCGGTCTGGCACGGAATGCACGTGCCGCACGACGGGATGAACGACATCACCACGTGATCGCCGACCGCGAGATTCTCCACCCCTTCGCCGATCTCGGTGATGATCCCGGCGCCCTCGTGGCCGCCCAGCACCGGAAAGCTCGGGATGGGGAAGTCGCCGGTCAGCAAATGGTGGTCGGAGTGGCACAGCCCCGCGGTCTCCAACTGGACCGTCACCTCGCCGCGGCGGGGATCGCCGATCTCGATCTCCTCGACCGACCACGGCCGGTTCGTCTCCCAGATCAACGCACCCTTGGTTCTCACCGGTCGACCTCCGCCCTGCTCAGGAACTTAGCCCGTTACTATTGCTCATACAGTATTTGATACGATTCGCGGCTACGAGGTCCACAAACGCCGCCTGATGCGATGAGGTAGAACATGGCTACACCCGTGATCGTCGGAGCCGCCCGGACGGCGATCGGCCGCTCCTTCAAGGGAACGCTGGTCAACACGCCGCCCGAGACGCTGATCACGACGCTGCTGCCCGAGATCGTGCGCCGCTCCGGCGTCGACCCGTCGGCCATCGACGACCTGATCTTCGCCGAATCCCATTACGGCGGAGGCGATTTGGCGCGGTACGCGGCCGCGGCGACGGGTCTGGAGGACATCCCCGGCCAGTCGGTGAACCGGCACTGCGCGGGCAGCCTGACCGCCATCGGCAACGCCGCCGCCCAGATCGGCTCCGGGATGGAGCGCGTGCTCATCGCCGGCGGCGTGCAGTCGCTGTCGATGACCCCGCTGATGAACCAGCGCATCCCCGGCCCCGAGCTGAAGTTCGAGGAGCGCTGGATGCCGCCGACCCACGTCGAGGCGCCCGACGCACCCACCAAGGACATGTCGATCACCGTGGGGTGGAACACCGCGCAGGCGGTCGGCATCAGCCGCGAGGAGATGGACGCCTGGGCCGCCCGCTCGCACCAGCGCGCCATCGCCGCCATCGACGCCGGCAAGTTCCTCGACGAGATCATCCCGCTCAAGATCACCCAGCCCGACGGCTCGGTCACCGAGTTCTGCGTCGACGAGCACCCCCGCCGCGACACCACCGTCGAGAAGCTGGCCGGCCTCAAGGTGCTGCACCCCGAGATCGAGGGATTCTCGATCACCGCGGGCAACAGCAGCGGCACCAACGACGCCGCCGCGGCCGTCGCGCTCGTCGCCCGCGACTACGCCGAGGCCGAGAAGCTCAACGTGATGGGCACCGTCCGCGCGTGGGCAGCCGCCGGCGTGGCGCCGCGGGACACCGGCCTGGGCGCGGTCAAGGTGATCGGCAAGGTGCTGGAGCGGGCCGGGCTGTCGGTGAATGACGTTGCGCTGTGGGAGATCAACGAGGCGTTCGCCTCGGTGCCGATCGCGGCGTGCCGGCAGTACGGCATCGACGAAGAGAAGGTGAACTTCTCCGGGAGCGGGTGCAGCCTCGGGCACCCCATCGCCGCCTCGGGCGCCCGCATGGTCACCACGTTGGCCTACGAGTTGGCCCGCCGCGGCGGCGGCATCGGCATCGCGGCGATGTGCGCGGGCGGCGGCCAGGGCGGCGCCGTCGTCATCGAGGTCTAGCGGCGATCACGAGCGCGGCGGAGCCGGGCGATGTGGGTCGCCGCCGTCAGGCTCAGTTGCAGAACGTGTAGCCGATGAACTGGGCGTCGCGTCCGTTGGCGCCCGAGTAGTCGACGTAGTGCACCGCGGGCATCCCGTTGTATTGGGTGTTCGTCTTCTGCGCCGACGGCGGCGGGGCCGCCTTGGGGAACGCCAGGACCATGTCGGCGAAGATCTTCAGCCCCGCCTGGCAGATCGCGTCCGGCCGCGGCGGCTGCGGATTCCACGCGTGCACGACGACCGGGTCGGTCAGCTGATACCCGGCCGCGCAATTGGGGTCGCAGATCTTGAAAACGGCGGTGCCGCTGCCGTCGGCGCCGTCCGGGCCCCATGACGTCCACGACATGTCTTGCAGCGCAACGGCTACGCTCGCGCACCCCAGCACGTTGAGCTTCTTCGGGCGCTCGGTCGGCGGGACCGACGGGTTGTAACACCCGGGGATGGCGAAGTAGGTCGGGGCCGCCGGTGGGCCCGTGGGCGCCGACGCGCCGTCGTTGCCGTGGGTCAGCTTGACCGCGGCGAACGCGGCCGCAGCGATCAGCAGCACACCGACGACGGCACCGGCCACTCCCAGGTTGCCCCCCGGAAAACGCAACCGGCTCGATGATGAGACGTTGCCCCCGCTCACAATCACCAGGTTAAGTCAGAAACGGCGGGCGTGGGTGGCGTCCGGCGCCCGAGTCATAGCACGGTAAATTTGGCCAAAACTACCAACTTGAGGACATGCGCATGAATGACCACGAACTGGCCGCGCGGTTGGCCACCGAGGCGGGGCGGCTGTTGCTGGCGGTTCGGGAGGAATTCGCCGACGCCGACGCGGGCGAGCGGAAAGCGGCGGGGGACAAGCGATCCCACGATTTCCTGATGGAGGCGCTAATCGGCGAGCGGCCCGGCGACGCGGTGCTCTCGGAGGAGGGCGCCGACGACCCGGTGCGGCTGCGCTCGGAGCGCGTCTGGATCGTCGACCCCCTCGACGGGACGCGCGAATTTTCCGAGCTCGGCCGCGACGACTGGGCGGTGCACGTCGCGCTGTGGGAGGCCGGCGAGCTCGTCGCCGGTGCGGTGGCGCTGCCCGCGCAGGGGGCCACGCTGGCCACGCCGCACGTCGCCGCGCCGCCCGCCGCGCCGGACCAGCCGCGCATCGTGGTCTCGCGCACCCGCCCGCCCGCGATCGCGCTCGCCGTCCGCGACGCGCTGGACGGCGTCCTGGTGGAAATGGGTTCTGCCGGAGCGAAAGTGGCGTCGATCGTCCAGGGCCTATCGGACGTTTACGTGCATGCCGGCGGGCAGTTCGAATGGGACTCGGCGGCCCCGGTCGCGGTGGCCCGGGCCGCCGGGTTGCACACCTCCCGCATCGACGGGTCGGCGCTGGCCTACAACCAGCCCGACCCCAAGCTGCCGGACGTGGTGGTGTGCCGCCCGGAGCTGGCCGCGGCGGTGCTCGCCGTCACCGGTTAGGCGCCCAACGTCGAGTAGTTGTGCCGCCCGGCGCAAAATCGCGACAACAAGTCGACGGTCGGCACCAAAAGAGTTAGCGCCACGCCAGCACGCGCTCGGCCAGTTCGGGTCCGGCGTCTTCCTGGATGAAGTGGCTGGCGTTGATGCGGGCGTGCGGCTGGCCGGCCGCGCCCGGGACGTGGTTGATCAGCGGGCGGTCGGCCTGGCCGAGGATGGGATCGCGCGCGCCGAAGATGGCCAGAAACGGCTTTTCCCAGCCGCCCAAGGCCTTCCAGGCCGCCCTGTTGGCCGGGATCGCCGGATCGTACGGCGACGTCGGCACCAGCTGGGGGAACGCGCGGGCCCCGGCCTGATAGGTCTTGTCGGGGAAGGGCGCGTCGTAGCCGGCGCGCACCTTCGGCGGCACCCGGCGCACGGTGCCGACGGAGACGATGCGTCCGGCGGGCAGCACGGGGGAGTAGCGCGCGAAGGCGCGCCACGCGTAGAAGGCCGGCGGGGTGCGCCGCGACGCCGTGGGCAGGAAGCCGTTCGCCACCACCAGCCTCGCGATGCGGTCGCCCTGCTCGGCGGCGATGCGCAGGCCGATCAGCGACCCCCAGTCCTGCACGACGAGCGTGACGTCCTTCAGGTTGAGCCGCTCGAACCAGGCGGTCACCCACTCGACGTGCCGCTGGTAGGTGTAGTCGGCGATCTCGCCGGGCTTGTCGGAGCGGCCGAATCCGATCAGGTCGGGCGCCAGCACGCGCATCCCGGCATCGGCCAGCGGCGGAATCATCGTGCGGTACAGGTAGCTCCACGTGGGCTCGCCGTGCAGCAGCACGATCGGCGGGCCGTCGAACGGGCCCTCGTCGAGGAAGTGCATGCGCAGGGGCTGGGTGTCGCTGGCCGCCACGTCGAGGTAGTTCGCTACGAACGGATAGCCCTCCAGATTTTCGAATCGGGATTCGGGGGTTCGCAGCACACGCATATTCGGCTCCTCGTGGGTCGCACCTGTGCAAGCCTCTCGCGGCGCGGCGATTTCGTCCAGTGGGAAATTCATTGAGGCGCTGACCGGCAACCACTAAACTGCGCACATCATGGCCATCCGGCGCGCGGTCCTGCTCATCGCCGACATCGGCGGCTACACCCACTACATGCACTGGAACCGCACCCACCTCGCGCACGCGCAGCAGACGGTGGCCGGGTTGCTGGAGTCGGTCATCGACGCCGGCAAAGGCCTGAAACTGGCGAAGCTCGAAGGCGACGCGGCGTTCTTCTGGGAGCCCGACGGAAACGCCAAAGTGCTGGTGTGCGACCGGCTGTCACGGATGCGCCAAGCGTTCCTCGCGAAGCGCGAGCGGTTCAAGCGCGACATCGCCTGCGAATGCGCGAGCTGCTCGCAGCTGGACAACCTCTCGCTCAAGTTCGTCGTCCACCTCGGCGAGGTCGCGGAGCAACGGGTCAAGCGGCACAGCGAACTGGCCGGCGTCGACGTCATCCTGGTGCACCGGATGCTGAAAAACACGGTGCCGGTGCTCGAGTACGTGCTGATGACCGATCCGGTCGCCGCGTGCCTCGACGACCCGGTGCGCGGGCTGTGCAAGCCGCTGGTCCACCACTTCGAGGGCATCGGCGAAACCTCGACGCACTACATCGACCTGGCCACCTCCGAGGTACCGCCCGTGCTGCCCGCGCGCGGCTTCCTCGGCCGGTTCGGGGCGACGGCGAAATTCGAGCTGACCTCGCTGCCGTTCCTGGTGGGCCTCAAAAAACCCGCGGCCGGCTTCCGCAACCTCGACCGCGGCACCGAAGACATTCCCGCGTAGCGAAAAGCGAGGCCCTCGAAGGCGATTCCGCTACCGCCGCAACGCCCCGCCCATGCGCGCTAGGGCCTCCTCGAGAATGGCCCTCGAGGTCGCGAAGTTCAGTCGCACGTGCCCGGCCCCGCCGGTGCCGAAGACGTGCCCCGAGCTGAGCGCGACCCGCGCGTGGTCGAGGAACCAACGCGCCGGCCCGGCCAGGTCGGCCACCACCGCCAGCCCGTCGGACGCCTCCTCCTCGAACCCGAGACCCCGGCAGTCCAGCCAGGCGAGGTAAGTGCCCTGCGGCCACAGGTATTTCACCCCGGGCAGGTGCTCGGCGACCAGCTCACCCAAAAACGCGCGGTTGACGTCCAGGCCATCCAGCAGCGCGTCGAGCCAGTCGCCGCCGCTGCGGAACGCCTCGGCGTGCGCGATGACGCCCAGGTGGCTCGGGCCGTGGCTGACCTCCTCGGGCATGCGGCGCAGGTCGGCGGCGGCCTCCGGGCCCGCGACGGCGAGGGCCGCCTTCAGCCCGGACAGGTTCCACGCCTTGGAGCCCGACGTCAGGGCCAGGGCGTCCTCCGCGCCGGGGACGGTCAGGTACGGCACGAAGCGCGAGCCCGCCAGCACGACGGGCGCGTGGATCTCGTCGGAGACGACGCGGACGCCGAACCGCCGGGCCAGCTCGGCCACCGCGCGCAGTTCCTCGGCGGTGTGCACCGATCCCGTCGGGTTGTGTGGATTGCACAACAGGTAGGCGACCCGGCCGCCCGACGCGCCGGCGCGCACGAACGCCTCTTCCAAGGCGCCCAAGTCGATTCGGCCGCCGGCGCCCAGCGGCGCCTCGATCACCCGGCGGCCGTCGTGCGACACGAACGCGTAGAACGGGGCGTAGACGGGCGGGTTGACGACGACGGCGTCGCCGCGGTCGGTGACCAGGCGCAGCATTTCGACGACGCCCAGCATGACGTCGGGAACCAGGGCGGTGCGGGCGACCTCCAGATCGTGCCATTGCCAACGCCGCGAAGCGAATTCGGAGACCGCTTCGGCGAACGCGGCGCCGCTCGGGTATCCGGTGTCGCCGAGGTCGACGGCGCGGCGCAGGGCGTCGGCCACCGGCGGCGCCAGGTTCACGTCCATCTCGGCGACCCAGAGCGGCAGCACGTCGTCGGCGTGCGCGCGCCACTTCATGCTGGTGCGACGCCGCAGCTGGCTCAGCGTGAGTTCCTCGAGCGGGTTGAACGCCACCCGGGTGAGATTAAGTGGCGAACGCGTGCTTGGGAATCGTCAACGGCAGGTCGACCGCGCTCAACAGCCCGGGTTTGGCGGCGACGACGTACGGCACCGCGTTGACGACGCGCATCGCGGTGGCGACCATGGCGCCCGCCCCGGAGGTCATGCCCGCGATGCCGGCCTTGCGCGGGTCCTTCAGCGTCGCGGCCAGGGTGCAGTCGATGTCGGGGTCGCCGGCGATCGTGATGCGGTAGGACAGGTCGCCGATCCCGGTCGGCCAGTCGGGGGCGACGTCGTGGGCGAGGCGGGTGACGTGCTCGATGACGATGGCCTCGCGGCCGTCGACCACGCCGATCGCCCTCATGCGCAGCGCCCCACAGGTTCCGGCCTCCACGGTGCCCATCGCCACCTCGAGCGTCCGGTTGGTGACCGCGCGGTCGAAATGCTCGCGGACTTCCTGGACTTCCACACCGAGGGCGTCGGCGACCAACCGGATCTGCCCCTGCCATTCGCCGGCGATCGCGCTCGGGAAGCCGATCCAGGGCTGGTAGTCGAGCGGCCGGCCGAAACCCAGTGCGTCGCTCATGATGTCGGGCACGCCGTAGTCGTCGTACAGGCCGATCTCGAACGCGTGGATCTTCTCGATGGACGACGACTGGGTGGACAGCACCAGCGGGAGGTAGTCCGCGGCGAAGCCCGGCTCGATCCCCGACGCGTACAGCGACACCTGGCCCTGTTTGGCCGCGGCGACGAGCTGGTCGCGCCACTCCGCGGGCTCGTAGGCGTGTGGGTTCACCAGCCGCGTGGTGCTGGTGGTGACGACGTTGATCCCGGCCTCCAGCAACCGGACGTAGTCGGGGATCGCCAGTGCATCGCGTTCCGGGCCGCTGGCCGCGTAGACCACGCAGTCGGGCTTCAGGGCGATCAACGCGTCCGCGTCGTTGGTGGCCTTGAGTCCGATCGGCTCGCCGTTGGCGAGCTCGCCGGCGTCCTTGCCGACCTTGTCCTCGGAGTGCACCCACACCCCGACCAGGTCCAGGTTCGGGCGCTGTTGGATGGTGCGGATCGCGATCGACCCGATGCCACCGGTCGCCCACACCACCACGCGGTGAGCCGTCATCGTGTTCCTCCTTGGGTAGTCCGCACTTTCGAGACCTTAAGAAAGCAGACACTATCTTAACGAACAAATCTTAGGTTAGGGTTGCTGCTGATGTTCACGCTCCGGTTCGACATGCGCGCGCCGGGCTGGGCCGCGCCTGCCGCCGACCTCTACGCCGCGGCGATCGACATGTGCGCGTGGGCCGAGACGCGCGGCGCGGTGCGCGCCGTACTGTCGGAGCATCACGGCGCCGACGACGGTCACCTGCCCGCGCCGCTGCTGCTGGCCTCGGCGATCGCGGGTAGGACTAGCAGCCTGGCGATCCTGCTGGCCGCGGTGCCGATCCCGTTGTGGGACCCCGTCCGGCTCGCCGAGCAGATGAGCGTCCTGCACCTGATCAGCCGGGGCCGCGTGTCCTACGCGTTCGGGGTGGGGCACCGCCGCGAGGAATATGACCACTTCGGGATCGACATGGCCACCCGCGGCCGGGTGGCCGACGAGATCCTGGCCGTGCTGGGCCCGCTGGTGCGCGGCGAGCCCGTCGAATACCGGGGCCGCACTGTCCGGGTCACGCCGCCCTGTGACGGGCCGATGATGCTGATCGCCGGGGGGAGCAAGGCCGCCGCCCGGCGCGCCGGCGCCCTGGGGCTGGGGTTCGTCTCGCAGACCGAGCGGCCGGGCCTGCGGGAGTTCTACGAGCAGCAGTGCCGCGCCCACGGGCACGAGCCCGGTCCGAACCAGTTTCCCGCAAAGGACACTCCGACAACGGTTTTCGTCGCCGAAGATCCGGACGAGGCGTGGGCGGCCCTCGGGCGGTACCTGCTGCACGACGCGGTGACGGCGGCGTCGTACCGGCCGCACGACCATTCGGTGGCCAGCATCACCCGCGCCGACAGCGTCGACGCGCTGCGCGCCGAGGGCGGCCCGTACCGCATCTTCACCCCCGACGAGGCGGCGGAGTACGTGCGCGGCGGGCGGCCCCTGCCGCTGCACCCGCTGTGCGGTGGCGTGCCACCGGCGGTGGCGTGGCCGTACCTCGAACGCGCCGCGGCTGCTTGCGGCCACGAGTAAGGAGGATGCCGATGCGTGTTGTCGTGTGGTCGACGGGAGGCGTGGGCTCGATCGCCATCGACGCGATCCGGCGCCGCCCGGATCTGGAACTCGTTGGCGTATGGGTGTATTCGCCCGACAAGGTCGGCAAGGACGCCGGCGAGCTGGCCGGCGTCGGGCCGCTGGGGGTGGCGGCCACCGACGACGCCGACGCGCTGATCGCGCTGGCGCCCGACGCCGTGGTGTACGCGGCGAGCGGTCCCGATCGCGACGGCGCCGCCGTGCCGGATTACGTGCGGCTGCTCGGCGCGGGCATCAACGTCGTGTCGACGTCGTCGACGAGCCTGGTGCACCCGCCGTCGTACTTCGCCCCGGACTGGCGCGAGCAGCTCGAGGCGGCGGCCAAGGCGGGCGGCGCGTCGTTCTACGGATCGGGCATCTTTCCCGGCTTCGCCTCCGACCAGCTGGCGCTGCTGATGACGACGCAGTCGAAGCGCATCCGCACCATCACCGCCAGCGAGATCGCGCTCAACGACCACTACCCGGTGGCCGACGTGATGATGGACGGCCTGGGATTCGCTCGCCCTCTGGACTTCGAGCCCATGATGAGCCAGCCCGGCTTCATCGAAATGGCTTGGAAGGCACCGATACACATGATCGCGACCGGGCTCGGGGTGGAGGTCGAGCGGATCAACGGTTCGCTCGATCGGGAGCTGACCGGTCGGGACATCGAGGTGGCGTTCGGCACCGTCCCGGCGGGCACTTGCGGGGCGGTGCGCACCCGCGCGGCCGGGGTGGTCAACGGCCGCGAGGCGATCGTGATCGAGCATGTCATCCGGATGGCGCGCGACGTCGCGCCCGGGTGGCCGACGTCGGAGTGCGACGCGACCTATCGGGTCGACATCGAGGGCGACCCCGACATCCACTGCGTCATGACCCTCGGGGAGGCCGAGGGCCACGGCGCGGGCCACGCGGCGATGGCCTCCACGGCCATGCGGGTGGTCAACGCGATTCCCTATGTCGTGGCGGCGCCGCCGGGCCTGCTCAGCTCGCTGGACATCCCGACGACTTTGCCGCGCCACGTGTTTGCCTAAACGTTGACGCAGCTCTCGCGGGCCACGTACCGTACGTGGCACAAATATTAGGTTGTCTAGGAGTTGGGTGTGTTCACACTGCGCTTCGACATGCGAGCCCCCTCGTGGGGAGCGCCGCCAGCAGCGCTGTACGGCGCCGTACCCGAGATGTGCGCGTGGGCCGAGGACCACGGCGGCCTGGCCGCGGTGCTGTGCGAGCACCACGGGTCCGAGGACGGCTACCTGCCGTCGCCGATGATCCTGGCGCCGGCCATCGCCGCGCGCACGCAACGGTTGGCGATGAACCTGATCCTGATCCTGCCGTTCTACGACCCGGTGCGGCTGGCCGAGGACATGGCGGTGCTCGACCTCGTCAGCGGGGGGCGGGCGTCCTACACCCTGGCGCTGGGGTACCGGCCCGAGGAGTTCGAGCACTTCGGCCTGGAAATCAGCAAGCGCGGCCGGCTCGCCGACGAAAAGCTCGGGCTGTTGCGCCGCCTGCTCGCGGGGGAATCCGTGCACGACGTTGCCGGGCGTCGCATCACGGTGACGCCCACGCCGCTGACCGTGGGCGGCCCGTCGATGATGTGGGGCGGTGGAACGCTGGCGGCGGCCCGCCGGGCCGGCAGATATGGCCTGGGCATGCTGGGCAACGCCAACGAACCCGGCATGCAGGAGGCCTACGAGGAGGCCTGCCGCAAGCACGGTCACACGCCAGGCCCGACGATGTTTCCCAGCCGCGACACCCCGTCGGTCGTCTTCGTCGCCGACGACGTGGACCAGGCGTGGCACGAGCTCGGCGAACACCTGCTGCACGACGTGCGAAGCTACGCCGCCTGGAATCCCGGGGACGAGACGACGGCCGGCTTCTCGCACGTGCAGACCGTCGACGAGTTGCGCGCCGCGCCGGCATCGCACGTGATCATCTCTGTGCCGGAGGCGATTTCGCGGGTTCGCGCCGGCAAGGTCCTCAACCTGTCGCCGTTGTGCGGTGGGTTGCCGCCGGAAGTCGCGTGGCCCTACCTCAAGCGCGTGGGCGAAGTCGTGTTGCCCGAGGCCCTGTCGGAGAGGAAGGTGCCACTGTGACGGGAGCGAGCACCGCCGAGGTGTACTACGACCCCTTCGATTTCGACATCGACGACGATCCGTACCCGATTTGGAAGCGGCTGCGCGACGAGGCCCCGCTGTACCGCAACGACAAGTACAACTTCTACGCGCTGAGCCGCTACGACGACGTCTCCCGCGAGCTGATGAACTTCGAGGTTTACCAGTCGGGCCGCGGGACCACCATGGACATCATCATGAGCGGCATCGACCTGCCGCCGGGCGTCATCCTGTTCGAGGATCCGCCGATCCACGACGTCCATCGTCACGTGCTCTCAAAGGTTTTCACGCCCCGGCGGATGGAGGCCATCGAGCCGCTCACCCGGGCGTTCTGCGTGCGCGCGCTGGACCCGCTGGTGGGATCGGGGAGGTTCGACTTCGTCGAGAACCTGGGCGCGATGGTGCCGATGCGCACCATCGGGTATCTGCTGGGCATCCCCGAGGACGACCAGGAGGCGATCCGCGACAAGGGTGGCAGCCAGCTCACCCTGAAGGAGGGCACGTTCCGCGCTGTCCCGCAAGACTTTCTCGAGCACAGCCACGAGATGTTCGCGAACTACATCGACTGGCGGGTGGACCATCCCTCCGACGATCTGATGACGCAGTTGCTCAAGGCCGAACTTCCGGACGGCGACGGGACGCGGCGGCTCACGCGGTCGGAGGTGCTGCTGTACACGAGCATGATCGCGGGCGCCGGGAACGAGACCACGACGCGCCTCATCGGGTTCATGGGCCAGCTGCTGGCCGAACATCCCGACCAGCGCCGCGAGCTCGTCGCCGACCCGTCGCTGATCCCGATGGCCATCGAGGAAGTGCTACGCTACGAGGCGCCGTCGCCGGTGCAGGCGCGCTACGTCGCCCGCGATGTCGAATGCCACGGCACCACGGTCCCCGAGGGCTCGATCATGTTGCTGCTCAACGGGTCCGCCAATCGCGACGAGCGCCGGTATCCCGACGGGGACAAGTTCGACATCCATCGCGGCGCCACCCATCTCAGCTTCGGCCATGGGCTGCACTTCTGTCTGGGCTCGGCCCTGGCGCGCATGCAGGCCCGCGTCGCGCTCGAGGAGGTCCTCAAGCGCTGGCCGGAGTGGGACGTCGACTACGCCAACGCCCGCAAGGCGCACACGTCCAGCGTGCGGGGCTGGGAGAAGCTGCCGGTATTCATGCGGTAGGGCGCCGAACGTCGAGTAGTTGTCCGCAATGGGCGGATTTTCCTCAACAAGTCGACGTTGGGCGGGTCACTTGGGTTGGTTCGGCACGCCGGGGTACAGCTGCTCCGTCGGGCCCGCGGTCACGTAGCCGCCCAGCTTGGTAATCAGGTGCGGCGCAAACACCGCGCCGTAGACCAGGTGGCCGATGACGATGACGGCCACGACCGAAAGCACCGCCGACTGGCCCCGGGTTTTCGATCTCTTGTCGGCCCACATGTCGATGACGTTTCGTCCTTCGGCATCCGTGCGCCCGAGCAGATAGGTGAAGAGCATCATCTGGATGCCCATGGCCAGCGAGTCGTACAGCGGGTACTGGTGCTTGGTGCCCTCGAAGATCGCGAGGCCGGGAATCACGTAGCCGTAGTAGAAGTTGCCGAGCTGGGCCCCCGTGTAGCCGTTGAAGAACAGCGCCCAGCAGAAGCCGACTACGAGCCCGACGACCAGCAGGGTAATCGGCCTGCGCCAGTTGAACTTTGCGCTCAGCCAGCGCCCGAGGGCGGCCGCGGTCACCGCGGGAATGATGAAGTAGGAGACATACCCGATCGGCACGGCCAGCGGCAACCCGCCCCACGTCACGTTCAGCGGCCACCAGGACGGCATGCGGGGCAGGCCGGGCGGAAACTGCGCGTACATCGCCCAGTCATACGGTGACTCGATCCAGGAGAACGAGATCGCCGAAATGCCGAGCAGCAACAGCGGGTGGATGCGGCGGCGCCGGTAGCTCAGATAGACGCCGGCGATCAGGAACGCGATGCTCGCGGCGTACGAAAAGTACTGTGCCCCGGCCATCACCGGCGTCATCTGGGCGCTCACCGGCGTCGCGCCTCCGGGTCGTAGCGGAGCACCAACCCGAATATCAGGACGATCAGACCGAACAGCGTGCCGAGCATGATGACGGCGCCCACGTCCGCACCCCTTTCTGGATAGTGGGTGCTATCTTAAGGTGGTGGCTCAGCGAACCGCAACAACCAACCCGACCGAGCCGGCGACGCGGCGCGCCCGCGGCGCGCCGCGCAAGCTGCTGCTCGACACCGCGCGGGCGCGCTTCGCCCGGCAGGACTACCGCAGTACGACGACGCGCGAAATCGCCCAGGCCGCAGGCGTCACCGAGCACCTGTTGTTCCGTCACTTCGGTTCGAAGGCGGCGCTGTTCCGCGAGGCGCTCGTGCTGCCGTTCACCAACTTCGTCGACGAATTCGGCCAGACGTGGCGGGAGGTCGTCCCGGAGGAGACCGACGAGGAGGAGCTGGCGCGGCGCTTCGTCGGGCAGCTCTACGACGTGTTCGTCGAACACCAGGGCCTGCTGCTGACACTGATGGCGTCCGAGGCGCTCAGCGAGGAGGAAAAGGCCGACGCGGGCATCGCCGAGATCCGGCGGGCGATCACGACGCTCGGCCAGATCAGCGCCGAGGGCATGCACCTGCGGGGGTTGCGGTCGGATCACCCTGACCTGCCGGCACATTCGACGGTGGCGATGATCGCCGGCATGGCGGCGCTGCGTTCGACCTACTTCGGGACGAAGCCGCCGTCGCGCGAGACCATCGTCGACGAACTCGTCCAGGCCATCCTGCACGGCTTCCTGCACCGGAACGGTTGAAAGGGAATCGGGAATGACCAGCGCGATCGAGTTGTACTACGACCCGTTCGACGTCGCGATCGACGACGACCCCTATCCGGTCTGGAAGCGGATGCGCGAAGAGGCGCCGCTGTATTACAACGAGAAGTACAACTTCTACGCGCTGAGCCGCTACGAGGACGTGGCGCGCGAGCTGCCGAACTGGGAGACCTACCGGTCCGGTCGCGGCACCACCGCCGACATCCTGTTCAACAACCTTCAGGTGCCGCCGGGCATCCTGCTGTTCGAGGATCCGCCGCTGCACGACCTGCACCGCCGGCTGCTGTCCCGGGTTTTCACGCCCCGGCGCATGCTGGCCGTCGAGGATCTGGTGCGCGGATTCTGTGTGCGCGAGCTGGATCCGTTGGTCGGGGCCGGCGGCTTCGACTTCATCGTCGACCTCGGGGCGATGATGCCGATGCGGACCATCGGCTACCTGCTGGGCATCCCCGAGGCCGACCAGGAGGCCATCCGGGATCGCAACCAGTCGTTCATCGAGAGCCGCGACCCCGGCGAGGTCACCCAGAAGGTGTTCGAGGATTCGATCATCATGTTCGCGGAGTACATCGAATGGCGCGCCAATCATCCGTCCGACGACCTGATGACCGAGCTGCTGCGCGCCGAGATCGACGAGGCCGACGGCACGCGGCGCCCGCTGTCGCGCACCGAGGTGCTGGCCTACACGGCCATGATCGCCGGCGCCGGCAACGAAACCACGGCCCGGCTCATCGGTTTCATGGGGCAGCTGCTGTCGGATCACCCGGAGCAGCGCCGCGAGCTGGTCGCCGACCCGTCGCTGATCCCGGGCGCGGTCGAGGAGACGCTGCGCTACGAGCCGCCGTCGCCGGTGCAGGCCCGCTACGTGGCCCGCGACGCCGAGCACTACGGCCGCGCCGTGCCGGAGGGCTCATTCATGTTGCTGCTCAACGGTTCCGCCAACCGCGACCCGCGACAGTTCCCGGACCCGGATCGCTTCGACATCCACCGCCAGGGCGGCCACCTCAGCTTCGGGCAGGGCGTGCACTTCTGCCTGGGCTCGGCGCTGGCGCGCATGGAGGCCCGGGTCGCCTTCGAGGAGGTCCTCAAGCGCTGGCCGGAGTGGGACGTCGACTACGCCAACGCGCAGCGCGCGCACACCGCCAGCGTGCGCGGCTGGGCGCGCCTGCCGGTCGTCACCGGATGACGTGCTCGAATGTGCGGCCAGCCGCACATTCGAGCTCGACCGTGCGGCCAGCAGCACGCTCGCGGCAGCTAGGAGGCGCTAGCGTCCACCAGGACGGCGCCGTCGGGCTGGTTGCCGAGCGTCTGCAGCGCGACGTCCTCGCCCGCGGCGGTGAGGCGCACGATCTGGGCCAGTTGCGCGGGGGCGTCGCACTGCAGGTAGTGGTCGGCGCCGGGCACCACCCAGTAGCGGTTGCGGCCGGGCTTGTTCTTCAGGTAGGTGTGCCAGACGTAGTTGGGGACGCGCAGCGGCGAGACGTTGTCGTGGATGCCCCACACCACCGTCGTGTTGACCGGGCTGGTGGAAAGCGCCTCCAGCCAACCGGTTTCGTCGGCGGCGCGCTCGTTGAGGTATTGGATCGTGTCGGGCAGCACGCGGATGCCGTCGTTGAAAGCGAAGCACTTGGCCAGCGCGGCGATCTCGGGGTCCTCGAGCGTCCGGCGCGGCATGAAAGTGCTGAACCCCAGGCCGGCCGCCAGCGTCTCCGGGGTCGTCGCGGCCGCGGTGTCGCGCCCGGTGGCGGGGTCGAGCAGGGCGGTCTGGAACACCGTCAGGTTGGACAGCGGGAGATAGATGTTGGCGTTGGTCAGGATGAGATCGACCGGCGCGGGCTGTCCCTGCGCCGCCAGCATCTCGAGCGCGATCATGGCGACGCTGCTGCCGCGGTCGTGGGCCAGCATCCGGAATTCGGTCAGCTGCCACGCCTGGGTGATCGCGTAGACCAGCAGGCGCGCATCGTCGTAAAGCGAATAGGCGTGCGGCGCCGGCGGCTTGTCCGACAACCCGTAGCCGGGGAAGTCCAGGGTGAAGATGTCGAACTCGGAGCCCAGCTCGCGGGACAGGGCGAAGTAGTCGATGCTCGACGTCGGGAAGCCGTGCACCAGCACCAGCGCGGGCGCTCCTGCGGTGCCGCATCGGCGGCTGAAGACGGACAGTTCGCGGCCTTCGTTAGCGGCCGTCGTCGAGCGCCAGCGCAGCTCGGTGCCGCCGTTTTGCCACTCCGCGAAGATGTCCAAGCTGCCAAGCATAGACGCGCGTCAGGGAAAAGTGACGACAACCTTGTCCGCGGCGCCCGGCGTGCTCGCCAGTTCGAGTGCGGCGTCGACGTTCTCGAACGGGACGGTGTGGCTGACGATCAGTTGGTAGCGCTCCCAGTTCGCGACCAGATCCTCGGTGACCTGAAAGATCTCGTCGGGGTATCCCATGGACCCGACGATGTTGATCTCGTTGCTCATCACGTTGACCAGCTCGACGGGCACCGGTTCCTTGTGGACGCCGACGATGCCCAGGGTGGCCCCCTTCTTCGCGGCGGCCAGCGCGGTGTTGACGACGGCGGGCGCCCCGGCGGCGTCGAGGTAGATGTCGGTGCCCGCCTTGCCCGGAAACATGCTTTCGCCCTCGCCGTGCAGCTCGATGAGGCGCTTCACGACGTCCTCGTCGGCGGAGTTGACGACGGCGTCCGCGCCGATCAGCAGCGCCTTCGACAGGCGGGCCGGCACCAGGTCGGCCACCACGACGTGGCTGACGCCAAGGGATTTGAACGCCAGCACCGCGCCCAGCCCCACCGGGCCGGCGCCGAACACGACGACCTTGTCCGACGCCTTGGGCCGGCAGCGGTTGACGCCGTGGCGGCCGACGGCCATCGGCTCGTTGAGCGCGGCGACCTCCCACGGGATGTGGTCGGGGATGACTTCCAAACTCGTTCCGCGGACGGCGTTCTCGATCAGTAGATACTCGGCGAGCCCGCCGGTGGCGCCGCCGTTGCCGATGATGTTGCTGGGGGCGGCCATGGGGTTGACGACCACGTGGTCGCCGACGGCGACGCCGGACACCCCGTCGCCGACCTCGGCGACCTCCCCGGCGGGCTCGTGGCCGAGCGGCATGCGCCCCTGGCGGGGCGGGACGCCGCCGATGGTGATGTAGAACGCGTCGGAACCGCAGATGCCGCAGGCGCGCATCTTGACGAGCACGTCGTTCGCGCCTACTCGCGGGCGGTCCGCGTCGACGACCGCGGTCTGGCCGGGGCCGGTCACCATGGCCACTTTCATGGCGTGCCTTCCATTTCGATGTCGAACGTGTCGAGGTACTCGGCGAAGATCGGCTCGAGCCGCTCTATGGTCAGGCCGTATTCGTCGAGGCGGTAGGAGTTGAGGGCGAACCGGTCCTGCGGATGCCCATCCAGCCAATCCCGCATGCGCGCTTCGGTTTCGGCGGTGAGCGGCTCGTCGGCCCAGGCGTAGATGCGGCGCATGACGCCCATCGGGTCGCGCATCATCTCGTGGTAGTACATGTGGAAGAAGCGGTCGTCGCCGATGCGATCCCGCGCCCGCAGCGGCCGCTCGACGTGGTGGCGCATCTGCTCCATGGCGTTGCGCCCCATGGCGTTCGGGTCGATCGCGTCGGGGTGCAGCACCATGCCCTTGGGCAGCTTCCACAGGTTGCACAGCGAGCCGGTCGCCTTGTAGGGGTCGCGATGGGCCCAGATGAGCCGGGCGTCGGGGAAGACCTTCAGCAGCGCGTCGATGTGCACCGAATGCGACGGCATCTTCAGGCTCCAGGTGCCCGGCGCGGTGGACTGCAGCACCTGCAGGTAGCGCTTCTGGTATTCGTAGGTGCTGGTCAGGTCGGCCTCGTGGCACAGCCATTCGGCATACCGCGAGGTGGACAGGAACGAGTCCCAGGACAGGCCCTTGAAGTCCTGGTTGTGGATGAACATGTCCTCGGTGGGGCCGTCGGCGTCTTCCCAGTGCGGCAGAGCGACTTTCGCCTGCTTGACCATCGCGAGGATGTTGCGCTGTTCCTCCAGCAGGGCCAGGCAGCGCGGGTCGGTGCGCAGCGCCTCGGTGGGCGCCGGGGGTATCGGGTGCACGCACTGCCAATGCAGCAGCGATCGGCGCGCCGGGTCCTGGTCGAGCAGGTAGCTGATGACCGTGGTGCCGGTGCGGGGCATGCCGAGCACGATCAGCGGCCGCTCGACCGGCGCGTCGAGGACCTCGGGGTGCTCCTGGATGTAGGCGTGGACCTGGAGCCGGCGGCCCAGCGCATCGGTGGCGTCGCCCAGGATGCGTTCGCGGCCGAACGGCGTGAACGCCGGCGAGCTGTTCAGGTCGTCGAGGATGAGTTGCAGGCCCTCGCGCCACGAGTCGGAGTCGACCTCGCTGAGCCCGGTGCGCTGCGCGGCCAGCTTGAGGACGTCGTCGGGGGACGCAATGTTGGCAAATTCGTTTAGGTCGCTCATGGTTCAGACCGTCAGGTATCCGCCGTCGACGGCGATGGTGCTGCCGGTGATGTACGAGGCGGCGTCGGTACACAAGAACAGCGCCGCGCCCGCGCAGTCCTGCGGTGTCCCGGGCCGGCCCAGCGGGGTGTGGAAGCCGATCTCGACGTCCATCACCGCGGGAATTCCCATGGCCGGGTGCGTCATTCGCGTGTCGATCAGCCCGGGCGCGATCGCGTTGACCCGGATGCCGTCGTCGGCCCATCGGCGGGAGAGGTTCATCGTCAGCGCGAGCAGGCCCATCTTCGACGAGGCGTAGCCGGGCACGAAGACCGCCGACCGGAACGCGGACATCGACACGACGCTGACGACGCTCGCGCCGCCGGGCGCGTTGCTCGCCTTGAGGCGGTCGTGGCAGCGCATGGTCAGCCGCATCGGGCCGAGCATGTTCTGGGTCACCGACGCGACGTAGCCGTCGGGGTCGTATTCGTCGCCGGCGGGGTAGGGGCCGCCGGCGTTGTTGACCAGGATGTCCAGCTCGCCCAGGCCGTCGGCCAGGGCGTCGACGGAATCGGGGTCCTGGATCTGGCACTGCCGGTAGGTGAACGCGCCCAGGTCGGTTTCGGGGTAGTCCGCGGCCGACCCGCGGGTGCCGGTCACGGTGACCGCGGCGCCGGCCTTGGCGAACGCGGCGGCGATCGCGTTGCCGATGCCGCTGGTGCCGCCGGTCACCAGCACGTTGGCGCCGGTGAAGTCGAAGCTGACGGTGTTCATTCGTGCGCCCTCAATTCCTCGATCGACTTGGTGAGCCAGGCCTTGTCCCAGAAGTTTTCGGTTTCGCCCAGCAGCGCCTCGTGCGCGTCCGCGGCGACCGCGCGCGCCGGCGCATGCCCGGGCTGGGCGGCCAGCACCAGGTCGGTCAGGTGCAGCGCCTGCACGGGCCGCCCGGCGTTCACGTGGGCGCGCGCGGCGTCCACCAGCGCGCCGGCGCCGGCGGCGGCCACCACGTCGGCCGCGACGGAATCCGGTGGGACGCCGTAGAGCTCGGTGGTGGAGCGATGCCGGAACCAGCCGGTGTACATCTCCCAGATGGCGCGCACGTTCCAGGAGGTCTTCCCGTAGCCCTCGCCGATATCGAGGTGTTCGGGCACTGCGACCTCGCGCATGGCGGTGTGCAGGTCGGCGCCGGCATTCATCAGTTCGAGGGTGCGCTCGTGGACGGCCTGCATGGCGTCGCGCATCGCGGTGACCTCCTCGGCGATGCGGTCGGCGCCCTCGATGGGGGCGAAGTGGCCGGTGATCAGCCGCCGCGGCCCGTATTCCAGCACCGTGTTCAGCGACTCGATGTACAGCACGGGGTCGCGGTAGCGGTCGCCGCGAATGGTCATCAGGTTCGGCACGTGCCCGAACAGCGGGCCGAACAGGTTGCCGCTGAACAGGATCCGGTCCTCGGGCAGCCACACCACCAGCGCGTCGGTGGTCTCGCCGCCGGGCGTCCAGGCCAGCTCGAAGGCGCGCCCGCCGATCGTCATGGCGTGGCGCCGGTCGAAGGTCGTGGTCGGTTCGGGGAAGGAGAAGTCGATCGTGGCCGGGTCGAGCGTTTTGAAATGCTCGAGCATCGCGTCGGAGAACTTCTGGAACGCGAACGACGTCTTGGGCACGCGGTAGCCCATCAGCCGCTGGTTGTCGTCGCGCCAGTACCGGTAGTTGCGGTGCATGATCACGTCGGTCTCGTCGTCGCGCAGCGAGTGCACCCCGCCCCAGTGGTCGGCGTGCCCCTGGGTGATCACGATGGCCCGGGCCGGGCCCGGCACGCCGGCAAAGGCCTTGCGGTGCAACGGGCCTTCGAAGACCAGCCCGGTGTTGACGTGGACCCGCCCGTCGTCGGTGGCGACCGCGTAGGCGTTCGAGACGCCGGGCGACACCCAGATGCCGTCGCCCAGGGGAACCGCGGGGGCGTCCGTCGCCGCCGCGAGATCGTTCGCGCCCGGACGCTCCCGATGAATTCCGGCCATGACTGGCGATCCTCTACAGTTCTAGAGGTAAAGTCAATATCCATGGCACTGCAGGGTTTGGCGGACAAGGTCGCGGTCGTGGTCGGCGGCGCGACGGGCATCGGCGCGGCGACGGCCGCCCGGCTCGGCGAGGAGGGCTGCCGGGTGGTGGTCGGCGACATCGCGGCCGACGCCGCGCGCCAGACCGCCGAGCGCATCGCCGCGTCGGGCGGGACGGCGACCCACGTCGCGTTCGACCTGGCGGATCCCGAGTCGGTCGCCCGCCTGATCGACGCCGCCTCGGCCGGCTACGGCGGCGTCGACCTGCTGTTCAACGTCGGCGCGGACATGAGCACGATCCGCGCGGACACCGACGTGGTCACCATCGATTTCGACGTGTGGGATCGCGTGGTGGCGGTGAGCCTGCGCGGGTATGTGGCAGCCATGAAGTACGCGATCCCGTCGATGCTCGGTCGCGGCGGCGGGGCGATCGTCAACATGTCCTCGGCCGCCGCGTTCCAGGGCGAGCCGGCGCGGCCGGCGTACGCCACCGCGAAGGCCGGAATCGGCGCGCTCACCCGGCATGTCGCGTCCCGGTGGGGCAAGGAGGGCATCCGGTGCAACGCGGTCGCGCCGGGGTTCACCGCGACGGACGCCATCCGTTCCGTGCCGCAGTGGCCGGAGCTGGAGGCCGGCGCGCTCAAGCGGATCCGCGGAACCCGGGTGGGCGAGCCGTCGGACATCGCGTCGCTGGTCGCCTTTTTGCTGTCGGAGGAGGGCTTCTGGATCAACGGACAGGTCATCAACATCGACGGCGGGACCGTCCTGCGCTGATGGCCGGCGGCACACCACGCAAACGCGACGGCGACGAACGCCGCCGCGAACTGTGCGACGCCGCGATCCGGGTGCTGGCCGAGCACGGGTCGCGCGGGCTGACCCACGGGCGCGTCGACCGCTACGCCGGCGTGCCCGAGGGCACGACGTCGTACTACTACCGCACCCGCGCCGCGCTGCTGCAGGGCGTCGGCAAGCGCGTCGCCGAGATCGATATCGCCAACCTGAAGTCGGTGATCGACCGGCCGCTCGACCCCGAGTCGCCGTTCGCGCACCTGGCGGAGCTGACCATGATGCAGGCCGACGGCCCTGGGCTGATGCTGAACCGGGCCCGCCACGAACTGCTCCTGGACGCCGTGCGCGACCCCGGGCTGGCCGAGACGTCGCAGGCCTTCGTCGCGCGGATCACCGCGATGGCCCGCGAAGCCGTCGCGCACCTGCAGCCCGACACCGACGACCCCGCGCTGCTCGACGCGCAGACGACGGCCGTCACCACCTTCATCGGGGGTGTGTTCGCCCGGCTGGTGGCCGGCGACCGCACCATCAGCGACGCGGGGCAGTTCGCGCGGTTGTTGCAGGCGGTCGTCATCGCGGTCGAGGCGACCGCTGGCTCCTCGTGAAATACCCGGTGCCGCAGCGGGTTTCACGGACAGGTCACGTGGATCCCGAACGTCACCGGGTGGACGTCGCCCTGATCGGGTGACACGCCGTCGCCCGTCCCGGTCACCGTGTAGCTGTTGCCGTCCTTGGTCGCCTGCACCTGGGTCGCGGACTGCGGCGCCTGGTAGGGCACCTGGTACTGCCCGGAGGCCACCTTGAGCGAGAAGCCGAAGCCGTCGACGGTGGGCGGCATTTCGTCCGAGAGCGCCAGCGACACGGACGCCGAGTCGTCGCGCACGCTGATCCGGGTGGTCAGGGTTCCCGACTCCGACGGCGTCGCATCGGACCGCGCGGCCGAGCGCTGGCAGTCGACCTTGGTCGTGATGGTGTGCTTGTCGCCGCCCGCCATGACGGTCGTGGCGGGCGGGGGCGGGCTCGAACTCGTGGCCGGCGGCGGCTGAGCGCCGTTGCCGGCACAAGCCGACACGACCACGCCGAGCCCCGCCGCGGCGAGCCTGAGCAGCCGCCGGTGCGAGTCGGTCATCTCACGTCCTCCCCTGGTCACCACGAGGACTATAGAGCCCAGTGTTCAGCGCCAGGCGTCCCAGCTGACCATGCTGCGCAACGGCCCGGCGAACACGGGCCGCACTGCGATGGAGCGCCACCGCTGCTCGATGAGGGGAGCCAGGGCGTCGGTGGTGGCGAGTGGGTCGTCGTCGAGGTAGACGACGGTGATGTATTGGTGGTCCGTGCGCCAGCCGCGGGGCAGGTGGCTCCACCCGGCGCTCGACCCGAAGGTCCACGCGCCGGCCGTGCCGGGCTCGGCGAGCAGAGCCGGATGGTGTTCGGCGTGTAGCCATTGCAGCCACTGGTCCGGGCGCCCGTCGGTGGGTTCCTCGACGATCAGCACGACGCCGCGGTGCGGCCGGAACGGCACCACCTCCGCGGACACCAGCGCGTGCGGGGAGGCCTGCCACTGCAGCAGGCGCAGGCCGGCCACCTGCAGCGACGGCCGCACGACGGGGAAGCGGCCGTTCTCCCGCAGCGTGCGCCCGAGCGCGACGAAGTCGTCGAAGGTCTGCTCGACGGGGTCGCCGACCAAATAGTGCACCGCGTTGCCCACCTGTCCCAGCGGCCCGTCGGCCGCCAGGCGGTGGGCCGGATAGTCGCCGTCGGCGATCCAGCGCAGGCCGTGCACGATGCCCGGCAGCTGGTATTGCTCGGGCATGTGATCCAGCAGGTGCCAGCGCAGGTAGCCACCGTCGTCCTCGGACGCGGCGGTGAGGCTGAAAACGCCTGCCCTGACCCGGATCACGCGCTCATCCCTGCATGTACCCGCCGGCGTCGACGGGGATGGATTGGCCGGTGATGGTTCGGCTCTCGTCGCTGGCCAAGAACAGCGCCAGGTTGGCGACGTCCTGCGGTGACGAAATGTCCTGCAAGGGCAGGCCTTTGAGGGTGCGCTCGCGCACGGCGGCGACGTCGACGCCCTGCTCGTCGGCGGTGCGTTGCGTCCAGTTGCGCCACAGGTCGGTGTCGATGACCCCGGGCACGATGCAGTTGCAGCGGATGCCGTGCGGGCCGACTTCCAGCGCAACGGCTTTGGTGAACGCCCGCAGCGACGCCTTGGCGGTGACGTAGTGGGTCTTGCGGACCATGCCGGTGTAGCCGACGGTCGAGGAGAAGTTCAGGATGACACCGCTCCGGCGTTGCAGCATCGACTGGTTGAGCACCTCGCGGGTGCACAGCATCGCCGCGGTGACGTCGATGGCGATGGTGGAGTTCCAGTTGTCCAGCGTCTGTTCCCAGATCCAGCGGTCCCGACCGGGCGCCGCGGCGTTGTTGCACAGGATGTCGACCTGGCCGAATTCGGCGACGGCCCGCGCCACCATGGCGGCGACGTCGTCCTCGTCGGTGACGTCGGCGCGCATCGCGATGGCGCCCGGCCCCGCCGCTTTCGCCGCCTCACGAACCAGTTCCTCGCGCCGCGCGGCCAGCAGCACCCGGGCGCCCTCCGCGACGAACAGCGAGCCCATCACCGGCCCCAGACCGCTGCTCGCCCCGGTGACGATCGCGACCTTGCCTTCGAGCCTGCGCACGCGTCGACACTAGCGATAGGCGAAAATCGACTGTCATGCCAGTCCAGCAGCGGCGCACGCTGGTGCTGTCCGCCTTCCCGGCCGAGGCGGACGCGGTGCTGTCGCACACCGCGCTCGATCCCGATCCGGTGGTGGTGGCCGACCGCCGGCACTTCTACCTCGGCTCGATCGGCGGCAAGAAGGTGATCGTGGCGATGACCGGCATCGGGCTGGTCAACGCGACGCAGACGGCCCAGACCGCATTCTCGTCCCCGTTTTCGATTGAGGCCGTGGTGTTCTCGGGCGTGGCCGGCGGCGGGGCGCGCGTCAACATCGCGGACGTGGCCGTCCCGGCCCGATGGACCAGCGACGGCGGCGCCACCTTCCGCCCGGTCGATCCCGGCATGCTGGCCGCGGCCCGTGCGCTCACGGTCGGCCCGAAGCGCCGGGCGCGGCTGGTGGTCGGTGGCGACGGGTGCAGCGCGGACAACCACAACGGCCGGGCGTTCCCGTGCATCCCGAACGGCGGCGACGTGTTCGGATGCCAGCCCCGCCGCGCGCCCGACCGGTCGATCTTCCACACCGGCAACTTCTTTCGGGCCGCGTGGCCGTGGCTGCGACACTCCTTGCTTTCCAACGCCAACATCGCCTTGACCGGGGACCCGGCGTTCGACGCGACCGACAACGAGACCGCCGCGGTGCAGGCCGTCGCCGACGCGCACGGCACCCCGTTCCTGGGGATCCGCGGCATCTCGGACGGCGCCGGCGACCCGCTGCACCTGCCGGGCTTCCCGTTCCAGTTCTTCCTCTACAAGCGGATCGCGGCGGCCAACGCCGCCCGGGTCACCGCGGCCTTCCTGCGGAGCTGGTCGCCTGAAAAGCCTTGAGGCGCAGGCTAGTCCGGGCCGCGCGCGACGGGCCGGTCCGGATCCGCACACCACTCCGACCACGACCCCGGATACAGGGCGGACTGCCGGCCCGCCGCGGCCAGCGCCGCGATCACGATCGCCGCGGTGACCCCCGAGCCGCAATAGACGCCCACTGGGCCGCCCGGCAACCGCTCAAAAGCGTCCGCGCCGACGAACGTTCCCTCGCCCGACAGCACCGCGCCGCTGGGAAGGTTTGTGGCGCCGGGGATGTGGCCGGCGGCCGGGTCGAGGGGCTCGACGTCGCCGCGGAAGCGCTCCGGTGCCCGCGCGTCGAGCAGCGTCACGGCGCCGAGCTGCTCGGCGGTCAGCGTGGGCAGGGCGCCGGCGTACAGGTCGTCGTGGGGAACGGTCACGTTCCCGGGCGGCGGGTCGACCGGGCCGGCCTCGAGGCCCCGCCCGGTCGCGCGCCATGCCGGCAGGCCGCCGTCCAGGATGCGCACCTCGGGCAGCCCGGCCGCGGTCAGCACCCACCAGGCGCGGGTGGAGCCGGCCCGATTCCAGTCGTCGTAGACCACGATCGCGTCGCCGTCCCGGATGCCCCAGCGGCGCGCGGCGGCCTGCAGGGCGGGCCCGGACGGCAGCGGGTGGCGGCCGCGGCGGGCGACGCCGTGGTCGCTGAGGTCGTCCTCGAGCGACACGTACACCGCGCCCGGCAGATGCCCCTTCAGGTAGGCCGCGCGGCCGTCGGGTTCGTCGAGGCGCCACCGCACGTCGAGGATGGCCGGCGGGTCGCCCGCGTCGACGAGAGCGGCCAGCTCGGCGGCGGTGATCAGCACCCGATCCCGTGCCCCAACAGCGCACCTCCCAGCCGTGAACGCGATCGAAATTGAAGGTGAACTTCTTCTTGCGGGGGCGAGCCGCGCCGCGCGCCCCCTTTAAACTCGATGAGAATTAAAACATGAACTGCGGATTGGACTTTGGCTTTCGACGGGCCTGGCGGCGGGCGGGCCGTTGACCACCGGCTCGCTCGCGCGCAACGATCGATCCAGTCAAACATCGGAAGTGATGGGGGCATGAAAAAGAAGATCTCCGCGTACGCATTCGGCGCGCTGTTGGCCGCGATGGTGGTGCCCACCGGGGTGGCGCACGCCGACCAGACGGACCAGGACTTCACCAACTACCTGACGTCGCACGGGATCAACCTCGGTGCCGCCCAGGAGGTGCGGATGGCGCACGTGATGTGCGACGACCTCGAGGCGGGCTACAGCCAGAAGGACGAGGTCGACCAGCTGACCGGGGCAGACAAGCTGTCGCAGGCGCAGGCCGAGACCTTCATCGGCGCCGCCACCGCGGACTACTGTCCGAACAAGCACAGCGGCGCGAAGCCGGCCGCCAAGTAGGGGTTCGCCGAAGGGCCTGCGGCCCAGCGTCTTTCAGTCGTCGTTGCCGGCGTTGAGTAGTTGCACTTCCTCGAGGTCCATCTCGTTCTGCAGCTCGCGCAGCACGATGTCGTCGATCAGGTTCTGGTTGCGCAGGGCGGTGATCTCGCGGCGCTTGTGTTCGAGCACGCCCAGGCGCACCCGTCGCACCTTCTCCTTGCCCTTGAACAGGCGGGCCTGCGTCGAACTGTCCTCGGTGGCCAGGACGAGCGCGGCCTTCTCCTCGTATTCCTTTTGCAGCCGCCGGCGCAGGTCGTCGCTGACGCCGACCTCGTCGGCCACCGCCGGCAGCGCCTCGAGCGCCGCCTGCACGCCGCGGGTCCGGGCCAGCTGCAGCTCCTCGGCGTGGGTGGTGTCGTCGGGCATCCGGGCCCAGCGCACCACGGCCGGCAGCGTCGTGCCCTGCACCAGGACGGTGACCAGGATGACGACGACCACGATGAAGATCAGCAGGTTGCGGTCGGGGAACGGCGCGCCGCTGAGCGTCGTCGTCGGGACGGCCAGCGCCGCGGCCAGCGACACGGCTCCGCGGAAACCGGCCCAGGCGGTGACGAAACGCTGGCGCACGCTGACGCGGCGCTCCCGCTGCACCGCGCGGCGGTCGAGCAGGCGAATCAGCACGGTGGTGGCTTCGCCCCACAGGATGCGCGACGCGATCACGACGCCGGTGATGGCCAGGGCCAGGTAGGCGGCGTGGCGCAGTCCGCCGCCGACGTTTTCGATGCCGTGTATCGCACCCGGGATCTGAACGCCGACGAACACCCACAGCGATCCGTTGATCAGGAACGTCGCGATGTCCCAGAAGCCGAACGCGGCCAGGCGGGACGGGGCCCGGATCACCACCGGCCCGGCGTAGGCGAGCACCAGCGCCGATACCATCACCGCGACCACGCCGCTGCAGTGGACGGCTTCGGCCAGCAGAAACGCCGCGAACGGGGTCAGCAGGCTCAGGGCGCCTTCCTCCTGCGGCGCGTCGAGCCGTTTGCGCACCAGGGTCGCCAGCCCGCCGACGAGCAGCCCGGCGGTGATGCCGCCGACGTAGGACAGGACGAACCGGCCGGCGACCTCCGGCGGGCTGATCCGCGCCCCGCCGATCGCGACCTGGACGCTCAGCGCGAACAGCACCAGCGCGGTGCCGTCGTTGATGAGGCTCTCGGCCTTCAGCACGGTGAGCGAGCGGCGCGGCAGCTTCTTGGCGAGGCCGGCCACGGCGGCGGCGTCGGTGGGCGACAGCACCGCACCCAGGACGCCCGACGCGTGCGGGTCCATGCCCAGCGAGCGCGCCGTCCACGACACCGCGGCCGCGGTGGCGATCACCAGCACGACGCTGAGGAACACGATGATGCGCGCGTTGGCGCGGATCTCGCGGAAGCTGGTGTTCAGGCCCTCCCAGTACAGGATCGCCGGCAGGAACAGCAGCAGCACGATCTCGCCGTCGACGTGCACGTGACCGAAATGCGGGATCAGGCCGAGCAGCGCGCCGAGCACGATGAGCAGCACCGGGGGACCCACGCGATAGCGCCGGCCGATGACCGTCCCCACGATGACGGTGGAAACCAGCGCGACGACGAGGACGAGGCCAAACACGTGCCCATCCTGCCGGATCGGGTTGGCTTGCGCCCCAGCGGCGCCCGCCCGGGCCGCCGCGCGACGTTGACTCTGCGCCCACGGCGCAAAAGATCGAGTAGGGCGCGCCGTCAACGCAGAGTCAACGACAATATTAGGGTTCGGAGGCGAACCGAAGGGGGAGTGTCGTGAAGACCAGACCGCTGCTGGCCGTCGCCGCCCTGGTGGCGTCGATGGCTGTCGGCTGCGCGTTCGGGTCCAGGAACGCGCCGACGAGCAAGACGCTCGAGGTGCCCATGAGCGAGGTGCTGAAGCAGAGCCCGATCACGCAGAGCGTGACGCTGGGGGTCGGCAACACGCTGACGGTGAAGCTGGGCTCGAACTACACCACCCCGTACCGGTGGACGATCGACACGACGATCGCCGACCCGACGATCGTGAAGCAGACCAGCCACGAGTTCGTCCAACCGACTTCCGACGCGCTGGGCGCGCCGGGCACCGAGGTGTGGACGTTTTCGGCGCTGAAGCCGGGGACGACGACGATCAGCACCGCCTACGTCAGCATCGTGGGCAAGGATGCCAAGCCCGCGTGCACGTACACGGCGAACGTGACGGTGCAGTAGTTTTAGGCGACGTTGGCCTTCAGCTGCGCGGTGTACACCTCGGCCAGGAAGTGCTCGACGGCGACGGCGGTGTGCGCGGCGCGGGCCGAGCCGAAGATGTCGAAAGCGTGTTGGGTGTAGGGCAATTCGGCGTAGACGACGGGGTTGTTGCTGACCTTGCGCAGTTCGGTGGTGAACCGGCGCGCCTGCTCGACGAACGCCAGCGAGTCGTTGGTCCCGTGCAACACGAAAAACGGTGGGGCGTCGGCGTTTACGTGGTGGATCGGGGAGGCGGCGGTGTAGGTCTGCAGGTGCGTCGCCGGCTTTTCTTTGATGATCGACTTGATCAGCAGCCCGGGCATCATCGCGTGCAGCGTCTCGTCGAACTGGGTGAAGTCGTAGATGCCGTAGAACGGGATGGCCGCCTGCACCCGGGTGTCGGCATCTTCGAATCCCGGCTGGAACTGCGGGTCGTTGGGGGTGAGCGCCGCGAGCGACGACAGGTGGCCGCCGGCCGAACCGCCGGTGATGGCGATGAATTCGGGGTCGCCGCCGTATTGCGCGATGTGTTCCTTGACCCAGGCCAGGGCGCGCTTGACGTCGACGATGTGGTCGGGCCAGGTGTTGCGCGGGCTGTGCCGGTAGTTGACCGCCACACACACCCAGCCGAGTTCGGCGAGGTGGCTCATCAGCGGATGTGCTTGTCCGCGTTTGTTTCCCGTCGTCCAGGCCCCGCCGGGGATCTGGAACAGCACCGGCGCCTTGCCGTTGGGGTCGAGGTCGGGGCGCCGCCAGATGTCGAGGTGGTTGGCGCCGCCGAAGGGCCCGTAGCTGATGTCGGAGTCGTGGGCGTAGTCGTTGTAGATCCGCAGCATGCGCAACAGGCCCGGGGCCTTGGCGGTGCCCGGGCCTTGCGGCCGGCGCCACAGGCCCTGGGAGTCGGTGCGCCGCGCGGGTCCCAGGCCCTCGTCGAGCGCCTTGGTGAGCGGCACGTTGGCCTGGTGGCCGGCCCGGCTGAAGTTCAGCAGGCCCAGCGCCGAGAGGGCCGCGGTGAGCCAGGCGACTATGCGCACCGGCCGGGTCAGGCGGCGGGACGTGAGGGCCAGCCCGGCGAGTTGGCTGGCCAGCGTCTGCAGCGGCAGCTCGGTGACGACCAGGCCGAACATCCACGAAAACAGCGACGGGTAGCTTTTGCGGGCCAGCGGTCGGTAGGCGTTGAGCGTGGACGCGGCGGTGATCGCCGTGACTAGGAGGGACGCCGCCTGGCGGGCGCGGTGGACGAGTCGAGCCTTCTGCATTCGGTCACCATACGAGGCGGCCCGTAGACTGCGCTTTCGTGGTCTTGCTCGACGTGCAGGAGCGCCTTGCACTCTGCGACCTTTTCGGCGAGCTCGGCCCGTCCGCGCCGACGTTGCTCGACGGGTGGACCGCTTATGACCTGGCCGCCCATCTGGTGTTGCGCGAACACGACGTTCTTGCCGGCCCGTGCCTGGTGCTGCCCGGGCGCTTCCAGCGGTTCGCCGAGCGGCGCCGGGCGTCGTTGGTGCGGCGTTGTGAGTTCTCCGAGCTCGTCGCGCGGGTTAGGGGCGGCCCGCCTTTTGGGTTCTTCCGGCTCGGGTGGGTGCGTGCGTTGGCGAACCTCAACGAGTTCTTCGTCCATCACGAGGACGTGCGCCGGGCCAACGGGCTCGGGGTGCGTGGGCTCGGTGCTGATATGGACGCCGCGCTGTGGCGCAACGTGTGCCGCGGGGGACGGTATCTATCCCGGCGGCTTGGGTGTGGGCTTGAGGTCGCATGGGGCGGCTCGCGTGTTGCGGTGCGCGCCGGCGCGCCCTCGGCGGTGCTCAGAGGCGCGCCGGGGGAGTTGCTGTTGTATCTGTTTGGACGGCAGGCGGTGGCGGAGGTCGAGGTGAGCGGGGCGCCCGAGGCCGTCACTGCGGTGCGGCGCACGCACTTCGGGATGTAGCGGGGTTGTCCGCCTCTCTTAGCTTCTGGCGACGCATAAGATTCGGAGTAGACGCGCGCTTGTATTTTGGCGCTACCGGCGCCATAATGGCGCCATGCCTAGTGTCCAGATCAAGGACGTTCCGGAGGCCACCCACCGAGTTCTGCGCGAGCGAGCCGCCCGAGCGCATCAGTCCCTCCAGGAATACCTTCGAAGCCGTCTGATTGCCGAAGCGAATCAGCCCACCCTCGATGAGGTTCTCGAGCGCGTCACTACGCGCCGAGGCGGGCGCATATCCTTTGCGACTGCTGCTGAATACGTTCGGGCAGAACGTGATCGTCGTTGATGCCAGCGTATTGGTTGTAGGACTGGGTGATGATGGAACGGATGGCCAGTGCGCCAGGGAACGATTGTCGGACGAGACGCTGGTGGCTCCCGAACTCGTGGACCTGGAGGTCATCTCGGCGTGGCGCCGCCTTGTTGCCGCAAGGCTGATGTCTGCTCGAAGGGCCGCGAGTGCGGTTGAGGACCTAGCAGATTTTCCGCTGAGCCGGTCCTCACACCAGCCATTTCTGCACCGCATATGGGAATTGCGCCATGCCGTTACGCCCTACGATGCCGCCTACATTGCGTTGGCCGAGGCTTTGAATGTTGCACTAGTCACCGCTGATGCACGCCTATCGCGTGCTTCGGGCATGCGGTGCGAGATCGAGGTTGTTGGTGCCGCCCGCGGTGGTTAGTCTTCCGCCGCGAACAGCACGTCCGGGTTCAGAATGCCCGCCGGGTCGAAGCTCTGCTTGATCCGGCGCAGCAGCGCCACTTTCGCCGGGTCCTCGAGCTGCAGAAAGTACGGGGTCTTGGCGCGGCCGAGGCCGTGCTCGCCGGAGATCGCCCCGCCCAATTCCATTGCCAGCGCGAAGATGTCGGCCATCAGCTGCTTCCGTTTGGCCGGGTCCTTGCAGATGATGGCCAGGTGCACGTTGCCGTCGCCGGCGTGCCCACAACCCGCCGCGGCACCGCCGGCCGCCAAGGCCAGGCCCCGCGCGCCGGCGAGGAACTTCGGCATCGCCGAGCGCGGAACGACGGTGTCGATGATGTCGTCGGCGCCGATCGCCTTGGCCGTCCAGAACGCCTTCTCGCGCGCCTCGATCAGCTTGCGCGCCGAAACCCCTTCCAGCACATAGGCATCGACGGCGCCCAGCGAGGCCAGCAACTCGCCGGCCCGCTCGACGTCCTCGTCCAGCCGGTCGGAAGTCCGGTTCTCTAGGGCCACAACGAGATACGCCTGGCAACTGTCACGGACCTCGGAAGGGATGCCGAGCTCGAGGTTCTGGGTGTGGATGAGCGCGGCCATCGTCACGTTGTCGATGTATTCCAGAATGTAGGGCCCCAGCCCACTGGCCAGGACCTTGGGCACCGCCTCCATCACCTGGTCGAAGTCGGCGAACGGGGCGAGCACGGTGGCGTCGTGGTCGAGGCGCGGGTGCAGCTTGACGATGACCTCGGTGGCCAGGGCCAGGGTGCCCTCGGAGCCGACGATGAGCTGGGTGAGGTCGTAGCCGGTGGACACCTTGGCGATCTTGCCGCCGGTGCGGATGATCTCGCCCGTCGGCAACACCGCCTGCAGGCCCAGCACGTTGTGGCGGGCGATGCCGTACTTGACCGCGCGCATCCCGCCGGCGTTGGTGCCGACGTTGCCGCCGACGCTGGAGGACAGCTCGCCGGGGTGCACCATGTAGCGCAGCCCGGTGTCGGCGGTGGCGGCGTCGAGGTCGGTGAGCGTCACGCCGGGCTGGACGACGGCGACCTGGTTGGTGGTGTCGACCTCCAGGACGGCGTTCATCCGCTCGAAGGAGATCACCAGCCCGTCCTTGCGCGGGATCGCCGCGCCCGACAGGCCGCTGCCGGAGCCGCGGGCCGTTACCGGCACGCCGTGTTCGGTGGCGTCCTTCAGTAGCTGCGAAACTTCTTCCGCCGTTGCGGGTTTGGCGACGTACGCCGGTTTCTGGTGCGGCTGCGTCAGCTCCTCGTCGTGCCCATAGTCGTCCGGGATGGCGTCTCCGGTCAGCAGGTTGTGGTCGCCGACGATCTCGGCGAACCGGGCCGTCAAGTCGTTCATCGAAGGCCTCACCTTCTCGGCTGGTACGAGTGAAACTGAAGCATAGATCCAGTTTCGTGCGACACTCGCGGCGTGGACACCATCGGGATTCGCGAGCTACGCCGGAACGCGCGCGCCTGGGTGGCGAAGGCAAAGGCTGGATCGACAATCCAAATCACCGATCGCGGGCGCCCGGTGGCGCGGTTGGTGCCGATCGCACCCGCCGAAGGAAGCCGCGAGCGAATTCCGGCAAGCGCACCACGGTTGTCACTCAGCACCGCGGACCTCATCGAAGGTCCGTCGCTTTCGGCAATCCTCGACGAACAACGCTCCGACCGACGATCGATATGTCGGTTACCGTTGTGGCATGTCTGAAGTGGCGTCTCGCGAGTTGCGCGACGATACGGCCGGGGTGCTCCGCCGCGTGCGCGCCGGGGAGGACGTCACCATCACAGTCAATGGCCGGCCGGTTGCGGTGCTTTCCGCGGTTGGCGTCCAGCGCAGGCGTTGGCTGAACAAAGCGGAACTTCTGTCGCGATTGCGCCGCGTTCAAGCAGATCCCGGGCTACGTCAGGACCTCGCGATACTCGCACGCGACAGGATTTAAGGCTCCTCATCCAACAACCGCAGCGGGTGCAGGCCGTCGACGGCGCCGACGAACGGCGGGTGGATGCTGTAGCCGATCATGCGCTTGATGTCGTCGGAGACGGTGCGGGCGACGTCGCGCGGGATCGACAGCGTGAACGCCTCCATCGGCCGCAGCCACGGTTGGCAGTATTGGGCGGTGACGGCCAGGCGCGCGCGCTCGGTGGTGTTGGCTCCGCCGCCGTGCCAGAGGGTGCCGACGAAGAAGACGCACGAGCCGGCGGGCATGACGACGGGCTGCGCCGGGTCGTCGGGGCCCGGCGGGCGCCGGCCCCAGCGGTGGCTGCCGGGATAGAGGACGGTGGCGCCGTTGTCGGCGGTGAAGTCGTCGATGGCCCAGATCGTGGCGGCGGCCAGCGGCTCCCGGGGCCGCGGGATCGGGTAGAAGCCGTCGTCGTGGTGGGGCAGCTGCGCGGACTCGCCGGGCTGAATGTTGATGGCCTGCAACGCCGAAAGCAGGTAGTTGGCCATCAGCAGCCGGTCGAGCACCGCCAGCACCCGCGGGTGATCGACCAGCCCGTCGCACGCGCGGGTGCGGCTCAGCACGCTGTAGATCCGCTGGGTGCTGCGTCCCTCGAAGGAGTTGCGCCCGGTGGGCCCCAGCCAGGGTGCGACGGTGTCGCGGATCTGTTGGCAATCGTCGGCGGAGAGCAGGTTTTCCCAGATGAGGTAGCCGTCGCGGTCGAGGGCGGCCATGTCGGCGTCGACGAGCGCGGGGTCCACCGAGGCGCCGGCGCTTGTCGTCCACTTGTGCCGGCCGGCCAGGTCGGTCTTGAGGTCGTCCAGCGTCGTGACGGGGTCGTCGTCGATGCTCATATGTCCGACACTGGACTCCGCACGACCCCAGGTCAAGCGGTTCACCCGGCCGCTTAAGCATGGGAATCCAAGCATAGAACCTTGACGCCGACGATCTGGACCCGTCATGCTTGTTATGCCTGTAATTGCAAGCGCAAGGAGCGAGATGGCTGGTCCAAGGCGGACAACGCCCCGCCTCGATGATGTTATGCCTGACATGGCACGCATAGGGCGTGCTTTTGCTGAGCGGCGGATCGCGTTGCGGCTCACCCAACAAACCGTGGCCGACCTGGCGGGTGTCTCTCGCTCCAGCGTCCAGGCGCTCGAGCGGGGCAGCGGCTCGATCAAGTTCGGCTCCGTCGTCGAGATTGCCGACATCTTGGGCCTACGGATCGACTTGAGCGCGAGCGGCGCATGACGAAACCGGCTCGCCTCGACCTGCGAAGCGTCGCCGAAGCCGATGTGTACGTGGGCGAGGATCTGGTCGCCCGTCTGCGCCGTGAACCCGGCGACACGATCAGCTTCGACTACAACGCCGACGAGGGCATGACGGCGGCCCGCGTCCGCGATCGATCCGTGTCGTGGTCGCTGTTGCGGTCCGGTGAGTACCCCGTCGTCACCACGGGGGGCGCCGTTCCACCGTTTTTCGCCGGGCTGCTTCCCGAGGGCGTGCGCCTCGGCGTGGTGACCTCGTCGACGAAGACCTCGGCCGACGATCACCTCACGCTGTTGCTGGCGATCGGCGCCGACACCATCGGCGACGTCCGGGTCGTCCCGGCCGGAGCCGAACCGGCGCGACCTCTGCCGATGTTCGACCCGGAGCGCGACACCAGCTTTCGCACGGTTTTCGCGAAGCTGACCGGCTCCGTCGACGCGGACCCGGTGGGGCTGGCGGGGGTGCAGCCCAAGGTAAGTGCCGCAATGCTTTCGGCCCCGACCCGAACCAGAAGCGGCCCGGCGATACTCAAGCTCAATCCCGTTCAGTACCCGCTGATCGTCGAGAACGAACACTTCTTCATGACCATGGCCGCGGCATGTGGCCTACGGGTCGCACCGACATCGTTGCTGCATGATGCCGAGGTGCGCAGCGCGCTGTTGGTGACGCGATTCGACCGGGCTGGGTCCGAGCGCGTTGCGCAAGAAGACGCGTGCCAAGTCGCCGGGATCTATCCGGCCTCCAAGTACCGCATCAAGGCCGAGACCGCCATCACCGCACTTGCCGATGCCTGCGCACGAGGCGGCGGGTCCAGGCAGGCGGCGGTTCTCGAGTTGCTCAAAACCGTTGTGTTTTCCTGGCTGATCGGCAACGGCGACCTGCACGGCAAGAACCTGTCGATCTATAACTCCGATGGTGTGTGGCAACCCACTCCCGTCTACGACCTGCTGTGCACCCAGCCTTACATGCGGTGGCGGGATCCCATGGCGCTCAACCTTTTCGGCCGGGCGAATCGGCTTGCCCGCGCAGACTTCGTCAAGGCCGGCGAACGCCTCGGTCTGCGCACGCGGGCCATCACGAGGATGATCGACGCGATCGTCGGTGCGGCACAAGACTGGCCGGACAAGTGCGGGGAGATCGGGTTTGACGACCGCCAGACCACGCTTTTGGCGAAGATGCTGCGCACCAGGATCGCCAGCTTGAGATGAGTGCGACGTGATGCGGGCGGACTGGTCCAGCGGCGGACGTACTGGTCGGGATCGCGCCACGGTCCACGGTGCGTCCGGCTGTCGCCAAAGTCGAGCTCGTAGACGATCTGCTCCTCCTAAGTGGGAAGAATCGTCAGCGGGCAGCGGGGGCCGTGCGCTTTGTCGTGACGCCTGAGCGGAATGCTATCACTAAGTGCCTTGTGATAGCATCAACCGTGTGAAGCAGCTGCTACTCAGGGTGCCCGAGGAGATTCATCGCCGGCTGGTTGCGCGTGCTGCTCGCGAGGGGCGCAGCCTGAACGCGGTGGCGACCGAGATCCTCGACGCTGCCGCCGATGCTGACAGTGGCGATCGGCGCGCACAGCTGCGCGCCGCTGCGGCCGCCGCGGGCACGCTACGTCGCGTGAACGCGCGGTCAGTGAGTGCCGAGCGACGGCGGCGGATCATCGAATCGACCCGCGGCCTCGGTCCGCAGATCGACCAGTTGCTCGCGGATGAGCGCGAGCGGCCGTGATCGCCTATCTGGACTCCTCGGTTCTCGCACGTGCGTACCTTGTCGATGAAGACGGACACCGGGAGGCAAGTGCGTTGCTAGCCGACGCTGACGTTGCGACCGTCACCGGAACTTGGACAAGGATCGAGGTCTCGGGCGCACTGGTGCGCGCCGCACGCGCGGGCCGTGGTGATGAGAAGAGCCTGCTCGCGTTGCTGGACGGCGACCTCGCAGGACCGGTGATCGTGCTCGGTGCACCACAAGACCAGGTTGAGCAGGACGCACTGCAACTCGTCCGTCGACACGCCCTTCGGGCGATGGACGCCTGGCATCTGGCCGTGGCGTCCATCGTTGTCCCACCCCTGCTCGAACCCGGTGAGCCGCGAGCCTTCGCGTCGCGTGACGAGGCGCGACGCCACGTAGCCGAAGAGCTCGGGTTCGTTGCCCTCTAACTCGGTGGAACGCGGCGCTCTCCGGGCGTGAAGGTGACGGGCAGCGTGCCCAGCCCGGTCATGCTCGGGTTGCCCAGGTATTGGTGGACGTTGTCGACGTCGACGCGATAGTCGGGGATGCGGTCCAGGACCGCCTTGACCATGGATTCGGACATCGAGCGCGCGAGGTGTGAGCCGATGCAGCGATGCGGCCCGAGCCCAAAGGCGAGGTGGCGGTTGGGTGTTCGGTCGAGAATGATCTCGTCGGGCTTGTCGAATTCTTTCTCGTCGTGGTTGGCCGAGAGCCAGCTGATGACGACTTTGTCGTTCTTGCGCAGGCGCTGGCCATCGAGCTCGACGTCTTTGGTGACGGTGCGGCTCAGGGTCTGGTTGACCGAGAAGTAGCGCAGGAATTCGTCGATGGCGGTGCGGTAGAGCTTCGGATGGTCGATGAGTTGTCGTCTGATCGCCGGGTGCGTGCCCAGGTGGTTGAGCGTCAGCGCGGTCTGGGAGGTGGTGGTGTCCACGCCGCCGCCGATGAGGTTCCAGATGATGTTGAGCAGCTGGTCGTCGGACAGGCGCCGGCCGTCGAATTCGAACTGGATGAGGAAGCTGGTGAGGTCGTCGTCGGGATTGGCGCGTCGGGTGGCCGCGTAGTCGAGGACGCCCTGCATCATGGCGGGGACTTTGGCGATGGCGTCGAGGTAGGCGGGGCTGTCCTGGGGCACGGCCATGACGGAGTGGAACAGGTTGGCGTAGAGGTGCCAGTTGTCGTAGGGCAGGCCCATCAGCTTCATGGTGAGGATGGCCGGGACGGGGCTGGCGTAGTCGAGCACGAGGTCCATGCGTCCGTCGTGGATTTTGGCGTCGAGGAACTCGTGTGCCTTGTCTTCCATGAACGGTTTGAGCTTCTGGACGGCGCCGGGAGAAAAGAACGGGGCCAGGGCGTGCCGTAGGGCCTGGTGGTAGGGGCCGTCGACCTCGCCGATGCCCAGGGCCGGCTGGCCTTCGGGCCGCGGGACGCCCATCTCGCCTTGGTAGTCGACGCCGTCTGTTGAGTTGGGTTCGTATTTGTGGGCGAACGTGTCGCCGTCTCGTGCCGCGTGGCTGACCGCGGCGTAGCTGGCCAGGTACCAGAAGCCGTCGTAGTTGGTGTTCCAGGCGACGGGGCATTTCTGTCGGAGGTCTTTGTTGATGGCTAGTTCGTTGAGGTTGAAGTCGTCGGAGTGATGGTCGAAGTCGACGACGGCGTCGCCGGTGACGTCGGTACGAGTTGTCATCTGGGAAGTCCTCCACCGCGACGACTGGTCGGCTATTTACACTATCTTTGCATTATTACGCGCTGGGGTTCCGTCGAGAAAGGCCGCGATGAGTAGTCACCGGACGACCTTCAACCACGTCGGATTGTGTGTCTCCGATCGCGAGCGGTCGCGGCGGTTCTACGAAAACGTGCTCGGGTTTCAGTTCTGGTGGGAACTCGACCCGCCGGACAATATGACCGCCCAGCTGGTGGGGCTGTCCGAGCCGCTCGGCGTGCACGCGACGTACTTGGTGCGGGACGGGTTCGTGCTCGAGCTGATCGACTACTCGAAGCGTCGGGTTCATGCCGGATCCGAGCGCACCATGGACCAGATCGGGCTGACGCACATCTCGTTTTCGGTGTCAGATCTTCCGGGCGTGCTGGAGAAGGTGGCGGAGCTCGGGGGAGCGGTGGTCGACGCCTCGGTGTCCGACGCGGCCGCGATGATCCGGGATCCGGATGGGCAGCTGCTGGAACTGCTTTCGGAGGGCTGGCTTTCGATGCTGCCGCCGCGACCGTAGCGCAGGAGAATCGGGCCGTCGCGCGGCCGATTCAGCTCGCGATGACCGCCACGGCGAACGCCCCAAGCAGTAACACTCCAAATGCCTGGGCGAACAGGCCCAGCACCAGAAATCGGTACTTGGTGTTGTTGCCTCTCCGCAGGGACCGGATAGCCAGCAAGTTCAGCCCAGCGGTGTAGTTGCGGGCATCGATTGCATCGATGCCCCATAGCTCCTGACCGAGCATCCGGTCCATGTCTTCTGCAGCGGCAACAAAGAATCGTCCGCCGCTCGCGCCAGCGAAGATGCTCAGAACTGCCGCCGCGAGCAGCATGACCAACGACGCGATGAGCAGAAGGATCTGCAGGATCCCGGTGACAACAAAGTGCTTGCCTTTTGCCACCGCCACCACGGCAAGCGATAGCGTGACCAGTGCGGTGGCGCTGGTAATGGCTGTGGACGAACGGGAATTAAGAATGTCGCGGCGATCGTATTCTCGGTCGAGCTCTTTGGCGATGAAGTTGACCCACTCCAGGCCTTGATCCTCATCCATCGCCGTTATCGCCGTGGATCACCTTTCGGACAACGTCGAGGGCAGCGGTACCCAGCGACGATGATGACTGCTCGTTCCTGGCACTCACCTCCGTCTGCCAATGGATGGGGGGCGGCGGGGGTTTGGCGCCCGACGATCCACCTTGCGCAGACGGCGGCGGTGATGGTTCTGGGTGGGCAGATTCTTGATCGGCCACTGCGGTCCTCCCCATACATGATCCGGGTGATACCCGAGGATACGCGGGAAAGGAGGCGTCTTCCCACGGGTCGCATCCGTTTTGTGGATGGCCGCGCAGGACGACGACTTCGGCACTCAAGATGGCGCAGCCAACGTGACAATCGTCTGCGTCTAAATTCGGGCTGAGCCGTCGGCGGCACACCAGTCATTCCATGCGAACTGCGCCGTGATGCCGGATGCGATTGTTGCGTAAGGGGAGCGGTTTGCTTCGCCACGTTCGTGACCGTCCGGCCTCCACCTGCTCAAATGGGTCAGACATGACCAAATGCATTTTCACCGTGGCTGTCGGACCGGTCGGCTACGCTCCCGGGCGTGTGGCAGGGACTCTACGAATCGCTGTTAACTGAACGGTTGCATCGGTCGCTGGCTGAAAGGTCCGACCTGCGTCCCAAAATCGACGCGGTTGATAGCGGCGAGCAGCCGTTGGCGATCGCGCGGCACCTCGCACCGCTGATCGAGCGTTCGCTTCGCGCCGCCGCGACGCCGCAAGACCGCGTCGACCTGGTGCACCGAATCCTGGCCGCGCTACCCGATCCCGACGACGCATTAATCGAAGCATTGCATGAACGCGAGCCCGGGAAAATTGAGCGGCTCGACGAAGTCGTGGCGGCCAACCGGTTCGGTGTCGCTGCTTTGCCCCGGCCCGCCACTCCGCTGTCGGATACGGCACTGATGACCAATGCGCACAACGAGCCGACATTGGCCGCCGAGCTGCGCGCCGAGCTCGCCAGCGCGGACCAAGTGGATTTGCTGTGCGCATTCGTCAAGTGGCAGGGCTTGCGGCTGTTGGAAGACGAGCTCCATGAGCTGCGACAACGCAAGGTGCCGCTGCGGGTCATCACGACGACCTACCTCGGCGCCACCGATGCACGCGCCCTCGACGCATTGGTTGACGAGTTCGGCGCGCAGGTGCGAGTCAATTACGAAACCAACCGCACCCGGCTGCACGCCAAAGCGTGGTTGTTGCGGCGTAACACCGGCTTTCATACCGCATACGTGGGGTCGAGCAATTTGTCGCATGCCGCGCTCGTCGACGGGCTGGAGTGGAACGTGCGCCTCTCCGCCGTGTCGACACCGCACCTGCTAGAGAAATTCCGCGCAACCTTCGAGTCATATTGGGAAAACCGCGAATTCGAGGCCTATCAGCCGTCGGCGGACGGGGGGCGGTTGCGGGAGGCGCTTGACGTCGCCGCCGGCGGACGTCAAAGGGGAGGCCTGACGGTCACGCTGTCCGGCCTGGAGGTGCATCCCAAGCCGTTCCAGGCCGAGATGCTTGAGGAACTCGACGCCGAGCGCTTGTTGCACGACCGACACCGCAATCTGATTGTGGCGGCAACCGGCACCGGGAAGACGGTGGTCGCCGCGCTCGATTACCGACGCCTGGCGCGCGAAAGACACGGACGCGACCTGACGTTGCTGTTCGTGGCGCACCGCAGGGAAATTCTGACGCAAGCGCGGCGCATGTATCAGGAAGTGTTGGCCGAGGCGACATTTGGCGAATTACTCGTCGGTGGCGAGCAGCCGGCCAGAGGGCGGCACGTCTTCGCGAGCATTCAGTCGCTCTCGGCGGAACGCCTCGCCACCATCGAACCCGACCATTTCGACGTCATTGTGATCGACGAGTTCCACCACGCCGAAGCCGCGTCTTATCGCCGGCTGCTCGATCATGTGCGACCCATCGAACTGCTGGGCCTGACTGCGACACCCGAACGCGGCGACCGCGTGGACGTCCGAGAATTTTTTGACGGGCGGGTCGCGGCCGAACTGCGACTATGGGACGCGCTGGAGCAGCACCTGCTCTGCCCGTTCCACTACTTCGGCGTTCACGACGGAGTCGACCTGGGTGACTTGCAGTGGAAGCGCGGCGGATACGACTTGTCCGCGCTGAGCAACCTCTACACCGGCAACGACGCGCGCACGCGGATTGTGCTCAAGGAACTGCGCGATAAGGTTGCCGACGTAGCCGCGATGCGTGCCCTGGGTTTTTGCGTGAGCATCGAACATGCTCGCTACATGGCGGATCGGTTTGTCACGGCAGGGTTTTCTGCCCGCGCGGTGTCGGCGGATACCGTGGCCGGCGAACGGCAGGCAGCGCTGAAAGCTCTGCGCAACAGGGAGATCAACGTCCTATTTGCCGTTGATCTGTTCAACGAGGGACTCGATATCCCCGAAATCGACACGGTGTTGTTCCTCCGGCCGACCGAGAGCGCCACCGTCTTCTTGCAGCAGCTCGGCCGCGGTCTGCGGTTGACCGAGGGCAAAACCGTGCTCACCGCCCTGGATTTCGTTGGACATCAACGTCGCGAGTTTCGCTTCGACCAACGCTTCCGCGCGCTGACGGGGCTCAGCCGCAAACAGCTGATGCGGCAGCTCGAGCAAGGCTTCCCGTTCCTGCCATCGGGAAGCCAGATCGTGCTGGATTCGGTGTCGCGGCAGCTCGTACTGGAAAACATTCGGCAGCAATTGGCGCCGCGTTGGGCGGCGTTGGTCTCTGAGGTGCGCGCGCATCCCAATGACGATCTCCGCTCGTACCTCGATGAGTCTGGTCGTGGCCTGGAGGACGTGTTGCGCACCGGCCGGTCGTGGACGACGTTATGCCGCGACGCCGGCAAGGCGGTGGACGGCCCGGGTCCGCGCGAGCCGGAGCTGGTGAAACGTGTTCGCGTGCTTGCCCATGTCGATGACCGGCAACGTCGTGCTGCATACCACGCCATTCTGACTGGGAGCGCATCTTCAGGTAGCCGTGCGGACCAGCTGCTGGCCGAGATGCTGTTCTTCTCCCTGTTTCCTAACGGCGGCGGATTTCACAGCGCCGCAGCGGGCTTGGCGGCCTTGAGGGAGGAACCTGTGATTGACGAGATGCGCCAGGTGATTGACATCGCGTTCGACAACGCACGGCGTAGCACTTATCCGCTAGCTGAGTTCATTCCTGGATTGGCCGACGTGCCCCTAGCCGTACATGCCAGCTATTCACGCGAGGAAATCCTGTCCGCTCTCGGGTTTGCATCGCTGCGCCGGACGCCGAGCACCATGCGTGAGGGTGTCGCCTGGTGTGAGTCGGCCAACGCCGACGTCTTCCTGATCACCTTGAAAAAGACCGAAACTGACTACTCGCCGACCACGATGTACCGCGACTTCGCGCTGAGCCCAACGCTGTTTCACTGGGAATCGCAATCGACGACATCCTCAGCGTCGCCGACCGGCCAGCGCTACATCCATCATCGCGAGCGCGGTTCGCAGATCCTGCTGTTCGTTCGCGAGTCGAAGACTACGGCGTTAGGCACCTCGCCCTATGTGTTCCTCGGCCCGGCCGACTACGTCTCACATGAAGGCCACCGGCCGATGGCCATCACCTGGCGGCTCCGCCAGCCGATGCCGACCGACGTGTTTATGGCTTCGCGGGCGGCCGTGGCGTGACTTAATCTGGATGGCGTATTAGGTACCGCTTGCACAACCCCGCTGGACATCGTCGAGTGCTTGTCCGTGCGCAACGCGCCGTGCGAGACCTGAACGCAAGGGGGTCGCCGAGCCGTTCCGTCCGACCGACGGTCCGCCGTCGGAATACTAGCGGATCTGTCCGGTCCGAGTTTCGTGTTCGCAGCCCTAACGCGTGAGCTAGTAAGACGAGCAACCGAGGCTTGACCGTAGTCAGGGCTTGGTTACTTTGTGGACCACGGTATCGCCGGCGTCGACGGTCGTACCTGGAGTCGGTTCGATGCCGACCACTGTCCAATTCGTTGGCACGAACACGTTTTGGTATTTCGGAGTCGCAGAAGCAAGTTCGACGTTCGTGAATCCCATGGTTTTCAGTTTATTCTCGGCAATCTTGGCGTTTTGCCCTGTCAAGTCTGGGATCGTAAGTGGACCCGAGGCGGCCGGCGTCGTGGTGGACGGCGCGCTGGCGATCGATGACTGGGCACTACCATTCCACGGCGGGGCGTTGGGAGCGGACCTCGTAATAGTCACCGTCGATGGCGGGCTCGCTGTGTTGCCTCCGCAACCTGCGACGGTCAGTAGAACGACGCATACGGCAGCAGCAAACGTTGCAGTGTTTCGATCCACGGCCGCTGAGCGTATTACAGCCGGCTCCAGCTACGGGGCGATTTGAGCGAGAAACTGGCCGGGCCATTGGAATGCGTTCACTTCTGCCAGCAAAACTCGTCGATAGGCCGTTGCCTGTACCGCGGCGGAGCGCGGTACTCCGCGCTGCTTTGCGGTCGATCGACATGGCCAGTTGCGCAGCTAGGAAACGCTGCGAGCTGACCGGGTGGGCCGCAAGTCGCCATCGGAATTTTGACGATTCTGGATGTAGGTGACCTCGCGCGCGCATAGGCTTTCGTCGACGAATCGGGCAACGTCACCAAACACCAACGTCACCAAACAGAGAGCTTTTGGAGAGCATGGTGTTCCGTGCAATTCTCACCGCCGCGGCCATCGTGACCGCAATGTTGGGTTGGGCACCGGCTGCGGCCGCGGAACCGCCCATCGCATCTTCGGGCGGGATAGCGACTTCGCCGCTGCCCTTCTCGGAATGTCCAGCAGGCCAAATTCAGGAGAGCCCCGGCTGCATCGAAAAGCCCGATTCGAACCCGTCGGGCGCAATGGCCCGGTGTCGCGATGGCACCTTCTCGCACAGTCAAACCCATAGCGGCACCTGCTCGGGCCACCACGGTGTAGCCCAGTGGTGTCCGTGTGGTTCTGCCACGGGGCAGTCCGATTTGGACCGATCGACGGCCAGTATTTCACCGCTTCGTTCCCGTTCGTTATGAAAACCCCGCATCTACGTGCAGGTCGTCCTAGTACGCGTCTGAATGCGTAGCGGCCGCGTGGTGATTAATGGCGATTAACATCGCTGAGATTCTTCACGACCACACGGATTTTCGCGCTGCGGGCGGTGGTGCCGGCCAACTGCCTGTCTGCGGCTAAGCAACCGCCGTCATGTACGCCAGGTTGTTGATCGCGGGGTAGGTCGTCGCGTAGTACGACGGCGGCAGCGCCCGAAGTCGACCAGCGCGTCGGTTACTCCCTGTTGGGCTCCGAGGACCAGCTGCCGGGCGATGGTCGCGGCGTTGAAGTTCGGCGGGGGAAACGGGGCGTACGTGGGCTGGTCGATGGGGACCCGCTGCCCATCACCGTCGAGATCGCCCGAGAGTGGGGCCGACTGTCAGCCGCTGTGAGCACCCGGGGCGGCCAGCCGCGGCGCCGCTCAGTCGATCTCGTGATTGCCGCTACCGCAAACATTCATGGCGTACCACTGCTCACCCACAACACCTGCGACTTCCAAATCATCAGCGATCTCGTCGACGTTCGCCATCCATCCGAAGTTGCGCCACCTGAGCCGGGCGCGACCGAGTGACCCCGACGGTGCTCGCACCAGCTTGTCGCTGAAAAGTCGAGCGGAGGTGGGCATTTCGTCTAGTGGTTCCCGCCGGTTACTTGCTGTGGCAGACGTGACGCACACCAGCGGCTCATTCGACGAACACCACCATCGATGCCGTGAACCCGTGCAACGCATTGCGGCCCGCGATCGGGCCGATCTCCCCGGCCGCGAAGAACCCGGCCAGCGGAATCCCGCCAAGTAGTTCCTCGATCGTCGACGCGTCGTGGTCGGCGACCCCGAACATCCGCCGACCACGCCCGTTGCAGGTGAACAACAACGCGCCAACCGGGCGTCCGGGCAGCTCCGCCAAAGCCCGTTCCACCGTCAGGCGCAGGTCCCCGCCGGCGCCCGCGGCGTCGCGGACCTGAAATTGAACTGTGGCGCCGATTTCGACGACCTCGCCGATTTCGATCGCCCCGGTCGTTTGGTCGGCGCCGAGCAACCCGCGGATCAGGAAGTCGCCCTGACCCGGGGCCGCCAGGTGCTCGTCGACGACGATCCCGACGTGGAGGCCGCGGCTGACCAGTTCTTGCTCGTCGCGCGACAGACCCTCGACGATCCCGCGCAGGCGCTGCAGCGGCGGCCGGCCGCCCAGCTCGGTGATCACCGTGCCGTCTTCCGCGCCGGTGACGATGTACGGCTCGCCGATCGGCCGGCAGCCCTGCGACACGATCGGAACACCGTGCACCCCGGGCAGGCGCACCCCGACGAGGCCCGAGCTGAGCACCCCGTGGTCGCGGAACAGCCGGGTGTCGCCCGGTCCCCGCCCACCGCTGACGACGCCGCCCAGCACCGTCGTTCCGGGCAGTTCGGTGTTGAGGTGTTCGACGAGCAGGCTCGACGGGAATGTGTACGGGTCCGGCAGCAGCAGGTGCAGATCGTGCGCGGCCCTGTCGAACTGGTAACCGGTGATCAGGCCACCCGAGCCGGTGCGGACGAAGTCCAGCTGGAACGTTTCGGCGTCCAGGCCGGACGCCAGCCACACCGCGACCGCGGGTCCGTCCTCCATCTCGCGGCGTCCCGCGACGATCCCCTGGGCGATGCAACCGATCAGCGCGGGCGCCTCGACCATCCGCTGCACCGCGTCGAGCACGTCCACGGCCTGCTCGGTGTGTGAACGCGACCCGAACAGCACGGCCAGCGTCGGCGCCTCACCCGCGAGCTTGTCGCGCGCGTGCGCTGTGGCTTCCACCGCGGCCCGGCGTGCGTCGGGCGCGGTGGAAAGTCCCATTCCGATCCGCACCCTTCCATGATGCTCGGCGCCGCTAGCCTGACATCCAGCTGGTACATCTCAAACAAGGGGCAGCTTTGAGCGGAACGGGCGAAACCACCATCGGAATAACCGGATTGCATCCCGTCGGGCGCGGCGTGGATCGCCCGGAACATGTCGTGCTGGCTGGTGATGGTCGGGTGTTCGTCTCCGACAAGGCCTCAGCTGTCGCAGAACTCGTCGATGAGAACACCGTTCGGCGAATGGGGCAAGCGGGTGGCGAGCCGAACGGGATCGCGCTCGACCGCAACGGCCACTTCCTGATTGCGAATTTCGGCGCGGGTATGCTGCAGGATCTCGACCCGACGACGGGTGCGATCACGACGCTGCTCAGCGGACAACTCGATGGACGCCCGTTGCGTTGGCTGAACTTCGTTCTGGTGGATTCGGTTGGGGCGCTGTGGTGTTCGGTGAGCACGATGGCGGACGATCTTCTCGATACCATCGCCCGCGGTACCGCTGACGGGTTCATCTTTCGGGTCGCACCGGATCGCCAATCGGCGCACCTAGTCGCCGACGCGGTGAACTTCCCGAATTGCATGGCGCTGGATCGCGACGAGGACTATCTGTACGTGGTCCGCACGGTAGCCGCCGACGTGGTGCGGTTTGCGATCCGGGGCGAAACACTCGGCCCGCCAGAGCGATTCGGCCCGTCGCTGGGCGGCCGGGGCCCAGACGAGTTCGGCCCCGACCATGGCCGGCTCCTGGCCGACCCGCAGGTGACTCGTCGCTGGGGGATGGCCGACGGATGCGCGTTCGATGCTGACGGAAACTTATGGGTCACGCTCGTAGTGCCGAACAGGATTTTGGCGATCCACCCGGACGGCCGGGTAACAGTAGTCCTCGACGATCCCGACGGCGAGTCGTTGAGCGCCCCCACGAGCATCGCCTGGGGCGCCCAGGACATGCGCGACATCTACATCGGCTCGATCGCGACCCCCTACGTGCTCAAGGGCAGAAGCTCGGTGCCGGGCCTACCGATGGTGCACCAGCGCTAGCCGCCCGACGGCCCGGGCCTCATGAAGTCCGCCAAGGCCTCGTCCGAGTCCGAAGGGATGATCGATTCCGGTAGTCCCCACAGCTGCCGAATCGTCGTGCCGCCGTCGACGACGAGTGTTTGCCCGGTGATGCGGGCTGCCAGCTCGGAGGACAGGAACAGCGCGGCGTTGGCGATGTCATGCGCGCGGGGCGCCGCCAGCGGGTTGATTCCGTTGACGGCATACTCACCCGGCGGCTGGTCCTCGTTGCCGGAGCCCACATTGCCCGGCGCGATCGCATTGGCGCGAATGCCATAGCGCCCCAGCTCATCCGCGAAGGTCTTGACGAGCGAGATGACGCCGGCCTTGGCGGCGCCGTAGGCGGCGTGGTAGGTCGCCGCCGCGATGCCGTCGACCGACGCGACCGCCACCAGCGATCCACCGCTCCGCTGGGCGATCATGTACCTCCCCACAGCCTGAAAAAGATAGAACACCTGGGTCAGGTTGTAATGGATCGCCGCGTCCCACAACTGGGTACTGGTCTCCTCGACCTTCGACCAGGTCGCCCCGCCAATGATGTCGACGCACACGTCGACCCCGCCCAGCGCCGCGACGGCGTCGTCGATCGCCCGACCGACCTGCACGGCGTCGGTCATGTCGGCGACGATCGGGACGGCCTTGCCTCCCCGGCCGGCGATCTCGTCGACGATGCCATGCGCGCGCCGCTCGTCGATATCAATACAGGCGACCGTCGCGCCCGCCTCGGCCAGAGCCAACGACGTGAACCAACCGTGGCCCGCACGCTCCGGAATGTAACCCGCACCCGACACCACGGCGCGCTTACCGGACAGTCCTAAATCGATCACGTCCGGAGTATCGAGACTGCCTCGACCGCTGTCAACGAGTAGCCCTCAGCGCGCGAAGCCCCGCAGAATCCCGGTCACCCCAACTTGCCAGCGCCGGTTCACCGACGCTTTCGACTTGCCCAACCAGCGGCCGCCTTCCTGGACCGCGAGACCCTGTGCCAGCGCGAGCAATACGTGCGCGATGTCGACGGGGTCGCCGGTGAGCAGCCCGGCATCGGTGCACCGCTTGATCCTGCCGACGAAGATCTCCCGCACCGAGGGCGACGCGGCGAGTTCCTCGGGGCCGGGGTCGAAATCCTGGAACGGTCGCGAGAACATCACCCGGGCCAGCGCCGGGTAGTCGAGACAGAATCGACGAAACACCGGAATGAGCCGCTCGACGTCGGCGACCGCGTCGTCGGTCTCGGGCACCGTGAGCAGCCGGCAGGCGAGCATCCGGAATCCCTCGAAGAACACCGCGCGCAGCAGACCGCGCTTGTCCTGGAACAACTCGTAGACCGCGGGCACCGAGGTGCCGGCCTGCTCGGCCACGCGCCGGGTGGTGAACCCCGACAGGCCGTCCTCGTTCAACGTCGAGATCGCGACCTTCAGCAGTTGGTCGCGAAGCTCCGGGGTGCGCTGCTTCGGCCTGGGCATCCGGCTCAGCGGGCCTCGAATTCGGCTGCGGCTCCGTCTATTCCGGTGCGAAGCCCCTTGAGCGCAGCGGCGCGGGCGCGCAGCTTGGTGGCGGCATGTGCGACGAGATCGAGTTTGGTGAATTCGAGGGCGGCCTCTTGGGCACGACCGAGCACCCGCTCCGGCAGGTCGATCTCGTCGACGAATCCCGCGGCCAGGGCGGTCTCGCCGAAGAACACCTTGGACAGCCCGGCTGACTGCTGGTAGGCCGAGGGCGTGAGCCGCAGCTTCATGACCGCCGAGGCCGCATGCGGTAGGACTATTCCGAGAGCGACCTCATTGGCCTGAATCTTGTATTCCGGCGCGGCGATTCGGTGATCGCCACTGCACAATAGGAACGATCCCATTGCGATGGCCGGGCCGGTGCAGGCCATGACGACCGGCTTCGGATACGACAGCAGTCGATACGACAGTTCGAATCCGGCCTTGAGCATGTCGATCGCCGGCTGCCGCTCGCCGGCGGTCAAGATCTTCAGGTCAAATCCGCCGCTGAACACTCGGTGGTTGCCGGCGATTATCACCGCGCCGACGTCGTCGCGATCGGCGTTGTCGAGTGCCTCGTTGAGCGCCCGCAGCATCGTGGGCCCCAGCGCGTTGACCTTCCCGTCGTCCATCGTGATCAGCGCAACGGCCTCGTCGCGACGGTAGGTGACCGGTCCGTTCATCATGCTCCCTCGACCGCATTGATTTGTATCGACGTTACGAAACAACGTTACGAAAAGCAAGAGCCGACCTTCGGTCGCGCCTGTCCGGCGCGGTGCCAGCCGCGGCAAATCGAGGGCTGTCCCGCTAGCTGCCGATGTGGAACCATGTCGCAGATGAAGGACGACGATCCCGAAAAGCGGATCCGGGAGCTGGAACAACAGCTCGCCGACGTCACGCGCACGCCGTCGGCCCCGCCGACTTATACGGAGGGAGCCGCCTACACCGAAGGCGCGTCCTATCCGGGCGGTTCGCCGTACGGGTTGGGCGCCCCGTCACCGCGCCGCAGGAGGCCCGACCTCCGGTTGCTCATCCTCATCCTGGTGGGGGTGCTCGTGCCGATCGTCATGAGCCTGGTCGCCGTTTTCGCGAAGTCGGGTCCCCGCAAGTCCGGCGCTCCCCGCACCGCGGCGTCGGCGGGTCCGACGGCGGTGCCCCACGGCGGCGAGCTGCGCGTGGGCGGCAACATGGGCAGCAGGACGATCGCCTGCAACGACGGCAGGCTCACCCTGTACGGCTACGGCACCACGTATTCGGTCACCGGCCACTGCGCGAGCCTCACGGTCGGCGGCTACAACAACATCGTCACCGTCGACAGCGCCGACGCCCTCGAGTCCACCGGCTACGGCAACACCGTCACCGACGGCGCCTGCAACAACGGCGCCCTGAAGCTGTCGAGCTACGGGATCACGTTCAACATTACCGGCCACTGCGCGAGCCTCGCGATCACCAGCTACGACAACAAGGTCACCGTCGACGGCGTCGACGCCATCACCGTCTCGGGCTACAACAACGACATCACCTATCACTCGGGCACGCCCAAGGTCACCGATTCGGGCTATTCCAACAACATTCACCAGGGCTGAGCCCCGAGACACGTAACCTGACACGGTGGCCACGAACAACCGTTTGACAGTCGAGAACTGGCTCGAGGCCGGCTACACCGTGCTCGCCGAGCAGGGTGTGCGCGCGCTCAAGGTGGATCGGCTCTGCGAGCAGCTGGGCGTCACGCGGGGCAGCTTCTACTGGCATTTCGAGGACATGGGCAGCTTCCGCGCCGCCCTCGTCGAATCCTGGAACGCGTTTTTGGAACGCGACCGGCAATCGCTGGCCGAACTCGACTCGCTGCCCCCGCGGGAGCGGTTGTCCGCCATGATGATTGCGCTGGTGAGCCCCCAGCACTGGATGCTCGAACGCGCGATGCGGGAATGGGCGCGCACCGACCCAGCCGCCGCCGCCACCATCAAAGCCGCCGACCGACGCCTCCTGAAAGCCGTGGCGAAGGCGTACGGCGACTACGGATTCGGCGCCGCCGACGCGAAGCTGCGCGCGGAGTTGACGTTCGCAGCCGGGATCGGGCTGCTGCACCTGGCCGGCTCGGCCGCCGAGGCGCAGCGGGCGGCCCAACGCGAAGGGCTGCTGGACCTGATGCTGGCCTAGACCATCGCGATCGGCGAGATCTTCGCGCCAATCGCCAATGCGCCCGCCAACTCTCGGCCCATGTCGTAGTCGAACACGACGTGGCCGGACGCGATGTCCACGTCGCGCTTGAAACGTTGTAACGGGCTCGACAAGAATTGCGCGCTGGCACCGGATGCCTCCAGCAGGTCGGAGATGATCGCCCGGCTCTCGTGCACCGTGTGGGCGGCCGCCACACGCGCGTCGGCGCGCGTCGACCGGCCCACCCGTTCGCCGCCGGCCACGAGGCGCTCGATGCCGTCGGCGGTCTCGGCGACCAGCGCCCGCAGCGCGCGCAGCCGCACCCGCGCGTCGGCGAGCCGGATCTGGGCGGACGGCTGATCCTTTTGCGCCACACCGCTATAGGCCAGGACGCGCTCGCCCAGCCGCGCGGCGAACACTTCGGTCACCCGCTCGGCGGCGCCCAGCACCGGCATCGACGCCGTCAGCGCCAGCGCCGGCACCAACGGCCACCGATAGGTCGGCGCGTCGTGAAAGCCGGCCCCCGGCGCGGTGCCGCCGTAGATGTCGGCCACCGCGACGATGCGGTGCTCGGGGACCAGGGCGTCGGTGACGACGACGTCGTGAGAACCGGTGCCGCGCATGCCCGCCGTGTGCCAGGTGTCGACGACCTCAACCTCGTCGGCGGGGACCACGGCGAGCACCGGATCGATGCGGTCGGGCCGTTCGACGAGCGCCCCGACGATCATCCAGTCAGCGTCCATCGCCCCCGTCGCCCACGCCCACCGGCCCGAAAGGCGCACCCCGCCGTCGGCCGGGATGCCGCGCCCGGTCGGGGCCAGGGGAGCCGGCGCCAGCACCGGGCCCGAGGCGAACACCTCCTCCTGCGCCCGCGGGTCGAACAGCGACAACATCCAGTTGTGCAGCGCGTAGAACCCCAGCGTCCACGCGCTGGACGGGCAGCCGTGGGCCATCAGCCGAATCGGTTGCAGCAGTTCGGGAAACGGAGCCTGGATGCCGCCGAAGCGCGCGGGCAGCAACAGCCGAAACAGGTCGGCCTGCCGGAACTCGGCGACCGTCGCCGCGGGGAGCCGGCGCAGCCGCTCGGCCTCCTCGGCGCGTTCGGCCAGCCGCGCGACGAATTCGTCGGTGATCCCGTGCACCGGGCGACCGTAACATACTATTTAGTATGTTCTAGCCACGTCACTCGCCGGAGAACCGCTCCCACGCCGACTGTCGTGTGATGCCCAGGGTTTGGCCGATCTTCGACCAGGTGAACCCGCGCCGGCGCAGCTCGCGCACCCAGGACCGCAGGTCGGCCTCGATCTGCTGGGCCACGACGGCGATGCGGGGGATGTGATCGAGCATCTGCTCGTCGCTCATCGTCTCCCAGATCGGCAGCCGAACCTCGTTGGGCTTGTCGCGGTACTCGTCGATGATGGCCTGCGACAGGTCGATGCATTCGTTGCAGATCTGCACGCCCGGTCCGGCCACCAGCTTGTCGACGTCGGTGTTGGACTTGCCGCAGAACGAGCACCAGATCTGCGTGGTTCCCTTGGCGGTCATCGACACCCCCCGGTTGTCAGGCTGGTCCTGACAAACCGTACGACGTCAGGGCCGCCCTGACAAGCGCGCCGGCTTGTCGGGATGTCGGCGTATCTTTCGGACATGAGTAAGTCCAGGGCGGGCTCGGGTGCCGAGTTCGGCGCGTTCGTGGTGGCGATGCTGATCATCTGGGTCATCATCAAGTTCATCTGGTGGATCGTCGGGGCGGCGGCCCTGGTCGGTCTGTTCTTCCTGGTCCGGGCGATCGTGCGGGATAACCGCCGGCGCGCCAAGCTGCGCGCGGCCAACCTGGCCGCGATCGCCGCCCGTGCCGATCAGCAGCACGACTGGGTGCTGCGCGGCGACGATCGCGGGATCTACGGCGTCGAGGGCGCCGAATTCATGCACTACCTGTATCCGGCGCGACAGCAGGTGAGGCGACTACGATCACGCGGATGAACCTGTCGCGGCGCGATGCGTTGAGGTACGCGGCCGTCGCGCCAGCACTGCTCGGGGTCGGCGGCCTGGTCGCCGCGCCGCGGGCGGGCGCCGGCATCGCGGGGATGGGCGTCTTCCTCGACCCGGGCCACAACGCGGTGAACGACGCCTCGACGAATCGACAGGTCAACAACGGCCGGGGCGGCACCAAGCAGTGCAACACCTCGGGCACCGCCACCGACGCCGGCTACCCCGAGCACGCGTTCACCTGGGCGGTCGTCGGGCTGATCAGCGGCGCGCTCAACGAGCGGGGCGTGCGCACCCAGCTGTCGCGCGACAACGACGGCTCGGCCGGCCCCTGCGTGGACGAACGTGCGGCGCTGGGCAACGCGATGCGCCCCGACGCGATCGTGAGCATCCACGCCGACGGGGGACCGCCCTCCGGCTCGGGTTTCCACGTGAACTACTCCAGCCCGCCGCTCAATGACGCACAGTCCGGGCCGTCCGTCCAGCTGGCCCGTACGATGCGGGACGCGTTGGCGCAGGCGGGTTTTCACCCGGCCACCTACATCGGCTCGGACGGCCTGTACGGGCGCGCGGACCTGGCCGGGCTGAACCTGGCCGAGTACCCGGCCGTCCTCGTCGAGCTGGGCAACATGAAGAACGCCGACGACGCCGCGCGGATGCAAAGCGCCGACGGCCGGGCCCAGTACGCCAACGCCGTCGTCCAGGGGATCGTCGCGTACCTGACCGCCAAGGCCGGTTAGCTTCGACCGGTGGAATCCGACCGGGTCGTCGACCTCTATCAACGTCACGCGGTCGCGTGGGCGCGTGACCGGGGCTCTCAGCTGCTCGAAAAGACCTGGCTGGACCGGTTTCTCGACCTGCTTCCCGACGAGCCGACGGTGCTCGACCTCGGCTGCGGCAGCGGTGTGCCGATCGCGCGCTACCTCATCGACCGCGGCTGCCGGGTGACGGGGGTGGACACGTCGGCCGCGATGATCGCGATGTGCGCCGAGCGCTTCCCCGACCACGACTGGCGTGTCGCCGACATGCGAACGCTCAACCTGAACCGGGTGTTCGACGGAATCGTGGCCTGGGACAGCTTCTTTCACCTGACGCAAACCGATCAGCGCCGGATGTTCCCGATCTTCGCCCGCCACGCCGCGCCCGGTGCGGCGCTGACGTTCACCAGCGGACCCTCGGCCGGCGAACGAATAGGCAGCTATCGCGGTGAGCCGCTGTATCACGCCAGCCTGGACGGCGACGAATACCGCCGGCTGTTGCGCGACAACGGCTTCGACGTCGTGGCGCACGTCGTCGACGACCCCGAGTGCGGCGGGCACACCGTTTGGCTCGCGCGGGGGCGCGGCGAATGATCAAGGCGCTGTTGTTCGACGTGCAGGGCACCGCGACGGATTTTCATTCGACCGTGTGTGACGAGGCGAAGCGCATCAGCGCGGGACGGCACCCGGACGTGGATTGGCCCGAGGTGGTGCGTCGTTGGCGCGCGGGCTACTTCGTGGCGCTGGATGGTTCGCGAGCGTGGGTTCCGGTGGACGCGGTGTATCGCCGCACGCTCGACACCGTGCTCGACGAGGCTGGCGTCATGGGATTCTCGGATACCGAACGTGACGAGCTCGCCCTGGCATGGCAGCGGCTGCGGCCCTGGCCTGACGTGGTGCCCGGGCTGACCCGACTCAAGCGCGCGTACACGCTGGCCACGCTGTCCAACGCCGACGTGTCGGCGGTGGTCAACCTCTCCAAACGCGCGGGCCTGCCCTGGGACGCCATCTTCGCCGCCGAGATGGCCGGGGTGTTCAAGCCCGACCCGGCGATCTACCGGATGGCCGCCACCTATCTCGGCCTGCCGCCCGCCGAGATCATGATGGTGGCCAGCCACAAGTACGACATCCGCGCAGCCGGCGCTCTCGGCTTTGCGACCGCCTTCGTCGCTCGCCCGCTGGAGTTCGGTGTTGGCGACGAGGCCGACGTCGCCTACTCCGACGAGTTCCACGTCAACGCGTCCGACTTCCTCGACCTGGCCGACCAGCTCGGCTGTTAGCGGCGCATGGAATTACGCGGAGGTCAGTGCCGCATCGGGCTTTTCCGACGACATCGACAGGAACCCGCGCACACACCGCGCGGCCAGCAGCCAGTTCGCCGGCTTCTTCATGTCCAGCCCGCCCAGCAGCTGCTTGATCATGGTCAGCGTGTCGAAGTAGATGCGTTCGCAGACAAGCGTTTCCGTCTCGTCGAACACGAAGTACGCCGTCATGCGAACCCGGAACCGGCTGCCGGTGGGCGGAACCTTGCCCAGATAGCCGCGATGGGTGCCCATCAGCCAGAACTCGACGATCACCGCGTCGGCGCTGTGCCGCAGCGCGATGATCTCGTGGTCCTGGTCGGGGAACGCGGTCCGCGTGTAGACGTAGTAGCCGCGCACGGCCTCGTCGCCGTCGTGAACGACCATCTGCGGGATCAGCTCGTAGCGCGGATGCGGGAAGGTCGCCAGCACGTCGTCCCAGGCGTGGCGGACCTCGTCGTGAAAGTGGTCGAGGACCAGCTTCTGGCGCGCGGCCAGCACCTCGGGAGCGGGGAACGGGGGGATGGCAGGAGTGCTCACGCTCGTCAGCGTATGGCTTGCCGAGCAGACGCAAAAGCACCCGACACGCCGTGCGAAAGGGTGCTTTTGTGTCTGCTCGCGGAGGATTAGGACCGCGGGGTCCAGGCGACGGGCAGCCGCTTGATGCCGTGGATGAACTGCGACAGCAGGCGCGCGGGCTCCTCGACGGCGACGATGTCGGGGATTTCGCGCCGCAACTCGTCGAAGACGACCCTGATCTCGCGGCGGGCCAGATTGGCGCCCAGGCAGAAATGCGCGCCGCCGCCGCCGAAGCCGAGATGCGGGTTGGGATCGCGGGTCACGTCGAAAGCCCACGGGTTGGCGAACTTTGACTCGTCGCGGTTGGCCGAGTTGTACCACAGCGCGGCCTTGTCGCCGGCGGCCATCTTGACCCCGCTCAGCTCGATGTCGCGGGTCAGGGTGCGCCGCATGTACACCACCGGCGAGGCCCACCGCACGATCTCCTCGACCGCGGTGGGCGCCACGGCGTCGTAGTCGGCCCACCACTTTTCGCGCTCCGACGGATACCGCGACAGCGCCAGCACGCCGTGGCTGATCGCGTTGCGCGTGGTCTCGTTGCCGGCCACCACCAGCAGGATGAAGAACGAGGCGATCTCCTGCGACGTCAGCCGGTCGCCGTCCACCTCGGCCTCGACCAGGCTGGTGGTCAGGTCTTCGGCGGGATTGGACCGGCGGTCCTCGGCCAGCGCACCGGCGTAGGCGCCGATGTCGATCGACACCTGCATGAACTCCTCGAAATCCAGCGTCAGGTCGGGGTCGCCGAATCCGAGAATGACGTTGGTCCAATGGAATACCCGCTGGTGGTCCTCCTCGGGGATGCCCATCATGTCGCAGATGATCTGCAGCGGCAGCGGGCCGGCGAGCTCGCTGACCAGATCGGCCTCGCCGTCGGGATGGTTGGCGATCAGCGAGGTGACCAGCCGGTGGGCCCGCTCGCGCACCGATGCCTCGATGCGGGCCACCACCTTTGGCGTGAAGGCCCGGCTGACGATCGAGCGCAGCCGCTGATGGCGCGGATCGTCGAGCACGATCATCGAGCCGAAATACTCGGCCAGCTCGGGGGTCTGGTCGTTGATGGTGATGCCGCCCGCGGAGCTGAAGATGTCCGGATGGCGGCTGGCGAAATGCACGTCGTCGAGCTTGGTCAGCGACCAGTACCCGCTGCCCGACTCGAACCCTTCCAGCTGGATCGCGGGCCAGAACGAGATCGGGGCCTCGCGGCGCAGCGTGGCGAAGGCGCCGTCGCGCACGTCGTCGTCGAGCCCCCAGAACTCCAGCGACTCGAGATGGATGTCGGCGAGCGGGATCTCGGGCGGCGGCGCCCCGTTGGCGCGGGTCGCGATTCCTGTCGTGAGCGGCACTGGCGGTCCTAGTGGGTACACACGGTTCTGGCGGGCGTGCCCACCGTCGCCGTCGCGTCGGCCACGACGTTGCCGTCGAGCAGGATCTTGCACGTGATGGGGCCCGGGCCCTGGGCGCTAATGACGAACACCTGCCCGCCGAACCCGGTGAACTGCGTCGACCACGGCAGTTGAGCGTTCACCGCGCGCTGCTGCCCGTTGTCGGTCTGGTACGAGATATATTCGGCGACGCCCGGGCCGCTGACTTCGTAGCGGACGCGCGGGTTCTCGGGGGGCGCCGCGACCGCCACACCGCCGGAGTTCGCGAACCCGATGCCGACCGCGAACAGGGTCGCGGCCCGGCGCAAATGACTGGTCATGGTTTCACATCGTGTCACCACGGACGTCGCCCGGTCTAGGGTGAACCGGGGGCTGGCGAGCAGGAAGGTGAATATTGCGGTGAGCGGCTCAAAGCGTGTGGTGGTCTGGGGCACCGGTTTCGTCGGCAGGATGGTGATCACCGAGATCGTCAAGCACCCCCTGTTCGAGTTGGTGGGCGTCGGCGTGAGCAACCCCGGCAAGGTCGGCCGCGACGTCGGTGAGATCTGCGGATTGCCCGAATCGGTAGGCATTATCGCGACCGACGACGTCGACGCGCTCATCGCGCTCAAGCCCGACGCGCTGGTGCACTACGGCCCGACGGCCATGCACGCCAAGGACAACATCAAGCTGATCACCCGGTTCCTGCGGGCCGGCATCGACGTGTGCTCGACGGCGATGACGCCCTGGGTCTGGCCGACGATGCACCTCAACCCGCCCAACTGGATCGCGCCCATCACCGAAGCCTGCGAGCTCGGCGAGTCGTCGTGCTTCACCACCGGCATCGACCCGGGGTTCGCCAACGACCTGTTCCCGATGACGCTGATGGGCCTGTGCTCGGAGGTGCGCCGCGTGCGCGCGTCGGAGTTGTTGGACTACACCAACTACGAGGGCGACTACGAGGTCGAGATGGGCATCGGCCGCGAGCCCGAATACAGCCCGATGCTCGAGGATTCCAACATGTTGATCTTCGCGTGGGGCGCCACCGTGCCGATGATCGCCCACGCCGCGGGCATCATGCTCGACGAGATCACCACCACGTGGGACAAGTGGGTGACCCCCACCGAGCGCACCACGGCCAAGGGCGTCATCAAGCCCGGCCACGTCGCCGCGGTCCGGTTCACCATCAACGGGATCTACCGCGGCGAGACGCGCATCCAGCTCGAACACGTCAACCGCATCGGGCTCGACGCCGCGCCGGACTGGCCGGCGGGACACGACAACGACGTCTACCGCGTCGAGATCGAGGGGACGCCGAGCATCTTCCAGGAGACCGCGTTCCGGTTCACCGACGGCTCGGGCCGCGACGCCGCCACCGCCGGGTGCCTGGCGACCGGGATGCGCGCGCTCAACGCCGTGCCGGCGGTCAACGACCTGCGGCCGGGCTGGGTGACCCCGCTCGACCTCCCGCTGATCGCCGGGGAGGGCGCCATCCGCTGACCGATCGTTATACAGCTGACGCATAGCTAACGCTTGGATGGGCAATAGCTTCTGGCGGCACAATTGGCTCGGGCGCCGCCGATACGGGGGATTGAACAGATGGCCGACAGAGCGAGGACCGCGCTGGGCTTGTCGATCGGCGCGACCAACCTGGCGGCCGCGGCCGCTGACGTCGCGATCACCCGCAAGCCCGTCCTCACCCTCTACCGCCAGCGCCCGCCCGAGGTCGGCGTGCCCTCGGAAAACCCCAGGCTGGACGAGCCGGGCGTGGTGGTCAGCGACTTCGTGGACCGGGTCGGGGATCCGGTGGGCATCGTGGCGGCCGACGGCTCGGCGCACCGCAGCGAGGCCCTGGTCGCCGACGGGCTGCGCGCCCTGGCCTACGCCGCCACCGGCGGGCGGCCCCTGCCCGACGAGGTGGCGGTGACCTACCCGGCCCACTGGTCCGCCGCGTCCGTGGAGGCGATGCGCGGCGCGCTGGGGCGGGTGTCGGAATGGTCGAACCGCGCGCGGCCGCCGCTGCTGATCCCCGACGCGGCGGCGGCGCTGTTCGCGGCGCGGGCCAATCCGGGCCTGCCCGACCGCGGGACCGTGGCCGTGTGCGATTTCGGCGGCAGCGGCACCAACCTCACGCTGATGCGCGCGGCCGGCGAGGCCGTGGCGCCGACCGTGCGGTATCACGACTTCTCCGGCGACATGATCGACCAGACCCTGTTGACCGTCGTCATGTCCCACCTGTCGAAGACGATCGGCTCGCTGAGCCGGCTGCGCAACGGCTGCCGCAGGGCCAAGGAGCAGCTGTCGTCGAGCACGGTGACCACCGTCGCCGAGGAGTTGCCCGGGATGCGCGACGCCCTGCGGCTCACTCGCGACGAGCTCGACGAGGCGATCCGCGCGGCGCTGAACAGCTTTGTGGCGGTGTTCGACGATGCGTTGCGGCGCAACGGCGTTCGCGATCTGGCCGCGGTGGTTTCGGTGGGCGGCGGGGCGAACATCCCGGCGGTGACGACGACGTTGTCGGGGCATTTCCGTGTCCCGGTGGTCACGACCCGGCGCCCGCATCTGGCGGCCGCGGTCGGCGGCAGCCTGCGCGCGGCGCAGGGCCCCGGCGATGACGGCCCCACCGTGCTGATCCCGGTCGCCACGCCCGCGACGGCGCCGGCGCCGATGCTGACCCGGCCCGCTTCGGTCGCGACCGCCGAGGCGCCGGCGCTCGACACGTCCGCGATGGCCTGGCCGACGGGCCGCATGTCCGCCCGGCCCGCGGTCGAACCCGAGCAGCCGGATCCCCCGGTCGAAGAGAAGAAGGCCCGGCGTCGCCTGCCCGCCGTGCTGGTCATCGGCGCCTTGGCGGCGCTGCTGCTGGCGGGCGCCGCGGCGGCGATCGGGCTGGGCTCCGGGGACCGCCCGGTGACGACGCCGACATCGAGCACCACGGTGCCGAGACCTGCGATGCCGCCCCCGCCGCCGCCGTCCAGCGTCGAGGAAAGCCCCCCGCCCGCGCCGCAAACCGCGGAAACGCCCGCACCGCCGGCGGCTCAGCAGGAAACGGTCGCGCCCGCACCGACGGGCACCCCGGCCGCCAAACCGGCGCCGCCCCGGCTCCCGCCGCTGCCACGCATCCCCGAGATTCCCGAGCTGACGGACCTCCCGCCGATCCCCGGGATCAACGAGCCGATCCCCGGGTTTCCTGAAATCCCGACGCTGGTCAGCCAGCTCGGCCCGCGCTGAAAGGCTTGCGGCTCAGCTCTTTTCGCCCTTGTTGTCGGCGGCGGCAGCCTCGCGCAGCTGCTCGTTGAGGGCCTTGTCCTTCTCGACCTGTTCCTTGTACGCTTCCTCGTCCCGGTCGCTGTCGGCCCCGGCGTCGGCGCCCTCGGGCGACTCGCTCTTCGGGTTGCCCTCGTCGTCCAGCCAGTCGTTGACGGCCGTGCCCGTGACCATCGCTCCGGAGCCCGGCAGCACCAGGGTGGGCCGGTCCTCGTAGGCCGTCATCATCTCGGCGGCCTTCTTCTTGTCGTCCTCGTCCGGCTCCGGCTTTTCGGTCGGCTGCCGGTCTTCGGCCTCGTCGGTTGCCTGCTGGTCGTCTTCTTGACCAGGCGCTTTGTCGTCCTGCACGCTCATGCACGTACCCCCTCCGGAGTCGCAGTATCCCTCGGGGTTACCCGCTGCGGCGTTGTGCCGAAACTCTCGTCAGCGCGGGCGTTTGACCAGCACCACGGAGGCGAGCGGAATCCGCATCGGCTCGGGCGCGCCCGCCAGGCGCGCGGCGACGGCCGCCTCCAACCGGTCGACGAAGTCCGCGGCCCGCGGATCGTCGGCGCCGCCGTCCAGCCCGCCAGCCAGGGCCCCGAACAGCGCGGCGCGCGCGAACGCCGCCCACTGCGCGCCGAAAGCCGGTGCGTCGTCGTCGGTTTGGAGCCGGGCCCAGAATCGGTCCTCGGCGTTGAACGTCTCGAGGTGTTCGATGGTCAGGCTTTCGAACCGCCCGCTGGGCGCGAACGGGGCGCGAAAGTCCTTCTCGCTGCGGGCAAATGTGGGAATGGCCAGGCGGCGCAGCTCGTCGTCGCCGAGCAGGCCGTCGCGCGCCAGATCGGCCAGCGCGGCGACGATCGCCTCGAGGAGCGGCCGGAAGCCGGGCGTGCCGTCCTCGTCGACGGCCAGCGTCAGCACCACCAGGCGCCCCTCGGGGGCCAGCTCCCGCCCGCGGAACGCCACGAAGTCGTGCCAGTCCAGGGCGGCCTGGTGGGCATAGGCCGCGCGGGCCGCGTCGTCGTCGCTGTAGGCGACGTGGACGTGATCGGACAGCTCGCACGGGATCCGGCTGACCCACTGGGTCGCCCACGACGTCCAGCCGAGGTTGACCGTGTTGGACGGCACGATCTGCGAGTAGAACGACCGGCCGATCGCCGAGGCGAAACTCTTTGCGTCCGTGTGCAAATAGCTGTCCGGGTCGTCGGTCAGGGTCTTAAACAGCGCCGTGAAATCGTTGTCCGGCACGTCGGTGTGCGTCACCAGTATCGCGTGGTCGGCGCGGGTGCGCCGGCGGAGCACCGCGATGCCCGCCGACAGCGGCTTCAGCGAGTTGTGCCCGTTGGCCGCGCCGTAGTCGGCGACGACGATCGGCTGCGGGGCCTTGGGTAGCGGCACCTGTTCGGCGGCTTGCTCGAACAATGCGATGGCGTGGGCCAGGCCGGCGGCCTGCAGCCGCGACGACTGGGTGTAGGTCGCGCTGGCCGGCGTCTCGGGCCGGACCACGATGCTCGACTCGGGCAGACGAGATTCCGGCCGCATGGGCCAACGATAGTCAGTCGGGCTTCGGGTAGCTGACACCGGTGAGCTGCTCGGACAGCTCCCACAGCCGCCGGCAGTCGTCCTCGTTGCCGGCGCGCGCGGGCACCTTGGCCGGCCTGACCCCGCCGCCGGCCAACTCGCCGACGCCGCGGGGGCCGTAGAAGACGCCGCCCTCGGCGCGCGGGGCGGCCGCCGCGTACAGCGCCGGCAGGATGCCCTCGTCGATCTCCTGCCACAAGAACGGCGTGAAGCGCCAGGACGCCTTGTACAGCCGCTCCATCAGCGCGGGCCGTTCGCGGCCGTGCGAGGGCCCGCTGATCTGCAGGTTGGTCTTGGTCAGGCCGGGGTGCGCGGCGTTGGACACGATGCCCCAGCCGGCCGCGCGGCTGCGCCGGTCCAGCTCGAGGGCGAACATCAACACCGCCAGCTTGGACTGCCCGTAGGCCGACATCGCGGCGTAGGACTTCTCGAATTGGGGGTCGTCGAAGTGGATCTTGCCGCTTTGGCGGGCCGCGAGGCTGCTCAGCGAGACGACGCGGGCCCCCTGCGCGGCGCGCAACAGCGGCAGCACGTGTCCGGTGAGCGCGAAGTGCCCGAGATGGTTGCTGCCGAACTGCAATTCGAAGCCGTCGGCGGTGGTGTCGCGTTCCGGTGGCGTCATGACGCCGGCGTTGTTGATCAGGATGTCGATCGGGCGGCCCTCGGCGTTGAGCTGCTCGCCCAGCGCGGCGACCGACGCCAGCGACGACAGGTCGAGGGATTTGATGCTCAGCTTGGCGTCGCGAACCGATTGGCGGATTTCGTCGATCGCCTTTTCCCCTTTGGCGCGGTTGCGGATCGCCATCACGACGTCGGCGCCGGCGGCGGAAAGCCGGCGGGCGAGCCCGAATCCCAGCCCGCTGTTGGCCCCGGTGACGATTGCCAGCTTGCCCGACAGGTCGGGAACGGTGGCGACGAGATCGTTGGCCATGCGTATCACTCCTTTAATAGGGATGCACCGCGTCCTAGTGTGCGCTTTTGTGTCGCCTTGACGACAGCGCGGTGACACACTGCTTGGATGACCAGCAGACGGCTCGCCAAGATCTCGCTGGCCGCCGCCGTCGTGATGATGGTGGTGTCGGTGGGCGGCTTCATCACCGCGCTGGTGCTCAACGCGTTCGTTCTGGACAAGTACAACGCCTACGGCGAGGTGCCGATCCCGGGGTCGGCCAACCTGAACCTGCCCGCCGGCGAGGTCACCGTCAGCCTGCACACCGTCGTGATCGGCGGCGGCCGCGGCGGGCTGCCGGTGCCGCCGCTCGGGGTCACGATCGCCCCGCCAGAGGGCGTCGCGCAGCCCGCGGTGACCGAAAGCGTCGGCAGCACAACGACGGTCAACAACGACGCGCACGTGCGGGTGTGGGTGGCCCAGATCCCGGCCAGCGGCACCTACACCGTCACCACCGACGGCCAGGTCAACGGGTACATCAACCCGCGACTGGCCTTCGGCCACAAGAGTTCCTACGGCTTTGTGGTCTGGCTGTTCGTCGGCCTGTTCGTGGTGGGGCTGATCGACTCGATCGTGTCGGGTGTGTGGCTTTCGCGCAAGCGGCGCCGAGCGGTGGTGGCCGCCACGCCGTACCGGGTGCCCGGCGCGCCGGGGGTGGTGCCCGCCGCCGTGGCGTACGAGCCCGGCGATGAGGGAGTGCGCCTGGAGCGGCTTAAAACTCTTGCGTCGCTGCGGGATTCGGGGGCGCTGACGCCGGAGGAGTTCGAGGCCGAGAAACGCCGCATCCTCGAGGGGCATTAGGCGCCCCAAAAGTCGGCTTCTGAGCCCTAGGATGTCGGTCCCGACCGCGCTAGGCTCTGGGTTGGCAGCGGGATTGGGAGCTGGCTCATGTCGCACGTGACAACAACGCCGCACATGCTGGCGGCCGCGGCCGCGGATTTGGCCTCGGTCGGTTCGACGATCAACGCGGCCAATGCGAACGCCGCAGCCGGGACCGGGGGAGTGTACGCCCCGGGCGCCGACAGCGTCTCTGCGTTCATTGCGGGGCTGTTCGCCGCGCACGCGCAGGCCTATCAGGCCGCCAGCGCCCAGGCGAACTCCTTCCACGATCGGTTTGTGCAGGCCCTGCAGGAGAGCGCGGGAACCTATGCCAACGCCGAGGCCGCCAACGCGGCGCCCCTGGACAAGGTGGCGGGCATGATCAACGCCTCCGCCGGGCACCTGACCGGCAGCGGCGCTGGCACCGCCCACCAAGGCGGCATGGGCGCGCCGGTGCCCGGCGGCCCCGCGGGTGGGGCCGGCGGCGGCAACCCGGCGGGCGTCGGCCCATCCGGCGCGGACGCCCACCCGGGGGCGCCCGGTGGACCGCAAGCGGCAAATGCCGGCGGCGCCAACGGTGTCCCCACCGGCGACGGCGGTGCGCCCGCGGGCGCGACGGGCGGGGGCGGCGTCGCCGACCCCGGTGGTGTCGCCGCCGCCGCCAGCGTTCCGGCCGGTTGGGGACCGGTAGCGCCGGCGGCGGCGCCTGGCCCGGCGATGCCGCACCTGGCGACGCCGCCGCCCGCGCCCCCCGTCATCGGGGGCGGCTACCCGGCCGCGGCGGGTCTGGCCGCGCCGGGCATGGTCGGCCCTTCCGGCGATTCCGCCGGCATCGGCGGCTTGGCCGAACCGGTGGCACCCGCGGCCTCCACCGTGGCAGCAGCCCCGGCCGCCCCGCCGCCAATCCCGACGGCTCCCAAGGGGCAACCGCTGCACCAGAACAACCCGGCGCACCCGGGTGATCCGGCGCACCCGGCCCATCCCGACCACGACAAAGCGGCGTTGCCGGTGCCGCTACTCAGGCTGCGCATACCAAGCCTGCGGGGGTTGCGCCGACGCCTGCGCTCGGGACTTCGGGACAAAGAGGAATGGCGGGAGGAACTTCGCGAGGCCGCCAGGAGCAAGCCGTGGGGGCGCGAGGAACTGCTGGGCGCCCTCGGCCTTCGGCCGCCCGGCGACGCATAGCCGTTCGCCGGCAACGTATTCAGTGCCCGCGGGCCACCCACTCCTCGTAGTGGACGATCTCCTCGCCGACGGTGGTGTCGTCGCCGTGGCCCGTGTGCACGACGGTGTCGCCGGGCAGCTTGCCCAGCCGCTCCTTGATGGACTGCAGGATGGTCGGGAAGTCGGAATACGAGCGGCCCGTCGCGCCCGGGCCGCCGGCGAACAGGGTGTCGCCGCTGAACAGCACGCCCAGCTCGGGCGCATACCAGCACACCGATCCCGGGGAGTGGCCTGGGGTGTGCAGCGCCTGCAGGGTCGCGCCGCCCACGCACAGCGTCTCGCCGTCGGAGATGGTGCGGAACTCCTTGTCCGGGTGCGTCATTCGCCACAGCACGTCGTCGCCGGGGTGCAGCAACACCGGCGCGTCGAGCGTCTCGCCGAGCTCGGGGGCCACGGTGACGTGATCGTTGTGGCCGTGCGTGCACACCACCGCCACCACATGACGGCCGGCGACGGCCTCGACGATCGGCGCCGCGTCGTGGGCGGCGTCGAACACGACGACGTTGGAGTTGTCGCCGATCAGCCAGATGTTGTTGTCGACTTCCCAACTGCCGCCGTCGAGTTCGAAGGTGCCGTGGGTGACTACGCGGTCGATGTTCACCATCAGAGCATCACCACCGAGCGCAGCACCTTGCCGCCGTGCATCTTGTGGAAGGCCTCCTCGATGTCGTCGAGCCCGATGCGCTCGGAGACGAACTTGTCCAGCGGCAGCCGGCCCTGCAGGTACAAATCGATGAGCGTGGGGAAGTCGCGCTCGGGCAGGCAGTCGCCGTACCACGAGGACTTCAGCGACCCGCCGTGGCTGAAGAAGTCGACCAGCGGCATCTCCAGTTGCATGTCGGGGGTCGGAACACCAACCAGCACAACGGTTCCGGCGAGGTCGCGGGCGTAGAAGGCCTGCTTCCAGGTCTCGGGCCGGCCGACGGCGTCGATGACCACGTTGACACCGAAGCCCTCGGTGAGGTCCTGGATCGTCTTCACGACGTCGAACTCGCGGGCGTTGACGGTGTGGGTGGCGCCGAACTTGCGGGCCAAGTCCAGCTTGGTGTTGTCGGTGTCCACCGCGATGATCTGGCGGGCCCCGACCAGTGCGGCCCCGGCGATCGCGGCGTCGCCCACGCCGCCGCACCCGATCACCGCGACGGTGTCGTCACGGGTCACTGCCCCGGTGTTGATGGCCGCACCCAGCCCGGCCATCACGCCGCAGCCCAGCAGGCCGGCGACCGCCGGGTCGGCGCGGCGGTCGACCTTGGTGCACTGACCGGCCGCCACCAGCGTCTTGTCGGCGAACGCCCCGATGCCCAGCGCCGGTGTCAGCTCGGTGCCGTCGGTCAGCGTCATCTTCTGTTCGGCGTTGAACGTGTCGAAACACAGGTGCGGGCGGCCGCGCTTGCAGGCCCGGCACTGCCCGCACACGGCGCGCCAGTTCAGGATCACGAAATCGCCGGGCTCGACGGCCGTCACGCCCGGCCCGACGGCCTCGACGGTGCCGGCGGCCTCGTGGCCGAGCAGGAACGGATACTCGTCGTTGATGCCGCCCTCGCGGTAGGTCAGGTCGGTGTGGCACACCCCGCAGGCGATGATGTCGACGACCGCCTCGCCCGGTCCCGGGTCCGGGATGACGATGTCGACCAGCTCGACGGGTTCGCCCTTCTTGCGTGAAATCACTCCGCGCACTGTCTGACTCATGGCGTCCAACCTACTGTTGGGCGGCGTCGAGTCTGCGCTCAGATCGCCCGCCGAGGGCGAAATGCACGCTCTGAGCGCAGGCTCGGCGCAGAACCACGTGGGTGTAGCGTCGCTCAACGTGACGGCACCTGAGAGCACCGAAGAATTCGCCGCACGCATGGTCGCGGCCGTCGACGGAGCGAGCCTCACCATCCTGCTGAGCATCGGGCACCAGACCGGCCTGCTGGACGCGCTGGCCAACCTGCCGTCGGCCACCAGCGCGCAGCTCGCCGAGGCCGCCGGCCTCAACGAGCGCTACGTGCGGGAGTGGCTGGCCGGGATGACCACCGGGCACGTCGTCGACTACGACCCCGCCGCCGGCACCTACTCGCTGCCCGCGCACCGCGCCGCCGCGCTGACGCGCGCGGCCGGGCCGGCCAACCTGGCGCTGGTGGCGATGTTCCTGCCGCAGCTCGGCGAGGTCGAGCAGAAGATCATCGGCTGCTTCAGGGAGGGCGGCGGCCTGCCGTACAGCGAATTCCCGCGCTTTCACGCGCTGATGGCCGAGCAGAGCGCCGCGGTGTTCGACATCGCGCTCGTCGACGTCGTGCTGCCGTTGGTCGACGGCCTGCCCGACCGGCTGCGCGCCGGCGCCGACGTGGCCGACTTCGGCTGCGGCAGCGGCCACGCGATCAACGTGATGGCCCGGGCGTTTCCGGCCAGCCGGTTCACCGGCATCGACTTCTCCGAGGCGGCCATCGCGACCGGCGCCGCCGAGGCGGCCCGCCTCGGCCTGACCAACGCCGCCTTCGAAAGCCACGACCTGACGCGGCTGGACAAAAGCGAGGCCTACGACGTCATCACCGTGTTCGACGCCATCCACGACCAGGCGCAGCCGGCGCGGGTGCTGGAGAACATCTACCGCGCGCTGCGACCCGGCGGGGTCTTCCTGATGGCCGACATCAAGGCGTCGAGCCGGCTCGAGGAGAACGTCGACGTCCCGATGAGCACCTACCTCTACACCGTGTCGCTGATGCACTGCATGACGGTGTCGCTGGCGCTGGGCGGCGCGGGACTGGGCACCGCGTGGGGCACGCAGCTGGCCACCTCGATGCTCGCCGACGCCGGGTTCGACGACGTCGCGGTGGTCGAGATCGAGTCCGACCCGATCAACAGCTACTACATCGCGCGGAAGTGACGGCCGCATCCGAAGCTCTGGCCGTTGTCGCTGACTGGCCGGTGCCCAACGTCGCCGCCGCGGTCGTCGGGCCCGGCGGCGTGCTGGCCAGCCACGGTGACACCGGGCGGGTCTTCGAGCTGGCCTCGGTCACCAAGCCGCTGGTGGCCCGCGCCGCGCACGTCGCCGTCGAGGAGGGCGTCGTCGAGCTGGACACCCCGGCCGGCCCGCCCGGGTCCACGATCCGCCACCTGCTGGCGCACGCGTCGGGCCTGGCCATGCACTCCGATCGGGTGCTGGCCAAGCCCGGGACCCGGCGGATGTATTCCAACTACGGCTTTGCCGTGCTGGCCGAGAAGGTGGAGGCCGAGTCGCGGATCGAGTTCGGCCGCTACCTCGCCGAGGCGGTGTGCGAGCCGCTCGGCCTGGCGGCGACCCGGCTGGACGGCGGCTGTGCGGCCGCGGGGTTCGGCGCGACCTCGACGGTCGCCGACCTGGCGGTGTTCGCCGGCGAGCTGCTGCGCCCGTCGACGGTCTCGGCCCAGCTCCACGCCGAGGCCACCACGGTTCAATTCCCCGGCCTGGACGGCGTGCTGCCCGGGTACGGCCAGCAGCGGCCCAACGACTGGGGCCTGGGATTCGAGATCAAAGACGCGAAGACGCCGCACTGGACCGGCGCGCGCAACTCGGCGCGCACGTACGGCCATTTCGGCCAGTCGGGGGGCTTCATCTGGGCGGATCCCGACGCCGACCTGGCGCTGGTGGCCCTCACAGACCGTGATTTCGGCGAATGGGCGCTGGGCCTGTGGCCGGCGGTTTCCGACCTGGTAATAGCCGCCAACATGTGAATACGGCTAAATTCACGGTGCACCCTAGCGCAACAGGGGCATCACGAGGCACAATAGACACGCACGACACACAAATTTTTCTGTTCACACGGAAACCACCAGGTCGTTGGGGAAGACGTCCCTCGTGGAACCGAAGGAGCAGGAGATGCGTGCGTCGAACCAATTCGCCGACGTGACGACAGGCGTGGTGTACGTCCATGCCTCGCCCGCGGCGGTCTGCCCGCATGTCGAGTGGGCGCTCTCGTCGACCCTGCAGTCCAAGGCCAACCTGGTGTGGACCCCGCAACCGGCGATGCCCGGGCAACTGCGCGCGGTCACCAACTGGGTCGGCCCGGTGGGCACCGGCGCCCGGCTGGCCAACGCGCTGCGCTCCTGGTCGGTGCTGCGGTTCGAGGTCACCGAGGACCCCAGCCCGGGCGTCGACGGCCACCGGTTCAGCCACACCCCGCAGCTCGGTCTGTGGAGCGGGTCGATGAGCGCCAACGGCGACGTCATGGTCGGCGAGATGCGGCTGCGCGCGATGATGGCCCAGGGCGCCGACACGCTGGCCGCCGAGCTGGACACGGTGCTGGGCACGGCGTGGGACGAGGCGCTCGAGGTGTATCGCGACGGCGGCGACGCCGGCGAGGTGACCTGGCTCAGCCGCGGCGTCGGGTAAGGATCCGCAGCGCCGCCGGAACCACCGAGATCTCGGCGGGCAGCGGGCAGGCGAAGTCGCCGTCGGCGTAGACGTTGATGCCGGGGCACTCGACGTGGACGGACTTGGCGCGGGCGGTGGTCACCTCGTCGAGGTCGACGTGGGTGCCCTTCATGACGGTGGGGAAGAGGCGAACGAGCTTGGCGCGTGACGCCGAATGCGCCATGGTGATGTCGAGCAGGCCGTCGGCGGGATCGGCGTTGGGGCAGATCAGCATTCCGCCGCCATAGCTGCGGGTGTTGCCGAAGGCCGCCAGCGTGATGTCGCCGTCGATCTCGCGGGTTTCGTCGAGCACCATCCGGAACGGCAGCAGCCGCAGCTGGGAGAGCTCGGCGAGCATCGCCACGTAGTAGCGCAACCGCCCGTGCGGCCAGCTCATCCGGTTGGCCCGGTCGGTCACCAGGGAGTCGAAACCGGCGGCGGCGACGGTGCCGAAATACTTGGTGGCGCCTTGGGCGTCGCGGATCCGGCCCAGGTCAATGGTTTCCGTCCATCCGTCGACGACGACGTCCGCGGCGGCCTCGGGATCCTTTGTGGGAATGCGGAATTCGCGCGCGTGGTCGTTGCCGGTGCCGGCCGGGACGATGCCCAGCGGGACGTCGGTGCCCGCCAGCACCTGCAGAGCGTTGGAGACGACGCCGTCGCCGCCGGTGACCATCACCGCGTCGGTGCCCCGGTCGAGTTCGGCGGCGACGAGGTGGCGCGCGTCCTGCGCGTCGTCGCCGATGATCTCGGTGACCTGCACGCCGCGCCGGTGCAGCCGGGCGATCGCAAGTTGTGCGGCGCGTATCGCGGCGCCGTGCCCCGAGGCGGGATTGGTCAGCGCGGTGACCTTGCCGATCTCTCGTGTGGTCACGGAATCAGCTTGCCGGGGTTGAGGATTCCGGCCGGGTCGAGGGTCGCCTTGACCGCGCGCAGCACCTGCACGCCCAGCTCGCCGACCTCGTCGCGCATCCACGGCCGGTGGTCGGCGCCGACGGCGTGGTGGTGCGTGATGGTTCCGCCGTTGGCGACGATCGCGTCCGAGGCAGCCTTCTTGGCCTTTTGCCATTGTTCGATCGGGTTGCCGCGCTGCCCGGCGACGACGGTGAAGTACAGCGAGGCGCCGGTGGGGTAGACGTGCGAGATGTGGCACATCACCAGCGCCGGCGTGCCCGACGCGGCCAGCGCGTCCGTAAGCGCTTGGGTGACAGCGGCTTTCAGGGTGGGCACGTTCGACCAGTCGGTGGCCGTCTCGAGGGTCTCGCACAGCGCGCCCGCCGACAGCAGCGCGTCGCGCAGGTACGGTGCGCCGAACCGGCCCCGCTCCCACGCGCGCGCGGGCGCGTCGCCCAGCGACGTGCCGCCCTGGGCCGCCAGCAGCGCGCTGGTTTCGGCGTGCCGGCTCTCGACGTGCTCCGCGGTGCCCTCGAACACGGTGATGCCCAGGCACCCGCCGGTGATCTGGCTTTCGCCGATCGCCTCGGTGGTGGCGAGGTTGACCCCGGTCTCGGCCTCGTCGGAGAGCCGAATGACGGTGGGGCCGGCGGCGTTTTGGGTGACGGCGCGCAGGGCCGCGGCGCCGGTCTCGAAGTCGGGGAAGGACCACGCCTCGTAGCGCACGGCTTCGGGGATGCGGTGCACGCGCAGCCGCACCCGGGTGATGATGCCGAACGCGCCCTCCGAGCCGAGCAGCAACTGGCGCAGGTCGGGGCCCGCGGCCGAATCCGGGGCGCGGCCGAGGTCGAGGGTGCCGACGGGGGTGACCATCCGCAGCCCGCGCACCATGTCGTTGAACCGGCCGTAGCCCGCCGAGTCCTGGCCCGACGAGCGCGTCGCGGCGAAGCCGCCGATGGTGGCGTACTCGAAGCTCTGCGGGAAATGACCGAGCGAGAAGCCTTGTGCGCCTAAGAGTTCCTCGGCTCGCGGCCCGGTGAGGCCGGCCTCCAGCACGGCCTGGCCGGACACCTCGTCGAGCTCGACGAGCCGCTCGAGGCGGCGCAGGTCCAGCGACACCACGGCTTTGAACTCGCCGCGGCTGGGGTCGAGCCCGCCGACCACGCTGGTGCCGCCGCCGAACGGGATCACCGCGATGCGGTGCTCGGAGCAGTAGCGCAGGATCGCGCCGACGGCGTCGTCGTCGGCGGGGAGCAGCACGGCGTCGGGCGCGTCCTGCGGGCCGGTGGCTTTGCGTCGCAGCAGGTCGAGGGTGGACTTGCCCCCCGCGCGCAGCAGCCGGTCGCGGTCGCCGGTGCGGCAGTATTCGGCGCCGACGATGCGGGTCAGCGCGTCGGTGTCCGCCTTGGGCAGCGCCGACGGCGTCAGCCGCACCTGGTCGGCGTCGAGCTCGTGTCCGCCCGAATCCTCAAGCCCCACAGCCTGTTTCAGCAGTGCGCGGATGCCCTCGGACAGCGGCTTGGCCGCGGCGGGGTCGCCCCACGCGTCCCATTTCATCGGCGGGAGGAGTTGCTCCGGATGCGTCATGCGTTACAGTATTACACATGCTGTCAATCAGTAACGCGCCAGTGGACACCGGGGACCGGATTTTGGCGGCCGCGGCCAGCTGTGTGGTCGACTTCGGGGTGGACCGGGTGACCCTGGCCGAGATCGCGCGGCGGGCGGGCGTCAGCAGGCCGACCGTGTACCGCCGCTGGCCGGACACCAAGTCGATCGTGGCGGCGCTGCTGACCCAGCGCATCACCGGCGTGGCGCGCGACGCGCCGTTGCTCGGCGACGACCGCGAATCCCTGGTGCGGCAGATCGTTACGGTCGCCGACCTGCTGCGCCGTGACGACCTGGTGATGTCGGTGCTGCACTCGCAGCTGGCGCCCGTCTACATCACCGAACGCCTCGGCACCAGCCAGCAGATGCTGATCGACGCCCTGGCCGAACGGCTGCGCGCCGCCCAGCGCCACGGCAGCGTGCGCGCCGGCGACCCGCTGCAGATGGCCACCATGGTGCTGCTCATCACGCAGTCGACCATCCAGTCCGAACGCATCGTCCGGCCGATCCTGGACGCCGGCGCGCTGGCCACCGAACTCGGCCACGCACTGAACGGATACCTGTCGTGAACTCGTCGGCTTTGAACGCCGCGCGCCGCGCCGCCGACTTGGCCGCACTGGCCGACGGCGAGCCGGTCGACGTCGTCGTGATCGGCGGCGGCATCACCGGCGCCGGGATCGCGCTGGACGCCGCGTCCCGCGGCCTGCGGGTGGCGCTGGTGGAAAAGCACGACCTGGCGTTCGGCACTAGCCGCTGGAGCTCCAAGCTGGTGCACGGCGGCCTGCGCTACCTGGCGAGCGGCAACGTGGGCATCGCCCGGCGCAGCGCCATCGAGCGCGGAATCCTGATGACACGCAACGCCCCCCATCTCGTTCGCGCGATGCCGCAGCTGGTGCCGCTGCTGCCGTCGATGAGCCGCGGCTCGCGGGCGCTGGTGCGCGCCGGGTTCCTCGCCGGTGACGCACTGCGGGTCTTGGCGGGCACGCCGTCGTCGGTGTTGCCGCGATCGCGGCGGGTGTCGGCGCGGCGGGCGGTGGAGCTGGCGCCCACGGTGCGCCGTGACGGCCTCTCCGGTGGCCTGCTGGCCTACGACGGGCAATTGATCGACGACGCCCGGCTGGTCGTCGCGGTCGCGCGCACCGCGGCGCAGCACGGCGCCCGTGTTTTGACCTACGTCGAGGCCTCCGAGGCCACCGGCACCTCGGTGCGGTTGACCGATCGGCGCACGGGGGAGTCCTTCGAGGTGTCGGCCGGCGCCGTCATCAACGCGGCCGGGGTGTGGGCGGGCGAGATCGACGGGTCGCTGCGGTTGCGGCCCAGCCGCGGCACCCACCTCGTGTTCGACGCGGCCGCCTTCGGCAATCCGACTGCGGCCCTGACCATTCCGATTCCCGGCGAGCTGAACCGCTTCGTGTTCGCCATGCCCGAGCAGCTGGGCCGGGTCTACCTGGGGCTGACCGACGAGGCGGCGCCCGGCCCGATTCCCGACGTGCCGGAGCCGTCGCCGCAGGAGGTCGCGTTCCTGCTGGAGACGGTCAATACCGCCCTGGGCGCCGGGCTCTCGAGGGCCGACGTGATCGGCGCCTACGCCGGGCTGCGGCCGCTCATCGACACCGGCGAGGGCCGCACCGCCGACGTGTCGCGCGAGCACGCCGTCGTCGAGGCGCCGTCCGGCGTCATCAGCGTGATCGGCGGCAAGCTCACCGAATACCGCTACATGGCCGAGGATGTCCTGGATCGCGCCGTGCGCCTGCGGCATTTGCGCGCCGGGAAGTGCCGGACGCGGGATCTGCCGCTGATCGGGGCGCCCTCGGGGGCTGCCGTGCCGGTGGCGGGCCTGCCGGCCTCGCTGGTGGCGCGCTATGGCGCCGAGGCGGCCGACGTCGTCGCCAGCGCAACCCGCGACCGGCCGACCGACCCGGTCGCCGAGGGCATCGACGTGATTCGGGCCGAGTTCGAGTACGCGGTCACCCACGAGGGCGCGCTGGAGGCGTCCGACATCCTGGACCGGCGGACCCGCATCGGGTTGGTGGCAGCGGATCGGAAGCGGGTCGTCGAGGCGGCGCAGGAGTATCTTTAACGGAACTGAGTCGTATCGAGGAGGTGGCTTTGGTGGCTCGTGCATCGCGTCCGGGACGGCTGGACCGCTCGCTGGACGCGGCCATCCTGGACGCGGCGCTGGCCGGCGTGGCCGAACACGGTTATGACCGGTTGAGCATGGACGACGTCGCGTCGCGGGCCGGCGTCGGCAAGGCCGCGATCTACCGCCGCTGGCCGTCCAAGGCGGTCGTGGTCGCCGAGGCGATCGCCCACTGGAGGCGTCGGCGCGGACCCGTCGAGCCGCCCGACACCGGCAGCCTCGCCGGCGACATCGAGGCGCTGATCGCCGCGGTGCCGGACTTCAATGACGCTGAGCTGGACATGATTCAGGTGATCGTCGGGGTGGCGACGGCCGCGATGCGCGATCCCGTCCTGGCCGCCGCGCTGGACGACCTCGTGCTGTCGCCGCCGCGCCACATCGTGCGCAGCGTGCTCGACCATGCGGTGGCCCGCGGGGAGATCCCGGCCGGCCGGGACCTGAGCCTGATACCCGACGTGGCCCTGGGCCTCAACGTGCTGCGGGTGATAACCGGCCGGCCGACCGACCGCGTCTTCGTGCGGCGGGTGCTCGAAGACGTGATCCTGCCGCTGGCCGGCGCGAGCTAGGGTTTGCCTGCTGTGGGTGGGCGTGCCACAGTGGTTTTAGACGGAACTAGTTAGTTCCGTCTAAAACGGAGGCGGCGATGAGCATCGAGCGTGTCCCGGTCCTGATCGCCGGCGCGGGCGCGGGCGGCCTGGCCACCGCGGCGCTGCTGGCCAAGCACGGCGTGCGCTCGCTGCTAGTGGAAAGGCGCCGCGAGGTGTTCCTCTACCCGAAGGCCCGCAACATGAGCTTTCGCAGCCTGGAGATCCTGCGCGGTCTGGGCCTGGCCGACGAGGTCCACGCCGTCGCCGCCGGCGTTTCGGACATGCTCGCCAAGCCGACGCTGAACAGCGCCGAGCAATCCCGGGCGTTCGACGTCGCGGCGATCTTCGCGCCGTTCGACGGGCTGAGCCCCGAGCCGTCCGGGCAGTACTGCCCGCAGAGCGCGCTCGAGCCGATCCTGCTCGCCCACATTCGCGCGCACGGCGGCGAGGTGCGCTACGGGACCGAGCTGTGTTCCTTCGAGTCGGGCGACACCGGCGTCGAAGCCGTTGTGCGGGATTCGGGGGCGTTGAGCACGGTGCGCGCCGACTACCTGGTGGCTGCCGACGGCGTGCACAGCCCGATCCGCGACGCGCTGGGCGTCACGACCTCGGGCTACGGGGCGCTGCCGATCTATGTCGTGTTCGTCTACTTCCGGGCGCCCTGGCGAAAGTTCGTGCCCGAGTTGGGAGATGGCGACGCGGTGCAGGTCAGGAATGCCGACGTGGACGGTATCTTCCTGCCGGTGCGCGACGACTTCGGGATGTTCATCACCACCTACTTCCCCGGCGAAGGCGAGTCCGCCGAGGCGTTCACCGCGCAGCGTTGCCGCGAGCTGATCGTCAAGGCCGTCGGGGAGCCGATCGACGTGGAGGTCGTCGACGTCGCGCCGTGGCAGCCCAACGAGCGGGTGGCCGACCAATTCCGAAGCGGCCGAGTGTTTCTCGTCGGCGACTCCGCCCACACCATGCCGCCGTTCAAGGCCGGCGGCGCCAACACCGCCATTCAGAGCGCGCACAACCTGGCCTGGAAACTGGCGTTCGTCCTGGCTGGTGACGCCGATCCCGCGCTCCTGGACAGCTACCACGCCGAACGTCACCCGGTCGGCAAATTCGCTGCCCGGCAGTCACTTACCGGCCCGAGCATCGAGTTGCTTCGGCTGAGCGACGACCGGCCGAAGTTGCCGGCCGACGAAGAGTGCTCGATGTTTTCCTTGCTCATCGGTTACCGGTACGGCTCGGACGGACTTGAGCTGGTCGACGAGCTGCGCGGGCAGACCGGAACCCGCGTCCCGCACGTGTGGGTGCGCGACGGCGTTTCGACGCTCGATCTGCTCGGCCCCGGGTTCACCGTCCTGACCGGCGACGAGCGGTGGTGTGCCGCCGCGGCCGGGGTGTCGGTCGAGGCGCATTGCGTGCGCGGCGCTGCCTGGGCGGCCGCGACCGGGCTCGCCGCCGGCGGGGCGCTGCTGGTGCGCCCCGACGACTTCGTCGGCTGGCGCGCCGAAGAGCTGCCGAGCGACCCCAAAAGTGAACTGCGCCAGGCGCTTAAGCGAATTCTGGGTAGGCCGCGAGCCCAACCACACTGCGCAATTTGGCGCGATTTTTCGCAGTGCGGTTCGGCTCGCGGTGAGAACTACAGCCGGTAGCAACGCGGCGAGTCATCGCGGAGCCGCCGGCTTGCCCGGCAAACCGCCCCGCGCGCCAGGTTTATGACTACGCCAGTCCTTGCCGGGCCCGAGAACGACGAGGATGATCGGTTTATGGGGACGCCCGCCAAGCCGGGCTGGTACGACGATCCAGTCGACTCGAACGCCCAGCGTTACTGGGACGGCCAGGGCTGGACCCCACACCGTCAGCGCAAGCCCCCACCTGATCTGCCGCCCCCGCCCCCGCCGGATCAACAACAGCAGGCGCCACCGCCCGATCAGGCGCCGAACGGCGGTCCGGCGCAACGATCTCGGGCTGCGGCCAAGATCGTGGCGATCATCGGTGCGGTCGCCGCATTGGCGATAGCCGGTGTGCTGGTGGCGCACAAGTTCATCGCCAGCCACCAACCCGCATCGCCCAGCGGTGGACCCGGCCCGGCCTCTCAGTCCCCTCGATCGCCCGGCGGCGGGCACAGCCCGGCCTATCAGGACGGGTATCAGGACGGGCAAGAATTTGCGAAATCCCCCGGCGGCCTGGCGGGCCCCCAACCGTACTGCGGGGCGTCTTCGGTCGCCCAGGGTGAAGGCGATCCGCAGGATACCCAGGACTGGGAGCAGGGCTGTCTCGACGGCTACGCCAACGGCAAACGATGAAGGCGGGATGGTTCGTCCTGCCGGCGACATCGTTCGGAGAAAGACGAAGATCATGACGACACCCACGCAGCCCGGCTGGTACGACGACCCGGGGGACTCGAAGGCGCAACGCTATTGGGACGGCCAAGACTGGACACCACACCGCCGGCGAATGAATACGACTGCGGGACAGCGCGACCCCGCGCCTCCGGCATCGCCGCCGCCGCCGCAGCTGCCGCCGCCGACGTTGCCACCGCCGCCGCCTGCCGCCGGAACGACCCCTCGGGATCAGTCTCGATCCCACGCGTCCCGGCAACGCAAGATCCTCTTTGCCGTTGCGGGGATAGCGGTGATCGTGTGCCTCTTCGCGTTCGGTGCCAACCAGTTCCGCTCCGCGGGACCCCAGACGTCCTCCGCGCCCGGGGGAACCCAGACGTCGTCCGCGCCCGGGTCCGTCGGATCGGCGTCCCCCGGTGTCGACAAGTCCTCTCAATCCTACCGAATGGGCCTGAAAAGCGGCACGAACGGCTACGCGGAGGAACGTGCGTTCGGGGCCGTATATCTCGGTGGCAGCCTCCCGCCGATGCAGTACAAAGACGCGTGCAAGCAAAGTTTCAACCTAGACAACGGCGGAAACCTCCCCGTTGTCGAACAGGATTACATGGCGGGCTGCCTCGACGGCCTCAATCACCAGTCGGCGGAGTGGACCAAGCAACGATCCGCGCCACGCCAACCTTGACCCAGAACGCGCCAAGCCCTGACGCGGACCTTGTACCAGCCGCGAGCCCAACCACACTGCGAAATTTGCCGCGATTTTTCGCAGTGCGGTTCGGCTCGCGGTGAAAGGGGGCGCCAGGGGAGGCGCGCTGTGACCTACAGCGGGATGTTCTTGTGGCGGCCGCGACGGGCGGGCGCCTGCGCCAGCGCCTCGGTGAGCTTGCTGCGCGTGTGCGCCGGGTCGATCTTCTCGTCGACCACACCGATCTCGATGGCGCTGTCCACGCCGCCGGCGATCCGCTCGTGCTCGGCGGCCAACTCGTCGTGCAGCGCCTCGCGCTCGTCCTCGGGCGCGGCGGCCAGCTTCTTCTTGTGCAGGATGCCGACGGCGGCCTTGGCGCCCATCACCGCGACCTCCGCGTCCGGCCACGCGAACACCTTGGTGGCGTTCAGCGAGCGCGAGTTCATCGCAATGTAGGCCCCGCCGTAGGTCTTTCGGGTGACCAGGGTGACCCTGGGGACGGTGGCCTCACCGAACGCGTGCAGCAGCTTGGCGCCGCGGCGCACCACGCCGCCCCACTCCTGGTCGACGCCCGGCAGGTAGCCCGGCACGTCGACGATTACGATCAGCGGGATCCCGAACGCGTCGCACAGCCGCACGAAACGTGCTGCCTTCTCGGCGCTTTCGGAGTTCAGGCAGCCGCCCAGGCGCAGCGGGTTGTTGGCCAGCACGCCGACGGTGCGACCGGACAGCCGGCCCAGCCCGACCACCATCGACGGCGCCCAGTTGGCCTGGAACTCGTCGAACGGTGTGTCCGAGTCCAGCAGCGCGGTCACGATCGGGTGCACGTCGTAGGCCCGCCGCGCCGACTCGGGCAGCAGCGCGTGGATGTCGGTGTCGCCGGCCTCGGCCTTGCTGCGGTCGAAATGCCCTTGCTGGCAGAACAATCCGACCAGCCGGCGGCCGCGCTCGTAGGCGTCGAGCTCGTCGTCGGCGACGATGTGGCACACCCCGGACTTCTTGTGGTGGGTCTCCGGACCGCCGAGCGACGCCATGTCGACGTCCTCGCCGGTGACGCTGCGCACCACGTCGGGCCCGGTGACGAACACCCGGCTCTCCGGCGCCATGACGACGACGTCGGTCAGCGCGGGCCCGTATGCGGCGCCGCCGGCGGCGAAGCCGACGACCACGGAAACCTGTGGGATGTAACCGGATGCGCGGATCATCGCCTCGAACACCAAACCGACCGCGTGCAGCGCCCGCACCCCCTCGGCCAGCCGGGCGCCGCCCGAGTGCCAGATGCCCACGATCGGGCTCTGCTCCTCGATGGCGGTGTCGTAGGCGTCGACGATGTGTGTGCAGCCCTCGATGCCCATGGCCCCGCCCATCACGGTCCCGTCCGTGCAGAACGCGATGGTGCGCAGCCCGTTGACGGTGCCGGCGGCCGCGAGCACCCCGGAGCGGTCACGCTCGTGCAGCAGCTCCACGCTGCCCTCGTCGAAGAAATTGCTCAGGCGCAACAACGGGTCGCGAGGGTCGAGCGACTCGCCAACCGACGCGGGGGCCATGATCGTCATCGCAAATCTCCTGTTCCGAGGGTCCCGAGTTGTGGTGCGGGTCAGTACCGTCCAAAGGCGAGTGCGACGTTGTGCCCGCCGAATCCGAACGAGTTGTTGATCGCGTACCGGTAGTCACCGGACCGCGGCTTGCCCGCCACCACGTCCAAATCGATTTCCGGATCGAGGTTTTCCAGGTTCAGTGTCGGCGGGATGACCTGGTCGCGCAACGCGAGCACGGTCAGGATCGACTCCACCGCACCGACCGCACCCACCGAGTGGCCCAGCGCCGCCTTGGGCGCGTACACCGCCGGCTTGTGGCCGCCCAGCGCGTTGTTGATGGCCCGGCCCTCGGCCACGTCACCGACCGAGGTTCCGGTGGCGTGGGCATTGATGTGGTCGATGTCGCCCGGGGTCAGGCCCGCGAGCTGGATCGCCCGGCTCATCGCATGCCCGGCGCGCTCGCCGTTGGGGTCCGGAGCCACCATGTGGTAGCCGTCGGAGGTGATGCTCGCCCCCATCAGCCGGGCCAGGATGGTGGCCCCGCGCGCCTTGGCGTGCTCCTCGGTCTCGATGACCATGAGCGCGCCGGCCTCGCCGAACACGAACCCGCTGCGGTCCTTGTCGAACGGGCGACAGGCCCCCTCGGGGTCGTCGTTCTTGGTGGACATCACGATGCGCATCTGGGCGAACGCCGCGATCGGCACCGCCTCGATCTTGGTCTCCACCCCACCGCAGATCGCGATGTCGGCCTCGCCGAACACGATGTTGCGCCACGCCTGGGCGATGCCCTCGGAGCCCGACGCGCACGCCGACACCGGCGTGATGACACCGGCCTTGGCGTGCCGCTCCAGCCCCACCGCCGCCGCGGCGCCGTTGGGCATGTACTTCTGCACGCCCAGCGGCGAGACCGCCTTCATGCCACGAGCGCGCATGTCGTCGTAGCTGAAGACCATCTCCTCCGAGGAGCCCATCCCGGTGCCGATGGACACCATCAGCCGGTCGGTGTCGACCTCGGGGGAGCCCGCGTTCTCCCACACCCGCCGGCTCAAGACGGTGGACATCTTTTGCAGGTAGCCCATCCGGCGCAGCTCGATGCGAGTGAGCTGACTGTCGAACTCCTCCAACAGGTGCCCCCCGATGCGCACCGGCAGGTCGAACTCCTCGACGAACGGGTCGTCGAGCTTGCGGATCCCACTTCGGCTGTCGAGCAACAACTTCCAGGTGCCCTCGACATCAGTGGCCAGTGCGGTCGTCATGGCAACACCGGTGACAACCACATTCGGGAGCGCTTTCCCGGTAACCAGCTCAGGCGATGTCGTCATTGGTCTAACGAAATTTCCTTCCGTGTTGTCCGGTTCCCCCCGGGCCGTTTGCGGGCCCGCACCGTCGCCGGACGCAGTGCTTAGTAACGCCCGAACGCGAGGGCCACGTTGTGGCCGCCGAATCCGAACGAGTTGTTGATCGCGTAACGGAATTCGCCGTAGCGAGGTTCGCCCGCGACCACATCAAGGTCGATCTCGGGATCGGGGGTCTCGTAGTTCAAGGTGGGCGGTATGACGCCGTCCCGAAGGGTCAATACCGTCAAAACGGATTCCAGCGCGCCGACCGCGCCGATCGAGTGGCCCAGCGCCGACTTCGGCGCATAGATCGCCGCCCGCTCGCAGCCGGCGACCCGGATGGCATTGGCCTCCGCGGTGTCACCGATCGGCGTCGCCGTCCCGTGCGCGTTGACGTGGTCAATGTCCTTGGCGGACAAGCCCGCCAGCTCCAGCGACCGCGTCATCGCCCGGCCGGCGCGCACGCCGTCCGCCGCGGGCGCCACCATGTGGAAGGCGTCCGAGGTGATGCCGGCACCCATCAACCGGGCCAGCGGCTTGGCGCCGCGGGCCTTGGCGTGCTCCTCGGTCTCGATGAGCATCAGCGCCCCGGCCTCGCCGAACACGAAGCCGTCGCGGTCCTTGTCGAACGGGCGCGAGGCACGCTCGGGCTCGTCGTTGCGGGTCGACATGGCGCGCATCATCGAGAACGCCGCGATCGGCAGCGCCTCGATGGGCCCCTCGACGCCGCCGCACACGGCGACGTCGGCGTCACCCATGACGATCTGGCGCCACGCGTGGGCGATGGCCTCCGAGCCCGACGAGCAGGCCGACACCGGCGTCATCACGCCCGCGCGGGCCCCCAGCTGGAGCCCGACGGTGGCCGCGGCGCCGTTGGGCATGATCATCTGAACGGCCAGCGGCGACACCTTGCGGGGGCCGCCCTCGTTCATCAGGTCATAGCTCTCGACGATCCGCTCGGCGCCACCCAGCCCGGTGCCGACCACGACCGTGAAGCGGTCGGGATCGACCTCCGGGCTGCCCGCGTTCTCCCACAGGTGGCCGGACAGCAGCTTGCCCATCCGCTGGACGTAGGACATGCGTCGCAGGTCCAGCCGGCCCATGTGGTTGTCGACGGGCTCCTTGAGGTGTCCGCCGATCTTGACGGGCAGGTCCCACTTGGTGACGAATTCGTCTTCGAGGACGTGGATGCCGCTCTCTCCGGCCAACAAACCCTTCCACGTGCTCTCGATGTCCGGCGCGATCGAGGTCGTCGCCGTGACGGCGGTTACCACAACGCTGGGGTAACCGCCATTAGCAGTGGAAGGCTTGGTCACTTGCTGTCCGCCTCCAGCCGCGCCTTGACGTTCGCGACGGCCTCGGGGTTCTCGGTCTCCAGCTTGGCGCGCAGCGCCTCGGCAGCCTCGGGGTTCTCTTCCTCGAGCTTCTGGATGTAGGCGACGACGTCACCGACGGTGCGCAGGCCGGCGAGGTCCTCGTCGGGGATCTTCACGCCGTACTTGTCCTCGGTCTGCACCGCGATCTCGACCATCGACAGCGAGTCGATGTCCAGGTCGTCGACGAACGACTTCTCCGGGGTGACCTCGGAGGGCTCGATACCGGTCACCTCTTCGATGATCTCGGCGATACCGGCAATGATTTCTTCCTGAGTGACGGCCACAGCCTATTCCCTTCGTAATGTGTTGTGTGCAAATCGGATTGACGTTTGCAGTTGTTATTGTCCTGGCGAAAGCCGGCTCTCTCAGAGGTTGGCCAACTCGTCCAGATCTGCGGGTGACTTCACGGCACGGGCCGTAACCCCCCGAAGTTCGCGCTTGGCGATACCGGTGAGCGTCCCCGCCGGGGGGAACTCCACGATCGCCGTCACGTTGCGCTCACGCAGCGTCTCGGTGCACAGGTCCCAGCGCACCGGCTGGGTGAGCTGAGCGACCAGCGTGTCCATCGCGGCCGCGGCCGAGGCGACGGGCTTGCCGTCGCGGTTGGACAGCAGCGTGGCGGTGGGCTCGGCGGTCTCGACGGCCGCCGCGGCCGCGGCGTAGCCGTCCAGGGCCGGAGCCATGTACTTGGTGTGGAACGCCCCGGCCACGCCGAGCGCGCGCACCCGCGCCTTGGCCGGCGGGTCCTCGGCGAGCTTCTCCAGCGCTGCCAGCGGGCCGGCGGCCACGATCTGGCCGGGCGCGTTGCGGTTGGCGGGGAACAGCTCGAGCTCCTCGAGGCGGCTCAGCACCTCGGCCTCGTCGCCGCCGAGCACCGCCGACATGCCGGTCGGCTCGATGGCGCAGGCCTTGGCCATTTCGGCGCCGCGGGTCGCGGCCAGCGCGACGGCGTCGTCGGCGGCCAGCACGCCGGCGATCGCGTAGGCCGCGATCTCCCCGACGGAGTGACCCGCAACGATCAGTTCCGCGTTGTTGACGACGCCGCGCTTGCTCATCTCCTGGTGCGCCAGCAGCGTGGTGGCGACGACGAGCGGCTGCGTCACCGCGGTGTCGGTGATTTCCTCGGTCGACGCGGTGGTCCCCAGCCGCACCAGGTCCAGGCCGCTGGCCTTGGACCACAGGGTCAGCTGGTCGGCCGCCCCTGGCAGCTCCAGCCACGGCGACAGCATCCCCTCCGTCTGCGAACCCTGTCCGGGCGCAAGCAATGCGATCACGTGTCTAAGAGAACACTGTGGAAACGGTTTTGGCGGGTGTAACAGATTATGAACCTCGTCTTAGCTTTTTGTGTACACCCTACAAAACGGCTCGGTAAGCTACAGTTTTGATACCGGGCCGCGATCTGTCGCTTAAATCACTATCGCTCGGAGGCACCCGCAATACCGCTTCTGACCGGCAGGGGAGCCGGTGCCACGGTCCCGGCGGCGACGCCGGGCGGCTGGGCCGGATAGTTGAGCTGCCCGACCGTCGAGGCCACACGCAGCACATATGCGTCGCGGGGCTGAGTGGGATCACGCCCGGTGAAGTCGGTGATGCGCTTGAGTCGGTAGCGCACCGTGTTTGGATGAACGAACAACTTTCTGGCACAGGCCTCAATGGCGCCGCCACAATCCAGGTACGCGTCGAGCGTCTCGATCAGCGTCGGGCCGGCGTCGGCCAGCGGCCCCATCACGTCGGTGTGCAACGCGACGATCGCCGACGCGTCCCCCATCAGGGCCCGCTCGGGCAGCAATTCCCGGGCCAGCACCGGCCGCGGCGCGCCCCGCCAGCCTGCGACGGCGTTCATCCCGGAGATGGCCTCGCTGGCGCTGTGGTAGGCCGCGGTCAGCATCGGCGCCGTGGGCCCGATGACCACCGGGCCATCGGAGAACGCCTGCAACAGGTCGCCGAGGAATTTGTCAGTTGGCGACAGTTGGCCGGACACGATCGCGACCAGCCAGGTGCCGTGCACGTCGGTCAGCGCCGCCCGCACGTGGTTGGCGGCGATGTCGCGGACATGCTGGCTGGCCCGCTGGCTGTCCTCGGGACCGATCGAACCGTCGCGCCCGGGCGCCGGGATGCCGACCACCACGGTCGCCGGCGCGGTGGTGTCCCAGTTCAGCGCCGCGGCCCGGGACAGCAGCTCGGGGCCGGTGTCGCCGCGCACCACGGCGTCGACCACGCTGGCCTCCATCCGGCTGTCCCAGGTGCCGCGGGCCTCGGCCGCGTTCGCGTAGGCCGAGGCGGCGGCGAACGCCAGGTCGCGGCTGTACTTCAAGATCCCCACGGTGAGCGCGGTCAGCTGCTCCTCGGAGCGCGCCAGCAGCGGCACCACCTCCTCGAAGAACTCCATGGTGACCCGCACCATGTCCACGCTGTGGCGCAGCGCGATGCGCCGGGTCAGGTCCTGGGGAAAGAGCTCGAAGGCCTGGGCGGTGTGGCTGACGTTGCTGTGTGGGTCGTGCATCCACTCGACGAAGTTGACGACGGCGGTCTGCACGACGAGCGCCACGCTGGCCCGCTGGGAGGCCTCCAGGTCGGCGAAGAACGGCAACCGCTCCTGCATGGCCGTCACCGCCTCGGTGGCCAGCCGGCCGGAGTACTGCTTCAGCCTGCGCAGCAACGATTCGGGGACGCTGTCCAGCTGCTCGAGCGGCGACCGGGGATGCTTGGCGAACGGCCCGGCGAACGCGTTGTCATTCACCCCTAAAAGCTACGCGAGATTTCTGGAACTTTCCGCCAAGACGGGCGCTCGGCGAGCGTGCGGCTGTCCGCACGTTCGAGCCCCAGGGTGCGGCTGGCCGCACGCTCGGCGGGGAGGGGCGGGGGTAAGAGGTCAGGCCACGCCGGGGTCGGAGGTCTGTTCCGGCGCGGCCAGCACGTCGTCGATCCGGTACTGGCGTGCGGCGGCGACCGGCACCGACGGGTCGATCTCGCCGTCGCGGGCCAGCGCCTCGAGCACCGCGACCACCTGAGACTCGGCGTCGGTGTTGAAGTACCGCCGGGCGGCGGGCCGGGTGTCGGAGAAGCCGAACCCGTCGGTGCCCAGCGTGACGAAGGTGCCCGGCACCCACGGCCGGATCTGCTCGGGCACGGCGCGCATCCAGTCCGACACGGCCACCACCGGGCCGCCGGCGTCCGCGAGCACCCGGGTCACGTACGGGGTGCCGGCCGGCTGGTCGGGGTGGCGCAGCCGCGCCCGCTCGACGTCGACGCCGTCGCGGTTCAGCTCGCCCCAGCTGGTCACCGACCACACGTCGGCGGCGACATCCCACTCGGCCGCCAGCATCTCGGCCGCCTGCAGCGCCGAGGGCATGGCGACCCCGGACGCCAGCAGCTGCGCCTGGTTGGTGCGCTGTTCGGTGGCGGCGCGGTAGCGGTAGATGCCGCGCAGCACGCCCTCGGGGTCGAAGTTGTCCGGCTCGGGCGGCTGCACGTACGGCTCGTTGTAGATGGTGATGTAGAAGAACACGTTCTCGGGGTTCTCCCCGAACATCCGCGCCAGCCCGCTCTCCACGATGTAGGCGATCTCGAAGGCGAACGCCGGGTCGTAGGACACCACCGCCGGGTTGGCGGCGGCCAGTAGCAGCGAGTGGCCGTCGGCGTGCTGCAGGCCCTCGCCGGTCAGCGTGGTGCGCCCGGCGGTCGCGCCGAGCAAAAAGCCGCGCGCCATCTGGTCCGCGGCGGCCCACAGGCCGTCGCCGGTGCGCTGGAACCCGAACATCGAATAGAAGATGTAGATCGGGACCATCGGCTCGTTGTGCGTGGCATAGGAGGTGCCGACGGCGGTGAAGCAGGCCGTCGAGCCGGCTTCGTTGATGCCCTCGTGCAGGATGTGCCCGACTTCGCTTTCCTTGTACGCCAACATCAGCTCGGCGTCGACCGACGTGTAGAGCTGACCGTTGCGGTTGTAGATCTTCAGCGACGGGAACCACGAGTCCATCCCGAAGGTGCGTGCCTCGTCGGGAATGATCGGTACGATGCGGTTCCCAAATTCCTTGTTGCGCAATATCTCCCGGAAAGTGCGCACGGTAGCCATCGTGGTGGCGACCTCCTGGTTTCCCGAGCCTTTCTTCAGCGCGGCGTAGGTGTCGCGGCCGGGCAACGCCAGGGCCTTGGTCTTCGTCCGGCGTTCGGGGACGAAGCCGCCCAGTGCGCGGCGCCGGTCGAGCAGGTAGCGGATTTCGGGCGCGTCGGGGCCGGGGTGGTAATAGGGCGGAAGGTAGGGGTCCTCCTCCAGCTGGCTGTCGCTGATCGGGATCCGGATGGCATCGCGGAACCACTTGAGGTCTTCCAACGCAAGTTTCTTCATCTGATGGGTGGCGTTGCGGCCCTGGAAGTGCGCGCCCAGCGAGTAGCCCTTGATCGTCTTGGCCAGGATCACCGTCGGCTGTCCCTTGTGCTCGACGGCGGCGCGGTAGGCGGCGTAGACCTTGCGATAGTCGTGCCCGCCGCGCTTGAGGTTCCAGATCTCGGAGTCGGTCATGTGCTCGACGAGCGCCTTGGTGCGCGGGTCGCGGCCGAAGAAGTGGTCGCGCACGTAGGCGCCGTCGTTGGCCTTATAGGTCTGGTAGTCGCCGTCCGGGGTGGCGTTCATCAGGTTGACGAGCGCGCCGTCCTTGTCCGCGTGCAGCAGGGCGTCCCACTCGCGCCCCCAGACCACCTTGATGACGTTCCAGCCGGCGCCCCGGAAGAAGGACTCCAGCTCCTGGATGATCTTGCCGTTGCCGCGCACCGGGCCGTCGAGGCGCTGCAGGTTGCAGTTGATCACGAAGGTGAGGTTGTCCAGGCCGTCCAGGGCGCCTATGTGCAGCAGTCCGCGGCTTTCGGGTTCGTCCATCTCACCGTCGCCCAGGAAGCACCACACGTGCTGGTCGGAGGTGTCCTTGATGCCGCGGTCGTGCAGGTAGTGGTTGAACCGGGCCTGATAAATGGCGTTCATCGGGCCCAGGCCCATCGATACGGTCGGGAACTCCCAGAAGTCGGGCATCAGCCGCGGGTGCGGGTAGGAGGGCAGCCCGCCGCCGGCGTGGCTGTGCTCTTGGCGGAACCCGTCGAGCCGGTCGGCGGTCAGCCGCCCCTCGAGGAAGGCGCGGGCGTAGATGCCGGGGGAGGCGTGGCCCTGGATGAAGACCTGGTCGCCGCCGCCGGGGTGCGACTTGCCGCGGAAGAAGTGGTTGAACCCGACCTCGTAGAGCGCCGCCGACGACGCGTAGGTCGAAATGTGGCCGCCCACCCCGATTCCCGGGCGCTGGGCGCGGTGCACCATGATCGCGGCGTTCCACCTGATCCACGCCCGGAAGCGGCGCTCGACGTCCTCGTCGCCGGGAAACCACGGTTCGAGCTCGGTGGGGATGGTGTTGACGTAGTCGGTCGACGTCAGCGCCGGGATGGACACGCGCTGCTCGCCGGCGCGCTCCAGCAGCCGCAGCATCAGGTAGCGGGCCCGCGCCGGGCCGGAGCGCTCCAGCAGTTCGTCGAAGGACTCCAGCCACTCCGAGGTCTCGTCGGGGTCGATGTCGGGAAGATAGGACGCCACACCTTCGCGGATCACCCGAACCCGGTCGGGTTCGCTTGCGCTGCTTGGGGTTTTGGCCAGATCGTGGCGCGCGAACTCGGTGGTCAACTTCCGCTCCTGTACTCGGCGGTGAAACGGCGTGCGTCCTGTCCTTCTATCGTGCCGCACCGGCGTTTCGGGTGGGTACTCGGTGCGTCCCGGGGGGCCGGCAATGGGCACCCGGTAACGTCAGCAACGTGCTCATCGGATGGCGTGCCGTCCCGCGCAGGCACCTGGGGGACATCCCCCGGCGAGGCGCGCTGGCGCTCGGCTGTGTCGCTGCGGTGGTCATGGGAATCGTGGGGTGTACCTCGGTCACCAACGGCACGGCCACGCCCGATACCAAGGTCGCCCCGGCCTACCGGCAGTCGGTGTCCGCGTCGGTGTCGGCCTCGTCGGCGACGTCGCGCGTCAAGGAGTCACAGCGCCAACAGTCCCTGACCACCCGCGCGGTGCGCACCTCCTGCGACACGCTGGCAACCTCCAGCAAGGACGCGATCGACAAGGTGAACGCCTACGTCACGGCGTTCAACGGCGGCCGCAACACCGGACCGGCCGAGGGCCCGGCGATCGGCGCACTCAACGACAGCGCCACCACGGTGTCCAACAGCTTCAACGACGCGCTGTCGCAGCAGCTGAAGGACGCTTTCAACGCCTACATAGACGCGGCGCGGGGGGTGGCCAACGCCATCGGCACGCACGCGTCGATCCCGGAGTTCAACCGGCGTGTCGACCAGCTCAACGACACCAAGACGAAGGCGCTGAAACTCTGCCTGGCATCCTTCTGAGACCGCATGGGTATGGACCGCGTTGTCGCTATGCGACGATAATTCTCATCGCACGGCGCGCGGATGGATTAAGGAGGCTCCACGGTGGTCGCGGCGGATGACGCCCCGAGCTACGCTCGCAAACTGGGCATCCAACCCGACCAAGTCGTCCAGGAGTGGGGCTGGGACGAGGACACCGACGACGACATCCGCGCAGCGGTCGAGGAGGCCTGCGGCAGCGAGCTGCTCGACGAGGACAGCGACGAGGTGACCGACGTCGTGCTGCTGTGGTGGCGCGACGGGGACGGCGACCTGGTGGACACCCTGATGGACGCGATCAGCCCGCTGGCCGAGGACGGCGTCATCTGGGTGCTGACCCCCAAGACCGGCAAGCCCGGTCACGTGCTGCCCGCCGAGATCGCCGAGGCGGCCCCCACCGCGGGCCTGATGCCGACGTCGTCGGTCAACCTGGGCAACTGGAGTGGCAGCAGGCTGGTGCAGCCCAAGTCCCGGGCCGGGAAGCGTTGATGCTGCCCGTCGGCACCGCCGCCCCCGACTTCACATTGCGCGACCAAAATCAGCAGCCCGTCACGCTGAGCTCGTTTCACGGCGCCAAGAACGTGCTGCTGGTGTTCTTCCCGCTGGCGTTCACCGGGATCTGCCAGGGCGAGCTGGACCAGCTGCGCGACCACCTGCCCGAGTTCGAGAACGACGACAGCGTGGCGCTGGCGATCTCGGTGGGCCCGCCGCCGACGCACAAGATCTGGGCCCTCGAGAGCGGGTTCACGTTCCCGGTGCTGTCGGATTTCTGGCCGCACGGCGTGGTCAGCCAGGCCTACGGCGTGTTCAACTCCGACGCCGGATATCCCAACCGCGGGACTTTCGTTATCGACCGGTCGGGGGTCATTCGGTTCGCCGAAATGAAACAGCCCGGCGAGGCCCGCGACCAGGGGCTGTGGACCGAGGCGCTGGCGGCGCTGAAGACTTAGATTTTTTGGGTGCTTCGTCTTACGGCGTGTAGCCTCGGCGGGGTTTTAGGGCGCGTAGCTCAGTGGTAGAGCTCTGGTTTTACACACCAGCGGTCGGCGGTTCGATACCGTCCGCGCCCACTCTTTCGCCGGCTCGCAGGCGTAACGCCAGGGCGACTTTGAGCCCTGGGTTTCGCCCTGCCGTTACGCCCGCGATCCCCGGAAGCCGCGGACCTTTCTGACGAAGGCCGCCCCGAAAGCCTTGGCCGAGTAGGGGTCCTGGCCGGTGATCAGTTCGCGATCCTCGACCACCTTGCTGCCCATCGGCAGGATCGTCTGTGCCACCTTGGCGCCGCGAGACTTCAACAGTTCGGTCGGGTCGTCTTTGAGACGTCCTTTGAAACGGCGCACCAACGGCACCGTGGACAACATCGTGTCCACGCCGGTCTTGAAGCACGTCATGCGGTAGCCCTCGTAGGTCCAGCGGCCCTCGATGGTGGGAGCCGCCGCGAGTGCGGCCGGGGCGTGACAGATCAGCCCGGTGGGCCGTCGGGCGTCGTGGAAGTAGCGGACCAGCGCGCCGAAGTCGTCGTTGAGGGAGTCGTCGGCAAACGCGTCGCGGTGCAGCAGGTCGACCAGGGGCGCGTGACCGCCGGGCACGAACATCGCGTGGAACCCGTCCAGGCGCCGGGTGTCATGGCTGATTTCTTCGAGTTTGGCCGGTGTCGCGAGACCGAGTTCGAGGAGCTCGCGATAGCTGCTCAGGGAGGCGTCGCGCTTTTTCCGTGAGCCCGCGAAGTACATCAGGCTGCACGAGGCGCCGTCGATGGTGGGAATCCTGGCGCCCGGTGTGGCGAACGCCAGCTCAAACCCGGCCTCCCGCATTGCGTCGGTCGGTTCGACCAGCTCACCCAGATAGGTGCCGGTCAGCTCGCTGCGGCCTTCCCGGAGGGGAATCCGGTCGGCCGCGGACACCACCACGAGCACGCGCGGCCCCGTCGTCGTCGGCATGTTGTCAGCGATACCCCCACCGCGCCGTGACAACCGCTTACGGTCGCGGCTCAGCGATCCAGGACCGGGCGCCGGCCAGCACGGCGGCGTGTACGGCCCGCGCGATGCGGGCGCCGAACGCCGAGCGCGGACCGCCGAAAACCTCCGCGGCCCCGTCCGTCGGGCAGTGCACGACGACCGCGTCCGACGCGGTCCCGGTCGCTTGTATCCCGGCCTCGTGCAGCGCCTGCGCCTTCGCCTCGGTCGCGGTGGCCACGGCGTTGACCAGCGCCGCCGGCGACAGCCGCACCGGCACCGCGACCACGATGTTGATCGTCCCGACCCGGTACGGCGCCTCGCGGCGGAAGTCGTGGTCGGGCGCGGACGCCCAGGCCGGGCTGGACAGGCCGACGGTGGCGGCGGCGTGCACGCCGGCGTCCGCGGCGACGTGGTGGCGGGTCACGTCGACCGCGGTGAGCAGCCCGCAGCCGGTGCCGACGAGCCCGAGCGCGGCACCGATCTCGGTCAGGTGGCGCTCGGGGTCGGTCCGGTCGTAGTCGAGGGGGACCGTCGCGTTGACCAACCAGTCGCGCGGGCCGATGCCGCCGCCGAGCGGGCCCGACGAGATGCACAGCCGGGGTTCGGCGAATTCCCAGACGAGGAGGGGGACCTGTCGAGCTTGTTCGACCCGCGCGGTCAGCCTGGGATGCACGATCCCATCCTCGCGCACGGTCAGCTGTGCCGCGCGGCCTCCTGGGCGAGCTGCACCCGCGAGGTCAGCCCCAGCTTGCTGTAGACGTGGGTGAGGTGCGCCTGCACGGTGCGCGGCGAAACGAACAGCCGGGCGGCGACATCCTTGTTGCCCAGCCCCTCGCTGACCAGCCGGACGACGTCGAGCTCGGCGCGGGTCAGCGAAGACCAGCCGCTGTCGGGGCGCTTGCGCTCGCCGCGGCCGCGCTGGGCGTAGGCGATCGCCTCCTCGATCGACAGCGCCGCCCCCTCGGCATAGGCGGCGTCGAAGTCGTTGTCGCCCAGGGCATCCCGAACCGTCGCGAGTCTGGCTTCGTCATCGGCTTCTAGTGTCTTGAATTGCACCATTCCCATGCTTTGGCGCGCCGACTCGGCCGCACCGAATAGGCGGGCCGCAACCAGGTTGTTGCCGGTCTCGCCCGCGACGGCGGCGAGGCAGTCGAGAGCGAACGGAACGACGAGATCGCTTTCGAGGCGGGTCGCCAGGTCGAGCGTGTCGTAGGCATCTCGTTCGGCGGCGTCCAGTTCGCCCTGCGCGATCTCCACGCGTGCGCGCGACGCCAACGAGAGCGACAGGCCGCGGCCCCTCGTCACGGGCACGACGTCGTCGGCCCAGCGACGCGCCGCGGCGAGATCGCCGCACGCCATCGGCGCCAACGGTGCCCAGCAGTAGGTCGAGGAGATCTGGAGATCCAGGCCGCTGCATTGGCGCGCGGCTTCGTACTCCTGCCACGCCGCGGGCGCATCTCCGGCCGCCAGGTGGGCAATGGCGAACGCGGTGTGGACAGGGCCTTCATAGAATTCGAAAAGCGCGGATGCGCTGAGGCGAGCTGCTTCTGCCGCGGCTTGAGTACCGGCCGCGTCCCCGATATGAGCGAGCGCGTATCCCCGACATACGCGGGCGTACATCGCGGTCATCGGGTCATGGGCCACAGTGGACGCCTCGGCCACCTGACCTAACCGGGCGGCGCCCCCGGCCAGATCGGTGCCGAATATCTCCGCCCAGCCCAGGGCCATACAGCATTGCCGGGCGATGAAGCCGTCGCCGATTTCGTCGGCGATCCGAAGTCCTTCCTCCGCGGCGGCCTGAACAGCGTGGAGCGATTCGTCGCCGATGAGACCCGAAATAGCCTGGTGTGCCCGGATCTGAGCCAAGGTCCGCACATCTCCGAGGTCCCGGGCGATGTCGGCCGCCTCGGTGTAGTACTGCCGCGCGGTGTCGGTGTCGTTGGCAGCGATCAACCCGCAGGCAGTCAGCGCCCGCAGCACGAGCGCAGGGTCGCCGAACTCGCGCGCCATTGCCAAGATTCGCACGGCCTCATCGAGGACGTCGGCGCTGGCGAGTTGGGCGAGCAGTTCGGCCTTGTTCGTGGACGCCATTACGAACGCCGCCGAAAGCTCTGGGCTGCCGTCGGCCAGCGCGCCGCCGAGCCAGTTCAATCCTTCCTGGATGCGCCCCCGGGTTAGCCACAGTGGCTGCAGCGACGACACCAGCGCCAGCGCACGCTCGGGTTCCGACCCTTCCCGGCTCCACGCGAAGGCGGCCCGCAGATTGTCGATTTCGGTTTGGGCCCAGTCGATCCGGCGTTCGCGGTCGGGGTTTTCCGGGGCGTCGAGTTGGGCGGCAACGGCGGTGTAGTGATCGCGGTGACGGGCGCGGACGTCGTCGCCTTCGCGGGACTCGCTGAGTTTTTCTTGCGCATATTGCCGGACGGTTTCCAGCAACCGGTAGCGCGTGCCCTGAAGGCTGTCTTCGGCGACGACGAGCGACTTGTCGACAAGCAGCATGAGCTGATCGAGCACCTGGTAGCGCTCCATCTCGTCGGTGACCGCTTGGGCGGCGTCGAGGTCGAACCCGCCGTAAAACACCGCCAGCCTCCGGAACAACACCTGCTCGGGCCCGGACAGCAATGCATGCGACCAGTCCACCGAAGCGCGCAGTGTCTGCTGGCGACGCACCGCGGTGCGCGCCCCGCCGGTGAGCAGCCGGAACTGGTCGTGCAGGCTGTCGAGGATCTCGGTCGGGGACAACGCGCGGACCCGCGCCGCGGCCAACTCGATCGCCAGTGGCAGGCCGTCGAGCCTGCGACAGATCTCGGTCACGACGTCAGAGTTGTCCGCGGTGATGCGAAATTCCGGCTTGGTGCGGCGGGCGCGGTCGGCAAACAGCTCGACCGCCTCGTCTGCCAGCGACAAGGAAGGCACCCGCCAGCTCGCCTCACCGGGCACGCCGATCGGCTCGCGGCTGGTCGCCAGCAATGTCAGTCCCGGGCACCCGGACAGCAGTGCGGTGATCAGCTCGGCGCTGGCGTCGAGCAGGTGCTCGCAGTTGTCGAGCAGCATCAGCATCCGGCGATCGCGGACGAACCGGTGTATCAGGTCGATCGCCGCTTGACCGGGCTGGTCGGGCAGGCCCAGCGCGCGTGCCACCGTGACGGGCACGACGTCGGGATGGGTAATCGGTGCGAGGTCGACGTACCAGACGCCGTCGGCGAATCCGGCGGCGATGTTGGCCGCTACCTGCACCGCCAATCGTGTCTTGCCGGCGCCGCCCGCGCCGGTCAGGGTGACGAGCCGGCTGTCGGCCAGCGCCTCGCGGATGCCCTTCATTTCGTTTTGGCGCCCGATGAAACTCGTGAGCTGAGCCGGGAGATGTTCGGCGGCAACGACATTGGCGGTGCGCAGCGGCGGGAACTCGTTGTGCAGGTCTGGGTGGCAGAGCTGCACCACGCGTTCGGGTCGGGGCAGGTCGCGCAGCGGGTGGGTGCCGAGGTCGGCGAGTGTGACCCCGTCCGGCAGCTGGTCGACGACGAGCGGTTCGGTCGCACCCGAGAGCACCGTCTGCCCGCCGTGGGCAAGGTCACGCAGGCGCGCGGTGCGGTTGATCGTGGGGCCGATGTAGTTGCCTTGTGTGCTGGACGGGTCGCGCAGCTGGATGTCGCCGGTGTGCACGCCGATGCGCAACTTGATCGGCGCCAGCGGCGCCCGCTGCAGCTCCAGCGCGCAGGCGACCGCGTCGGCGGCCCGGGCAAACGCCAGCACGAAGCTGTCGCCCTCGCCCTGCTCGACGGGCCGCACGCCGTGGTGGGTCGCGGTGGCGCCGGACAGGGTCCGGTCGAGGCGCCCGATCGCGTCCTTCATGGCGTCGGGTTGGGTCTCCCACAACCGCGTCGAACCCTCCACGTCGGCCAGCAGCAACGTGACCGTTCCGGTCGGAAGGTCGGCCATGACCGCGTCCATCCCTGGCAGGTTCCAGCTAACTTCGCTCATGCTAGCCAGCATGCGGGCGCCGCCGGGACCGAACATCAGCGAAATCGCCAATATTTGCCCGGCGGACACGCGTATGGGCTCCGTGTGGCCGGCCGTGTTGAATCATGGCCATGACCCGACAAGCGTCCCTGAACATGCCCCTCGAAGAGGCGATGCGGACCCAGCGTGCGATCCGCCGCCTGAAGCCCGACCCGGTGGACGACGCGCTGGTTTTGCACCTGCTCGAGCTGGCGACGAAGGCGCCGACGGGTTCCAACGCGCAGAACTGGGAGTTCATCGTCGTCAAGGATCGCGCGGTCGTCGCGAAGCTGGGCCGGCTGTGCCGCACCGCCATGAAATTCGTCGGACCCGCCTACGAACGTGCCCTTCGGCGCCGCCCGGACGACAAGATGCGGCGCGTGTTGAAGGCCGTGCGATGGCAGACGGAGCACTTCGACGACATCCCCGTGGTCGTGGTGGCGTGCCTGAGGGGTGTCGTGGCGCCGTGGCCCCCCATCGCGGCGAGCAGCTCCTACGGTTCCATCTATCCCGCGGTACAGAACCTGTTGCTGGCGGCGCGCGCGGCGGGGTTGGGCGCCGCGCTGATCACCATGCCGCTGTGGAGCACGCTGTTGGTCAAGCGCGTCCTGGGCCTGCCGCGAAATGTCACGCCGTGCGCGGTGATCCCCCTGGGGTGGCCGAGGGGCAGATACGGGCCCACCACGCGCCGCCCGGTCGGAGAACTCGTCTCGCTCGACCGGTACGGCAACCGGGCGTTCCTGGAGTCGCGGTCATGAACGGGCTGAAGCCGTTTCGCATCGACGTCTCCGACGACGTCCTCGATGATCTGCGTTCGCGGTTGGCGCGCACCCGCTGGCCCGAAGCCGAATGCGTCGACGACTGGAGCCAGGGCATGCCGCTGGCCTACACCCGCGAGCTGGCCGACTATTGGGCCAACACCTACGACTGGCGCCCGCGCGAGGCCGCGCTCAACCGCTTCGACCAGTTCGTCACCGAAATCGACGGGCTGGACATCCATTTCATCCACCAACGCTCGCCGCACGCGGGCGCCTTCCCGCTGGTGATCACCCACGGCTGGCCTGGCTCGATCGTCGAGTTCCACAAGGTGATCGAGCCGCTGACCACTCCCGCGTCCGGGCGCGCCGAGGACGCCTTCCACGTGGTATGCCCGTCGCTGCCGGGCTACGGGTTCTCCGGCAAGCCCGCCCACACCGGATGGGGCGTCGAGAAGACGGCCGAGGCGTGGGAGGCGCTGATGCTGCGCCTCGGCTACGACCGCTACGGCGCGCAGGGCGGCGACTGGGGCGCGGCCGTCACGACCCAGATCGGCCGAAACCGGGGCCACTGCGCGGCCATCCACCTCAACATGCCGATCGGGCGGCCCACCAAGGAATCCATGGCCAACCCGACCCCCGAGGAGCAGCGGGCCATGGCCGCCCTTGCCGAGCATCGCAAGTGGGGCACCGGCTACTCCAAGCAGCAGTCCACCCGGCCGCAGACGCTGGGCTACGGGCTGCTCGATTCGCCCGTCGGGCAGCTGGCGTGGATCGTCGAAAAGTTCTGGGCCTGGGCCGATTGCGACGGGCACCCCGAGAACGCCTTCACCCGCGACGAGTTGCTCGACAACGTGATGGTGTATTGGGTGACCGGCACCGGCGCGTCGTCGGCGCGGATGTACTGGGAGAGTTTTCGGGTGTGGGGGCAGATGGACCGCGTCGAATTGCCCACCGGCGTCGGCGCTTTCCCGGGCGAGCTGCTGAAGGCGCCGCGCAGCTGGTGCGAGCCGGTCTACAACATCACCCACTGGACGGACATGCCGCGCGGCGGGCACTTTGCCGCGTTCGAACAACCCGAGCTGTTCGTCGAGGACGTCCGCGCGTTCTTCGCGACGGTGCGCTGACTCGTCTTGCGCGAGTGTGAATTTCACGACGCGACACGCCGAGGATGCGTCGTGAGATTCACACTCGGCGGGAAGGGCGGGGCCGGCCGATCATGGGGCCGCTGGCGGAATAGCCGCCGTCGACGGCCAGCGCGGCGCCGGTGACGAACGATGCCTCGTCGCTGGCGAGAAACAGTGCGGCCGAGGCGAGTTCGGCGGGATCGCCCCAGCGCGCCATCGGCGTCGGCAGGTAGTCGCCGGCGGGCACCTCGGCGCCGGGTTTGGCGCCCGCCATCCCGGTGTAGGTCATGCCGGGACAGATCGCGTTGATCCGCACGTTGGTGTGGGCGTAGTCCAGCGCCGCGGATTTCGTCATCTGCACCACCGCCGCCTTGGCCGCCGCGTAGCAGGACAGGCCCTTCCAGCCGACCAGCCCGGAGGCCGAGGCGGTGTTGACGATCGCGCCGCCACCGCCGTCGAGCATGGCGGGGATCGCGTATTTCATGCCCAGGAACACGCCCTTGAGGTTGATCGCCACGACGGTGTCGAACAGGACCTCGTCGATGTCGGCCAGGGCCGCGTGCGGCCCGCCGAATCCGGCGTTGTTGAGCAGGATGTCGACCCGGCCGAAACTGTCGACGGCGGCGGCGACCATCTGCCGCACGTCGGCGGCCACGGTCACGTCGACATGCACCGGCACCGCGACGTCGCCGAGCACATCGGCGATGTCGCGTTCCTGCCCGCTGATGTCGGCGCACACGACGCGCGCGCCTTCGCCGGCGAATCGTTTGGCGGCCGCCCACCCGATGCCCGAGCCGGCGCCGGTGATGATCGCGACCTTGCCGCTGAGACGGCTCATCTAGACGATCCGCCGGCCCCGCCGCGCCCGAAAACGCATGTCCCACAGGTAAAGCTGATAGCCGAGGATCCAGGCCCGGTGCGGGATGAGCCGGTCGGCCAGCCGCAGGGCGGTCAGCAGCCAGTCGAACCGCCGCTGCTGGGCCTGCGACCAGTCCAGGCGCATCATCTCGCGAAACTCGGGCGCCAGGAATCCCGTCGTCGCGAACAGGTTGAACGGCCCGGCCAGGACTCGCAGCGGCCACGGCAGAAACGCCACCGAGGCCACCCCGTGCAGGTGCTCGCGCACCGGCGGGTCGATGTGCAGCTCGTCGAGCTTGCGCTTCCAGTACTCGTCGAACGCGGCCCGGTCCGGCGGCCACATGCGGTCGGGCACCTGCAGCGTGGTCCCCAACCGTTTGGCGTCGCGATAGACGGCGTCGGCGGTGGCGTCGTCGAGGGGGCCATGCAGAAACTCGTGCTGGTCGACGAAGTAGCGGTACAGGCACGCCGCCACCCACAGCTGCAGCTTGGGGTCGAACGCGTTGTAGGACACCGGGCTTGACGCCGTCGAGCGAACCTGCCGGTGTGCGCCATCCACCGCGGCGCGGATCAGCGCCCGGTCGGACTCCGTCCCGATGGTCGCGACCGCCAGGTACGTCCCGGTGGTGCGGGCCCGCTTGAACGGATGCTTGTAGACGTTGCCGCTGTCCACCGGGCTTTCCAGCACCCCGTAACCGACGCCGGGCAGCGACAGCTGCATGATCACGTTCGCGGCGGGCAGCAACGTCGCCGCCGGGTTCAGCAGGTCGGCGACCCGCTTCATGACGAGCACCGCCTGACAAGCCTCATATTTCGAGTACACCACGGTCAGGCGCCCCGACGTTAGAGCCGGCCGAAAGTGGGCACCTTGGGCGGATGAGTACCGAACCAAATCCACCGCCGCCCGATCCGCCCAACCTGTCACCGAAGGGGAAGTGGGGGGTTGCGCCCTCCGCGAGTCCCCAGATGACGCGCTCGGAGGGCCATTTCAAGGCGTCCCCGCTGGTGTGGTCGCTGGTGGCCCTGCTGGTCGTCGTCGTGATCGTGGCCATCGTCTTCTCGGTGGTCTGACCCGGGTGTGAGACGCTGCCCGGGTGTTTGCGACGCGGGCCCGGGCGGCGGGGGTGCTGGCCGGCTACCTGGCCGACCTCGCGCTGGGCGACCCGAAACGCGGCCACCCCGTCGCACTGTTCGGGCGGGCCGCCACGCTGGTGGAGCGCGTCACCTACCGCGACACCCGCGCCGCCGGCGCGCTGCACGCGGGCCTGACCGTCGGCGCGGTCGCCCTGCTCGGCGCGGCCGCCACACGGCGGCCCTGGACGCTCGCGGTGGCCACGTGGATCTGCCTGGGCGGAACGTCGCTGGCGCGCACCGGCCTGGACATGGCGCAACTGCTGGAGCGCGACGACGTCGAGGCCGCCCGACGGCTGCTGCCGTCGCTGTGCGGGCGCGACCCGGCGCGGCTGGACGGTGCGGGCCTGGCGCGCGCGGCGCTGGAATCGGTCGCGGAGAACACCTCCGACGCCGCCGTGGCGCCGCTGCTGTGGGCGACCGCGGGCGGGGTGCCCGGGGTGCTGGCCTACCGGGCGATCAACACGCTGGACGCGATGGTCGGTTACCGCTCCGAGCGCTACCGCCGATTCGGTTGGGCCGCAGCGCGATTGGACGACGCGGCCAACTACCTGGCCGCGCGCCTGACCGCCGCCCTGGTGGTGGCGTGCGCGCCGGTCGTCTCCGGATCACCGGCGGACGCGGCGCGCGCCTGGCGCCGCGACGCCGCCCGGCACCCGAGCCCCAACGCCGGGGTGGTCGAGGCGGCGTTCGCCGGCGCGCTGGGCGTGCGGCTCGGCGGGCCCACCCAGTATCACCACGAGCTGCAGATCCGGCCTGCGCTCGGCGACGGCCCGCCGCCGAGCGTGGCCGACCTGCGCCGCGCGGTGGCGCTGTCGCGGGTGGTGCAGGCCGCGGCGGCGGCGTCGCTCGGGCTGGCGGCCTATCGCCGCCGGCCGTAGCGGTCGGCGAGCTTGTCCTCGACGGTCTGCGCGCTGCCGGCGGCTTGTTGCTTTTCCTGACGCCGGACGCGGATCTCGGAGTACACGAAGTAGCCCAACAGGATTGGCGCGACGATGCCGAACGAGATCCACTGGATGCCATAGGACAGAAACGGCCCGGCGTCGAGGTGCGGCACCCCGATCACGCCCAGCCCGCCGGGCTGATTTTCGACCAGTTGCAGATAGGACCCGGCCAGCGGGACCTTCGTCAGCGCCGCCACCTGTGCGGTGTTGATCGAATACACCTGCTGCACACCGTCTCCGACGAACGGATCCTTGCCCTGGGCGGTGGGTTCGGAATCCCGCAGGCGCGCCGTGATCGTCACCGGCTCGGCCGGCGGGCGGGCGATCGCGGGCACGTGGGATCCATGCTCGGGCCGCACGTAGCCGCGGTCCACCAGCACGGTGGGCCCGTCGTCGACGACGAACGGCGCCAGCACCTCGAAGGCCGGGTCCCCGTCGACCACCCGCAGCCGCGCCAGCACCTGCACGTCGGGCAGGTAGTGCCCGGTGGCCGTCACGCGGCGCCACTGCGCGCCCGGCGCCGACGAGTCCTGCTGGGGCAGCAGCGTTTTCAGCGGCACCGGCGCCGTGTTGAGGGAGGACTCGATCTGATGGTTCTCCCGCGACGTCCTGGTGTTCTTGCCGAGCTGCCACGGCGCGAGCACCATGAAGCACAGGTAGGTGAAGGCGACGACCACCAGCGCCAGCGCTATCCAGCCCGGCCGCAACAGGAACGCCAGGCGCGGCATCAGCCGGATCCGTTCCCCGCCAGGCGTTCGTCGACCCAGGCGTGTAGGCCGGGCAGGGCGGCCTCGATGACCGCGAGCACCTCTTCGAAGTCTTCGGGGTCGCCGTAGTAGGGGTCGTCGACGTCCAGCGCGTGGCTGCCCGAGCGCGGGTCGAACGATCGCAGCATCCGGATCCGGTCGTCGTCGACGCCCAGCTGCCGCAACATCCGAACGTGGTTGCGGCCCAAGGCGATCACCAGGTCGGCCGACAGGTGGTCCTCGTCGACCTGGGCGGCGCAGTGGGCGGTGGAATAGCCGTGGGCGCGCAGCACCCGGGCGGCGCGGTCGTCGGCGCAGCTGCCGATGTGCCAGTTGCCGGTGCCCGCGCTGGTCACCCGCACCGCGTCGCTCAGGCCGCGCCGGCGCAGTTGGTCGGCGAACATCTTCTCGGCCATCGGTGAGCGGCAGATGTTGCCGGTGCAGACGAAGGTGATGTGCAGCGGTTCAGACACCCAGGGCCCTCCGCAGCTCGTCGATGGTCGCGGCGTGCGTCACGTTGCCGAATTCGTCCGACGAGCCGTAGCCCCACCCGACGACCACGGTGTCGATGCCGTGCGCGGCGGCGCCGTGCACGTCGTGGCTGCGGTCGCCGACCATGAGCACCCGCTCGGGCAGCGGCTCGAGCTGTTCCAGCGCGTGCGCCAGCACCTCCTCCTTGGTCTTGCGGGTGCCGTCGGGGGCCGCGCCGGCGATGACCTCGAAATGCCGGTCGAGCCCGAAATGGGCGAGGATGCGCCGCGCGGTCGGCTCCAGCTTGGAGGTGGCCACGGCCAGCCGGACGCCGGCGGCGCGCAGGTCGGCCAGCAGCGCTTCGATCCCGTCGAACGGGGCGTTCATCGCCCAGCCGCGGGCGCCGTACTCGGCCCGGAAGGCCGCGAACGCCTCGTCGGCGGACTCGCCCACCATCGACCGCAGGGTGTCGTCCATCGGCGGGCCGACGATCCGCGCGGCCAGGTCACCCTGGGGCACGGTCGCGCCGATGTGGCCCAGCGCGTGCAGGAAGCTGGCCACGATCCCCTCCGCCGAGTCGGTCAGCGTGCCGTCGAGGTCGAAGATCACCAGCTGCGCGCCGTCCGCGATTACGCCTGTCACCTCACCATTGTCCTGTATGCCTCCGTCATGACCGCATCGAGGACGCATACCGGTGTTCCCGCCAGGCGCTTGCGGAGGCCCACTAGTGTTTCAGTGATGGCGACTCTGAACCCGAGCCCGCCTGCGGCGGCGCGTTATCACGGCGATCAGGCCGTCACGCCCGGGATGCTCGACTTCGCCGTCAACGTCCGTCACGCGCGGCCGCCCGAGTGGCTGACGCGGCGACTGGCCGCGCGGCTGGGCGACCTGGCGCGCTACCCGGGCGCCGAGGACGCGCGCCGCGCGCGGGACGCCGCCGCCGAGCGGCACGGCCGCACCCGCGACGAGGTGCTGCCGCTGGCCGGGGCGGCCGAGGGGTTCGCGTTGCTGCCCAACCTGCGCCCGGCGCGGGCGGCGATCGTCGCGCCCTCGTTCACCGAGCCGGCCGTCGCGCTGGCCGCCGCGGGCGTGCCGGTGCAGCACGTCGTCCTCGCGCCGCCCTTCGGCTTGGAGGGCGCGCGCGTGCCCGACGACGCCGACCTCGTGGTGGTGGGCAACCCGACCAACCCCACCTCCGTGCTGCACACCCGGGAGCAGCTGCTCGCGTTGCGCCGCCCGGGCCGGATCCTGGTGGTCGACGAGGCGTTCGCGGATGCGGTGCCCGGCGAGCCGGAGTCGCTCGCCGGTGACTCGCTGCCCGACGTGCTGGTGTTGCGCAGCCTGACCAAGACGTGGGCGCTGGCCGGGTTGCGGGTCGGCTACGCGCTGGGCGCGCCGGAGCTGTTGGCGCGGCTGACCGCCCGGCGCCCGCACTGGCCGGTGGGGACCCTGCAGCTGACGGCGATGGCGGCCTGCTGCGAGCCGCGGGCGGTCGCCGAGGCGGCGGCCGGCGCGGCGCGGTTGGCGGCGCTGCGCGCGGAGATGGCCGCCGGGCTGGCGTCTGTGGGCGCCGAGGTGGTCGACGGGCGGGCCCCGTTCGTGCTGTTCCGGACGCCGGAGGCCGCGCGGTTGCGAGAAAGCCTGGGGCGCAAGGGGATCGCGATCCGCCGCTGCGACACGTTCGTGGGCCTGGACGAGGAATACCTGCGGGCGGCGGTGCGGCCCGAATGGCCGCTGCTGGCCGGCGCGATCGCCGGGGTGCCGCGGTGAGCGTGCGACTGGCCGACGTCATCGCGGCCCTGGACGAGGCGTACCCGCCGCGGCTCGCCCAGTCGTGGGATTCGGTCGGCCTGGTGTGCGGTGACCCCGACGACGCGCTGGAGTCGGTGACCGTCGCCGTCGACGCGACGCCGGCCGTCGTCGACGAGGTCCCCGAGGGCGGCCTGCTGCTGGCGCATCACCCGCTGCTGCTGCGCGGGGTCGACACCGTGGCGGCCAGCACCCCGAAGGGCGCGCTCGTGCACCGCCTGATCCGCACCGGGCGTTCGTTGTTCACCGCGCACACCAACGCCGACTCGGCGGCACCGGGGGTGTCCGACGCGCTCGCCGAGGCCCTCGGGCTGACCGTCGAGGCCGCGCTCGAACCGCTCCCGGCGGCGGGCGACCTCGACAAGTGGGTCATCTATGTTCCGCGCGAGAACGCGGAAGCCGTGCGGGAGGCCGTGTTCGGGGCCGGCGCCGGCCACATCGGCGACTATTCGCACTGCAGCTGGAGCGTCAGCGGCATCGGGCAGTTCCTGCCGCACGAGGGGGCCTCGCCCGCGGTGGGCAGCGTGGGCAGCGTCGAACGGGTGGCCGAGGACCGGTTCGAGGTCGTCGCCCCCGCGCGGGCCCGCGGCGCCGTGCTGGCGGCGATGCGCGCCGCCCACCCCTACGAGGAGCCCGCTTTCGACATCTTCGCGCTGGCGCCCCCGCCGGGCGACGCCGGCCTGGGCCGCATCGGCACGCTGCCGCACCCGGAACCGCTGCGCAGCTTCGTCTCCCGCGTCGGCGCCGCGTTGCCGCCGACGTCCTGGGGCGTGCGCGCGGCGGGGGATCCCGACGCGACGGTGTCGCGGGTCGCGGTGTGCGGCGGCGCGGGGGATTCGCTGCTGGCCGCCGCGGCGGGTGCGGGCGTGCAGGCCTACGTCACGGCCGACCTGCGCCACCATCCGGCCGACGAGCATCGCCGCGCCTCGGACGTCGCCCTGGTCGACGTGGCGCACTGGGCTAGCGAATTCCCCTGGTGCGAACAGGCCGCCGGCATCCTGCGGTCCCGTTTCGGGGAGGCCCTGCCCGTGCGGGTGTGCACGATCCGCACCGACCCTTGGGACCTGGGCCATGACTACGGGGGAGGTCGGCGATGAAAGCCGAAGTGGCACAGCAACTGTCGCTGCTCGAGTTGTCGAAGCTGGACGCGGAGCTATCCCGCATCGCCCACCGGGCCAGCCATCTGCCGCAGCGGGCCGACCTGGAGCGGATCCGGGCCGAACACACCGCCGCCACCGACCGGCTCGGCGCGCTGCGAATCGCGCTGGAAGACCTGGACTCCCAGGCGTCGCGATTCGAGTCGGAGATCGAGGCGGTGCGCCAGCGCGAGGACCGCGACCGCGCGATGCTGAAATCCGGTGCGACGGACGCCAAGCAACTGGCGGACCTGCAGCACGAGCTGGAGACCCTGATGCGGCGCCAGACCAGCCTGGAGGACTCCCTGCTGGAGGTCATGGAGCGCCGCGAGGAACTGCAGGCCGAGCTGACCTCCGAGCAGGGCGCGGTGGAGGCGCTGGAGTCCGAGCTGGAAGCCGCGCAGCGCGCCGTCGACGCCGCCGTCGCCGAGATCGACGAGGCCCGCCAGACCCATTCGTCACGACGCGACACGCTGAGCGCGGGATTGGATCCCGCGCTGTCCGCCCTCTACGAACGGCAGCGTTCCGGGGGCGGGCCGGGAGCGGGGCCGCTGCTCGGGCACCGGTGCGGGGCGTGCCGGATCGAGATCGGCCGCGGCGAGCTGTCCCGCATTTCGGCCGCACCCGAGGACGAGTTGGTGCGCTGCCCGGAGTGCGGCGCGATCCTGTTGCGCGTCAAGGGGTTCGAGCAGTGAAGGTCGTCATCGAGGCCGACGGCGGCTCGCGGGGCAACCCCGGGCCGGCCGGCTACGGCGCGGTGGTGCGCAGCGCGGACCGGTCGGCCGTGCTGGCCGAGAGCAAGCAGGCCATCGGTGTTGCGACCAACAACGTCGCCGAATACCGGGCTCTGATAGCGGGTCTGGACGAAGCCGTGAAAGCGGGCGCCACCGAGGCCGAGGTCTTCATGGACTCCAAACTGGTGGTCGAGCAGATGTGCGGGCGGTGGAAGGTCAAGCACCCCGACCTGATCGAGCTGCACGCGCAGGCCCGCAAGCTCGCGTCGCGTTTCGATCGGATCAGCTACGCGTGGGTTCCGCGGGCCCGCAACTCGCACGCCGACCGGTTGGCCAACGAGGCGATGGACGCCGCGGCGGGCATCGAGGATCCAGAACCGGCAAAGCCCGCGAAAGCCGTTGCGGCCCAAGCCCCCGCGGCGCCCGGTTGGACCGGCGCGCGGGGCACCCCGACGCGGCTGTTGCTGCTGCGGCACGGGCAGACGGAACTGTCGGCGCAGCGCCGCTATTCGGGGCGAGGCAATCCCGCGCTGACGGAGGTGGGGCGCCAGCAGGCCGGTGCGGCGGCGCGGTACGTGGCCGAGCGCGGCGGGATCGCCGCGGTGTATTCCTCGCCGCTGCAGCGGGCCTACGACACCGCGGCGGCCGCCGCCAAGCCGCTGGGCCTCGACGTCACGGTCGACGAGGACCTGATCGAGACCGACTTCGGCGCGTGGGAGGGGCTGACGTTCGGCGAAGCGGCCGAACGCGATCCGGAGCTGCATCGGCGCTGGCTGCGCGACACCGCCACGACGCCGCCCGGGGGCGAAAGTTTCGATGCGGTGCTGGATCGGGTGCTGCGGGTGCGCGACCGGATCGTCGGCGCGCACCAAGGCGAGACGGTGCTGGTGGTGTCGCACGTGACGCCGATCAAGATGCTGCTGCGGCTGGCGCTGGACGCCGGGCCCGGGATCCTGTACCGGCTGCACCTCGACCTGGCGTCGTTGAGCATCGCCGAGTTCTATTCCGACGGTGCGTCTTCGGTGCGGCTGGTGAATCAGACGGGTTATCTTTAGGGGGTATGGAGGGATCGATGCACCCGTCCCATCGACCGGATGAGTCCATCCCACCGGACATCCGGGCCCGGGTGATGCCGGCGGTGATCGACGAGTTGGCCCGCTGGGGCGTCGAACGTTTCAGCGTGGAGGCGCTGGCCGCGCGCCACCACCTCGACACCGCGATGGTCTACCGCTATTGGGGCGATCGGCAACACTTGATCGTCGACGCCGCCATCGCCGATGTCGAAACCCAGAGTGCGCTGGCCGACACCGGCTCGTTGCGCGGGGACCTGCTGGCGCTGGCCCAAGCCCTGACCGACCGGCTGAACACCGACGTCGGGCGCACCATGGTGCGCGCGGTGGCCATGGAACGTCCCGGGCATCACGACGAGGAAACGCGGAAGATGTTCTGGGCGGCACGTTTCCACGGGGTGCGGACGGTGATCGATCGGGCCAGGCAGCGAGGCGAGTTGCGCGACGGCGTCAACACGTTGGCCGCCGTGCTGATGGTCCTGGCGCCGCTGAACATTCGTGCCCTGTACTCCGACGAGCCCATCGACGACGAGTACTGCGCGGCCATCGCCGACATGGCCTGGCACGCGCTCGCCCGCAAATAGGATCAGTTTTCTTCCTCGGCGAGCCGCGGGATCAGGCCGCCGGCCAACACATCTTTGACCTGCCGCGGCGAAAGCCGGTGCCGCACATCGAAGGATGTCTCCTTGGTGACGTTGTCGACGTGCAGGGTGTCCGCTTTTGCGAGGGCATCCAGGTTTTGGATGCGAAGCGTGTCACCCTGGTCGACCTCGTCGTAGTCGCCCGGATTTTCGAACTCGAGCGCGAGAATCCCGAAGTTGGCCAGGTTCTGCCAGTGGATGCGCGCGAACGACTTGGCGATGACGACCCGAAGCCCCAGGTGACGCGGTGCGATCGCGGCGTGCTCGCGGGATGAGCCCTGGCCGTAGTTGTCGCCGCCCACGACGATGTGACCGGTTTCCGATGCCTGCTGGGCCCGCTCCGGGTAGGACTCGTCGATCTGGGTGAAGCTGAACATCGCCAGCTTGGGGATGTTGGAACGAAGCGGCAGCGCCCGCGCGCCGGCGGGCGAGATCTCGTCGGTGGAAATGTTGTCGCCCACTTTGAGCAGCACCGGCGCCTCGATCTCGTCGGGCAGCGGCGACAGCTCCGGCAAGCTGGAGATATTGGGGCCCTTCACCGGCTCCACCTTCAGCGCCTCCTCCTCGTCCAGCGGAGGCACCAACATCGCGGTGTTGATCGAATTGCGGTCGGGCAGGCCGAGTTTCGGGTATTCCATGCCCACGTCGGCGGCCCAGTCGCGCGGATCGGTGATCACCCCCGTCAACGCCGATGCCGCCGCGGTCTCGGGCGAGCACAACCACACCGCGTCCTCCTTGGTGCCCGACCGGCCGGGAAAATTGCGTGGCATGGTGCGCAGCGAGTTGCGACCCACGGCCGGTGCCTGGCCCATGCCGATGCACCCCAGGCACCCCGCCTGGTGGATGCGTGCGCCGGCCTCCACCAGATCCAGCGTCGCGCCCATCTTCGTCAGGTCGGCCAGGATCTCGCGCGACGTCGGGTTGATGTCGAAGCTGACCTGGGGAACCGTCTGCCGTCCGGCCACCATCGCGGCCGCGATGGCGAAATCGCGGAGTCCGGGGTTGGCGCTTGAGCCGATCACCGCCTGCGCGATCTCCTCGCCGGCCACCTCCCGCACCGGCACCACGTTGCCCGGCGAGGTGGGCTTGGCGATCAGCGGCTCGATGGCCGACAAGTCGATCGTGTCCTCGACGTCGTAGCCGGCGTCCTCGTCGGCCAACAACTCGACCCAGTCGTCCTCGCGTCCTTCGGCGCGCAGGAAGTCGCGAACGGCCCCGTCGCTGGGAAAGACCGTCGTCGTGGCCCCGAGTTCGGCCCCCATGTTGGCGATCACGTGCCGGTCCATCGCCGTCAGCGTCGCCAGGCCGGGGCCGTGATACTCGATGATCCGGTTCACGCCGCCCTTGACGTCGTGGCGGCGCAGCATCTCCAGGATCACGTCCTTGGCCGAGCACCACTGGGGCAGCTCGCCTTCCAGCCGCACACCCCACACCTCGGGCATGCGGATGTGCAACGGTCGCCCGGTGATCGCGAGCGCCACCTCGAGACCGCCCACGCCGATGGCGAGCATGCCCAGCGAACCGGCGGCCGGGGTGTGCGAGTCGGATCCCACCATCGTCTTGCCGGGGATGCCGAAGCGTTGCATGTGGGTCGGGTGTGAGACGCCGTTGCCGGGCTTGGAGAACCAGAGGCCGAACCGTTGGGCCGCGGTGCGCAGGTACTCGTGATCCTCGGCGTTCTTCTCGTCGCCCTGCAGCAGGTTGTGGTCCACGTACTGCACGCTCACCTCGGTGCGTGCGCGATCGAGCCCGAGCGCCTGCAGCTCCTGCATGACCAGCGTGCCGGTCGCATCCTGCGTCAGCGTCTGGTCGATGCGGATCGCGATCTCCTCGCCCGGTGTCATGTCCCCGGACTCCAGGTGCGAGCTGATCAGCTTGTGCGTGACGTTGGTGGACATACCGCGTTCCCTTCTGAGAGCGTCCGCGATGATCGCGCGGCGAAAGGGGGGTACCCAGTCCGGCTTGTTCTTGCGCACTCAGTCGGACGGCGGATTAATCGCCACCGTCCCCTCCGTCCGCGCCAGGTGCGTGCCCGGGCACAGGTGTGGGCCGCCGCCGAAGCTGAGGTGCGCGGTTTCTTGCGGGTGCGGACGAAGCGGTTAATTCTGTCCGCAGTTCGTAGTCAGTAACCAGGCCGGGGCGCGGTCACGAGTGTCCCAAACTCTCAACTTTGTGTCTCATCCGCTCATTACCGACTGGCTGCGCCATTCCTACCGTGAAGTGATACGAACCCGACCCCTGGTCAGGAACCGTGACGCCGCCGATGTCGTCTTCCGTAACAGCCTTAGCACGAAGGAGATTCGATATGCCTCAACCGCAGACCTTGTCTGTACGTTCCCAGATCTCCGGGCGCAGCAGCCACACGTCGTTCGTGACCACAGTGCCGAGCCAGATGCGCGCGGTTGTCAAACAAGGGACTTCGGTGCAGATGTCCCGAGTTCCGGTGCCGGAACCGGGCCCGCAGGACGTCCTCGTCCGCGTCGAGGTTGCGGGGCTGTGCCGCACCGACATCTACGCCGCGCAGGGCAAGCTTCGGTGCGCAGACCCGTTGATTCTCGGGCACGAGTTCGCCGGTGTTGTCGTCTCCGTTGGTCCCGACGTCGACGGGTTTACTCCCGGGGACCGGGTCACGGCGATGCCGGCAATCCCGTGCGGCAGTTGTGGTCGATGTGCTAGCGGCATGGCGGAATGCTGTGCACGGCCTCAGTTCCTCGGCGTCGACCGGCACGGAGCCTTCGCCGAGTACATTGCGGTGCCCGCCGGGGTGGTGTACCACCTGCCTCAGTCGCTGTCGTTCAAGGAAGGCGCTTACGCCGAGCCGGTGTGCGCCTCCCTTGCCGTGCTGAAAGCCGGCATCCAACCCGGCGAGCGCGGCCTTGTCTTGGGCGACAACCGGATTGCGGGGCTGACCAAACGTGTCTTGTCATCGGTGGGCTTTCCGGCGATCGAGATGCACCCGATGGCGGTGTCGGCGCTGCTGGAAACGGATGCCTACGACTTCGCCATCGAAACCGTGTCCACCCGCGAGGCTTTCGACGAGTTGATCCGGATCCTGCGCCCCGGCGGGCGGATCATCCTCAAGAGCCGACCCCCCGCCCCGGTGGCCATCGATCTCACGGCGGTCCTTCGCAAGGAGCTCCGCTTCGAGGCGGTGTCATACGCGAACTTCGGCGAATCCCTTGAGTTCTTGGCGCGCCATGAGGTAGCCGACCTGCTCGGCGACATCCACCCGTTGGGGGACTTCGCCGACGTGTTCGCCGCGGATGAGGTCGGTGAGCACCTCAAGACCTTTCTGTCTCCCGGCCGACAGCGGTGACAACCACCATCGGGCAGAGCTCGAAACACACTGCCGGCACTGGCAATAACTGGCTGGCGTTGGTGGTGCTGCTGGCCGGCGCGTTCATGGCGCTGCTGGACAGCACCATCGTCAACGTCGCGGTCCCGACCATCCGCACCAGCCTGGGGGCGTCGAATGCGACGCTGTCGTGGATCGTTTCCGGTTACGCGCTCGCATTCGGTCTGGCGTTGATCCCCGCCGGACGGATCGGTGACCGGATCGGGCACAAGTGGGTGTTTGTCGGCGGCCTGTCGTTGTTCACGCTCGCTAGCCTCGCGTGTGGGCTGGCCCACGATGACGCGCAGCTCATCACCGCCCGCGCCGTCCAGGGACTCGCCGGCGGCATGTTTTACACGCCGATCAACGCGCTGATCCAGCTGATGTTCGTTGATCGGCAACGGGGGCGGGCCTTCTCGATCAGGGCTGCGACGATCGGGGTTTCGATGGCTTCCGGCCCGCTGGCGGGCGGCCTGATCATCGGGGCCTTCGGCGCCCGTGCGGGGTGGCGGCTGATCTTCGCGATCAACATCCCGATCGGGGTGCTCGCCGTGGTCGCCGCGCTGGTGTTGCTTCCGGCGCGGGCCGAGAATCGCGATATCGCAGCGGACTGGCCGGGGCTCGGTTTGCTCTCGGCCGGGCTGGTCGCGTTGTTGACCGCCCTCATCGAGGGGCAGCAGCTCGGGTGGCCGATATGGACCTATCTGTCGATGGCCGCCGGGGCCGCCACCATCGTGTTGTTCGGGTGGTGGGAGCGTCGAGTCGAAAGCCTTGGCGGCAATCCGGTGGTGCCGCCGCGCTTGTTCAAACAACGATCGTTCGCCGGCGGCGTGCTTATCGGCTTGGTCGACTTCGCAGCCTTCATGAGCATCTTCTTCACCATCGCGATGTTGTGGCAGGCGGGGCTCGGTCGCAGCGCGTTGCAATCCGGTCTGGTGGTAATGCCTTTCGCGCTCGGCATCATCGTCGGCGCCGCCCGAAGCGCCACCTTCGCGGCCCGGCTCGGGCGTGTCGCGCTCGTCGTCGCGCTGGGCCTCGTCGCCGGTGGCATGAGCGCGGCGTGGCTGGTTCTGGCCGTGACCCCGGCCACCTCCTACAGCGGCTGGCAACTGATCGCGCCGCTGCTGGTCGCCGGTGTGGGAAATGGCGTATTCATCGCTGCGAACCTCGATTTCGTCGTCGCGACAGTCGAACCCGCCGACGCCGGTGCGGCCAGCGGGGTCATCTGCGCCACGCAGCGTGTGGGCAGCTCGATCGGCACCGCTATCGCCGGCACGGTGCTGTTCGGCACGCTTCGCTTCGACCGCCAATCCAACGGCGTCGCGTTGGCGTTCGGTCACAGCGCGACCCTGGCCATGGCGGTGAGCGCCGCCCTCAGCGTCGCGGCCTTCGGGTTGGTGTTCGCGCTTCCCGCCGACGGGCGCCCGGCTAAAGGGGTTGAGCGGCGGTGAACTCCACCGGCAGCGCCGCCGGCGAGCGGAACGCCACGCCGACGACGTGCGGCGGCGGCGCGCCGGGGTCCAGGCGCAGGTCGGGCAGCCGGTCGAGCAACGCGTTGATGGCCACCGCGCCCTCCATGCGCGCCAGGTGCATGCCCAGGCACAGGTGCGGGCCGCCGCCGAACGTCAGGTGCGCGATGTTCTTACGGGTGGGATCGAAGCGGTCCGGGTCGGGGTAGCGGGCCGGGTCGCGGTTGGCGGCCGCGACGCTGACGCTGACGTTGGTGGCGGCCGGGATCGCGACCCCGCCGAGCTCGCAGTCGCGCACCGCGCGTCGCACCACCGTGGTGATGGGCGGCTCCCAGCGCAGCGCCTCCTCGAAGGCGCCGCGCAGCAGGCCGCGATCGGCCCGCAGCGCGTCCAGCAGCGCGGGCTCGGTGAGCAGCGCGACCAGCAGGTTGCCCGAGGCGCGGTAGGTCGTCTCGACGCCGGCGGGCAGGATCAGCAGCAGGAACGCGAAGATCTCGTCGTCGGTGAGCCGGGCGCCGTCGATCTCCGACTCGGCCAGCGTGCTGATCAGGTCGTCCCGCGGGCGGCGTCGCCGCTCGGCGAGGATCTCGGCGAGGTAGGCCTTCAGCGCTTTGGATGCGGCGATGCCGCAGTCCCAGTCGTAGACGACGTTGAGCAGCTCGATCGACAGCCGCTGGAAGCGCAGGTAGTCCTGCCGCGGCAGGCCCATGATCCGCGCGATGACCTGGACGGGGAAGGCGAAGGTGAACTCGCGGGCCAGCTCCGCGCGCCCGCGCGGCGCGAACCGGTCGATGAGCTCGTGGACGACGACCTCCACCAGCTCGGCGCGCCAGCGCTCCAGCAGCGCCGTGCGGAACGACGGCGACACCAGTGCGCGGCTGGCCCGGTGCTCGGCCCCCTCGAGTTCCAGCAGGGTGCGGCCCATGACCGGGCCCATGATCTGGTCGTAGATCGACGACGAGAAGGTCTCGGGGTGGGTGAGCACCGTCTGGCACTCGTCGTAGCCGAGCACCGTCACGCCCAGTTCGCCGATGTGACTGGCGCGAACCTCGGCGAACGGGTTGCCCACCATCACACGGTGTTTCGCGCGCGCCTCGCGCAGCCGCTCGTGCACATTCTCGACCTGGACGAGCAGCCCGGTCTGCAGCTCGGACGGATCGAATTCGTCGATGCTCACGAGACCGACACCGTTTCGGTGTCGCGCCCCGAGCGCAGCACCGTGCCGGGCAGCGCGCCGGTGGCGGCGCCGTCGCGGCAGACCTCGACGCCGCCGACCCACACCGAGGTGATGCCGTAGGCGTCGGCGACCAACCGCGGCGCCCCCGACGGCAGGTCGTAGCGGGTGCGCTCGGGGCCGTGGCCGACGGTGGCCGGGTCGAACAGCACCAGGTCGGCGTGCCAGCCGGGGGTGATCCGGCCGCGTTCGGACAACCCGTAGAACCGGGCCGGCACGTCGGTGATCAGCCGGACGGCCTCCTCGAGGGTGACCACCCCGTGCTCGCGCACCCCGCGGCCCAGCAGCGACGTCGTGTAGATCGCGCCGCACATCATGTCGAGGTGGGCGCCCGCGTCCGAGCCGCCGATCACCGCGCCGGGGTGGCGCCACACCTCGGCGCGCATTCTCCAGTCGTCCGCGCTATCACCGGTGAGCGGGGGAGTGAGCCCGGTGCGCAGCTCGTCGGCGGTCACGATGTCGCACAGCGTGTCGAAGGGCTCGCCGCCGCGGGCGGCGGCGACCTCGCCGACGCTGCGGCCGGTGGCGTCGGCGTTCTGCGGCGCGAACGTCTCGGCCAGGATCAGCCGGTCCCATTGCGCCAGCCCGCGCAGCATGCCGGCCTCCTTGGAGGCGGCGCCCTCGGCGAGTCGGCGACGGATGTCGGGGTCGGCGAGCGCCTTGATTCGCTCGGGCACCGGCAGGTGCATGGTGTCCCGCCAGCCCGGCAGCCCGTCGAGCACGAAGCCAGACAGGAACGACAGCCGGATCTTCATGGCCTGCGGCAGGGTGAGCGCCACCACCCGGCCGCCGCGCTGGGCGGCAATTTCCGACGCGCGCAACTGCTTTCGGTGCCCATCGGGGTTGGCGGCCGACACGCCCAGCAGGTTCCAGTTCAGCGGGCGGTCGGCGGCCACCGACATACCGGTGAGCAGCGCGATGTCGTCGTCGGTGAAGCCCGACAGGCAGCCGGGGATGATCGCCTCCAGCGTGGTGCCCGGATGGTCGCGCAACCCGGCCGCCAGCGTTATCAGTTCGTCGCGCGACGCGCTGCGCGACGGCACCGGTTGGCCCGCCCCGTCGTTGTGGGTGGGCGACTGGCTGGTGGACAGCCCGAGCGCGCCGGCGTCGAGCGCGTCGTGCAAGACCGCGACCATGCGGTCGATCTGTTGCGGCGTGGCCTCGGCGCCGACCCCGTCGTCGCCCATCGCGGCCAGCCGCAGCGCCGAATGCCCGACCAGAAAGCCGGCGTTGACGGCGACGCGCCCCTCGAGGCGGTCGAGCCAGTCGCCGAACGAGGACCAGCCCCAGTCCAGGCCGGCCTTTAGCGCGTCCAGCGGCATGCCTTCCACCCGCGCCAGCATCCGGGTGAGGTAGTCGTGTTGCTCGGGCGCCGCGGGCGCCAGGGTGAAGCCGCAGTTGCCGCCGAACACCGTGGTGACCCCGTGCTGCACCGACGGGCTCGCGGTCGGGTCCCAGAACAGCTGCGCGTCGTAGTGGGTGTGCAGGTCGACGAATCCCGGCGCCAGCGTCTGCCCCTGCGCGTCAACGGTTTTCGTGGCGGGGTTGTCGACTTCGCCCACCGCCGTGATGCGTCCGTCCTTGACGCCGACGTCGCCGTGCCGGGCGGGCGCACCCGTCCCGTCGACGATCTGGGCGTCGCGAATGAGCAGGTCTAACATGCGAGCCAACTCTCGTCGGGCAGGGGGTGGCGGAACAGCTGTGCGGCGTTGAGGTGGGTGATCCGGGCCGCGTCGTCCTGCGAGAGCTTCGCGACGTTGCGCGCCACGACCTGTTGGGTGTCGGGCCAGGTGGAGTCGGCGTGCGGGTAGTCGCTTTCGACGAGGATGCGGTCGGCCCCGATGGCGTCGAGCGCGCCGAACGCGTGCGGGTCGTCGATGGAGCAGAACCAGAAGTTGCGCCGCAGCACCTCGCTGGGCAGCAGGTCGCCCTTCCACGCCCCGCCCTCGTGGCCCGAAGCGGAGTGCGCAAGGACGTAGTCGGCGCGGTCGCCGAGCATGGCCGCCCAGCCCAGCCCGCCTTCGGCCAGGGTGATGTCCAGCTTCGGATAGCGCACCGGGATGCCCGACCACAGCATGTCGGCGCAGGCGACGAGGCCGTTGACCGGGAACAGGGTGGTGATGGTCTCAAATGGCGTGTCGGGGGCGGGGATTGGCGCCCATTGTGCCGAGCCGGTGTGCAGGCACACCACGGTGCCGGTCTCCTCGCAGGCGGCGAAGAACGGGTCCCACGCGCCGCTGTGCAGGCTCGGAATCCCGCATTGTGCCGGCAATTCGGGGAAGCTCACCGCCTTGAAGCCGCGCGCGGCGTTGCGGCGGATCTCCTCGGGTGCGAGCGTCGGGTCGGCCAGCCAGGGCAGCTGCAGCGGGATGATCCGGTCCGGGTATTTGGCCGCCCACACCTCGAGATGCCAGTCGTTCCAGGCCTTTAGCGTGGCCAGCCCGAGCTCCAGGTCGTCGCTCTTCCAGAACACGGTGCCGGCGAACCCGGCGATCAGCGACGGGAAGTTCAGCGACGCCCAGATGCCGGCGAGGTCCATGTCGGCGATCCGCGCGTCGATATCCCAACACCCGCGCCGCATCTCGTCGAACCGGGCGGCCTCCATGCTCCATTCCTCGCGGGGCCGGCCGATCACCGCGTTGAGGCCGATGTTGGGGTACTCGCGGCCCTCGTAGCGCCACACCTGGCGCCGGTCGTCGGTCTCGATGACCTTGGGCGCCTTGTCGGCGAGCGCGGCGGGAAGCCGCCCGACGAACATGTCGGGCGGCTCGATGACATGGTCGTCGACCGAGATCACGACGTGCTGTCGCTGCCGGGGATCGGGGTCTGGCAGCAGCGCCATACCTGACGACTATGGTCCGTTTTCGGGCGGTGTCAATGCTTCGCGGTCACACCCGTCACACCAGCACCCGGAAGCGTCGGCATGACTGCTTGCGCAATGCGATAGCGCATGCGATATCAGTCTTCGCTTTTCGGCGCGTCGATATCGCATGCGCCATCGTGTTTAGGAAGGCGGTGCCCACGCGCTGAGGGTGCGGGAGTGGCTGGTGTGGCTGCGGTGGCGCCGGGTCCCGGCGAGTGTGCCGAGTCTGCGTCCAGAGCGCGATTTCGGATTTTGCGCCCTCAGCGCAGCCTCGATCGCCGTGAGCGCACACTCGATTGCGGAGCGTCGACGCCCTGCGCGGGTTCTTCGTGGCCACGCCCGAACCCGCCTGAGGAAGGGACGACATGACGCCCCCCGACCCTTGACTTTTGTCAGCCGAAGGTGGATAGCATTGATTTGCTAGACAGCAACGCGCGCGGCAAGAGGCAACATGACGAGGCAAGTCAGGATCGTCGCCATCCTCTCGATCGGCGCTGTCTTGATCATGGCCCCCGGTTTCGTTGCGCGCGCGGACGATTCGGGGACCGCGGTGTACAGCGGGGTCAGCCGGGTTCGCCAGACATGCGGGGCGCTTGGCGACGACTCGCGGCTGACGGCAGCGGCGCAGCGGCACGCCGACGACATGCTGAGGAACGGTGTGGACGGCCACATCGGTTCGGACGGCTCTTCACCGCAGGCCCGCATCGCGGATGCGGGCTACGCCAGGGCCAACCGCACCGGCGAGATCGTCTACTGGGCCATCGGACCCGCCGCAACCCCGAGCGCGGCGGTCGACGGGTGGATGGCGAGTCCTCCACACCGGGCGATCATCCTGAACTGCGCCTTCACGGCCGCCGGCTTCGCCACCGCCTCGGACGGCAAAAAGATGACCGCGGTCGGTGACTTCGCGGGTCCGTAAAGCGCTTAGCATCCCTGGGATGAGAAGGACTTTCGTCGTTACGTTCGCGCTCGGGGTGATCGTCGCGCTGTTCGGCCTGATCTGGGCGCTGCAGGGATTCGGGGTGCTCACCGGCAGCCCGATGAGCAACACCACGACCTGGTCGGTCATCGGCCCCATCACGGCGGTGATCGGCATCGCGATCGCCGCGTTCAGCTGGCGCAAACTTCGCGCCTAGACCACGGTGAAATCCACCCTGTGCCAGCCGGTGGCGCCGTCGGGGACGGGGCTGGCCTGATCCGCGGTTTGGACGGCCCCGGTGTTATCGGTCGCGCGCACGGTAATGCTGTGCGCCCCAGGGCTTTTCGCCTGCCACGGAAAGCTCCACAACCGCCAGGTCTCGTTGGAATAGCCCGCGCCCTGTTGCGCGGGCTGCCACCCGCCGTCGTCAATGCGGACCTCCACGGCCCGCACGCCGCGATTCTGCGCCCACGCCACCCCGCCGAACACCACCGGCCCCGTCGGCACCTTTTGGCCGGCTTTGGGCACGTCGATGCGCGATTCGGTCTTGATGGGGGCGCGCGGGGCCCAGCCCTGCCGCGTCCAGTACGCCGCCGCCCTGTCGAAGCGCGTCAGCTCCAGGTCGACGACCCACTTGGTGGCCGACACGTAGCCGTAGAGCCCGGGCACCACCAGCCGGGCGGGGTAGCCGTGCTCGATCGGCAGCGGCTGACCGTTGAGCCCCACCGCCAGGAGCGCGTCGCGGCCATCGGTGAGCGCCTGCACCGGCGTGCCGGCGGTGAACCCGTCGACCGACGTCGACAGCACCATGTCGGCGTCGGCGTGCACGCCCGCGACGGCCAGCAGGTCGGCGACCCGGTAGCCGGTCCAGATTCCGGTCGAAATCAGGTCGCCGCCAACCGGATTCGACACACACGTCAAGGTGGTCGCCTTCTCGACGACGTCGAACCGGGCGAGGTCGTCGAAGCCGTAGGTGGCCTCGTGGTCGACCATGCCGTGGATGCGCAGCCGCCACTCGCCGCGGCTGAGTTGGGGAACGACCAGTGCCGTGTCCACCCGGTAGAAGTCGGCGCTGGGGGTGATAAAGCTCGGCAGCGCAACGCCTTTTGGCTGCACCTCGGCGGGTATCGGCGGCGCGGGCGTGCGCGGCCTGGGAAACGCGAAGCTGTTGCGGTCGGCGGCCACCGAATGCACCAGCCGGGTGATGACCAACCCCGCCACGCCGCTCGCCACTCCGAATCCCAGCAACCCCAACACGACCAGCCTGCGCCTGCCGGCGTCCGGCTCGTCGTCGGCCCCGTCTTCCGCGTCTTTCGCGCGGCGGGTGAGCACCCGCAGGGTCGCCACACCGCACGCGGCGCCCGCGACGGTGGGGATCGCGTCGAGTGCCGTCGCACCGTGCCGCGACAGCACGGCCAGGCAGCCGAGGACGCCCGCCGCGGCGATCACGGCGCTGCCGAGCGGGCGGCGGCGCGTTTCCAGGGTGCCGGCGATCGCGGCGATCGTCGCGATCGCCACCAGCACCACGATGCCCAGGAAGAGTTTGTCCAGGGAGCCCAGGGTCTGAATCGCCCATTCTTTGATGGGCCCCGGTGTCAGGTCGACGGCCACCGCGCCGATCGCCGAACGCGCGTCGGCCCGCGCACCGAAGGGGATGCCCACCAGCGCGGCCACTCCGAGCGAGACGGCCGCCGCGGTGACCCCGGCGATCATCCGATCATTGGAGGTGGCGGCCACCGGACTACTCTACGCCGCGTCCCCTTGGGGGCCTTGTCATTTCATCGTTCTCGCAGCCGCAATCGCGAAATGCGATAGCGTAGAAAACATGACTCAACCAGCGCCTGACTGGTACCCGGATCCCACCGGCAAGCCCGGTCTGATGTATTGGGACGGTCGGCAATGGCGCGAAGAGATGACGGCCGCTTCCCCGCCGCCGAAGCAGGCGCGAGGACGGGGACCAACGCTGCCGGTGGGTTTGTCGCTGATCGGGCTGGGAATCGTCGCCATCGCCGTGGGATTCCTGTTCCGCGTTCCCCTCGCATGGACCCTGGGGGTTCTCCTGTTCGTCATCGGCTTGGTAGTGACGATCGTTGGGCTGGTCACGCGGCGCTAGCCCGGCACCGGATGCCGCACGAACGCCCGCGGCTGGGTGAAGGCCCGAATCCCGTCGACGCCGAGCTCGCGGCCCAGGCCGGACTGCCCGCAGCCGCCGAACGGCAGCCTGGGGTCCTGGGCGGCCATGCCATGGCAGTTGACGCTGACCGTGCCCGCCACCAGTTGGGCCGTGACCCGATCGGCGAGCGCTTCGTCGCCGGTCCACACAGACGCGGTGAGGCCGAATTCCGTTGTATTGGCGGCGGTTACGGCGTCGTCGATCGACTCGTAGCCGAAGATCGGCAGCACCGGACCGAACTGCTCCTCGGTGGCCAGCCGTGAGTCCGGGGACAGCCCGGTGACGACGGTCGGCAACACGAAGTACCCGCCGGCGTCTTCGTCTTCCGCGCGGATGCGCCCCGCGGTGCGCACCGACGCCCCCTGAGCCTCGGCGTCGGCGACCAGCGCGGTGACCCGGTTGCGCCCGGCGGCGGTGTGCAGCGGCCCGAACGTCGTCTCCTCGGCGAGCCCGTCGCCGACCACCTCCCGCCCGCAGCGCGCGAGCACCGCGTCGGCCAGCTCGCCGGCCCGCCCGGCGGGCGCATACAGCCGCTTGATCGCCATGCAGACCTGACCGCCGGTGGTGTAGGTCGCCGTGACCAGCCGGTCGACCAGCTCGTCGGTGATCGCGATGTCCGGGGCGACGATCGCGGCGTCGTTGCCGCCGAGCTCCAGCAGCACCGGGGTGAGGCGCGCCGCGGCGGCCGCCATGACCGCGCGCCCGGTGGCCACGCCGCCGGTCAGCGAGATGAGGTCGATGCCCGGATGGGTGACCAGCGCCTGGGCGAGCTCGCTGCCGGGACCGGACAGCACGTTGACCACGCCCGGCGGCAGCGCGGTGGCCAGCGCGCCGGCGAGTTGCAGCGCCGCCAGCGGACAGGTCGGGGGCACCTTGACGACGGCGGTGTTGCCGGCGGTCAGCGCCGACGCCAGCTTGGTCATCGTCAGCGCGAGCGGCCAGTTGAACGGCAGCACGAGCGCGGCCACGCCGAACGGTTCGCGGTGCAGCTGCGGGTAGGTCGAGGCCGGGTCGATCTGCTCGGGCGCCACCGCGGCCTCGGCCATCGACCCGATCAGCGCGGCCAGGCTGGGGCCGGTGGCGATCTCGAACGTGGCCTCGCTAAGCACCTTGCCGTGTTCGCGGGTGTACAGCCGAGCCCCGTCGCGCGTGGTCAGGCGCTCGGCGGCGGTGGCCGCGGCGGTTGAGACCGCGGCGACACGCTCGGCGACGCCCAGCGCCCGCCATCCCGGCGCCGCCCGCCTCGCCGCGGCCACCGCGGCGTCGAGCTGGGCGCGGTCGGCCGCGGGCGCGTGGCCCACGATCTCCGACGGCCGGGCGGGGTTGTGCACGGGATAGGTTCCGGCGGCGCCGGGCTGCGGCGCGCCACCGATGGTCAGCACCGCCTGCTCGTCGGCGGCTTGGGCTTCCCGCGTGATCGTCGTTGATCCCGACATGACCGTCTCCCTTGACCCGGTGCGGTTGCCCCGCCATCGTAAGTCGATAGGAGGGCCTTATGAGGGCTGTAGTGCTGCGCGAGGTCGGCCAACCCACGGCGGTGGAGGACCTCGCGCTGCGACCCGTCGCCGACCACGAGGTCCGGGTGCGCCTGCGCGCCAGCGGCGTCTGCCACAGCGATCTGTCGTTGCGCGACGGGTCCATCCCGACGCTCCTGCCGTCGACCCTGGGCCACGAGGGCGCCGGGATCGTCGCCGAGGTCGGCGCCGGCGTCACCACGGTCAGCCCCGGCGACCACGTCGTGCTGACCTGGAACGTGCCGTGCCGGTCCTGCCCGCCGTGCCTGCGCGGCGAGGCCCAGCTGTGCGACCGCGGTTACGACCACGCCTACGGGGCGCCCTACGCGGAGGGCGCCGGCGGCCCGGTGTGGCCCGGGATGGGCGTCGCGTCGCTGGCGGAGGAGACGCTGCTGCCGGCCGCGGCGGTGGTGCCCGTCGACGAGTCGCTGCCGTTCGACCTCGCCGCGTTGCTGGGCTGCGGTGTCACCACCGGGGTGGGCGCGGTGATGCGCACGGCGGCCGTGCGGCCGGGGGAGAGCGTACTCGTGATCGGTTGCGGCGGAGTGGGTCTGGCCGCGATCCAGGGTGCCCGGCTGGCCGGCGCGGGGTGGATCATCGCCGCCGACCGGGCCGCCGGCCAACTGCCCGCCGCGGTGACCAACGGCGCGACCGACACCGTCGACGCCGGCCAGGTCGACCTCGTCGCCGCCGTCAAGGACCTCACCGGGGGCGCGGGGGTCGATCACGGGATCGAGGTGGTCGGCAAACCCGCCACCATGCGCGCCGCCTACGAGGCCACCCGCCGCGGCGGCAAGGTCACGTTGGTGGGCGCCGCCGGGATCGCCGACGAGGTGGCCTTTCCCGCGCTGTCGTTGATGGCCGACGGCAAGACGATCCAGGGCAGCGTCTACGGCGCCAGCGACCCGGCCCGCGACATCCCGGTGCTCGCGGGGCTCGCCCGAAGCGGCCGGCTCGACCTCGAGGCTCTGGTGACGCGGCGGATCGGCATCGACGACGTCGAGACGGCGTTTGCGGACATGACCGCCGGACGCGGCGCGCGCAGCGTGGTCTGCTTCCCGTAATCCTCAGCGGGACAGGGTGATTGCGCCTTCGGGGCAGTTCTGTTCGCCGATGACGGCCTGCGCCTCGAGTTCGCCCGAGACGTCCTCGACGAGCACCACGCAGTGACCCACCTCGTCGGCGTCGTAGACGCCGGGCGCCAGCGTGTAGCAGCGGCCGTGCCCGGTGCAGCGCTCAGCGTCGACAGCCACGCGCGTCATGACACCGGGAACACCAGCGGCAGCGACTCCACCGACCGCAGCGCCGCGGTGTAGGTCAGCTGGGTGCCGGGCTTGATCTCGTAATCCGGTATGCGCCGATGGAATTCGCGCAGCGCGACCCGCAGCTCCATGCGGGCGAGGTGGGACCCGAGGCAGCGGTGCGGCCCGCCGCCGAACGCGCGGTGCCGGTTGGGGCTGCGGGCGAAGTCCACCAGGTCGGGGTCGGGGAACTCGGCGGGATCGGTGTTGGCCGCGCCGAGCAGCGGGCTGACGCGTTCGCCCTTGCTGATCGGGCAGCCACCCACCTCGGTGTCCTGCAGGCAGACGCGGGCCACGCCGGGCACCGGCGTCTCCCAGCGCAACAACTCCTCGATGGCGCCGGGCAGGATGTCGGGCTGCTCGATGAGCTGGTGCCGGTGTTCGGGATGGCGCGCCAGGTAGACGAAGAAGCAGTCCAGCGAGTCGGTGACCGTGTCCAGTCCGGCGATGAGGAACAGGAAGCAGATGTCGAGCAGCTCCTCGCGCGACAACGGTTGGCCCTCGATGGTCGCCGCGATCATGGCGGACAGCACGTCGTCGCGCGGGGTGGCGATGTGGTCGTCGATGGCGCGGTCGAAGTAGTCGTAGATCTGTTGCGCCACACCCGCGGAGGACTCGTGGCGGCGGTCGTAGCCGGAGTCGCCCTCGGGGCGGATCACCCCGTCCTTCCAGACCAGGAACTGGTCGAGGTCCTCCAGCGGCAGCCCGAGCAGCTGCAAGAAGACGGTGCAGGGCAGCGGCACGGCGAACTCCTCGTGGAAGTCGCATTCGCCGCGGCCGGCGAACCGGTCGATCATCTCGTTGACCAGTTCGGCGACGCGGGGTTCGCGCCGGGCCATCTCGCGCGGGGTGAACAGCGGGTCGAGGATGCGGCGGTACTTCGCGTGCTCGGGCGGGTCGATCTGCAACGGGATTAGGGGACGCACGTTGCCGAGGTCGACGGCGTCCATGTTCGATGAGAACAGCTCGGTGTGCTTGAGCGCCATCTCGATGTCGGCCAGGCGGCTGAGCACCACGGCCTGCGGCGACCGGAACACAGGGGTGGTTTCGCGCAGCGCCTTGTACATCGGCTGCGGCTCGGCGAGCCCCATCATCGCCTGGTCGACAAAGCCTTCCGTTTCTGTCATGCGGTCAGCGTCGCACCAACATGTTTATTTAGCAATGATTAGTTAATTGCTGGAGAGCCAAATGCCGCTGGTCAGCAGCTAGCGCGGCGGGTACCGTGGACCGTCGCGGACGAGTTGGCCGGGCGGCCGCGGACCGTCGCGAGGCGGTTCGAGGAAAGTCCGGACTTCACAGAGCAGGGTGATTGTTAACGGCAATCCGAGGTGACTCGCGGGAAAGTGCCACAGAAAACAAACCGCCACCCTCGCGGTGGTAAGGGTGAAACGGTGCGGTAAGAGCGCACCAGCATTCTGGGTGACCGGAGTGGCTAGGCAAACCCCACCCGAAGCAAGGCCAAGAAGGCCGCACCCGGTGCGGCCGCGCAGGCGCTCGAGGGTTGCTCGCCCGAGCCTGCGGGTAGGCCGCTCGAGGCACCCGGCAACGGTGTGTCCAGATGGATGGTCGCCGCTCCGCCGCCGTTGCTTATGCCGCGGCGGCGGGGAACAGAATCCGGCTTACAGGCCAACTCGCCCGCCCCAGCCAGTTGACCAGCGCGTGCGCCGAGTCGATCGCGTCCCGCGTCCGGCCCCGTCAGAGTCCGGCCACAGATGGCTGCCGGGTGATCTCGCTGACGTCCCGCCGCAGGTCGCAGCAGAGTGGACAAAGCGCGGATTCGCCGAATCCGCTGAGCTATAAGCAGACCCAGAGCCCGAGCCAGAGGAGCGCGCTAGATCGAGAGGTAGAGGTGGCGGTGAGATCCGGTCAGCGATGCGCGTTGATCAGATCGGCAACCGCTTTCTGGGCGTCCTCGGTGGCCAGAGGGGGCGTGGCGAACATCTCGGCGATCATCATCGCGACTGGTGTCGTCCACAGCAGCATGCCTAACGCGACGGCGTGTTCACGATCGGCGCCGGTATTCAAACGGGCAAGCAGGGCCGCAAGGGCCGCGCCGAGACGTTTCAGGTGCCGCTTATCAAGCCCGATTCGCAACTCCTTGGATGCGATGAGAATCTCCAACCCTGCCATAGCTTTCGGGTTCGCTAATGCCTCCCACGTCGCCCGTACCAACTCCTCTGTGTCCGTGAATTGCGTGGGATCGGCCAACACCGCAAGTGATGCGACGAGACGGTCGACGGCATCTTCGATCACCGCAGTCAGCAGCCCATCGCGGTCTCCGAAGTGGTGCTGGATGACACCCCAACTCACCCCGGCGCGCTCAATGATGTGACGAGCACTAGCCGCCGAGAAGCCTTCCTCGCGAATGCACCGAACCGTCTCGTCGATGAGTAGGTCGCGGGTCCGGTCCCCCCGCTCCTGTCGCCCGGTCACCGGACGACGGGGGGCGGTGCGTCTGTGCCCCGTCATCTCCGCAATCCCCCCTGCGCGTTGTGTCGCCTCATCCACGACACCCTAAGTCAGCACCCTTGCCACGAAAACATGGCGTGTGCCATGCTCATGGCGTGTGCCATGCTTCGGTCATGCGGATAGCCGTTCGCCGAAGGCCCGGATCATGACCGACACACTCAACGCCACCGACAACGAGCAGATTTCACCGGCCAGTCGCGGACTCTCGTCACTGCAGAAATCGTTGTTGGGCGTCTTGGCGTTCTTCTTCGGCATCCACATCGTGTTCTGGTACCTCGAATTTCACGCCGGGGTGTCCCACGTCGCCGCGTCCACCACGCTGGTCGCCTTCGTCGTGGGCTGCTTCGTGGCCGCACTCGCGCTGCCGTGGCTTCCACTTCCAGGCCAGCGTGACTGGACCAAGTCGGAGCGATTGAGCGCGATGGTCATCGTGTGGGTCTTCATCGCCCTGATCCCACGATTCATCTGGGAACTACCGTGGCTGTTGTTCTTCGATCAGATCAGGAACGGCGTCCAGCACGGAGCGCTGTGGACATACATGTGGTCGCCGATCCTGCTCGGAGGCGACGCCCGTTACCTCAACGGCGACCCGCTGATCGTCGTCCTTGAGTGGATCGCCTTCTTCATTGGAGTTTTCGAGGCGTATGCGATGGTGCAGTTCTTCCGGAATGGCAAGCGGTTCACCAGCACTCAGCTCTCCTTCATCATGGGCGGGATGATTGTGGAGGTCACGCTGCCGGCGGTCTACTTCGGCGTAGAAATCGCGAACAACTTGCACAGTATGACGAGTCCCGTCGAGATGTGGGTCAAGTTCGTTGTCCTGAACCTGTTGTGGTGCACCATGCCGTTCGTCACCTACTTCTGGGGCGTTCGCAGGTTGACTCGCCAGGACCTTGCGGTGAAGTTCTAGCATCGCCGGTCATGGAAGCGCCAACTCGCCCGACCCGACCCCGGTCACGCGAGCAGACGCAAATTCGCACTGTTCGGTCCCCGAACGTGCGAATTTGCGTCTGCTCGCCAGTAGTCAGCGAACAGCCTTCGCCAGCAGGCGCAGGGCGTCGTCGAGCTGGCGGCGGCACCGCTCGGCCAGGTCGGCCTCCTGCTGGTAGAGCAGGCCGTAGGTGAAGGTGTCCTCGCCGGCGCCGCGCGCGGCGTCGGCCTGGTGGATCAGGTGTTCGCGGCTGACCACGCTGTCCTGGTGGTCGCCGAGCAGCGTCTGCACGGCCTTGGCCTGCTCGGCCGCGGCCGTCGCGCCGGTGGCCGCCGCGGTGTAGCGAAGCCGCTTGGCGCGCTTGCGGATTCGGTGCAGCGCCACGTCGCGTTCGTGCTCGGCATCCGGTTCCAGCTGGGCGGCGGCCCGCACGGCCTTGCGCACCTTGCGGTAGGCGGCCTGAATGGTGACCGGCGCGGCCTGCTCGCCCGACACGGAACTGCCGGCCACCCACGCGTCGAGCGCGTCGAGCAGGCGAAGGTAGCGCTGCGAGCGCATCGCGATCAACGACCGGCGCAGCCCGGTCCGGTAGCGGCGCCGCGCGCCCTCGACGAGGCGTTCGCGGATGCGGCCGCGCACCAGCTCGGGCGGCAGCGCGTCGAGCGCCTGCTGATAGCGCTCGGCGAGCACCTCGGCGTCGCGCGCCGCGCCGAGTATGTTGGCCAGCTCGCGCAGCTCGTCGAGGAGCCAGTCGGTCTCGGGTGCGCCGGAAGAGGCCTCGGCCACCAGGCTGCGGATCTTGCGGATGGTCACCCGCATCTGGTGCACCGCGTCGTCGGCGTCGGCGCGGACGGCCCGGTCCCACCCCAACAGCTCGGCGGCCTGCTCGGCCACCGCGCGGTGTACCGGGTCGTCGGGCGGGCGCGTCCCGTTGGGCGCAACCTGCGCGCCGAGCACGCGCGCCAGCTTGGAGGCGTGCCCGGCGGGCGCCGCACCGGCGTCGAGCAGCCGATTGCTGAGCCGGCCCAGCAGTTCGGTGTCGGCCGTCCCGTTGCTGAGCTCGAGTTCCCACTCGCGCCATTGTTGTTCGGTCTCGGCGTCCCCGGCGGCCCACGCGGTGACGCGGTCGTTGCTGAACTCCGCCAGCGCCGCCCCGTCGGCGCCGTAGAGCACCTGCGTTTCGCGGTCGGTGCTGATGCGCGCGACGGGTTCGAGCGGGCGGTCGCGGACGATCGCCAGCACGACGTCGCGCAGTTCGTCGGGCACGCTGTCCTGCGCCCCGTGCTTCGCGGTGTCCAGGGGTGCGCGGACCTCGGTGCGCGCGTCGGGCCCGGCCGGCAGCTTCAGGTGCCAGCCCGCGTCGTGGCCGCCGGTGCGGCGCCGCAGCGTGATCTTGTTGCGCGCCAGGTCCTGCGCCGGGGTGTCGTAATAGGTCGCGTCCAGCGACTCGATCGGCGCGTTCTCCACGTGACTGACCGCGGCGATGCCCTCGAACGACGGTGAAACCGTCGACTCCAGGACGTCGAACTTGCGCTCCACCTCCAGGTGACGGGAGGTCTTCGGCGCCTTCACAGGCATAGCCTGCCACACCCCCTTAAGGAGCCGGGTTGAGGTGCATCGCCACGCCCGTCAGCTGGCTGATCGTCTGGGTTTCGCTGTCCCGGAAGGGGCGACCGTCGGGCCCCAGCAGGTCGTGGAACCACACGTCGGGTGGCCTCGGGTAGGGGTGGTCCCACGAGTCCCACGGGAAGTACGTCTGCGTCTTGCCCGCGACCAACCCCCAGTTGAGGGCACCGACGTTATGCGCCTTGGCAATTGGCAGGATGCCCTCGACGGTGCTGCCCAGCGTGCGGGCCAGGTACTCGGTGCACAGGATCGGCCGCCCGTGCGGCTCCAGCTGGGCGATGCGGTCCTCGAAGCCGGCGGGCTCTTCGTAGGAGTGGAACGTGACGATGTCGGAGTTGTCGAGCTGGATGCCGCTGATCGTGTCGCGCAGGTCGGAATCCGCCCCGTCGCCGTCCCACACGCCGCTCGTCAGGGGCTGGCGGGGGCCGACGGACCGCGCCCACGCGAACACCTGCGGGAGCAGGTCCGCGACCAGGTTGAGCTTGTCGGGCCGCTCGACCGAGCGGTAGTGGTGCGACGGGTTGTCGGGCTCGTTCCACAGGTCCCAGCCCAAAACGCGGTCGTCGTCGCGGAATTGGGTCAGCACCGCGGTGACGTAGCCGCGCAGGGTGCGGGTGTAGGCGGGGTCACCGAGGCGCTCGGCGCCCGGGCTCTGCACCCAGCCGGAGTTGTGCACGCCGGGCCGCGGTTCGCGCTGCCTGCCCGCGCGGGGGAACGGGTCCCAGCACGAGTCGAAGAAGACGAACAGCGGCTTGATGCCGTGGCGCGCCGCGATGTCGACGAACTGGCCCAGACGGTCGTGGAACCCGCGGGGATCCTCGACCCACAGCTGATCGTGCAGAAAGACCCGCACCGTGTTGAAGCCATGCAGTTGGGCCCAGCCCAGCTCGGTGTCGATGCGCCGGGGGTCGTAGGTCTCGGGCTGGAACATCTCCAGCTGGTTGATGGCGTTGGACGTGATGTAGTTCGCGCCGACGAGCCAGCCCTGCGCTTGATACCACCGGTTGGCGCGCTCGGGTGACCATCGGCTCGACTCCGGGGTCCCGGCGGCGGCTCGGGGTGCCCGTGCGAGCGCGGCGCCTCCCGCCACGAGCAGCGGCAGCTTCAGGACGGTCCGGCGCCGCACGGGGTGCATGAAGCCACCCCCGATCACGATTCACGATTGTCTACAGGAACAATCGTACCACCATGGCACACAACGGTTTTCAGCAAACGATCAGAAGCAGTGCTCCTCGGCGGGGAAGGTGCCGCCGGCCACCTCTTCGGCGTATTGCACTGCGGCCCGGCGCAACTCGGCGCCCACGTCGGCGAACCGCTTGACGAAGCGGGCGGGCTTGCCGGCGCTCAGGCCGGCCATGTCCTGCCAGACCAGCACCTGGGCGTCGCAGCTGGGGCCGGCCCCGATCCCGATGGTCGGGATGGTGAGCTTGCCGGTGATCTGGGTGGCCAATTCGGCCGGCACCATCTCCATCACGACGGAGAACGCCCCGGCTTCGGCGACGGCGATCGCGTCGTGCACGGTCTGTTCGGCGGCGTCGCCGCGGCCCTGCACCCGGAAGCCGCCGAGGCTGTTGACGCTCTGCGGGGTGAAGCCGATGTGCGCCATGACGGGGATGCCCGCCGCGGTGAGGCAGGCGATCTGGTCGGCGACCCGCTCACCGCCCTCGAGCTTGACCGCGTGCGCCCCGCCCTCCTTCATGAACCGGGTGGCGGCGGCCAGCGCGGCGGCCGGGCCCGCCTCGTAGCTGCCGAACGGCAGGTCGGCGACGACCATCGCGTGCTCGGCGCCCCGCACCACGCCGCGCACCAGCGGGATGAGTTCGTCGATCGAGACGGGCACGGTGGTGTCGTAGCCGTACACGACGTTGGCGGCCGAGTCACCGACCAGCAGCACCGGGATTCCGGCCTCGTCGAAAATCCGGGCGGTGGAATAGTCGTAGGCCGTGAGCATGCCCCACTTGTGGCCCTCGGCCTTCATCTTCTGTAGGTGATGGGTGCGAATCTTGGTCGGCTTGGACGGGTTGGCACCGTAGACAGTCTGCTCAGACATCATTGTCCCTGGTAGTGGTCGGGTCGATCCTCGTGGCCCTGGCGGGTCCCCGGGTTCGTCTGACTCGAGCCATTCTGCCATCTGTTCTGCGCAATTGCACCGCGGTGTGGCGCGAGACATAGCATTTTGCCCATGCAGCGGCTCAGCGGACTCGACGCCAGCTTCCTCTACCTGGAGAACTCCGAACAACCGATGCACGTCTGCTCGATCATCGAGGTGGACACGTCGACGATGCCGGGCGGCTACACGTTCGACCGGTTGCGCGACGCGTTGTCGCTGCGGCTGCGGGCGATGCCGCAGTTCCGCGAAAAGCTCGCCGACAACCCGCTGAACCTGGACCACCCGGTGTGGGTGGACGACGAGTCCTTCCACGTCGACCGGCACGTGCACCGCATCGGGTTGCCTCCGCCGGGCGGGCGCAGCGAACTGTCGGAGATCTGCGGCCACATCGCCTCGCTGCCGCTGGACCGTCGCCGGCCGCTCTGGGAGATGTGGGTCATCGAGGGGGTGGCGGGGACCGACAGCCGCGACGGGCGGCTGGCGGTGATGACCAAGGTGCACCACGCCGGGGTGGACGGGGTGACCGGCGCCAACCTGATGTCGCAGCTGTGCGCCACCGAAGCCGACGCGCCCGCACCGGATCCGGTGGCCGGCGTCGGCGGCGCCAGCGGGTGGCAGATCGCCGCGGGCGGCCTGTTCCGCTTCGCCACCCGGCCGCTGCAGCTGACCAACGTGGTGCCCCAGACCGTGTCCTCGGCGGTCGCGACGGTGCGCAAGGCGCTCGAGGGCCAGGCCATGGCGCGCCCGTTCGCCGCGCCGCGGACCGCCTTCAACGCCAAGATCACCGGCCGGCGCAACATCGCCTACGCGCAGCTGGACCTCGAGGACGTCAAGCGGGTGAAGAACCGGTTCGGGGTCAAGGTCAACGACGTGGTGATGGCCCTGGTCTCGGGGGTCCTTCGCCAATACCTGGCCGAGCGCGACGCGCTGCCCGAGGCGTCGCTGGTGGCCTCGGTGCCGGTGTCGGTGCACGGCAAGTCGGATCGCCCCGGCCGCAACCAGGTTTCGGCGATGTTCTCTTCCCTGCACACCCAGGTCGCCGATCCCGCGGAGCGGCTGAAGGCGATCGCCGAAGCGAATTCGGTTGCCAAGGAACATAGTTCGGCCATCGGGGCGTCGCTGCTGCAGGACTGGTCGCAGTTCGCCGCGCCGGCGGTGTACAGCGTCGCGATGCGGCTGTATGCCAGCACGCGGTTGACCACGAGCATGCCGGTGCACAACCTGGTGATCTCCAACGTGCCGGGCCCGCAGGTGCCGCTGTACCTGCTGGGGTGCGAGGTCAAGGCCATGTATCCGCTGGGGCCGATCTTCCACGGCTCGGGGCTCAACGTCACCGTGATGTCGCTGTGCGGCACGTTGGACGTCGGGCTGATCTCGTGCCCGGAGTTGCTGCCGGACCTGTGGGCGATGGCCGACGACTTTCCGGTGGCGATGGAGGAACTGCTGGCGGCGGCCGGTTAGCCCGTTAATCAGAATCTCAGGATCGCTCTGGCAGCATAGGTGGGCATGGGGTCGTCTCGCCGCGGTACTTTCGCGCGCACGCTGCTGATCTGGACCGTGATCACCGCCGTGGCGCTGCTGGTGGGCGGCTGCCTGCGCGTCGTCAACGGACGCGCCGTCATGAAGGGGCCCAAGCTGGGGCAGGCGATCGAATGGACCCCGTGCCGCTCGTCCAACCCCAAGGCCAAGATCCCCGGCGGCGCGATGTGCGCCAAGCTGGCGGTGCCCGTCGACTACGACCACCTCGACAACGGCGAGGTGGCGGCGCTGGCGATGATTCGCTTTCCCGCGACGGGCGACAAGATCGGCTCGCTGGTGATCAACCCCGGCGGGCCCGGCGAGTCGGGCATCGACGCCGCGCTGAGCGTCGTGCAGAGCCTGCCCAAACGCATCCGCGACCGGTTCGACCTGGTCGGCTTCGACCCCCGCGGGGTGGGCTCGTCGCGCCCGGCCATCTGGTGCAACTCGGATGCCGACAACGACCGCCTGCGCACCGAGCCGAACGTCGACTACAGCCCCGCGGGTGTGGCCCACATGGAGGACGAGACCAAGCAGTTCGTCGACCGCTGCGTGGCGAAGATGGGCAAGAACTTCCTGGCGAACGCGGGCACGGTCAACGTCGCGCGGGACCTCGACGCCATCCGCGCGGCGCTGGGCGACGACAAGCTGACCTACCTCGGCTACTCGTACGGCACCCGCATCGGCGCCGCCTACGCGGAGGCCTACCCGACCAAGGTGCGGGCGATGATCCTCGACGGCGCGGTCGACCCCAACGCCGACCAGGTTGAGGCGGACCTGCGGCAGGCCAAGGGATTTCAGGACGCGTTCGATCACTACGCGGCGGACTGCGCCAAGCAGCCGACGTGTCCGCTGGGCACCGACCCGGCCAAGGCCGTCGACGTCTACCACAGCCTGGTCGACCCTCTCGTCGACCCCAACAACACGATGGTCGGCCGGCCGATGCCCACGAAGGATCCGCGCGGGCTGAGCTACAGCGACGCGATCGTCGGCACCATCATGGCGCTGTATTCGCCGTCGCTGTGGCACCACCTGACCGACGGGCTGTCCGAGATGGTCGACCACCACGGCGATACCATGCTCGCGCTGGCCGACATGTACATGCGCCGCGATCCGAAGGGCCACTACACCAACGCCACCGACGCGCGGGTGGCGATCAATTGCGTTGACCAGCCGCCGATTACGGACCGCGCCAAGGTGATCGACGAAGACCGCCGGTCGCGCGAGATCGCGCCGTTCATGAGCTACGGGCAGTTCACCGGCGACGCGCCGCTGGGCACCTGCGCGTTCTGGCCGGTCCCGCCGTCCAGCAAGCCGCACCCGATCTCGGCGCCGGGCCTGGCGCCGACGGTGGTGGTGTCGACCACGCACGACCCGGCGACCCCGTACAAGGCCGGCGTCGACCTGGCGCAGGAGCTGCGCGGTTCGCTGCTGACCTTCGACGGGACCCAGCACACGGTCGTCTTCCAGGGCGACAGCTGCATCGACGACTACGTGACGGAGTACCTGATCGGCGGCGACACGCCGCCGAGCGGCGCCAAGTGCTAGGGGCGTTTCGCCGAACCCTTTCGCCGAACCCTTTCGCCGAGCGTGCACTGGTGGCGAGATTTCGGCTGATTTCGCCGATTTTTTCGCCGTGGTTGCACGCTCGGCGAGCCGGGCCGAGACCAAGGCGTGACCATTTCGCGCTGTCACGGGTATGCGCGGCTGCAAACATTGACAGCCATGTCGCGCCGCAGATCGTTGAGCTCGGCGCTGGTTTCGTTTGGGCTGTTGATCACCGCGCAACCCCCCGTCGCCGCCGCGACGCCGGAGCCCGGCGCCGGCCAGACCCCGAGTCCGGCCCCGCCGGCCGCCGCGGCCCGGCCGCAGAACTGGGGCGGTTGCGACCAGTTCCTGACCGACACCAGCGACGTCCCCACCGCACAGTGCACCACCGTGTCCGTGCCCGTCGACTACGCCAATCCCGCTGGCGCGCAAGCCAAGCTGGCGGTCATCCGGGTGCCCGCGAGCGGGCGGAGGATGGGATCGCTGTTCATCAACCCGGGCGGGCCGGGCGCGTCGGCGGTGGACATGGTCGCCGGCATGGCACCGGACCTGGAAGACACCGACATCGGCCGCAACTTCGACCTCGTCGGGTTCGATCCGCGCGGGGTGGGCCACTCGACCCCGCAGGTGCGGTGCCGCACCGACGCCGAATTCGACGCGTTCCGGCGCGAGCCGATGGTCGACTACAGCCCGGCCGGCGTCGCCCACATCGAGCAGCTCTACCAGCAGCTGGCCCAGCAGTGCGCCACCCGGATGGGCAACGGGTTTTTGGCCAACGTCGGCACCGTCTCGGCCGCGCACGACATGGACATGGTCCGCCAGGCGCTGGGCGACGAGCAGATCAACTACCTCGGCTACAGCTACGGCACCGAGCTGGGCACCGCCTACCTCGAGGGGTTCGGCCCCCACGTGCGTTCGATGGTGCTCGACGGCGCCATCGACCCGACCGTGGACCCGGTCACCGAGAACATCAACCAAATGGCCGGATTCCAAACGGCTTTCAACGACTACGCCACCGACTGCGCCCGCTCGGCGGGCTGCCCGCTGGGCACCGACCCGGCGCAGTTCGTCAACCGCTACCACGCCCTGGTCGACCCGTTGGTCACCAGGCCGGGCCGCACGTCGGATCCGCGCGGGCTGAGCTACGCCGACGCGACCACCGGCACCATCAACGCGCTCTACACCCCGGCGCACTGGAAGTACCTGACCAGCGGCCTGCTCGGGCTGGCGCGCGGCACCGGCGCCGACGACCTGCTGTTGCTGGCCGACGATTACGAAGACCGTGATAAAAACGGGCACTACGGCAACGACCAGGACGCGTTCAACGCCGTGCGATGCGTCGACGCGCCGACGCCGACGGATGCGGCGACGTGGGTCGCCGCGGACCAAAAGATGCGCCAGGTGGCCCCGTTCCTGAGCTACGGCCCGTTCACCGGCCACGCCCCCCGCGACCTGTGCGCGTTGTGGCCGGTGCCCGCCACGTCGAAACCGCACGCCGCGCCGCCCGCCCCGCCGGGCAAGGCCGTCGTCGTCTCCACCACGCACGACCCGGCCACCCCGTACCAGGCCGGCGTGAACTTGGCCCGCCAGCTGGGCGCCCCGCTGATCACCTACGACGGCACCCAGCACACCGCGGTGTTCAACGGCGACCAGTGCGTGGACACCGCGGTGGTGCGCTACTTCGTCGCCGGGGCGCTGCCGCCCGCGCTGCGGTGCCGTTCCTGAGCCGGAGCGCAACGCGTCTGACCGGGAGTCGGTAACACGGATTTAACAGGCGTTGCCTAGTGTCGGGTCATGGATCGACAGAAGGAATTCGTCCTGCGCACCCTCGAGGAGCGGGACATCCACTTCGTTCGGCTGTGGTTCACCGACGTGCTCGGCTACCTCAAATCGGTCGCCATCGCCCCGGCCGAGCTCGAAGGGGCCTTCGAGGAGGGCATCGGCTTCGACGGATCGTCGATCGAGGGCTTCGCCCGGGTCTCGGAATCCGACACCGTGGCCAACCCGGACCCCTCGACCTTCCAGGTGCTGCCCTGGGCCACCCCCAACGGCCACCACCACTCCGCGCGGATGTTCTGCGACATCACCATGCCCGACGGCTCGCCGTCGTGGGCGGACCCGCGGCACGTGCTGCGCCGCCAGCTGCAGAAGGCCAACGACCTCGGCTTCTCCTGCTACGTGCACCCCGAGATCGAATTCTTTCTGCTCAAGCCCGGTCCCGACGACGGGTCGCGGCCCGTGCCGGTCGACAGCGCCGGCTATTTCGACCAGGCCGTGCACGACTCGGCGTCCAACTTTCGCCGCCACGCGATCGAATCGCTGGAATCCATGGGCATCTCGGTCGAGTTCAGCCATCACGAGGGCGCGCCCGGCCAGCAGGAGATCGACCTGCGCTTCGCCGACGCGCTGTCGATGGCCGACAACGTGATGACGTTCCGGTACGTCATCAAGGAGGTCGCGATCGAGAACGGCGCGCGGGCGTCGTTCATGCCCAAGCCGTTCGCCGAGCACCCCGGCTCGGCCATGCACACCCACATGAGCCTGTTCGAGGGCGACGTCAACGCCTTCCACAGCGCCGACGACCCGCTGCAGCTCTCCGATGTGGGCAAGTCGTTCATCGCCGGGATCCTCGAGCACGCCTCGGAGATCAGCGCCGTCACCAACCAATGGGTCAACTCCTACAAGCGGCTGGTGCAGGGCGGCGAGGCGCCGACGGCGGCGTCGTGGGGCGCGGCCAACCGGTCGGCGTTGGTGCGGGTGCCGATGTACACCCCGCACAAGACGTCGTCGCGGCGCATCGAGGTGCGCAGCCCCGACTCGGCGTGCAACCCGTACCTGACGTTCGCCGTGCTCCTCGCCGCCGGGCTGCGCGGGGTGGAGAAGGGCTACGTGCTGGGCCCGCAGGCCGAAGACAACGTCTGGGACCTCACACCCGAGGAACGCCTCACGATGGGCTACCGCGAACTGCCCACCAGCCTGGACAGCGCGCTCAAGGCCATGGAGGCCTCCGAGCTCGTCGCGGAAACGTTGGGGGAGCACGTGTTTGACTTCTTCCTGCGCAACAAGCGCGCGGAGTGGGCGAACTACCGCAGCCACGTCACGCCCTACGAGCTGAGCACCTACCTGTCGCTGTAGCGCACGCGGCCTGACGGGTCGGCCGGTTGCGCTACGGTCGTGGACGTGACCAAACCCGTGACGGAACGCCCCCGGCTGCCCAGCGTGGGCCGGCTCGGGTTGGTCGATCCCACGGCCGGGGAGTGGCTGACGCGGCTGGGATGGTACGAACGCGACGATGCCGAATACGTCGACCGGTTGTGGTCGTTGTCGCGCGCGCCCGACCCCGACGCCGCGCTGCGGGGCATGGTCCGGCTGTCGGAGGCCCTCGACGCGGGATGGGACGAGCTCAGCGCGGCGCTGCTGACCGAACGGGACCTGCGCGGCCGGTTGTTCGCGGTGCTGGGCTCGTCGCTGGCGCTGGGCGATCACCTGGCCGCCAACCCGCAGTCCTGGAAGTTGTTGCGCGGCAAGGCCCATCTGCCGTCGCGCGATGAGCTGCTCGCGACGTTCACCCGGTGCGCCGACGAGGCGGGCCCGGGTTCGGCTCCGGCGCAGGTGCGGCTGCGCACCCTCTACCGCGACCAGTTGCTGGTGCTGGCGGCGCTGGATGTGGCCGCGACGGTCGAGGACGAGCCGGTGTTGCCGTTCACCGTGGTGGCCGCGCAGCTGTCGGACCTGGCCGACGCCGCGCTGGCGGCCGCGCTGCGGGTGGCCGAGGCCGGCGTGTGCGGCGACAAGACGCCCCCGCGGCTGGCGGTCATCGCGATGGGCAAATGCGGTGCGCGCGAACTGAATTACGTCAGCGACGTCGACGTCATCTTCGTCGCCGAGCGCGCCGACGCGACCAGCGCCCGGGTGGCCGGCGAGATGATGAAGTTCGCCTCGGACGCCTTCTTTCAGGTGGACGCGGGGCTGCGGCCCGAGGGCCGCAGCGGGGAGCTGGTGCGCACCCTCGAGTCGCACATCGCCTACTACCAGCGCTGGGCCAAGACGTGGGAGTTCCAGGCGCTGCTGAAGGCGCGGGCGGCCGTCGGCGACGCCGAACTCGGCGAGCGCTACCTGGCCGCGCTGATGCCGATGGTCTGGGTCGCCTGCGAGCGCGAGGATTTCGTCGTCGAGGTCCAGGCCATGCGCCGGCGGGTGGAGCAGCTGGTGCCCGCGGAGGTCCGCGGCCGCGAACTCAAACTGGGCAGCGGCGGGCTGCGCGACGTGGAGTTCGCGGTGCAGCTGCTGCAGCTGGTGCACGGCCGCGGCGACGACTCGCTGCACGTGGCCTCCACGGTGGACGCGCTGGCCGCGCTGGGCGAGGGCGGCTACATCGGGCGGGAGGACGCGGCGAACCTGACCGCCTCGTACGAGTTCCTCCGGCTGCTCGAACACCGCCTGCAGCTGCAGCGGCTCAAGCGCACCCACCTGCTGCCCGAGGCCGACGACGAGGAGGCGGTGCGCTGGTTGGCGCGCGCGGCGCACGTCCGCCCGGACGGCCGGCACGACGCGGCCGGCGTGCTGCGCGAGGAGCTCCGGCACCAAAACGTGCGGGTCTCCCAGCTGCACGCCAAGCTCTTCTACCAGCCGCTGCTGGAGTCGATCGGGCCCGCCGGCCTCGAGATCTCGCACGGCATGACCTCGGAGGCCGCCGAGCGGCAGCTGGCCGCGCTGGGCTACGAGGGGCCGCAGACCGCGCTGAAGCACATGTCGGCGTTGGTCAACCAGAGCGGGCGGCGCGGCCGCGTGCAGTCGGTGCTGCTGCCGCGGCTGCTGAACTGGATGTCGTATGCGCCCGACCCCGACGGCGGGCTGCTGGCCTACCGGCGGCTGTCCGAGGCGCTCGGCGGCGAGAACTGGTATTTGTCCACGCTGCGCGACAAGCCCGCGGTGGCGAGGCGGCTCATGCACGTGCTGGGGACCTCCACCTACGTGCCCGACCTGCTGATGCGCGCGCCCCGGGTGATCCAGGACTACAGCGACGGCCCGGGCGGCCCCAAGCTGCTCGAGACCGAGCCGGCCGCGGTGGCCCGGGCGCTGGTCGCCGCGGCGGCCCGCTACCCCGACCCGGTGCGCGCGATCGCCGGTGCGCGCACGCTGCGCCGCCGCGAGCTGGCCCGCATCGGCTCGGCCGACCTGCTCGGCTTTCTGGAGGTCCGGGACGTCTGCCACGCGCTGACGTCGGTGTGGGTGGCCGTGCTGCAGGCGGCCCTGGACGCGATGATCCGGGCCAACCTGCCCGCGGGCGGCCGGGCGCCGGCGGCGATCGCGGTCATCGGCATGGGCCGGCTGGGCGGCGCCGAACTGGGCTACGGGTCCGACGCCGACGTCATGTTCGTGTGCGAGCCCGCCGCCGGCGTGGAGGATTCGCAGGCGGTGCGGTGGGCGACGACCGTCGCCGAACAGATCCGGACGCTGCTGGGCACCCCCAGCGTCGACCCGCCGCTGGAGGTCGACGCCAACCTGCGGCCCGAGGGCCGCAACGGCCCGCTGGTGCGCACCCTGGCGTCGTACGCCGCCTACTACGAGCAGTGGGCCCAGCCGTGGGAGATCCAGGCCCTGCTGCGCGCGCACGCGGTCGCCGGCGACGCCGAGCTGGGCCAGCGGTTCCTGCTGATGGCCGACAAGACCCGCTACCCGCCCGACGGGGTGTCGGCCGAGGCGGTGCGGGAGATCCGCCGCATCAAGGCCCGCGTCGAGTCCGAGCGGCTGCCGCGCGGCGCCGACCCCAACACCCACACCAAGCTGGGCCGCGGGGGACTGGCCGACATCGAATGGACCGTGCAGCTGATGCAGCTGCGGCACGCCCACGAGATCGAAGCCCTGCACAACACCTCGACGCTGGAATCCCTGGACGCGATCGCGGCGGCCGGCCTGGTGGACGCCGAGGAGGTCGACCTGCTGCGGCAGGCCTGGCTGACCGCCACCCGGGCCCGCAACGCGCTGGTGCTGGTGCGCGGCAAGCCCACCGACCAGCTGCCCGGGCCCGGGCGACAGCTGAACGCGGTCGCGGTGGCCGCGGGATGGCCGACCGACGACGGCAGCGAGTTCCTGGACAACTATCTTCGGGTGACGCGGCGCGCGAAGGCCGTCGTGCGGAAGGTATTCGGGAGTTGAGTCAGGAGGCCGGCGCGTTGGATGCCATTTTCGAGGTGCTCAGCGCGGACGAGGCGCAACGGGCGACGGCGCGGTATACGCCGCTCGCCGACGCCGTCCGGGACCTCATCGACGCCACCATCCGCACCGAGGCCGACGACGACGTCGTCGCCGACGCCCGATCCGCGATCGAGGCGGTCACCGCGTCGTTGCGGCAACGCACCCGGCCGGTCGGGGTGAGCTACCGCGTCGACGGCGCGCGGCCGTTGACGCTGGGCAACGCCGCGATCGGGTTGGGCAATCCGATCGCGCCGCCCGTCATCGTCCACCACGACGGCGGCGGGCGGTGCTGGAGCGAGTTCGTGCTCGGCGTGGCCTACGAGGGCCCGCCGAAGCTGGTGCACGGCGGGGTCAGCGCGCTGGTGCTCGACCACATGCTGGGCGAGGCGGCCAGCGAGGGGCTGTCCAAGCCGCGCTTCACCGGAACCATCACCGTGCGCTACCTGCGCGGCACCCCGCTGGGCCCGCTTCGCTCGGAGGCGTGGATCGACCGCAAGGAGGGTGTGAAAGTCTTTGCGCGCGGGACGATTTCGGACGCCGCCGGGGTCACCGTCGAGGCCGAGGGCGTGTTCATCGAGCCGTCCTGGGCGCGGGAACCGCAATGAAGTTCTACGTCAGCAGCGCCTTTTTGAACACCAGGGAGATCGTCGAGATCGCCAAGGCCGCCGACGATCTCGGCTACGACGGGATCGGGATCCCCGATCACGTCGTCAACCTCGAAAGCCTGGACACGCCGTACCCGTACACCAAGGACGGCCAGCGGCGCTGGCAGCCGTTCACCGACTGGCCCGACCCCTGGGTGCTCGTCGGGGCGCTGGCCCAGGTCAGCACCCGGCTGCGGTTCGTCACCACCGTCTACATCCCCGCCATGCGTAACCCGTACTCGGCGGCGAAAGCCATTGGCACCGCGGCGGTTTTGGCGTCGGGCCGCGTGGAGCTCGGCATCGGTGTCGGCTGGTGCCGCGAGGAGTTCGCCTTGATGGGCGAGCGGTTCGACGCCCGCGGCAAGCGCACCGACGAGATCATCGAGTTAATGCGGGCGCTGTGGCAGCCCGGGTGGACGGAATTCGACGGCGAGTTCTATGCGGCGCCGCGCCTCGAGATGCAGCCCACCCCGCCGCCCATCCCGGTGTACGTCGGCGGCCTCAGCGACGTCGCGCTGCGCCGCGCCGCCCGCAACGACGGGTGGATCGGCGACCTGATCAAGACCGACCGGGCCATCGAGGCGGTGGGCCGGCTGACCGAGCTGCGGGCCGAAAACGGTTTGTCGATGGACGATTTCACCGTCCTGACACCCCTGACCGACGCGTTCACGGTTGCCGACTACCAGCGCGCCGCCGACGCCGGCATCACCGGCATCATCACCATGCCGTGGATGTTCTACGCCGGACCGGACGCTTCCCTGGCCGACAAGATCGACGGCATGCAGCGCTTCCGCAAGGACCTGGCGCTCGACGGTTAGACTCTGCGCGTGGCGTTTACGGTGGTTTTCAGCAACGGCGAACCGCGCGACTACGGTGCCTTCGACAGCTACGAGGTCACCGACGCGGGGGTGTTGGTCATCCACATGCACCGCGAGGACGTCGAGCGGCACTTCATCGCTCCCGGCGGCTGGCTGGAGGTCGTGGAAATGGCCGAGGGGCAACCGGTCCGGATGTCACGCGGGATCCTGGGCCGCCGGCCCAGCTGATCGCGTTACTGCCGAGAAGACGCAGAATCGCACTCAAACCCAAGGTTTGGTGCGATTCTGCGTCTTCTCGCGGCGGTCCGGTTACACGTCGTAGTAGAGCGCGAACTCGTACGGGTGCGGCCGCACCTGCACCGGCAGGATCTCGTTCTCGCGCTTGAAGCTGATCCACGTCTCGATGAGGTCGGGCGTGAAAACGCCTCCCTCGGTGAGGTATTCGTGGTCGGCCTCGAGCCGGTCGATCACCGCGGACAGCTGGGTGGGCGCCTGCGGGATGTTCGCGGCCTCCTCGGGCGGCAGCTCGTAGAGGTCCTTGTCGACCGGGGCCTGCGGCTCGATCTTGTTCTTGATGCCGTCCAGGCCGGCCATCAGCATGGCCGAGAACGCCAGGTACGGGTTGCCCGACGAGTCGGGGCAGCGGAACTCCAGCCGCTTGGCCTTCGGGTTGCTGCCGGTGATCGGGATGCGCACGCACGCCGACCGGTTCCGCTGGCTGTAGACCAGGTTGATCGGGGCCTCGAAGCCCGGGACCAGGCGCTTGTAGGAGTTCACCGTCGGGTTGGTGAACGCCAGCAGCGACGGCGCGTGGTGCAGCAGGCCGCCGATGTAGTGGCGCGCGGTGTCCGACAGGCCGGCGTAGCCGGTCTCGTCGTACATCAGCGGGCCACCGTCCTTCCACAGCGACTGGTGGGTGTGCATCCCGGAACCGTTGTCGCCGAACAGCGGCTTGGGCATGAAGGTGACGGTCTTGCCGGCCTGCCACGCGGTGTTCTTGACGATGTACTTGTACAGCTGCATGTCGTCGGCTGCGTGCAGCAGGGTGTTGAACTTGTAGTTGATCTCGGCCTGCCCGCCGGTGCCCACCTCGTGGTGGCCCTTCTCCAGGCTGAAGCCCGATGCGATCAGGTTCGACAGCATCTTGTCGCGCAGGTCGACGTAGTGGTCGACGGGCGCGACCGGGAAGTAGCCGCCCTTGGGGCGGACCTTGTAACCGCGGTTGGGGCTGCCGTCGCTCTCGTTCGGCTCGCCGGTGTTCCACCAGCCGGAGATCGCGTCGACCTCGTAGAAGGAGCCGTTGGTGCGCGAGTCGAAGCTCACGGAGTCGAAGATGTAGAACTCGGCCTCGGCGCCGAAGTACGCGGTGTCGGCGACCCCGGTGCTGATGAGGTAGTTCTCGGCCTTGCGGGCGATGTTGCGCGGGTCGCGCGAGTACGGCTCGAGGGTGAACGGGTCGTGCACGAAGAAGTTCATGTTCAGCGTCTTGGCTTCGCGGAACAGGTCGATGCGCGCGGTGTCCGGGTCGGGCAGCAGGAGCATGTCGGACTCGTGAATGGACTGGAACCCGCGAATCGACGAGCCGTCGAAGGCCAATCCGTCCTCAAAGATGCTCTCGTCGAAAAACGAGATCGGAATCGTGAAGTGCTGCATGATGCCTGGCAAGTCACAGAACCGGACGTCGACAAATTCGACGTTCTCGTCCTTGGCGAGTTTGAAGACGTCGTCGGGCGTCATTTCCGTCACAGAATGCTCCTTTACTTGTGATCCGCGGCCTGACGCTAGGGAGCAGATGTTGCCCGTTAGTCAACCCTATGTTGCGCAGAGGTTACGTGACCAGGCTGCGCGCCCGATCGCGCGCTGCCGGGCGGGTTCTATTGTGAGGCCATGGACCGCAGAATCGTATCTGGTCCGCTGCACGGACGCACTGTTTGGGGACGCGGCCGGTGACGGGGGATTTGCCGGACTCGCGATCGGCCTACCCGGGCGAGAGCCTGGGCCTGCCGGCGACCGGGCCGGGGTCGCTGGCGCCGATGGGCCGGCGGCTGGCGGCGCTGATGATCGACTGGCTGATCGCCTACGGGCTGGCGGCGCTGGCCATGGCGCTGGGCGCGTTCTCCCAACAGATGCTGGCGACGGCGGTGCTGGTCGTCTGGTGGCTGCTCGGTGTGGTGGCGGTGCGGCTGTTCAGCTTCACCCCGGGTCAGCTGGCGCTGGGTCTGCAGGTGGCGTCGATGGACGGCCGCGTGCCCGTCGGGCTCGGCCGGTTGGCGGTGCGCGGGCTGCTCGTCGCGGCGGTCGTGCCGGCGTTGTTCACCGACGCCGACGGCCGCGGACTGCACGATCGGGTGAGCGCGACGGCGCTGGTGCGGCGCTGAGTTACTTGCGGCGCACCGTGCGCTGCATACCGCGCATCTTGCCGGCGTTGGGTAGCGGCCCCTTCGGCATGACGGCGGCGCCGGCGCGTGATCCCAGCGCGGCCAGCCGCGATTCCAGCGTGTCGATCTGCTTGACGGTGATGTTGTTCGGCAGCCGGGTGAGGTGGCGCTCCAGCTTGCCCAGCGCAACCTCGTCGTCCCCGTTGCCGACGACGATGTCGTAGATCGGCACGTCGCCGACCAGCCGGGCGGTGCGCTTCTTCTCCTGGGCCAGCAGCGGTTTGACCCGCGCCGCCGACCCCTCGCCGACCAGGATGACGCCGGGCCGGCCGAGCACCCGGTGCACGGCGTCGAGGTGGCCGGTCGCGGCGACGCCGGGGGTCACCCGCCACTTGCCGCGCAGGTTGTCCAGCACCCACGCGGCGGCGCCCGCCTGACCTTCGGCTTTGCTGTAGATCGACCGCTGGGCGCGGCGGCCGAAGATGATGAACATGACCAGCCCGCCCAGCACCACGCCGAGCGGGATCAACGTGATCATCGTCAGCCCGCCGGCCCACAGGCCGACGGCGACCGAGGCGCCCACGATCAGCACGAAGGCGCCGATCATGTACGGCAGCAGGCGCTTGTCCTCCTTGCGCTGCATGTTGAACGCCTGCCAGAGCTGGCCGCGGCGCTCCCGCGTGGCGGCCTTCCGGGCGGCGGCGGCCTGCGCCCTGGCGGCCTTGTTCTCAGCGGCGGTGCGGGGTTTAGCCATAGTCACCAAGGATACGGACGCGCCGAATCCGCTAGGGGGCCGAGGCGCGGCTGCGGGCGGCCTGCTCGTAGAGCCGCCCGGCGCGGTAGGACGATCGCACCAGCGGTCCGGCCAGCACCCCCGAAAAGCCCAGCGCTTCGGCGTGCGCGGCGAACTCGACGAACTCCTCGGGCCGCACCCAGCGCTCGACCGGGTGGTGACGCGCCGACGGCCGCAGGTATTGGGTGATGGTCACGATGTCGCAGCCGGCGTCACGCAGGTCGGCCAGCGCGGCGCGTACCTCCTCGGCGGTCTCGCCCAGCCCGAGGATGAGGTTGCTCTTGGTGACCAGGCCGGCCCCGCGGGCCGCGGTCAGCACGCCCAGGCTGCGCCGGTAGGTGAAGGCGGGCCGGATCCGCTTGAAGATGCGCGGCACCGTTTCGACGTTGTGCGCCAACACTTCCGGGCGCGACTCGAAGACCTCCGCCAGCCGCGCGGGGACGCCGTTGAAGTCGGGGATCAGCAGTTCGACGCCGGCCGACGGGTTGAGTTCCTTGATGGCGCGCACCGTCTCGGCGTACAGCCACGCCCCGCCGTCGGGCAGGTCGTCGCGCGCGACGCCGGTGACGGTCGCGTAGCGCAGGCCCATCGCCCGCACGCTGTCGGCCACGCGGCGGGGCTCGTCGCGGTCGAGCGGGGCGGGTTTTCCGGTGTCGATCTGGCAGAAGTCGCAGCGCCGGGTGCACTGGTCGCCGCCGATCAGGAACGTGGCCTCGCGGTCCTCCCAGCATTCGAAGATGTTGGGGCAGCCGGCCTCCTCGCAGACCGTGTGCAGACCCTCCCGGCGGACCAGGCCCTTGAGCTGGGTGTACTCCGGCCCCATCCGAGCCCTGACCTTGATCCACGGCGGCTTGCGCTCGACGGGGGTCTGCGCGTTGCGCGCCTCGAGGCGCAGCAATTTGCGGCCTTCGGGAGCGACAGTCACGTCGTCGATGCTACGCGGGCGACCCCGTCGAGCGCGTCACAGACGGCCGCGGCGACCGCCGCGCGGACCTCGTCGACGGTCACGGCGCGCCCCAGCTCGACCGACAGCGACGTCACCCCGGCGTCGCTGATGCCGCACGGCACGATCGCGCCGAACGCGCCCAGGTCGCAGTCGCAGTTGAGCGCGAAGCCGTGCATGGTGGTCGCGCGCGACACCCGCACGCCGATGGCGGCGACCTTGCGCGCCGGCCTGCCGGGACCGGGCGGCACCCAAACACCCGACCGCCCGTCCACCCGCACGGTGTCCAGGCCCAGGCCGGCGCACACCGTCATCAGCGAATCCTCAAGGCGCCGAACGTATTTGACCACGTCGAGGGGCTCGGCCAGCCCGATGATCGGGTAGCCGACCAGCTGCCCGGGACCGTGCCAGGTGATCTTGCCGCCGCGGTCGGTGTCGACCACCGGGGTGCCGTCGGCCGGGCGTTCGTGGGCTTCGGTGCGCCGCCCGGCGGTGTAGACGGGCGGGTGCTCGAGCAGCAGCAGCGTGTCGGGGCCGCCGGCGACGCGGGCGTCGACCAGGTCGCGCTGCAGCTGCCAGGCGGTGCCGTAGTCGACGGTCCCCAGCTGGCGGACGTCGATCGCGCCCGCGCTCGCCCGGATCGAATCGCTCACCCCGCCGACGCTACCCGGCGCAGTCGTACTCGGCTTGGCAATGCCCTCGTAGCGAGTGTGAATCCATGGCTTTCGCTGTGAGCGCAGGGCGGAAAAGCGGCCCGAATCCCGCCCTACACGCACACTCGAAGCCCTCAGTTCACGCGCGATCCGGCGGCGTGCCTAGTCGTGGTCGCGGCGGGCGGTGGCGTAGGCCAGCGCTTCGCCAATGGTGTTGTGGTGGAACTGGAAACCGGCGCGCTCGAGCGCCGACGGGATGGCACGCTGGCCGATCAGCAGCCCCTCGTCGGCGAACTCGCCGAGCGCGACCCGCACCGCGAAGCCGGGCAGCATCAACGGCGTCGGGCGATTGACCGCGCGCCCCAACGCGGTGGTGAACTCGGCATTGGTCACCGGCGCGGGCCCGGTCATGTTCACCGGCCCCGACAGCGACGGGTGGGAGATGGCGAACAGCAGCGCGCGCACCTCGTCTTCGAGGGTGATCCACGACATGTATTGCCGCCCACTGCCCAACCGCGCGCCCAGGCCCGTCGAGAACAGCGGCCGCAAGCGCCGCAGCGCGCCGCCCGACCGCGACATCACCAGCCCGGTGCGGGCCAGCACCACCCGGACGCCCGCGTATTGGGCCGGCAGCGTGGCGGCTTCCCAGTCCTGGCACAGCTGGGCCAGGAAACCTCGTCCCGCCCGGGCGTTTTCGTCGACCACGCGGTCCTGGGTGTTTCCGTAGTAGCCGACGGCGCTGGCGTTGATCAGCGTCTCGACCCCGGCGTCGGCGACGGCGTTGGCCAGCACTTCGGTGGGGGCGATGCGGCTGTCGCGCAGGCTCTGCTTGAAGGCGCCCGACCACCGGCGCTGCCCGACGTTGACCCCGCACAGGTTGACCACCGCGTCGACGTCGGCCAGCGCGTCGGGATCGAAGTCGCCGCTTTCCGGATTCCAGTGCAGCTCTTCGGAATTCGCCGGCGTCCGGCGCACGATGCGCAGCACCGGGTGGTCGGCGGCGCGCAATGCGGCGGCCAGCGCCGAGCCGATCAGGCCGGACGAACCCGCTATCGCGATGACGGGTTTGGGCACGGTTGGAAAGCCCCCCTCACAGACCCAAGTCGGCCTCGAACGCTCCCTCTTCGAGCCGGTGCTTGATCGTGGTGAGGAAGCGTCCGGCGTCGGCGCCGTCGATCAACCGGTGGTCGTAGGTCAGCGGGAGGTAGCACACCGAGCGGACCCCGATCGACTCGTTGCCGTTGTCGTCGACGACCACCCGCGGCCGCTTGACGATCGCGCCGGTGCCCAGCATGGCGGCCTGCGGCGGCACCAGGATCGGGGTGTCGAACAACGCGCCCTGGCTGCCGATGTTGGTGATGGTGAAGGTGCCGCCGGACAACTCGTCGGGCTTGAGCTTGTTCGAGCGGGCGCGCGCCGCGATGTCGGCGATCGCCCGGGCCAGCCCGGCCAGTGACAGGTCGCCGGCGTTGTGCACGACGGGGGAGAGCAGGCCCTGGTCGGTGTCGACGGCGAAGCCGAGGTGCTCGGCGTCGTAGTAGGTGATCTCCTTGGTTTCCTCGTTGTAGCTGGCGTTGATGTTGGGGTGGATCTTCAGCGCGTCGATCACGGCCCGGGCGATGAACGGCAGGAACGTCAGGTTCACCCCCTCGCGCTCGGCGAAGGCCGACTTGGCCCGCGCCCGCAAACCCACGATCTTGGTCATGTCGACCTCGTGGGTCTGGGTGAGCTGGGCGGTGGCCTGCAGGGATTCGCGGGTCTTGGCCGCGGTGAGCTGACGGATCCGGCTGGCCTTCTGCGTGGTGCCGCGCAGGTGCGCGAGCGCGGGCGCGGGGGACGGCGCGGCCGGGGCCGCCTTGCCGGCGTCGGCGGCCGGCGCGGCCGCGGGGGCCTGGGCGGGCGCGGGCTGGGGCTGCTGCTTCTTCTCCGCGGCGGCCAGCACGTCCTGCTTGCGGATGCGTCCGCCGACGCCCGTGCCGGTGACCTCGCCGAGGTCGATGTTGTTCTCGCTGGCCAGCTTTCGCACCAGCGGGGTCACGTACGGCGCGCCGTCGGTGGACGGGCGGCTCTCGGCGGCGGCGGGCGCGGGCGGCGCCTGGGGCGCGGGCTCGGGCCTCGACACCGGCTCGGGCTGGGGCTCGGGCTTGGGTTCCGGCTTGGGCACGGGTTTCGGTTCGGGCTTCGGCGCGGGCGGTGCGGGCGGGGCCGCCGGGGCGCCGGCGTCGGCTGACTCCACGCTCGAGCCGATGCGCGCCAGCTCGCCGCCGACGGGGACCGTCGCGTCCTCCTCGGCGGTGATGCTGACCAGCACGCCGGCCACCGGTGACGGGATCTCGGTGTCCACCTTGTCGGTGGACACCTCCACCAGCGCCTCGTCGACCTGGACCGAATCGCCCACCTGCTTCAGCCAGCGGGTCACGGTGCCCTCGGCGACCGACTCGCCGAGCTCGGGCATCAGCACCGGCTTGGTGTCACCGGTGGCGCCGGACGGCTGCGCCGGGGCCGCGGCTTGCGGCTCGGGCTCGGGCTGGGTCTCGGCGGCCGGTTCCGGCTGCGGCTCGGGTTCCGGTTCGGGCTGGCTGGGCGCCGCGGGCCGGCTCTGCGGCGCCTCGCCCGCGTCGCCGATGACGGCCAGCTCGCCGCCGACCTCGACGGTGTCGTCCTCCTGGGCGACGATCTTGGTCAGCACGCCCGCCGCCGGCGACGGGATCTCGGTGTCCACCTTGTCGGTCGACACCTCGACGAGCGGCTCGTCGAGTTCAACCGTGTCGCCTTCCTGCTTGAGCCAGCGTGTGACCGTCCCCTCGGTGACGCTCTCACCGAGTGCGGGCATCTGGACGGAGAAGGCCATCTCGTTTGACTCCTCGATCGCTCGTGGGTCGGGTGGGTCGAATCCAAAACTATCCTGTCACTGCGCCTGCGTCCGCACATATCCAGGGCTGACCGCGCGGTTGCTACGGTGTGGCCACGTAGTCAGAGCGGGGAGGTCCGATGCCGGCGCTACAGCAAGTACCCCAGCAGTTCGTCGACAGCACCGACGGCGTGCGCATCGCCGTCTACGAGGAGGGCAACCGCGAGGGCCCGACCGTCGTGCTGGTGCACGGGTTCCCCGACTCGCACGTGCTGTGGGACGGCGTCGTGCCGCTGCTGGCCGAGCGGTTCCGCGTCATCCGCTACGACAACCGCGGCGTCGGCATGTCCTCGGCGCCCAAGGCCGTCTCCGCCTACACCATGGCCCGGTTCGCCGACGACTTCGCCGCCGTGATCGGTGAGCTCAGCCCCGGGCGGCCGGTGCACGTCCTGGCCCACGACTGGGGTTCGGTCGGCATGTGGGAATACCTGACCCGCCCGGGCGCCGAGGACCGGGTCGCCTCGTTCACGTCGGTGTCCGGGCCCAGCCAGGACCAGCTCGTCGACTACATCTTCCGCGGCCTGCGCCAGCCCTGGCGCCCGCGGCGGTTCCTGCGCTCGGTCAGCCAGGCCCTGCGGTTCACCTACATGGCGCTGTTCTCGATCCCGCTGCTGGCGCCGCTGTTCCTTCGGCTGGCGCTGTCGGTCCCGGCGCTGCGGCGCCGGGCGGTCGACAACATCCCCGACGAGAAGATCCACCACTCCGCCCAGCTGGCCGGCGACGCGGCCCGCTCGATAAAGACCTATCCCGCCAACTACTTTCGGTCGTTCGCGCTGAGGCGTCCGGTCCCCGTCATCGACGTGCCGGTGCAGCTCGTCGTCAACACCCGGGACAAGTACGTCCGGCCGTACGGGTACGACGAAGCCGCCCGCTGGGTGCCGCGGCTGTGGCGCCGCGACATCAAGGCCGGCCACTTCTCGCCGATGTCGCACCCGCAGGTGCTGGCCGCCGCGGTGCACGACTTCGCCGACCTCGCCGAGGGCAAGCAGCCCAGCCGCGGGATGCTGCGCGCGCAGGTCGGGCGTCCCCGCGACTACTTCGGCGACACCCTGGTGTCGGTCACCGGGGCGGGCAGCGGCATCGGGCGCGAGACCGCGTTCGCCTTCGCCCGCGAGGGCGCCGAGCTGGTGGTCAGCGACGTCGACGAGGCCACGGTCAAGGAGACCGCCGCCGAAATCGTCGCGCGCGGGGGAGTCGCGCACGCCTACGTGCTCGACGTGTCCGACGCCGACGCCGTGGAGGCGTTCGCCGAGCGGGTCAGCGCCGAGCACGGCCTGCCCGACATCGTCGTCAACAACGCCGGCATCGGGGCGGCGGGAGACTTCCTGAACACCCCGGCCGAGGAGTTCGACCGGGTGCTCGACATCAACCTCGGTGGCGTGGTCAACGGCTGCCGCTCGTTCGGCCGGCGCCTGGTCGAGCGCGGCACCGGCGGCTACATCGTCAACGTGGCGTCGATGGCAGCCTTCGCGCCGCTGGGGTCGCTGAGCGCCTACTGCACGTCGAAGGCCGCGACCTACATGTTCTCCGACTGCCTGCGCGCCGAGCTCGACGCCGCCGACGTCATGCTGACCACCGTCTGCCCCGGCGTCATCAACACCAACATCATCAGCACCACCCGCTTCAGCGCTGCCGTGGGCAAGGACGAGGCCGTCGACGACCGGCGGGGCCAGATCGGCAAGATGTTCGCGCTGCGCCACTACGGGCCGGAGAAGGTCGCCAACGCGATCCTGTCGTCGGTCAAGAAGAGCAAGCCGATCCGCCCGGTCGCGCCGGAAGCCTATGCCTTGTACGGCCTTTCCCGCCTGGCGCCCCAGGCGTTGCGCAGCACCGCCCGGTTCCGCGTGATCTAGCGGGCGCCGCGGGCATCGAGCCTGCGCTCAGATCGCGATTTCGGACCGAAATGCGCTCTGGTCGCAGTCTCGGCGGTAGGGGCGCTAGACCCCGGGCCGCGGCGCGCCCTGGCGGCGGCCCACCAGCACCGCACCGCCGATCCCGACGATCCCGATGACCGCCAGCGGGATGGTCCAGCTCCGCCGGCCGTTCACCGCCGAGTTGCACTGGGCCACGTAGTCGGTGTGCGGGAGCACCTGGTTCAGGATCGGGATGTTGGCGCCGTTCTTGTCGTTGGCGTTGCGCGCGGCGGACATGTCCGCGGCGATGCCGTTCCCGCACGAGATCGAATTGCCGCTGCCGTCCGATACCGACACCGGCACGAGCAGCCCGATGATGCCGGCCAGCAAGAGCGCGGCGCCCACCGCGATGATCAAACGTCGCACAGTCACTATTGGTCTCCCGTCAAACGCGAGTGTTGTACCGCCTTTAGTAACCACTGGCCGCGCCCGCTAAACGCGGGTGGGCTCGCGCATGGTTTCGCCGCCCCCGGGTACCCGTGGGGATCACTGCCGGTGCGAAAGGAAATCTTCAATGATGGCGACCCGAGAGATGGCCGCGACCCGGGACGTGCGGGCGACCCGCCAGCAGATTTGGGACGCGATGGCCGACGGATGGACGTATTCGCAATGGGTGGTGGGCAACAGCCGGACCCGCGCGGTCGACCCGCACTGGCCGGAGCCCGGCTCGGCGATCAAACACTCGATCGGGGTGTGGCCGTTGGTGATCAGCGACTCGACCGTGGTCGAAAGCTGCACGCCCGGTGAGGAGCTCGTGCTCCACGCCGGCCTCGGACGACTTGGCGGTGCCCGAATCACGCTGCGGCTCAGCGACATCCCGGACGGCGGGTGCCGGATCGAGATGATCGAGGTCCCCGCTTCCGGGCCGATCAAGATCATCCCCGACCAGCTGGCGCTGGCCGCGGTCTACCCGCGCAACCGCGAGTGCCTGCTGCGGCTGACGGCGCTCGCCGAACGTCTCGAGCCGAGCCAGGTCAAGTAGGGCATGGCCGGCGAGACGGCCGACGCCGTCGTGATCGGGGCCGGACACCACGGGCTGGTCGCCGCGGCGATGCTGGCCGACGCGGGTTGGGACGTGCTGGTGCTCGAGGCGCAGCCCGAGCCGGGCGGCGCGGTGCGCAGCGCGGAGCTGACCCCCGGCTACATCACCGACCTGTTCAGTTCCTTCTATCCGATGACGGTGGCATCGCCGGCGATGGCGGCGCTGGGCCTCGAGGACCACGGGCTGCGGTGGTCGCACGCGCCGGCGGTGGTGGGCCATCCGCGCAGCGGGGCCGACGACGACCCGCCCGTCATCTACCGCGACCCGGCGCGCACCGCAACGGAATTGGCGCGGCGCGAGCCATCCGACGGCGACAACTGGTGGCGCGTCGTGCAGCTGTGGGAGAAGATCAAATCCCCGCTGCTGGACGCGATGCTGGCGCCGTTCCCGCCGGTGCGCCCCATGATTCGGCTGCTGCTGAAACTGGGCACGGCCGAGGCCGTGCGGCTCGCCGGCCTGATGGTCCAGCCCGCCAACACCATGGTGGACCGGCTGTTCGACGGGGAGGCGCCACGAATCCTGTTGCTGGGCAACGCGATGCACGCCGACGCGCCCCCGGACGCGCCGATCAGCGGCGCCATGGGCTTGCTGATGACGATGCTCGCCCAGGACGGCGGCTGGCCGGTTCCCGTCGGGGGTTCGGGGCAACTGACGGCGGCGCTGGTGAACCGCGCCCGCTCGGCGGGCGCGCGAATCGAGTGCAACCAGAACGTCTCCCGCATCCAGGTGCGCGGCGGCCGGGCGGTCGGGGTGACGACCAAGGGCGGGCGGACGGTCCGGGTGCGCCGGGCCGTCGTGGCCGACGTGACCGCGCCGCGGCTGTTCTGCGAGATGTTGCCCGCGGACGCGGTGCCGGCCGGCCTGCGCCGCGAACTCGAGCACTTCGTCTGGGATCCGCCGGTGGTGAAGGTCAACTACGCGCTCGACGGACCCATCCCGTGGCGCGCGAAAAGCCTGCGTGACACCGGCACCGTGCACCTGGGGGCCGACGGCGACGGGCTGGTGCGCTGGATGGCCGACCTGAACACCCGGGTGGTGCCCGAGCACCCCTTCATGCTGCTGGGCCAGACCACCACCGCCGACCCGACCCGGTCGCCGCCGGGCACCGAAAGCGTCTGGGCCTACACGCATTTGCCGCGCAACGTCGCCGACGACGCCTCGGCCGAGCGCCTCGCCGAAGCCGTCGACGCGGTCATCGAGGAGCACGCGCCCGGCTTCGGTTCGGCGGTGATCGACCGGTTCGTGCAGCGCCCGTCGGACCTGGAGGCCGCCGATGCGAACCTGCACCTGGGCGCCCTCAACGGGGGCAGCGCGCAGCTGCCGCAGATGCTGATCTTTCGTCCCGCACCGGGGATGGGGCGCGCCGAAACCCCCATCGAAGGCCTGTATCTGGGCAGCGCGTCGGCCACCCCGGGCGGATCCGTGCACGGGGCCTGCGGGCGCAACGCGGCCAACGCCGCGCTGGCCGCGTCCCGCGTGACCGGCTGGCCGCGACGCAAGCTGGGCCGCGCCGTCCTCACGCGCCTGACCAGGTAGCCCCTAACCGTTCTCGGCGATGTCCTCCAGCATCGCGAACAGCGTGCGGGTCGGCACGCCGGTGGCGCCCTTGGGCGTGTAGCCCCACGGGCTGCCGGTGTTGTAGGCGGGGCCCGCCACGTCGATGTGCGCCCAGGCGACGCCGTCGGCGACGAACTCGCGCAGGAACACCCCGGCCACCAGCATGCCGGCGAAGCGCTGCCCGCTGATGTTGGACAGGTCGGCAATGGTGGACTTCAAATCGTCCTTGAGCTCGTCGGGCAGCGGCATCGGCCAGCCGTTCTCGCCCACCCGCTGCGACATCGCGGCGACGCGGTCGCGGAACTCGTCGCTGCCCATCACCCCGGGGATCCGGGCGCCCAGCGCGACCGTCTGCGCCCCGGTCAGGGTGGAGGTCTCCATCAGGTAGTCCGGCTGGTCCTCGCAGGCGCGGACGATCGCGTCGGCCAGGATGAGCCGGCCCTCGGCGTCGGTGTTCTGCACCTCGACCGTGGTCCCGCCGTACTGGGTCAGCACGTCGCCGGGGCGCTGTGCGGTCGCCGACGGCATGTTCTCGGCCATCGGCACCGTGGCGATCACGTCGATGGGCAGCTTCCGCTGCGCGGCCAGCGCGACGGTCGCGATGACCGCGGCGGCGCCGCCCATGTCCGAGGTCATGTAGTGCATGGACGCGGCCGGCTTGATCGAGATCCCGCCGGTGTCGAACGTGATGCCCTTGCCGACCAGCGCCACCCGCTTGGCCTGCTTGGGTTTTTTGGCCAGCTTGGAGCCGCGGTGGGTCAGCCGCACCAGCCGCGGCGGGCGCGACGAGCCCTGCCCGACGCCGATCACCCCGCCGTAGCCGCCCTTCGCCAGCGCCTTGTCGTCGAGCACCTCCACCTCGAGGCCGACGGCTTCGCCCAAAGCCTTTGCGCGCTTGGCGAATTCGGCGGGAAACAGGTGGCTCGGCGGGGTATTGACGAAGTCCCGGGCGGTGGCCACGGCCGTCGCCACGGCCGCTCCGTGCGCGCTTTGGTCCTTGGCGTCCTTCGCGGTGGACAGCACGGTGACACTGCGCAGCCCGTTGTCTTTGGGCGCGGTCTTGTCGCTGCGGAACTCGGTGAACCGGTAGCTGCCCAGGATCAGCCCCTCCACGGCCGCCGAGCACACGTCATCGCCCGGCAGCCCGGCCAGGGTGGTGAGCACCGCCTCGGCGCGGCCCAGCGAGCGCGCCGCGACCCCCGCGGCGCGCCGGATCGTGTCGGCCGGCCACTCGGAGCGCGGCTTGCCCAGCCCGATCGTCAGCACGCTGGCCACCGGCAGCGACGCCACCACCAGGCGGTGCACCTGTTCGCCGGCGCCGGTGGCCTCCAGCGCCCGCAGGCCGGCCTCGATCTCGGCGACGGCGTCGGAGCTCAGGAACGGGCCGGTCGCGGAGACGACGGTGCCCGGCTTGTCCTCGTCGCCGGTCGAGACGACCGGCACCAGCAAGACCGCGGAACCTACGCCGCGTCTGGGCAGTGTTGCAGCGACGGTAACGGTGGGGGCGTGGTAGCCCGGTTCGGTGCTCACGGCAAACCACCCTAATCGCCGCGCGTGTAGCCCTACCCCGCCGCGTCCCCGCCGTGCAGGTCGAAGGCGGTGACCGGGCCGTCAAAACCCTTGAGCGCCAACGGGTCCTGCGCGACCGCGGGCCAGCCCGGCAACTCGTCGCGCAAATCGGCCGCGGCCAGGATCTGCCCCGGCGCCGCCGCCGCCACGAGGCGCGCGGCCAGGTTGACCGGGATGCCGAAGTAGTCGCCGTTGATGGCCAGCGCCGTGCCGTAGGCCAGGCCGGCGCGCACCTGCAGGCCCTCCTCGCGCGCCCGCGGATGGTCGACGAGGTCGATCGCGGCGCGCGCCAGCCCCTCGGGCGACGAGCACACCCACATCACGGCGTCGCCGATGAACTTCACCACCCGGCCGCCGTCGCCGTGCACCACGTCGGCCACGGTGCCCCCGAACTCAGTGAGCAGGGCCGACAACTGCGCCGGCGTGAGCGTCTGGGTCAGCGCGGTGAAGCCGGACAGGTCGGCGAAACCGATGCCGCACACGACGCTGGCCGACGTGTCGCGAAGGACACCCTCGAAGTAGGTGCGGGCGCTGGTCAGATGGTGCCGGTGCACGACGTCGATCAGCTTCCCGATTCGCGGCACGAACTCGGCGACCGAGCGGTACGCCTGCGCCGTGGCCAGCTCGTCGTGCGTGTACTCCATCTGGATGTCGGGCGTCCCGGCGCGGATCACCGTCGACTCGGCCTCGGCAAGCCGGGCCATGGCGGCGCCGAGCACCCGCAGCATCCCGAACGCGCCCTCCTCGCCCACCACCGCCTTGACCGCGAGCCAGGTGCCCAGGGCGTCCACGTCGGCCTGGCTGAGCGCCGGAACGTCGGGACCGGCGACGGTCAGCCCGAGCAACGCCCACGCGTGCGCCACGTCACCGGCCGAAATGCCCAGTTGCTCGGCGGCGCTCTGCAGCGTGTGGATCGGCCGTCCCGACCCGGCCACGACGTCGCCGGCCAGCCCGAACAGGCGGCCGCGGCGCTCGGCGGCGACCATCTCGTCGACCGTGAAGCCCAGCCCGTCGAGGTACTTGATCAGGTCGGCCCGCTCGCGGGCGTTGGCGATTCCCGCGGCCTCGAGCTCTCCGAAATCCAAGGAGTCGGCCACCTACCACAGTGTGCCAGCCGGGCCGCCGATTAGGGTTGGTCGCCGTGACCGAGCTATTCAAGGGGCCCCTCGCCGACCGCCATCGCGAGCTGGGCGCCACCTTCGCGGAGTTCGGCGGCTGGATGATGCCGGTGTCGTATGCCGGCACGGTCAGCGAACACAACGCCACCCGCAACGCGGTCGGCCTGTTCGACGTCAGCCACCTCGGCAAGGCGTCGGTCCGCGGGCCGGGCGCCGCCCAATTCGTCAACTCCGCGCTCACCAACGACCTGGATCGCATCGGGCCCGGCAAGGCCCAATACACGTTGTGCTGCACCGAATCCGGCGGTGTCGTCGACGATTTGATCGCCTACTACGTCGCCGACGACGACATCTTCCTGGTGCCCAACGCCGCCAACACCGCCGCGGTGGTCGCGGCGCTGCGCGCCGCCGCCCCGCGAGGCGTGACCATCACCAACGAGCACCGCTCCTACGCGGTGCTGGCCGTACAGGGCCCGCGATCGGCCGACGTGCTGAACGAGCTGGGCCTGCCGGCCGACATGGACTACATGGGCTACGCCGACGCGACCTACTCGGGCGTGCCGGTGCGCGTGTGCCGCACCGGCTACACCGGCGAGCACGGCTACGAGTTGCTGCCGCCCTGGGACTCCGCGGGCGTGGTGTTCGACGCGCTGATCGCGGCGGTGAGCGCCGCCGGGGGAGAGCCCGCCGGGCTGGGCGCCCGCGACACGCTGCGCACCGAGATGGGTTATCCGCTGCACGGACACGAGCTTTCCCTCGACATCTCGCCGCTGCAGGCCCGCTGTGGCTGGGCCGTCGGCTGGAAGAAGGACGCGTTCTTCGGCCGCGACGCGCTGCTGGCCGAGAAGGCGGCGGGCCCGCGCCGGCTGCTGCGCGGGCTGCGGATGGTCGGCCGCGGGGTGTTGCGGCCCGGGCTGACGGTCCTGGCCGGCGAAAAACCGGTCGGGATCACCACATCCGGGACGTTCTCCCCGACGCTGCAGGCCGGCATCGGGCTGGCGCTGATCGACACCGATGCGGGCATCGAGGACGGCCGGCGGATCACCGTCGACGTCCGTGGCCGCGCCGTCGAGTGCGAGGTGGTCCGCCCGCCCTTCGTCACCGCGAAAACGCGCTAGCCGCCGGGGGTTAACGTGGCAAAAAACCAGTGGCGCGCGGATATAGAATCGGCCGCATGACCAGCGACTCACTCGAGTTCACGGTTCTGCGCGCGGATAACCCCGCGACCGACGCAGAGCGCGAATCAGTCCTGGCCGAGCCGGGTTTCGGCAAATACTTCACCGACCACATGGTGTCGATCGACTACGACGAGGGCCGGGGTTGGCACGACGCGCGCGTCATCCCGTACGGCCCGATCGAACTGGACCCCTCGGCGCTGGTGCTGCACTACGCGCAGGAAGTCTTCGAAGGGCTCAAGGCGTACCGCTGGGCGGACGGCTCGATCGTGTCGTTTCGCGCGGAGGCCAACGCGGCCCGGTTGCGCTCGTCGGCGCGGCGGCTGGCGATTCCCGAGCTGCCCGAAAGCGTGTTCGTCGAATCCCTGCGCCAGCTCATCGCCGTCGACGAGGCCTGGGTGCCGCGGGCGGGCGGCGAAGAGGCGCTGTATCTGCGGCCGTTCGTCTTCGCCACCGAGTCCGGGCTGGGCGTGCGGCCCGCCAAGCGGTACCGCTACCTGGTGATCGCCTCGCCGGCCGGCGCGTACTTCAAGGGCGGCATCAGCCCCGTCACCGTCTGGGTGTCGACGGAATACGTGCGGGCCAGCCCGGGCGGCACCGGCGCGGCCAAGTTCGGCGGGAACTACGCGGCCTCGCTGCTGGCCCAGGCCGAGGCCGCCGAAAACGACTGCGACCAGGTGGTGTGGCTGGACGCGGTCGAACGCCGCTACGTCGAGGAGATGGGCGGCATGAACATCTTCTTCGTGCTCGGCAGCGGCGGATCGGCGCGGCTGGTCACCCCCGAGTTGTCCGGCTCGCTGCTGCCCGGCATCACGCGAGATTCGTTGCTGCAGTTGGCGATCGACGCCGGGTTCGCGGTGGAGGAACGCAAGATCGATATCGACGAGTGGCAGAAGAAGGCCGCCGCCGGCGAGATCACCGAGGTGTTCGCCTGCGGCACCGCCGCGGTCATCACCCCGATCGCGCGGGTGAAGCACGGCGAATCCGAGTTCACCATCGCCGACGGGCAACCGGGCGAGGTCACGATGGCGCTGCGCGACACGCTGACCGGCATCCAGCGGGGCACCTTCGCCGACACCCACGGCTGGATGTCCCGGCTGGGCTGACACATCGATGACGTAGCGGTCTCCGAACGCCCGAGCCCGGAGCGGACGGGCGCGCCGCGCTGGGTGCCGGCGGCGATCCTGGCGGCGACCGCCGCGGCCTGGGCGGCGGCGTTCTGTGTGGTCCAGCTGATCCGGGTGCGCAGCGGCGAGCCCGGATACATCGACGCGCTGGTGTACCGCGCCGGAGGCCACGCGCTGCTCGCGGGCAACCCGCTGTACGCCGCCGACTTCGGGACCGTCAACCAGTCGCCGGGCGGGCTGCCGTTCACCTATCCGCCGTTCGCCGCGCTGGCGTTCGTCCCGCTGGCGATCGTGCCCGCCGGCGCCGCGATCGCGGCGATGGTCGTCCTCAACGCCGCCGCCTGCGCGGGCCTGCTTAGCGTCCTGCTCGCCACCGTGCACGACGGGTGGGACCGCCTGCGCGGGCTGCGCTGGCTGACCGCGCCCCTGTCGACCCGCACCGCGACCGCCACGCTGGCCGCGGCGCTCGTCTTCGTGCTGAGCACCCCGGTCCAGGGCAACTTCACCTACGGCCAGCTGGACCTGATCCTGGCCGCCGCGGTGGCGCTCGACGTGCTGGCGCCCGCGGTGCCGTGGCCCCGCGGGCTGCTGGTCGGGCTCGCCGCGGCGATCAAGCTGGCCCCCGCGGTGTTCATCGGATATTTCCTGGTGACCCGGCAGTGGCGCCCCCTGGCCGTGTCTCTGGGGACCGCCGCGGCCGCGCTCGTGGCGGGCTGGCTGGCGGCCCCCTCGGACACCGTCCGCTACTTGTCCGCGACCGCCTTCGACCCCGCGCGGATCGGCCAGCTGCGGTTCGCGTCCAACCAGTCGCTGCGCGGGGTCATCGAGCGCGTCCCCGCCCTCGACCCGTGGCGCGGCGCCGTCGCGGTGGGCGCGACGCTGGCGGTGCTGGTGCTGGCCGTCGCCGCCATCGAGGTGAGCCGGCGTGCCGGGGACAGGGTCGCGGCGCTGCTGTCCGCCGCGTTCATCGGCCTGCTCTGCTCGCCGGTGGCGTGGGGCCATCACTGGTTGTGGCTGTCGGCGACGGCCGCCTACCTCCTGCTGCGCTGGGCGGCGGTCGGCGGCGCGGCAAACCTGGCCGCGGGGCTGGCCGTGGCCGTGGTGGCCCTGGTGCCGCCGTGGCTGTTCCTGCCGCACGACAACGGGCGGGAGCGGCTGTGGAACGGCTTCGAGCACCTGATGGGCGGCGCGTGGGCGCTCACCGCGCTCGCGCTGCTGGCGTGGTTCGCGACGCCGCGCCGGGGACGGCCGAATCCGGAAAAACCACCGCGCGCTGCCGAACCGGCGAGCTAACCTACCTTCGTCCTGGGCTGTTCCCGTTGTGGGGCGGCCCCCTACACGGAGACGCGGAAGTCCGACGATGGTGGCTTTCCTGACGAGCGCTTCGACGCGGTCGCGAAATCTCCTGGCGGACCGCGCCGCTGGACTCGGTGCCGTCGTGGTGGCGGTGGCCGGCGTGCTGGCCGCGCCGCAACCGATGGCGAACGCGCAAGTCCCCCTTGCCGATTGGATCTCGCACGTCGCGCCCCACGTCGAAGACATCCACAAGGCGGAGAACGGCGCGTTCGCCATCATCCAGACCCCCGGTCCGATCGACGGCGACAAGCTGCAAGCGAACTGCACACAGCTGCGCGACGCCAACGAGGGCCTGCGCAACGGGATGCCCACCCCGGACCCCAAACTGACCGTCGAGGTCCAGCAGGCGATCGACAACTTCGACAGCGCCTCGCAAGCCTGCATGGAGTCGATCGCCAAGCGCAGCATGGTCAAGCTCGACGATTTCGTGTCCTTTCTGCGCACCGCCGAACAACATTTCTCCAGCGCCGACACCATTTTGGTCGCGCTGGCCCCGGCCGGGTGACCAGCGATGCCACGCGCCGGCCGCCGGACCACATTCAGCCGCCTCCTGGGCGCCGCGGCGTGCGTGACCGTGCTGGTCGCCGGTTGCACGCACCACCCCCCGGGCCCGCCCGAGTTTCGGCCCCCCATCCCGGAGGCGCCCAACCCGTCGCAGGTGGCGGGCGCGCCCGTCGTCAACGGAACCTCCGGGCTGCGGCCCGGCGCCCCCGGGCCGACGCGCCCGATCGAGGACGGCGACGGCGGTGACATCGACAACCTTGCCGCCATGGCGGTTTCGGACATCGAGCAGTTCTGGGGCGGCGCCTACGCCGCGCCGTTGAAGGGCAAGTTCACCCCCGTCAACGCCGTGTTCTCGTGGGACTCCCGGTACAAGAACGGGTCGTTCTGCGGCGAGGCGACCCACGAGACCGTCAACGCGATGTGGTGCGGCAGCACCGAACCGCGCGACCAGAACTGCCCCGACGACCGGCCCAGCCCACCGGCGCTGTGCACCCCGTCGTACAACACCATCGGCTGGGATCGGGGCGTGCTGATGCCCCAGCAGCGCGACACCGGCGGCGAGATGGGCGCGGTGGTCGTGCTCGCCCACGAGTACGGCCACGCGATCCAGCACATGGCCGAGCTGGTCGAGGTCAAAAACGTCGCCACCGCGACGGTGGCCGAACAGCAGGCCGACTGCTTCGCGGGCGCCTACATGCGCTGGGTGGCCGACGGCAAATCCGCCCGCTTCACGCTGAGCACCGGCGACGGCCTGGCCAAGCTGCTGATGGTCATGATCGGGATTCGCGACCCGCTGTTGACCGCCGGCAATCCCGTGGAACGACGCCTGGTGCACGGCTCGGCGTTCGAACGGGTGACGGCGTTCCAATTCGGTTTCGACGGCGGCATTTCCACCTGCGCGGGCATCGACGAGAAGGAGATCGAGCAGCGGCGCAGCAGCCTGCCCAAGGAACTGCTGGAGCACGGCACCACGGGCGAGACGCTGATCAACGCCGACACCGCGAAGTCGGTGACCGAGGCGCTGAACAAGCTGTTCTCCCCGCAGCCGCCGCCTCAACTCGCGTTCGAACCGCCCCCTTGCCCCGATGCCCGCCCGAGCCCGCCGGCGTGGTACTGCCCGGCCAGCAACACGATCGTCGTTGACATGCCCCGGCTCGTCCTGCTGGGCACGAGCCTGGCCCGCGGTTCGCCCGTCGACATGATGGGGCCGCTGTTCGGTGACTACACGGCCTATTCGGTGTTGGTGTCGCGGTTCATGCTGGCCGTGCAGAAGCAGCACGGGGGACTCGCCCTCGACAACACCAACGCGGGGCTGCGGACGGCGTGCCTGACCGGCGTCGCGACGGCCAAACTGTCCAAGCCCGTGACGGTGTCGGGCGGCGACACGATCGGGCTCAGCGGCGGCGACGTCGACGAGGCCGTGTCCGGGCTGCTCACCAACGGCCGGGCCGCCGGCGACGTCAACGGCGAGTCGGCGCCGTCGGTGTTCGCCCGGGTGGCGGCCTTCCGCGTGGGCGTGCTCGGTGACGAAGACGGTTGCCTCAAGCGCTGGCCATGACGCTGCACCCGGGCGCGCATCTCTCGACCAAACGCCAACGGCGCGAGGAGGATTCGGCCGGTGGCCCGGTGTTGCGGATCGCCCAGGTCGTGCTGCTGGTCGTCACGGTCGGCCTCGTCGCCTGCCTGGCACTGCCGGCGATTGACCCGAACCGGCGGTGGCCCCGTTGGTGGGCGTGGCTGGCGCTGGGCGCCAACTGGGTGCCGGTCGTGCTCGTCGCGGTCGTCATCGCGCTGCTGTGCGCGCTCACCTACCGGTTGCGGCGCAATCGCTCGTCGGCGGCGGCGCCGGTCATGATCGTCATCGGCCTGACGGCGATCACGCTCCTGTTGGGGCTCAGCTCGTTCTGGCGCTGCACCAACGCCGACCATCCGACGTTCATCGGCCCGCTGCTGTGGACGGTGTCGCTGGTCAAGGGGGGCATCGGCGACGAGGCGCTCGACGGCACCGGGCTGTGCCCCAAGCCGACGCCGGCCGCGCTGGAGGTCGCGCGGCTGGCGATCGTCGCGGCGATCTTCATCAGCCTGGTGGGGGTGGCGGCCGCGGCGTTCCGCGCGCAGTCCGACCGGCTGCGCGCCGCGTGGGCGCGCTGGGTCACGGTGGTGGTGGATCTCGACGACGACTCGGCGTCGATGATCGGCCCCATCGCGCACACGCTGCGGCCCGGCGGCGCCTTGGTGCTCATGGCCGACACCCTCGACAAGGCCTGCGTGGCCGAGGCCCGCAGGCAGGGCGCGTGCGTCGTGCAGGTCGGCTTCGACCGGCCGGGAGCGCTTGTGGCGCAGCGGTTCTGGCGCCGCCTAAGTGGGCTGTACCTGCTGTCGGCCGACCCGTCGACCAACCTGCTGCGGCTGTCGACCATCAGCCAACGGCTGGCGCCCGTCGCCACCAAGCGACGCATCCCCCTGATCGTGCGGGTCGACGACCCGTGGCTGGCCGAGGCGTGGCGGGCCCAGCAGTTCGGCCACCACGCCGGCGACTCCGACCACCTGTGGGCCGCGGACACGGTCTCGAAGTACGAGGCGACCGCCCGGCGGCTGATCGACCAGGTCCTGGCCAACAAATCGGTGCGGCGGATCATCGTCTGCGGCACTTCGCAATTGACCCTCGCGCTGTGCGCCGAGATGGCGATGCGGCACACCGAACGCTGCTTCCACACGCCGGCTGGCGAGCCCGAGCTGCCCGCGCTGACGCTCGTCGCGCCCGACGCCGACGAGTTCGTCCGGGACCACGAGGCACGCCAGCAGCGCAAGGGATTCCGCGGCGAGCCGCTACCCGTTGACCGGGTCGCCGCCGCGCCGTCCGCCGCGGTGGTCGGGCGGGTCGTCGAGCAGACCGAGGGCGTGGACTCCACCAAGGCGGTCATCGTGGCCGACTCGGCCGCGGCCGCCGACCCGATCCTGGGGACGCGGCTGGCGGCGAGCCATCCCACCATGCCGATCTACATGTGCGATCCGGCGGCCCGGATCAACGCCGAACGCATACCGGTCGCCTGCGAGCTGCGCACCTACCGCCTCGGGATGCAACTGCCGGATGGCCACGCCCACGACAACTTCGAGCGCGCCGCCATGTTGATCCACGAGCGATACGCGGCGACGCAATCCGACCGCACCAAGCCGTCGGCGCAGCCCTGGGAGGAACTCAGCGACTTCTATCGGGGCTCCAATCGCCGCCAGCTGCAAAACGCGCTGTGGATGGTCGAAAAGATCGCGGGTCACACCTGGAACACCGCGGACGCGTCCGACGATCGCGTCTCCCCGGAGAGCCTGCAGGGGTTTGACGGGGTCACCGACGGCCAACCCGCCGACGCCGCCGACGCCGCCGTCAAATCCCTGCAACCGCTGGGGTTCTCCGAAGACGCCGTCTACGCCATGGCACGGGCGGAATGGGAACGCTGGAGTCGCTATCTGCGCGACCGCGGCTGGAGCTGGGGCCCCCGGCGCGACGTCGCGGACAGGCAACACGAGCGGCTGGTGGACGACTGGGAGGCCACGCTCGCCGACCCCGAATTGAAAGCCGCCGCGCTGAAAAGCTTTGCGGACTCCCAGATCGCGCTGGCCAAGTTGCAGCGGCTGGGATTCAGCGAAGACACCGCCTGCGCGATGGCGCAGGCGGAATGGGAGGACTGGAGCCGCTACCTCAAAAAGCACGGGTGGTCGCTGGGGGACAAGCGCGACGAAACCCGCAAGCGCCACGAGAAATTGGTGGACAGCTGGGAAGCCACCGTAGTCGACCCGGAGTTGAAGGCCGCCGCGCTGAAAAGCCTGGCCGGCACGCTGATCGAGCTGATGAAACTCGGCTACCGCTCGCAGCCGATGTGGGACACCTACGAGCGGGTCGGGACGGTGACGGCGACTCGCCGCCGCCGGCGATGGACGTGGACCACCGCGTCGGGCCAGCCGGCGCGCGGTGCGGGCGGCGACTGGGAAGTGCGCGACGGCGTCAACAGCTGGTCGGTGCGCGACGACATCTTCCGCGCGTCGCACCGGCACCGGCACGGAAACCAGTGGGAGCGCGGGGGAACGGTGCTCGCCCGCCCGGCGCGGCCCGGCGAGACCGTCCACACGCTCGAAGGCCCGGTCATCGCGGAGGAGGGCGACTTCGTGATCCAGGGCGATCGCGGCGAGCAATGGCCGGTGCCCGGCGACGAGTTTCGCCGCCGCTACCGGGGACCCGTTCCGGTCTACAACGGGCCGAAAGTGGCGGCGACGGAACAGGAGACGGCCGGCGTCTAACCCGGGGTGCGGACGACGCGCAGCCCCACCGATGCCAGCAACCGGGGGATCTCCCTGACGAAGTTGCGGTCGTATTCCGCGATGTCGGTGGGCAACTCGTCGAAGGACATCAGGTACGGCGTCGTCTTCCGCGCGGCGTCCTTGTCGCCGGCGGTCCAGCCGTCCGCGACGCGTTCGCGCACCCAGCGGGCGTGTTCGGCGGCCGCCAGCGTCTCGACTTCCTCGCCGGTGAACGCGAAATTCGCTGCGGCCGCGCCGGTGTCGCCGTCGCGCAGCGGGGCGAGCTCGCAGCCGACGGCGCGCAGCTTGGCCGGGATGTCGCGCGCCTGGGCGCGATTGGACTCCTTGCGCGAGTCGTCGAGCTCGCGCCAGGACGGCGCGGGCCTGCCCGCCGCGATCTGGTCGCTGCGCCATCGCTCGTGGATGGCCCGCGCAATCGGCTCGACCGACCCGCCCCACATCGGCATCACGATACTGCGGGCCGCGCCGTCAGCGCGCGGCTTCCAGCGTGTCTTCCAGGAGCGGGTCGTCCCAGCCGCGGATCCGCAGCCCCGCGCCCGAGTGCGCGTTGTAGGGGCGGTCGAACACGATGTGGCGCCAGGTGGCCCGGCCGTCGCCGGTGTCGACGTCCGGGCGGTCGTCGATCAGGGCCAGGGCGTCGTAGCGGTACTTCTCCCGGTCGATGATCGCCTCGCTGACCACGATTTCGCCGAACCGGGGCACGAAGTGCCGCCGCAGCCACGCCAGCTTGGTCGGCGCCGACCGTTTGTTTCGCGACAGCGGCGCCGAGCATACCCGCGGGTGGTACCCGGCGTCGATGAGCCGTTGCCATCCCCGCAGCGCGTTGTCGACCAACGGCAGGTTCAGGAAGAAGTCCGGATGGCTGGTGATGTGCTGCACGTCCGCGACGTGGCGCGGATAGTCCTCGGCGATGTAGAAGTTTTTCCGTGCCACGCGCGCGATCCGGGGCGGGAGCTGATCCAGCACGGCGGCGTCGAAATCGGCCAGCACTCCGTCCATGTCGACCAGCACGACGTTGTCGAATCTCATTGCGCCACCCGGCCGGAAACCGTGCGCCGCCAGAATTCCCGCGCCTCGTCGAGCACGGCGTCGGTGGTCTTGGCGGTCGTGTCGACCACGAGGGCGGGGACGCCCGCGAAGGCCGCCACCGCCGGCGCGCCCGCGTCCACCGCTTCGCAGAACCGGGATGTCTGCCGGTGCTGTTCGGTGATGAAGTCGAGGGTCTCGTACTTGTCGGCGTTTTCGTCGGCGGCGATGCGCGCGAAGGCGACCCGCGGCTCGGCGGTGAGGTAGACGATCGCCGTGGGGCGTTCGAGTTCCGCCGTGCGCAGCAGCTTGTCGGTCGCCTCGTAGCTGACGCCCTGCACCGCCCCGAAGACGAAATTGTCCATCCAGCCCCGCTGGGACAGCAGCAGCGGGTGCGCGCGGCGCCATTGCCGGATCAGGGTGTTGGTCAGTCGGGCGTCCGTGGCGAACAGCAGGCGGTCGGTGTGGATGTCACCGAATGCCGACCCGTCCCCCGACAGGTCCAGGTACTGCCGCACGAACCCGTGATAGGGCAACCGGAATGCGAACCCGCCCAGCTCCTCCGCCAAGGCCCGCACCAACGTCGTCTTGCCCGAGCCGTCCAGCCCGGTGATCGTGATCCAGGGAGCATCCGCTGCCATCAGCTGTCATTGTGAGCCACCGACCCGCCACCCCGCGCGATTCCGGGGAATCCGCTGCAGCCCGGGCCGCGGCGCGGATAGGTTCGGTCGTGACTCGGTCGTGATACGGACGGGAGGCCGCATGTCCGCTGGGGACGGGGCGCACCCGACGGCTGGGCCCGGCGACTACCGGTTGGCTTGGGCCGCAACCGAATCGGACTCCGCGCGGGTGGTGCACGTCGGCGCGGCGCGCCAATTGGGCCCGGCGCTGGCCGCGCTGGGACTGCACCCGCCGCGACCGGCCGTGGTGGTCGTCGGCGGCGCCGCCGGCTTGTCCGACGACCGCATGGACCGGCTGCGTCCGCTGTTCGCCGACGTCATCGCGCCGGCGATGGAGACGCACGCGGCCGTCGGTGTGGACGGCGGCACCCGGTTCGGCGTCATGCGCCTGTTCGGTGAAACCCGCGCGGCCCGTGGCGCCACGTTCCCGCTCGTCGGCGTGGTGGCCGCCGGGCCGCTGCGGCGCCCCTCCCGTCGCGGCGAGAGCGTCCTGGAACCCCACCACACCCACTTCGTCGTGGTCCCGGGCGAGAACTGGGGCGCCGAGGCGCCGTGGATCGCCCGCACCGCAACCGCCGTCGCCGGTCCGGCGCGCTCGGTCACGGTGCTGATCAACGGCGGGCAGATCGCCTACTCCGACGTCCGGCACAGCCTCGAAGCGAACCGCCCGGTCATCGTGATCGCCGGGTCGGGCGGCACCGCCGACGTGTTCGCCGCCGCGCTGGCCGGCGCCGCGGCCGGCCGCCGAGTGGCGGCGCAGGCCGGCTCGGGGCGCGTGCACGCGGTGGGCATCGATGAGCCGGCGGCACTGGCCGACTCGCTGGACGCGGCGCTGCGCGCGCCGGCGTCCACCTGATGCCGAAGAGCGCGAAGCAAAAGGCGTTTGGCGAGCAAAAAGAACTGCTCGCCTCGCGGCGTGAATGGTCGTAAACTCATCTCGCGCATTTTCGCCTTTTTAGGCCTGCTTACGCGACGGAGCGGCTATGTCGACCGGTTGGGCTGGTTGGATGGGTGGCTTCGCCTCGGCCTGTTCCGCGCCGGCACGGCGAGAAGTTGGAAGGTAATTCCCCCGCGGTCAGCATTCTGCCGAAATCCTGGAGGTAGGTAAAATGGCCAGCCCGAACAATCCCGCATCCGGGGCGACCCGCCGCCCGGTGGCGCTGATGGGGACGCTGATGCCGCACATGGCGGAGCGGCGACATCACCTGTACCGCAACGTGACCGCGCTGGCGCTGCTGGCGGCGCTGATCGCGGCCGGGCTGGGGTCGTTGCCGGTGGCGCTGGTGCTGGCGGCGGTGGCGTTGCCGGCGGCGGTGCTGGTTTACGTCCACGACCACCGGTTGTGGCACGACGAGCCAATCAAGTTGATAGCCGTGGCTTTTGGGCTTCCGCTGCTGCTCGGAATCGGCGTGGGTCTGCTGGAGACGTATTTCATCGACTCGATCCTGGTGACGGGCGGGACGGCGTATCACCTACCGCCGGCCGCCCGGATCGTGCAACTGGGCTTGGTGGTGCCCGCCGTCGCGTTCGTGGCGGTCCTCATCGCGCCGCTGCTGATCAGCGTTCGCACGGCGTTTCGCCATCCGATGGACGTGGTGGTGGCGTGCTCGCTCGGCGGCGCCGCGCTGTCGCTGGGGCTCAGCGTCGTGGTGCAGCACGGGGCGTTCAGCCACATCCAGGCGACCGCCGGGGACCCGGCGCACGTGGCGTTCATCGCGCTGACGCTGGGGTTTTTGCAGCCGATCGTGCTGGCGACCGCCGCGATGCTGGGTGTGCTGGGCCTGCGCGTCCCGGGGGTCAACCCGTTGGTGGGCGTGCTCGAAGGGCTGGCGCTGGTGGTGGCCTACGAGCTGGCGACGACGCTGCTGCAGCCCTACGGCACGCGCGGGATCGTGCTCACGGCGATGGTCGCGTTCGTGCTGGCGGGGGCCGGGATGCTGGCCGCCCGCAACGGGTTGCACGCGGCGATGGCCGCCGACACGGGCGAGCAGACCGAAACCGCCGAGGCGATCGAGCATCGGATGCGCGCGGCCGCGGTGGCCGCGATCGTCGTCGCGGTGGTGGTGGTCGCCGCGGCGATCAGCGTGATGGTGGTCGAAAGCGGCAACGCCCCGCGTCCCACGCCGCCCACGCCGGGGCACGGCGGCGGCATCGCCCCGCACAGCGCCGGCGCGGTCGGCGCCCTGCGGCCGGCCAGCGGGCGGCCCGGCGACGCGCGGTTGGGCGACATGCGGCTGGCGTCGGTCGCCACGCCACTGGCGCTGCAGTCCGGCCCCATCGACCTGGATGGCCGGGTCAGCGTGGCACCCGCCGCGGGGTGGACGATCTACGATCAGGGCCCGTCGTGGGTCTCGCTCGTCAACCGTGCCCGCAACGCGACGGTGTACGCGGCGGCCGGCAAGGCGAACACCCAAGACATCCTGAGCGAGGCGACATTACTGGTCAACCAGAGCATCCGGGCCCAGGGCTACACCAACGTCCAGGAGAACCCGGGGCAGCCACAGACCATACAGGGCAACAACTTTCAGCAGCTGTTCGAGGTCGACTTCACCGCCGACGTCCAGAACAACCAGGGCACGACGCAAATCTGGGGCGGCTGGATCACGCTGTACAACTCCGCGACCGGGCGGTCGGGCTTCTATCAATTGATGGGCAACAGCCAGCAGGCGTTCCAGGCCGCCTTGCCCGACGGCGGCGGCATGCTGCTCTCGATGGAGTAGCGCCGCGCCGCGAACAGATCCCTTGCGGCCTCGCCGATTCCGTCACCGCACCGCAGGGCAGCGGCCGGGCGCATCCGCCGCGCGTGGGGGATGCCCGCAAAACTCCTCCAAAACCCCGGCGACCTGGCAAACTTGGCGGCCAATCGCGCTTTACGCCCCTCGGAGTCTGGCATGTTACGTATCTTCATGAGCCATTCCAGCCGTAACAACCGGGAGGCCGTGGCCCTGCGACAGTGGCTGACCGAGCGCCGCCCCGAGCTCGCCACCGAGATCTTCCTCGACATCGACGACAAGACGGGCCTGCAGCTCGGCCGCCAGTGGAAGGAAGAGCTGCTGCTGCGCAACACCGGCTGCGAATGGCTGCTCTGTCTGGTATCACGCGACTGGATCGCCTCCAAGGAATGCCTGATCGAGTACGAGCTGGCGGACCGGACGGGCAAGGGGATTGTGATCGCACGGCTGGAGGAGTTGGGCGACGCCGACTGGCGTCAGGCCGGCGAACCCAAGGGTGACATCACTTCCCACTGGCAGCGCTGCGACCTGTTCCGCGACGGCCCGATGACCGAGGTCGAGGTGGTCGCCGACCCGCCGACGGTGCCCGACGGGCCGCCGGTGTCGTTCAATACCGCTGCGCTGCACAAGATCCGCCGCCTGATCGAAGGGCCGGGGATTGGGCCGGACTCGTTTTTGTGGCCACCCCGCAGCGACCCCGAGCGGGCGCCCTACCGCGGCTGGGAACCGTTCGAGGACATCGACGCGGGGGTCTTCTTCGGCCGCGACGCGGCCATCGCGGCGGGGCGGGCTGCGCTGCGCAACATGCGTTTTCCCGCGCCGGACCGGTTCCCGGGCCCCGAGTCGATGTTCGTGGTGCTCGGGCCTTCGGGGAGTGGCAAGTCGTCGTTTCTGCGGGCGGGCCTGATCCCGCGGCTGCAGCGCGACGACCGCAACTTCGCCGTTCTCGGGCTGGTCCGGGCCGGCCATGCGCTGACCGGCGAGCAGGGCCTGGTCGCCGCCGTCGAGCAGGGACGGCGCGCTTTGGGGGTGACCGCCGCGTCGGTGGACGACATCGAGGACGCGTGCCGACGGGGCGACGCGGGCCGCCTCTGCGAGTTGTTCGGGCGGATGCGCGACGCGGCGGCGGCGCGCCACGACCCGGCCGACCCGATCGACACCGCCAAGACGGTCGTGCTGCGCATCGGCGACGGGATCCGCCGCGCCGGGGTCTCCCGCGACGAACGCGCGCTGACCGCTCCCACGCTGGTCCTGGCGCTGGATCAGGCCGAGGAGCTGATTCCCGCCCGACCGGGCACCGAGGCCGCGCGGTTCCTCGAACTCGTCGCGCAGTTGCTCACCCGCATGAACACCGCCGACGTCGGGCTGATCGTGGCCGCCACCATCCGCACCGACCGCTACGAGCGGATGCAGACCTATCCGGCGCTGCGCGACATCGGCGCCGTGCTGTTCAACGACCTCAAACCGATGCCGGCCAGTGAGCACAAGGAAGTCATCACCGGGCCGGCGCGGCGCGTCAGCGAGAAGACCCCGCTGACCTTCGACCCGGACCTGGTGGCGCAGCTGATGACCGACGCCGAAGGCGACGACACCCTGCCGCTGCTGGCGCTGACCCTCGACCGGCTGTATCGGCGCTACCACCGCAATGGCCGGTTCACGCTGGAGAACTACCGCCGCATGGGCGGCATGCGCGACGTGGTCAACAACGAGGTTCGGCAGGTCCTGCCGGCCGACGGCCAGGAACGCCAGCGGGCCATGGCGCTGCTGCGCGCGGCCTTCATCCCGTGCCTGGTGAACATCAACCCCGAGAACAACCGGCCGATGCGCCGCGTGGCGCCCGAGTCCGAGCTCCCCGAGGCGGCCCTGCCGCTGATCGACAAGATGGTGCAGCGGCGGCTGCTGGTCCGCGACCGCGACGAGCGCGGGCGGGTGGTCGTCGAGGTCGCGCTGGAAAGCCTGTTCCAGCACTGGGACGACCTGCGCGGCTGGCTGGACCAGCAGCGCGAGGATCTCAAGAACGTGCACGACATCGAGCGCAGCGCGGCCGGGTGGCACGCCCACCGCAACCCGGACTGGCTGCTGACCCGCACCCGGCTGGCCGACGCCGAAAGGCTGGCCGAGTCAACGCAATTCGGTGCGCGGCTGGCCGGCGTGCGGGAATTCCTGGCGGCCTCGCGGCAGGCCGAGGACCAGCGGACCGCCGACGCGGTGCGCATCGAGCGCGAACGCCGGGAGGCCGCCGAGGCGCTCGCCGAGGAGGAGCGGGCACACTCGCGAAAGCTGCGGCGGGCGATCGCGGTCATCGGCGTCATCGCCACCGTCGCGGTCCTGAGCCTCGGCTTCGCGGTCCAAGCCCAGATTCAGGCCGACCACGACCGCAACGAGGCCCGCAAGGGCTTCCTGCAGGCCACCGCCGAGAAGGTGGGCGCCGACGCGCTGAGCATCCTCAACCGGGACCGGCCCGGCAGTGATGCCCGGGCGATCCAGGAAATGCTTGCCGCGACGATGCTTTCGCCGGAAACGACCGCCGACTATGCCGTCGCGGCCGCGGTCAAGCTGTCGTGGGCCAGCAAGCTGATCTCCCCGGGCCTCACCTCGACGGCGGCCTACAGCGCCGACGGCCGGCGCATCGCCTCCGGCGGGTTCGACTACGCGGTGCGGATCTGGAACGCCGACTCCGGAGCCGAGATTGGCCGCCCGCTGCTGGGTCACCACAGCCCCATCACCGGCGCGGCGTTCAGCCCCGACGGAACCCGCCTGGTGTCGGCGAGCGAGGACGGCGAGCTGCGGCTGTGGGACGTGGACAAGGGTGAGCTGATCACCTGCACCACGAGCGTGGGATCCGCGTGTCGCCCCAAGCCCGACCCGGCCAACACCAATCCCGGAATCGAGTCGCTGGCCTACAGCCCCGACGGCAACCACCTCGCGACCGGCGAGAACGACGGCAGCGTGCAGCTGTGGGACCCGCGGACGCTGCGGCCCAGCATGCCCGCGCTGAAGGGGCAGGGCGGGGGCGTGTACAGCGTGGCGTTCAGCCCGGACAGCCACCGGCTCGCGTCGGGCAGCACCGACGAGACCATTTGGCTGCGGAACCCCGATAGCGGTGCGGCCCTTGGTGATCCGTTGAAGGGACAGTCCGGCACCATCCTGTCCCTCGCGTTCAGCCCGGACGGCCGCCGGCTGGCCTCGGGCAGCTTCGACCAATCGATCTGGATATGGAACGGGATGGACACCGGCCGGCCGGTGGGCGCCGAACTGAGGGACAAGGGCAAGCCGCACACCGTGCACACCGCGCCCGTCAATGCGGTCACGTTCACCCCCAGGGGCGGCATCCTGATGTCGGGCAGCCAGGACGGCACCATCCGGTGGTGGGACGTCGGTGAGGGCTCGTCGACCTACGGGTTCAGCCTGTTGCTGCCCTCGACCCGCCGCGGCGACCCGGTGCAGACCGTCGCGTTCAACCCCGTGTCCTGGTGCGACCCGAACGAAAGCTGCGAGCGGGGCACGCTGGGCGCCATGTCCAGCAGCCCGGCGGGCGGGATCCAGGTGTGGAACAACGTGTCCAAAGCCATTCCGCTGGACGGCCACAAAGCCCGGGTGAACGTCGTGGCGTTCGATCCCGCCGTGCCGGGGGTGTTCGCGTCGGGCGGCAAGGACGGGCACGTGATGGTGTGGAGACCCGGCACCGACTACCGGCCCATCCGCGACATGTCCCCGTGCGCGGACCGGCCCGACTGCACGCCCGCCGGGGTGGGCTGGCTCGCCTTCAGCCCCGACGGCCGGCAGATCGCCTCGGCCAGCTGGGACGGCAAGCTCTACATCTGGGACGTGCGCGCCGGCAAGTTGGCGAATCCCGGTGCCATCCCGACGGCCATGACCTCGCTGGCCGCGGTGGCCTACAGCCTCGACGGGCAGCGCATCGTCGTCGCGGGAAACGACGACAAAGCCAAGCAATGGGCCGTGCAGAGCTTCGACGCGCACACGGGCGCCCCGATCGGATCGGCGCTCACCGGGCAGGGGCCCCCGCTGGAGACCGTGGCCGTCAGCCCCGACGGGACGGTCATCGCCGCGGGCGGAGACGACAGCACCATCCGGCTGTGGGACGCCGGCAGCGGCCGGCTCAAGGGCCAGCTGTCCGGCCACGCCGACCTGGTGTACAGCGTCACGTTCAGCCCGGACGGCCGCATGCTGATCTCCGGCAGCTTCGACGGCACCGTGCGGCGGTGGGATGTGGCGCGGCTCAACCAGATCGGGACACCGCTGACCGGTCACACGGGCAAGGTCGACGTGGTGGCGATCTCGCCCGACGGGCACTACATCGCGTCCTCCGGCGAGGACGGAACCGTGCGGCTGTGGAACTCCCAAACCGGCCGTCCCGTCGGCGCGCCGCTGACGGCCAGCGCCGACCCCGTGTTGGGTGTGGCCTTCAGCCCGGAGGGAAACGCGCTGCTCGCCGGGGGCGTCGACCGGTACCTGCACACCTGGCCGTTTCCGTTCAACGCGCAAAACGCCCTGTGCGAGAAGATCGCCACCAACATGAGCCACCGGCAGTGGCGCGAATGGATCTCACCGACGATCGACTACCGGCTGCAGTGTCCCGGCAAGCCCGTGGCGCCCGACGCGCAGGGCGGCTGACCGTGCCCAAGGTGTTCATCTGCGGCGCCCCGGACGACCATCCCGGCGTGCGCCAGCTGGTCGAGCAGCTACACGCGCGCCACTACCAGGCCTCGGTTCACGGCGCGTCGCCCGTCGACCGGGAATCGTGGGACCGGGCCATGCGCGCCGTCGCCGAGGCCGACGTGTTCGTCCCGGTCATCACGCCGGCCGCGCTGCAATCGCCAAGCTGCACAAGGCAATTCGACTGGGCGCAGCGGCTGGCCAAACCGGTGCTGCCGGTGTTGGCCGAGCCGCCCACCACCGCATTGCCGCCGCGGTTCCTGGCGCACCGGATGGTCGACTATTCCCATTCGGCCCCGCCCGATCAGTCGTCCGCGGCGCTGGACGCCGCGCTGGCATCGCTGCAACCCGCGCCGCCGCTGCCGGTTCCGCTGCCGCGGCCGCCGCGGGCGCCGCGTTCGGCCGACGCGCTGCGGCGCATCGGGGTCCGCGCCGCCGCGGCGCTGGCCGTCGTCACGGTGGCCGGTTTGGTGGTCTGGCTGTGCGTCGACATCAGGACCGCCCACGCGAACGCGATCAAGGTCTTCCCGAGCACCGACGGCGTCTTCGTGGGCAGCGCGCGCGCCGGCAGCACGATCGACGTGTTCACCGACCCCCTTTGTGACCCGTGCACGCGCCTGACCAAGGCCTCGGCGGGTGATATCCGTAAGGCGTTGCGTGACAGGAAGATAGCCGTGCGCTATCACCTGCTCGACGAGTTCGACAACGTATCCGCCAGCGGCGACTACTCGACGCGCGCCGTGGCCGCGAGTTTCTGTGTGGCCGAATCCGGGGATCCCGACCGCTATCAGGACTTCTACGCGGCGCTGTTCGCGCGAGACTTCCAGCCGAAGCAGAAAACCGACGCCCCCACCGATCGCAGCAACGCCGATCTGGCTCAGCTGGCGCAGAAAACCGGAGCGCCGCAGCCGGTCGGCGACTGCATCAGCAGCGGTCAGCGGGCCAAGGCCGCCAAGACCCAGGCGACCAATGCCCGAGACTCGCTGAAGCGGCTGTCGGGCATGGGTCTGCTGCCGATGATCTACCTCGGCACCCGGGAGGTCGACTACGACGCCGCGGGCTGGATCGACAACCTTCGCTAGGCGCCTAGAAGCGCACCAGGCCCGCCAGCGCCACCGCGCACACCGTCGCGGTCAGCTCGATCGCGGCGCCCAACACGTCACCGGTGATGCCGCCCAACCTCCGCACGCAGTGCGCGACCAGGACCGCGCCGGCGCCCACCGCCACCAGCACCGCCGCCGGCCCCTGCCACGGCCGCGGGCCGGCCAGCAGCGAAACCGCCAGCAGCGCAACCAGCCACGCGCCCACCACCGGGGCGGGCTGGCTGCCGGCGACGCGCGCGCCCAGCGCGCTGCCCTCGGCCGCCGGCACCGAGCGGCGACAGGCCAACACCGCGCCCACCCGGCCGGCGAAGACCGCCAGCGCGACGCCGGCCGGCGGCAGCGCCGAGAAGGCCAGCCCCTGCAGCAGGATCACCAGCACAACCGCCGCCGCCCCGAACGGCCCGGTCGAGCCGTCGCGCATCACCGCCAGCGCGCGCTGCGGCGGGCCGTAGCAGCCCAGCCCGTCGGCGGTGTCGGCGACGCCGTCGATGTGCAGCCCGCGGGTTGCCAAGAGCAGCGCCGCCACCGCGAGCAGGCCGGGCAGCGGGCTGGACGCGCCGAAAGCCCACGCGCCACACCAGGTGACACCAGCGGCCAGCGCGCCTAGCGCCGCGCCCACCACGGGCAGCGCGGTCATCGCGCCGCGACCCATCGGCGCGCCCAGCGCCCCCGGCACCGGCAGCACCGTGCCAAACGCGAAAGCCGTTGCCACCGAACGCATCACGGGGGTGGGGCGGGTCCGGTTACCCCCGCGTCGGTGAAGGTCGCCATCGACGCCAGCGCGGCCACCGCGGCGCGCAGCACCGGCAGCGCCACCGCGGCGCCGGTGCCCTCGCCCAGCCGCATCCGCAGGTCCAGGATCGGTTCCAGCTCGAGGGCGGCCAGCGCCAGCTGATGGCCCGGCTCGGTGGACCGGTGACCGGCCTGCCACCACGCCCGGGCGCCGGGCGCCAGGCGCTCGGCGACCAGCGCCGCGGCGGTCACGGCCATGCCGTCGAGCAGCAGTGGGGTGCGCCGCACCGCGGCCTGCGCGCAAAAGCCCGCCATCGCGGCCAGATCCGCGCCGCCGCAGCAGCGCAGCAGCCCGACCGGATCGGGCAGCACGGCGCGCGCCCGGAACAGGGCGTCGCGCACCGCGGCGGTCTTGCGCGCCCAGCCCGCGTCGTCGATCCCGGTGCCGAAGCCGACCACCGTGACCGGCTCGGCGTTGGTCAGCGCCGCCACCAAAACCGCTGCGGGGGTGGTGTTCCCGATCCCCATGTCGCCCGCGATGAGCAGGTCGGCGCCGCCGTCGACCTCCTCGTCGGCGATGGCCCGCCCCGCTGCGATCGCGGCGGCCGCCTCGTCGTCGGACAGCGCGTCGCCCATCGTGATGTCGCCGCTGCCGCGCCGCACCTTGTGCGCGCCGATGCGCTCCGAGGCCGCCTCGGCGTCGACGGCCAGGTCCGCCGGCCGCACCGTCGCCCCGGCGAGGCCGGCCAGCACGTTGATCGCCGCGCCGCCGGCGTCGATGTTGGCGACCATCTGGGCCGTGACCTCCGGCGGGTAGGCCGACACTCCCGACCGCGCGACGCCGTGGTCGCCCGCGAACACCACCACCCGGGCACGCTCGAATTGGGTTGGCGGGCAACGGCCTTGGCACGACGCGACCCACACCGACAGGTCCTCGAGGCGGCCCAGCGCGCCGCGCGGCTTGGTCAGCGTTTCCTGGCGGGCGCGCGCGGCGGCCGCGGCGGCCGCGTCGGGCGGCGATACCGGTGCGAATTCCATCACGCCCCCGCCGGTTTGATCTGCATGGCCTGCCCGGCCACCACCAGCACCACCCGATCGCACAGCGCGGCGAGGCGCTGGTTGAGGCTGCCCAGTTCGTCGGCGAAGCGGCGCCCGGACGCGGTGGCCGGCACCACGGTCAGCCCGACCTCCGGGCTGACCAGCACCAGGGTGGAGCCGAATTCGCCGATGGCGGCCACGATCTCATCGACGGGCGCGGCCACCGACCCGCCGTCCCACCCGTGGTTGCGGTCCAGCGTTCCGGTCAGCCAGCCCCCGAGGTCGTCGACGAGCGTCGGGGTACCCGGCGACTGCCGCAGTTGCGCTGTGACGTCGTCGGTTTCGACCGTCGACCAATGCGCGGGCCGGCGGTCGCGGTGCCGCGCGATCCGCTCCGCCCACGCTGTATCCTTCCCGCCGGCCGGCGCGGGCGCCAGGTAGCGGACGGGCTGGCCGGGTGGCAGCGACGTGGCGATGGCCTCCTCGGCCCAGCGGGACTTGCCCGACCTGATCCCCCCGAGCACCAGGGTGCGCACCGGGATCAGGCGGCTTTCGGGTGCCGGTCAGCCGACACTGTTGCCGCGCTCGACTTGGGGCCGGGGCGCCCGCATGCGGCGCAGTTGCGACGCCCGGCCCGCGGCGTAAAGGCCCAGCTTCCAACGGCTTTCGGTGTTGTCCGGGAACTTCGCGTCCACCAGCCTGCTGACCTTGCGGCCCAGGACCAGCCCGTCGATGCTCATGAGCAGCATCAGCACCAGCATCGCCGGGGACGCGTACAGCTGCAGCTGCGGGACCCCGAACGACATGAACAACAGCAACAGCGTCGCCGGCATGAACAGACCCAGGACGTTGCGCCGGGAGTCCACCACGTCGCGCACGTAGCGCCGGATGGGTCCCTGATCGCGCGGCAACAGGTACGCCTCGTCGCCGGCCAGCATGCGCTCGCGGCGATCCGTCATCCGCGTGCGGCTGGCCGCGCGCTCGGCCCGGCGTTCCTCGCGGCTGAGCTTGGGACCGGCCAGCGATTTGCGCCGGGCCCGGGCCTCGGACGCGGTCATCGGGGCCGGCGCGACCGGGCCCTTTTTGGCGTTGCGCCGGGCTTCGCTGCGCTTGGGGGTGGGCCGGCCCTTCGGGCCGGTCCGGACCGAGCCGCGCGGCGCACCGTCGGCGCCGGCTTCCGCCGTCGTCTCGTCGAGGCCGGTCTGCGGGTCGTCCTCCTGGCCTCTCTTGCGGCCCATTAGCTTCACAGTGGCCAGGTTACTTCGGCCGAACACCACCCGGTAACGGCCCCGGAAGGCATTGTTATTAGCCATGCGCCAGCCCGGCGCTTGGACCTACGCTTGATTGTGATGAACGGCTACCTGTGATGGACGACGGCACGATGGCATCGGATGACGCTGCCGATGTCCTTGCGCCCGGGCGCCTTCGGCTGCCGGCCATGCAGGTTCTGGTTGCCCCGGACTGCTACGGGGACAGCCTGTCCGCCGTGGAGGCCGCCGCCGCCATCGCGACCGGCTGGACCCGATCACGCCCCGGCGACCGGTTCACTGTCGCCCCCCAGTCCGACGGCGGCCCCGGGTTCGTCGAGGTGCTGGCGACGCGGCTGGGGGAGAAGCGGCGACTGCGGGTGTGCGGGCCGCTGGAAGGCACGGTGGAGGCCGACTGGGTGTTCGACCCCGCCTCGTCGACCGCGTACCTGGAATGCGCACAGGCCTGCGGCCTGAGCCTGCTCGGCGGCCCACCCACCCCCGAAACCGCGCTGGCCGCCGACAGCAGCGGCGTGGGGCAGCTCATCTACGAGGCGCTGCGGGTGGGGGCGACGCGGATCGTGGTCGGGCTCGGCGGCAGCGCGTGCACCGACGGCGGGAAGGGCATGATCACCCAGCTGGGCGGCCTGCAGGAGGCCCGCCACCGCATGACCAACGTCGACCTGATCGCAGCGTCGGACACCGAATATCCGCTGATCGGCCCGTGGGGCGCGGCGCGGGTGTTCGGGCCGCAGAAGGGCGCGGACACCGCCGCCGTCGCCGCGCTGGAGGTTCGCCTCGAGGCCTGGGCGCTGGAACTGGAAGCGGCGGCCGGGCGGGACGTCTGCGCCGAGCCCGGCGCGGGCGCCGCCGGGGGCATCGGGGCCGGGCTGCTCGCGCTGGGCGGCCGGTGCGAGTCGGGCGCGGCGATCATCGCCGAGCACACGCATTTGGCCGAGGATCTCGAGGTCGCGGACATGATCGTCACGGGCGAGGGCCGGTTCGACGAGCAGTCCCTGTTCGGCAAGGTGGTCGGCTTCATCGCGGACTCTGCCCGGCCGCTGGGGATCCCGGTGATCGTGCTCGCCGGCCAGGTCGGGCTGGAGAACTCCGCGGTGCGCTCGTCGGGCATCATGTCGGCGCTGTCCATCGCCGATTACGCCGGTTCGGTGCGGTTGGCGCAGGCCGACGCGGCCAACCAGCTGATGGGTTTGGCATCCGAGGTGGCGGCGCGGCTCGGGAATAGCGGTCCAGCAAGGTACCGTTGAGGAAGTGGACTCTGGGCGAGTAGCCCCACCTGACGATGAGGCATGTAGGAGAAGCAATGACGGTGCAAAACGAGTCGAGCGCCAAGACTCACGGCGTGGTCCTGACCGATTCCGCCGCTGCCAAGGCGAAGTCCCTGCTGGACCAGGAGGGCCGTGACGACCTGGCGCTGCGTATCGCGGTCCAGCCGGGCGGGTGCGCCGGCCTGCGCTACAACCTCTTCTTCGACGACCGGACGCTGGACGGCGACCTGACCGCGGAGTTCGGCGGCGTGACCCTGACCGTGGACCGGATGAGCGCGCCCTACGTCGAGGGCGCGTCCATCGACTTCGTCGACACCATCGAGAAGCAGGGCTTCACCATCGACAACCCGAACGCCAGCGGTTCCTGCGCCTGCGGGGACTCGTTCAACTGAGCTGAGAGCGCGGGGCGCGTCAGTACGCGCCCCCGGTGCGCAGCACGTACGAGCACACCTCGATCTGGCCGCGCTGGAAAAGCAGCTGCGCCACGCCCTGCACCTCGCCGCGCAGGGGCCCGCCCGTCGGGGGTGACACTTTCATCGTGAACAGCGCCTGCGCCTGGTATTGGGACAGGTAGACGATCTTGTCGATCGACGTCAGCTGCACCTCGGAGAACTGCTTGCGGAACGCGTCGCTGCTCATCTTGGCCAGCGCCTGGTCGGAGCGTTTATCGCGCACGCCGTCGTACATGCCGCACAGCGCGTTGCGGACGATGACGTCGATGTCGCGGTGGTCGAGGGCGTCCAGGTAGTCCTGGATGGCCGCCTTGGCCGCGCCCTCGGACAGCGACGTGCCGGTATTGGCGCCGTTGGTGCGGACCCCGTAGGTGATCGCCAGCGTCAGCGCCGCCACCAACGCGAGCGCCACCAGCGCGCCGACGACCAACCGCCGCCGGGACCGTCGCGCCGGATACGGCACCGGCGGAGGCTGTTGCCCGGGATAGCCGGGCTGGCCGGGCTGCTGGGGGAACGCGGGCGGCGGAGACTGGGGCGTGGGTCCGGCGGCGCCGACAGTCTGGTTCGGCGGGTGCGGACCTGCCATCGGTTCTCCTACGGTGGTGGACGGAATCGTGAGCGGGCTGGGCCCGAGACTTTCCCTTGGCAGGCTAGCGCACGACTTCGCTTCGACCGCGCAGCGAGGAGGGTTGCTGCGGCTGAGTAAGCTAGGCGACCTTACTAACGAAGGATGGAGATTTCGTGACGATCGCGGTGACAGGTTCGATTGCGACCGACAATCTGATGCGGTTTCCCGGCCGATTTTCCGAGCACCTGCTGGCCGAGCACCTGCAGAAGGTGTCGCTCAGCTTCCTGGTCGACGACCTGGTGATCCACCGCGGCGGCGTGGCCGGCAACATCGCGTTCGCCATCGGCGTCCTGGGCGGTGACGTCGCCCTGGTGGGCGCGGCCGGCGACGACTTCGACGACTACCGCGGGTGGCTGCAGTCCCACGGCGTCAACTGCGACCACGTGCTGATCTCCGAAACCGCGCACACCGCGCGGTTCGTCTGCACCACCGACCTCGACATGGCCCAGATCGCGTCGTTCTACCCGGGCGCGATGTCGGAGGCCCGCAACATCAAGCTGGCCGACCTGGTGTCGTCGCTCGGCAAACCCGACCTGGTCATCATCGGCGCCAACGACCCCGACGCGATGGTGGTGCACACCGAGGAGTGCCGCAAGCTCGGCCTGCCCTTCGCCGCCGACCCGTCCCAGCAGCTGCCGCGGCTGTCGGGGGAGGAGATCGACAAGCTCGTCGACCGCGCGGCCTACCTGTTCACCAACGACTACGAGTGGGAGCTGTTGCTGTCCAAGACCGGCTGGTCGGAGGCCGACGTGTTGGGCAAGGTCGACCTGCGGGTGACGACGCTGGGCGCCAAGGGCGTCGACATCGTGCAGCGCGACGGCACCACCACCCACGTCGACGTGGTGCCCGAGACCAGCCAGACCGACCCCACCGGCGTCGGCGACGCGTTCCGGGCCGGTTTCCTCACCGGGCACAGCGCCGGCCTGAGCCTGGAGCGTTCGGCGCAGCTGGGTTCGCTGGTCGCGGTGCTGGTGCTGGAGTCGACCGGCACCCAGGAGTGGGCGTGGGACCGCGAGGCCGCCAAGGCGCGGCTGGCCGACGCCTACGGCGACGCCGCCGCCGCCGAGATCGCCGCGGTGCTGGCCTAAGCTGCGCCACCAGACGCAAAAGCCCCCGAAAACCGCTTGTTTCGGGGGTTTTTGCGTCTGCTCGCGGTCATAACTGGACCGGGTAGACGGGCTCGCTGATCTGCGGCACCACGGTGTGCTCGACGAAGATCGCGTGCCACAGCATGAAAATCAGCACCGTCCACAGCCGGCGGCTGTGATCGCTTGCGCCGGTTCGGTGTTCGTCGAGCATGCGGCGCACCGCCGCCGGGTCGACCAGGGGAGCGGCCTGTGACGAGTCCACCGTCGCATACGCCCACTCCAGCAGCTCGCCGGCGCGCAGCCAGTGCCGGATCGGCACCGGAAACCCGAGCTTGGGCCGGTGCAGCACGTGCGCGGGAACGATCGGCTCCAGCGCCCGGCGCAGCGCGTACTTGGTGGTGGTCCGGGTGATCTTGGCCTCCACGGGCAGCCGGGAGGCCACGGCGAACACCTCGGGATCCAGGAACGGCACCCGCAGCTCCAGCGAGTTGGCCATCGTCATCTTGTCGGCCTTGACCAGGATGTCGCCACGCAGCCAGGTGAACAGGTCGACGTGCTGCATGCGCGCCACCGGGTCCCAGCCCGCCGACTCGGCGTACACCGACGCCGTCACGTCGGTGTGGGTCCACTCGTCGCGGAACCCCGGCAGCACGTCGCGCAGCTGCGCGTCGGAGAAGCTGCGGGCGTTGCCGTAGTAGCGCTCCTCGAGCGTCAGCGATCCGCGGTGCAGCAGGCTCTTGCCGCGCATGCCCTCCGGCAGCGGCCTGGACACCTTGCCCATCGACTGCCGCAGCGGCCGCGGCAGATACTCGAAGGGCTTGAGCGACAACGGTTCCCGGTAGATCGTGTAGCCGCCGAACAGTTCGTCGGCCCCTTCACCGGACAGCACCACCTTGACGTGCTTGCGGGCCTCGCGCGCGACGAAGAACAGCGGCACCAGCGCCGGGTCGGCGACCGGCTCGTCGAGGTACCAGACGATCTCGGGCAGCGCGGCGACGAACTCCTCGGGGCTGACCACCTTGGCGATGTGCCGCGCGCCGATCGCCTCGGCCGAGGCCACCGCCACGTCGATCTCGGAGAAGCCCTCCCGCTCGAAGCCGGTGGTGAACGTGATCAGCCGGGGGTTGTGCCGGATGGCCAGCGCCGCGATCGCGGTGGAGTCGATGCCGCCGGACAGGAAGGCGCCGACGGTGACGTCGGCGCGCATGTGCTTGGCCACCGAGTCCTCGAGCACCGCGGTGATCTCGTCGTAGCGGGCCCGCTCGGTGTCGCGGGTGATCGGCGTGGCGGTGAACCGCGGCGCGAAGTACCGGGTGGTCTCCGGCGGCAGCCCGGGCCGGATGCGGGCGTAGCAGCCCGATTCCAGCCTGCGCACCCCGCGGTGCAGCGTCTCGGGCTCGGGCACGTACTGCAGGACGGTGTAGTGCTGCACGGCCCGTTCGTCGATGCGGGTGTCGAACCCGACCAGCTCGGCCAGGTCCATCAGGCATTTCTTCTCGCTGGCCACCGCGGTGCCGCCGGTGCCGGTGGCGATGAACAGCGGTTTGATCCCGAACGGGTCGCGGGCGCAGATCAATTCGCCGGTGACGGTGTCCCACAGCGCGAACGCGAACATGCCCCGCAGCCGGGTCAGCACGTCGGTGCCCCAGTGGTGGTAGCCGGCGACGATCGGCTCGCCGTCGCCGTCGGTGGCGAACACCACGCCGTGGGTGCGGACGAGTTCGTCGCGCAGCTCGAGGTAGTTGTAGATCTCGCCGTTGAACACCAGCACGTAGCGGTCCGGCGCCTCGGGCGGGCCCCACCGCAGCGGCTGATGGGAATGGGCGATGTCGATGATCGACAGCCGGTTGAAACCGAAGACGACGGAGCCCGCCGCGTCGGCCCACGTGCCCGGCTCGTCGGGCCCGCGGTGGCGCATCAGGTGCGACGCGCGGGCGATCGCGGCAGAGCGGTCGTCGGCCCCGCCCTCGGCGGCCCCCGGGGCCGCGACGAACGCCAGCAGACCACACACGGCGCCCCAGTATGCCGCACTCGGCCCGCGCTTGCGGAGGCCACACACCAGAGGGTCGGGGCTTCGTCACCGCGGCGAGCGGCGTGGTCTACGCTGCGTAGTATTCGATGTCCGAGCAGGAGGCGCCAAGGTGACACCTCGCGAGCAGATCCGTTCCCGCCGGGGTCTGTCCCGTCGGATGCGGCCGCTGGCCCTGGCCGCGGCGCTGGGCGTGCTGGCGGTGACGCTGAGCGGATGCAGCTGGTCCGAGGCTCTGGCCATGGGCTGGCCGAGGGGCATCACCCCGGAGGCCGACCTCAACCGGCAGCTGTGGATCGGGGCGGTGATCGCGTCCCTGGTGGTCGGGGTCCTCGTGTGGGGGCTCATCTTCTGGTCGGCGGCGTTTCACCGCAAGAAGGCGACCGACACCGAGTTGCCCCGCCAGTTCGGCTACAACATGCCGCTGGAGCTCGGCCTGACCGTGACGCCGTTCCTCATCATCTCGGTGCTGTTCTACTTCACCGTGGTGGTGCAGGAGAAAGTCCTGCACCTGGCCAAGGACCCCGAGGTCGTCGTCGACATCACGTCCTTCCAGTGGAACTGGAAGTTCGGCTACCAAAAGGTCGACTTCAAAGACGGCACCCTGACCTACGACGGCGCCGACCCGGCACGCAAGCACGCGATGGTCTCCAAGCCGGAGGGCAAGGACGCCCACGGCGAGGAGCGCGTCGGCGCGATCCGCGGGCTCAATCCCGCCGACCGCACCTACCTGAACTTCGACAAGGTCGAGACCCTGGGAACCGCCACCGAGATCCCGGTGCTGGTGCTGCCCGCCGGCAAGCGCATCGAATTCCAGATGGCCTCCGCCGACGTCGTGCACGCGTTCTGGGTGCCGGAATTCCTGTTCAAGCGTGACGTGATTCCCAACCCCGAAGCCAACAACAGCGTCAACAAGTTCCAGGTGCAGGAGATCACCAAGACCGGCGCGTTCGTCGGGCACTGCGCCGAGTTCTGTGGCACCTATCACTCGATGATGAACTTCGAGGTTCGGGTGGTGGCCCCCAACGACTTCAAGGCCTACTTGCAACAACGGATCGCCGGGAAGACCAACGCCGAGGCGTTGCAGGCGATCGCCCAGTCGCCGGTCGCGGTGACCACCCATCCGTTCGACACCCGCCGCGGCGAGATGACCGCAAGCCAAGGTTAGGACGCTCAATGCACATCGAAGCCAGGCTGTTCGAATTCATCGCCGCGTTCTTCATCGTGGCGTCGGTGCTGTACGGGGTGCTGACCGCGCTGTTCGCCACGGGCGGCGAGGAGTGGGCGGGCACCACCGCGCTGGCGCTGACGGCCGGCCTGGCGTTGATCACGGCGACGTTTTTCCGGTTCGTCGCGCGCCGGCTGGACACCCGGCCCGAGGACTACGAGGGCGCCGAGATCAGCGACGGCGCAGGCGAATTGGGCTTCTTCGCCCCGCACAGCTGGTGGCCGATCCTGATCGCGCTCGCCGGCTCGGTGACGGCGACCGGCATCGCGCTGTGGCTGCCCTGGCTGATCGTCGCCGGGGTGGTGTTCGTGCTCGCGTCGGCGGCCGGGTTGGTCTTCGAGTACTACATGGGCCCCGAGAAGCACTGATTTGCGACTCGAAGGTCACAATCAGGGCATCAGTTGACCCGTGGCCCCTTTGCCAAGACTTCTTTGCTTTGTTCGGTTCGGTAGGGTTGCCCCGGCACTATGAGAAATTCCCCAGCGCGCGCGCAACGAGGTAGCGGCACAGCCCCGCGCGCTGGTGACGCGGTTGGACAGGGCAGGGAGCTATGAGCGGGCCGAAGCCTCCGGGATGGGAACCTGGCGACCCGGATTCTGAAAGCGACGCCGTCGGCGAACCGGCGCATGAGTCCCCGCCCGAGATCGAGCCGTTCGACGACAGCGCCGAGCTGCCCGCCGCGGAACAGACCGGCCAGACGGATGCGTACTCGCGGGCGTACTCGGCGCCGGAATCCGAGCATTTCCTCAGCGGCCCGTACCTCCCGGCCGACCTGAGGCTGTACGACTACGACAGCTACGACGAGTCCGCCGACGCCGACGACGGACACCACGCGCCGCGCTGGCCGTGGGTGGTCGGCATCGCCGCCATCGTCGCGGCGATCGCGCTGGTGGTGTCGGTGTCGCTGCTCGTCACGCGCACCGACACCAACAAGCTCGCCAACCCCGCCACCACGACGCCGTCGCCGCCGCCGATGCAGGACGAGATCACCACGACCAAGCCGCCGCCCCCGCCGCCCCCACCGCCGCCGCCACCACCTCCGCCGTCCACCGAGACCCAGACCGTCACGGTGACGCCCTCGCCGCCGCCACCGCCGCCCGCGCCTGCCCCGGCACCGCCCCCGGCCACCTCCACCGCGGCGGCGCCGCCCCCGACCACCACCCCGACGGGTCCGCGGCAGGTGACCTATTCGGTGACGGGCACCAAGGCGCCGGGCGACATCATCTCGGTGACCTACGTCGACGCCTCGGGCCGGTCGCGCACCCAGCACAACGTGTACATCCCGTGGTCGATGACGGTGACGCCGATCTCCACGTCCGACGTCGGCTCGGTCCAGGCGTCCAGCCTGTTCCGGGTCAGCAGGCTCAACTGCTCGATCACCACCAGCGACGGGACGGTGCTGTCGTCGAACAACAGCGACGCACCGCAGACGAGCTGCTGATGGTCAGCAGATATTCCGCCTATCGGCGGGGTCCGGACACCATCCCGCCGGACGTCATCGATCGCATCCTGGTCGGCGCGTGCGCCGCCATCTGGCTGGTGCTGCTGGGCGTGAGCGTCGCGGCCGCGGTCGCGCTGGTGGATCTGGGCCGCGGCTTTCACAAGGTGGCCGGCAGCTCGCACACCCCGTGGGTGCTGTACGCCGTCATCATCGTTTCCGCGCTGATCATCGCCGGGGCCATCCCGGTGCTGCTGCGGGCCCGCCGCATGGGCCTGATCGAGCCGGCGGCGCGGACGGCGGCGGGACCGGCGCGCGGGCAGAACCGGCCGCCGGTGCGCCTGATGGCCCCCAAGCCGCGCACGCCGGCCGAGCGGGCGCGCCAGCAGCGGATGCAGGCCGCGCAGCCGGCGGCCGAGTGGTCGGGCGCGGCCGTGGACCGGGTTTGGTTGCGCGGCACCGTGATTCTGGCCGGCACGATGGGCGCCGCGCTGATCGCGGTCGCCGCCGCGACCTACCTGATGGCCGTCGGCCACGACGCCGCGTCGTGGGTGGCCTACGGGCTGGCCGGTGTGATCACGGCGGCGATGCCGGCCGTCGAATGGCTACACGTTCGGCAGCTGCGCCGCCTGGTCCATTAGCGTTAGCGGTGCGGCTACCGTGACGTGCGGTTGGCGTTGATCTCGTCGCGGTGTGCCATGGCCCACTCGGCCAGCGACATCACCAGCGGTAGCAATGTCCGCCCGAGGTCGGTCAATTCGTACTCGACCCGCGGGGGCACCTCGGCGTAGGCCGTGCGGTCGACCAGGCCATCCTCGACGAGATGCTTGAGCGTCAGGGTGAGCATCCGCTGCGAGATGCCTTCCACCGTCGCCTCCAGCCCGCCGAACCGCATCGGCCCGTCGCGGAGCGTCCCGATGACCAGCAGACTCCACTTGTCGCCGATGCGATCGAGCACCTCCCGGACCGCGCCGCCCGCGGGTATCCGCGACTTCTTTGTGATGTGCGTCATAGCAAAGTCTTCTTCCTGGATACACACAGCGATGTGCCTTTTGTCGATGCCCCAGCGCTGACACACGATGTGGCTACGCACAAATGGTAAGGATTGGGGACTGCCGTGAACATCGCATTGTGGGCGGTGCAGGGCCTGCTCGCGTTCGTCTACCTCGCCGCGGGTGGACTGAAGGTCATTCGACCGCGCGAGCAACTCGTGGCAACGGGCCGGCTCGACTGGATGAAGGACCACTCGGACGCGGCCGTGAAAGCCGTTGGCGCGGTCGAGATCCTCGGCGCGCTCGGCGTGATCCTCCCCGAGGCGACCGGCATCGCCCGCATCCTGACCCCGATCGCCGCGCTCGGCCTGGTCATCGTGCAGATCGGCGCGCTGCGGGTGCACCTGACCCGCAACGAGCGGCAGCCGTTGCCCGTCAACGTGATTCTTCTGCTGCTCGCGGCCTTCGGCGCGATCGGCCGATTCGTCGGCTGAGGCCGCGAGAGTGCTCGAGAGTGCAGTGGCCGAGGCATCGCCCGAGTGCGGGTGTCGGTAGTTGCACTCTGGCTGTGGGCAGCCGCCGGGCTAGTGCTCGGCGTGCTCGCCGTTGGGGGAGCCGACGATGCTGTCCTGGTGCTCGCGCAGCGCGGTGAGCGCGCGTTGCTCGGCGGAGTGCGCGGCCTCGCGCAGCGCGGCGTCCTCGGCGGCCGGGTCGGCGAACAGGAAGCTGCCGGCGCCCGGCGAGCCCGCCGAGCCCAGCTTGTTCATCCGTTTGGGAATGGCCGCACCCTGGTACGCGAGCGGGAGCGGGTGGCCGTGGCTGTCGACGGGCCCCAGCGGCTGATGCAGCTCGATGTAGGCGCCGTGCGGCAGCCGCTTGATGATGCCGGTCTCGACGCCGTGCTCGAGCACGTCGCGGTCGCTGCGCTGCAGCCCGATGCACCACCGGTAGGTGATGAAGTACACGAACGGGGGCAGGATCACCATCCCGATGCGCCCGATCCACGTCGTCGCGTTCAGCGAGATATGGAACTTGAACGCGATGATGTCGTTCATCGCCGCCAGGGTGAGGATCATGTAGAAGGCGATCGCCATGGCCCCGATCGCGGTGCGCACCGGGACGTCACGCGGCCGCTGCAGCAAATTGTGGTGCGCGTAGTCGCCGGAGAACCGCTTCTCCAGGAACGGGTAGATGATCAGCAGGATGAAGACCAGGCCCATGATCAGCGCGACCCAGACCGGGGCGGGAATCGTGTGGTGCCAGAAGTAGAACTCCCACGGCGGCCAGATGCGCGCCAGGCCCTCGGTCCACATCATGTAGAAGTCGGGCTGCGAGCCGGCCGACACCTGAGATGGCTTGTAGGGACCCAGGTTCCAGATCGGGTTGATCTGCAGCAGGCCGCCCATCAGGCCCAGCACGCCGACGATGGCGGCGAAGAAAGCGCCGGACTTGACCGCGAACAGCGGCATCACCCGCACGCCGACGACGTTGTGCTCGGTACGGCCGGGGCCGGGGAACTGGGTGTGCTTCTGGAACCACACCATCGCCAGGTGCAGCCCGATCAGCGCCAGGATGATGCCCGGCAGCAGCAAAATGTGCAGCGCGTACAGGCGGGGGATCAGGATGGTGCCGGGGAAGTCGCCGCCGAACAGCGCCCAGTGCAGCCAGGTGCCCATCACCGGCATCCCCAGCGTGATCGACGACAGCGCGGCCCGCAGGCCGATGCCCGAGAGCAGGTCGTCGGGCAGCGAGTAGCCGAAGTAGCCCTCGAACATCGACAGGATCAGCAGCAGCGACCCGACAACCCAGTTCGCCTCGCGAGGCCGGCGGAACGCGCCGGTGAAGAAGATGCGCGCCAGGTGCACCATGATCGACGCGGAGAACATCAGCGCGGCCCAGTGGTGGATCTGCCGGACGAACAGGCCGCCGCGGATCTCGAAGGAGATGTTCAGCGCCGTCTCGTAGGCGCGCGACATCTCGACGCCGCGCAGCGGCTGGTAGACGCCGTTGTAGGTGACCTCGGTCATCGACGGGTCGAAGAACAGCGTCAGGTACACGCCGGTGATCAGCAGGACGATGAAGCTGTACATCGCGATCTCACCCAGCAGGAACGACCAGTGGGTGGGGAAGACCTTGTTGAGCTGCCTGCGCACCGCCGCCGACGGGTGATAGCGCGTATCGATGTCCTCGCCTTGGCGGGCCAGGACGTCACCGATCTTCGGGGGACTCAGTTTCGGACTCATGATGTCGTCCTCTCCCAGAATGCCGGACCGACGGGCTCGACGAAGTCGCCGTTGGCGACCAGGTACCCGTTGGAGTCGATGGTGATCGGCAGTTGCGCCAACGCGCGCGCCGCCGGGCCGAAGATCGGCTTGGCGAAATGCAGCGCGTCGAACTGCGACTGGTGACACGGGCACAGGATCCGGTAGGTCTGCTCCTCGTACAGCGACGACGGGCAGCCCAGGTGCGAGCAGACCTTGGTGTAGGCGAAGAACTCGCCGAAGTTGAAGCTCTCCTGGCCCTGGCGCTTGACCACCCGGGGCATGTCGCTGGGCCGGACGCGGATCAGCATCACGGGGTTGCGGATGCCCATCTTGATGGTGGTCAGCTTTTCGTGCGACTCGGCGGTGGTGCCGTCGCCGTCGGACTCGCGCCACGGGAAGACGGTCTCCATGCCCCCGGCGTCCATGTCCTCGGGGCGCATCTTGACGAACGGCGCCCCGGAGTGCGAGCCGGTGGCCCGCGCCAGGTAGATGGTTTCGCCGTGGTAGCGCGGGGTCCAGCCCGACGTCCACAGCTCGGCCTTCATGCCGTCGGCGGTCGGCACGACCGGCTTCCACGGGTTCTTGATCAGGCCGCCGGCAAACGCGACCAGGGTGCCCAGCCCGAACGCGCCCAGGCCCACGCCCAGCGACATCCCGACCAGCTTGCGCCGCCCGATCGTCGAACCCTCATACGCGTCGGTCAGGTTCGCCACCACCGTCTTGCGGTCCACCTCGCGGGAGGCGCCGTCGTGGCGGTCCTGAATCGAAAGCTCTTCCGGGATAAACCTTTTCTGGTACAGCACGGCGCCGACGGCGATGCACAGGATGGACGCCCCGAAGGTCAGCCCGTACAGCGGGGTGGCCAGCGAGTACAGGAAGTTGCCCGACTCCTCCTTGGACTTGTACTCCCAGGGCCAGAACAAGAAGATCACCAGCAGCGCCAGCCCGAAACCACCGCCCAGCAAAAGCCACCGGGCCACCGAGCGCTCGGCGCGCTTCTCGGCCTTGGTGCCCTCGACGGGCCAGCGGGGCTCCTTGAACACGGTTTCGACGCCGTCGAGCTTGCCGCCCAGCGCCACCAGTTCCTGCTGCGACATCGTGGCCAGCGCGGCCTCGTCGGGCTCGTGTGGCGCCCCCGGTCCCTTGTCGGTGTCCGAGCCGCGCACGTCGTCGTGAGTCATGATGCTCGCGCCCCAATCCACAGTGCCAGCCCGATGGCGGCCACCATCCCGATGATCCACATGGCCATGCCCTCGGGCGCGGGCCCGAATCCGCCGAGGCCGTAGCCGCCCGGCTGGCGCTCTTCGGAGACGGCCTTGACGTAGCCGATGATGTCCTTCTTGGCGTCGAAGGACAGCTGACGGTCGGAGAACTTCGGCATGTTCTGCGGGCCGGTCAGCATCGCGGCCAGGATCTGCTGCTCGTTGGCCGGGCCCAGGTCGGGCGCGTACTTACCGGACGACAGCGCCCCGCCCTTGCCGGTGAAGTTGTGGCACGACGCGCAGTTGAGCCGGAACAGGTCGCCGCCGCGGCCCAGGTCGTTGCCGCGCAGCGAACCCATGGCCAGGCTGCCGTCGGGGTTGCGCACGACGGTCGGGCCGCCGCCGTTGGCCTGCACGTAGGCGCCGATCGCGTCGATCTGGGACTCGTCGAAGATCGGCTCCTTGCGCGGCGCCTGCGCCTCGCCGCGCATGGCGGGCATCCGGCCGGTGGACACCTGGAAGTAGACGGCCGCCTCGCCGACGCCGATCAGGCTCGGCCCGTGGTCGGGCACGCCCTGCAGGTTGGCGCCGTGGCAGGACACGCAGGACGTGTCGAACAGCTGCTTGCCGGTGCGCAGCAGCGCCGACGACGACTCGTCGGCGACGGCCACCTGCGGGGTGGGGGTAAGAACTGCTGCCAGCCCGCCGGCGATGACCAGCGCGATCAGCAGCAGCAGGCCGCCAGACAGCCGGCGACGCAGCCGCCGTCGCGCGCGCTCACGGCGCTGACCGCCTGATTTGCGGGTAGACCCCAGTTTCTTCAACCGAGCACTCCTGTTCCGTCCAGCGCCGGCCCTCATCGGATGAAATAGATCACGGTGAACAGCGCGATCCACACGATGTCGACGAAATGCCAGTAGTAGGAGACGACGATGCTGGCCGTTGCCTGCGCCGGCGTGAATTTACTCATCGCGGTGCGGGCCAGCAGGAAGATGAACGCGATCAGGCCGCCGGTGACGTGCAGGCCGTGGAACCCGGTCGCGAGGTAGAACACGGTGCCGTAGGCGCTGCCGGGGATGGTCGTCCCGTGCGTCATCAGGTGGTAGTACTCGTAGGCCTGGCCGAGGATGAAGAACAGCCCCATCAAAAACGTGATCACGTACCAGCGGCGCAGCCCGAACACATCGCCGCGTTCGGCCGCGAACACGCCCATCTGGCACGTGAACGACGAGGCGATCAGCACGAGCGTCACCGGCACGGCCTGATAGAGATTCAGCTCGGTCGGTGGCGGCGGCCACTTCCCGCCGGCCTGCGCCCGCGCGGTGAAATACATCGCGAACAGGCCAGCAAAGAACATGAGTTCGCTGGACAGCCAAACTATGGTGCCGACACTGACCATGTTGGGCCGATTGAGCGAATGAACTCGCGACGTGATCGCGGTACCGGAGGTCCCCACAGCGCTGGTCACATCCGCAAGTATGACGCTTTGTAGTTGTCGAGCTCTACCCGGGTCGGAAAAAACCGCGATCGGCGTTTCGCGTGGCGGCGGCGATTGGGGGGCCGCCGGTTCTCGTGGGACCATCGGCGCGTGGCCGCGTCGTCTGAAGCCTTCCCGCCCGGACCGGCGTCCGGGCCGGATTCGTCGTGGCCGGAGGTGCTCGGCCGGCTGACCGGCGGCCGGGAACTGGCGCGGGGCCAGGCCGGCTGGGCCATGGACCAGATCATGACCGGCGGCGCGAGCCCGGCCCAGATCGCCGCCTTCGCAGTGGCGATCACCATGAAGGCCCCCACCGCGGCCGAGGTGAGCGAGCTGGCCGACGTCATGCTGGGCCACGCCCTGCCGTTGCCCGCCGGTCAGATCCCCGACGACGCCGTCGACATCGTCGGCACCGGGGGCGACGGCGTCAACACGGTCAACCTGTCCACGATGGCGTCGATCGTGGTCGCGGCCGCCGGGGTTCCGGTGGTCAAGCACGGCAACCGGGCGGCGTCGTCGCTGTCCGGCGGCGCGGACACGCTCGAGGCGCTGGGGGTGCGCATCGACCTGGGGCCCGAGCAGGTCGCGCGCAGCCTGGCCGACGTGGGGATCGGGTTCTGCTTCGCGCCGCTGTTCCACCCCTCGTACCGGCACGCGGCCGCGATGCGCCGCGAGGTCGGGGTGCCGACGGTGTTCAATCTCCTTGGGCCGCTTACCAATCCGGCGCGGCCGCGGGCGGGTTTGATCGGCTGCGCGTTCGCCGACCTGGCCGAGGTGATGGCCGGGGTGTTCGCGGCGCGCCGGTCCAGCGTGCTGGTGGTGCACGGCGACGACGGGCTCGACGAGCTGACCACCACGACCACCAGCACGATCTGGCGGGTGCAGGCCGGCACCGTGGACCGGCTGACGTTCGACCCGGCCGGATTCGGGTTCGCCCGCGCCGAGCTGCACGAGCTGCTGGGCGGCGACGCGCAGGCCAACGCGGCGGAGGCGCGCGCGGTGCTGGCCGGCGCCGGCGGCCCGGTCCGCGACGCCGTGGTGCTCAACGCCGCCGGCGCGATCGTCGCGCACGCCGGGCTATCCAGCCGCGCTGAATGGCTGCCGGCCTGGGAGGACGGGTTGGCCCGAGCCAGCGCCGCCATCGACTCGGGCGCGGCCGAACAGCTGCTCGCGCGGTGGGTGCGGTTCGGCCAGCAGGCCTGAGTCGCCGACCTGCTCGCCGGCCAGCCGCGCCGAGCGCGCCAGCGCCGCCCACGCCGCGAGGGCCCCGGCCGACCGCCACGGCGAGGCCCACCCGTCATCCGAGCCGTCCGAGTCGTTTGCGACCCGCACGATGCGCACCCCGGGGGCGGCCAGCCAGCGGGCGATGAGGGCGGTCTCCTCGAGCAGCGCGCCGCCGAGCGGGGCCGCCGTCCGCAGGATCGCCTGTGCGCCAGCGTGAATGGCGTCGACCACCGGCATCGGGGGCACCCCGCGGCGGGCGGTGCCGGCCGCGGCGAGTTGGCCGTGCCGGACGACGGCGAGGTGGTAGCCGCCCTGGCCGTCCGGTGCGGCGGCGATCAATTCACCCACCGCGGCCAGCGCCCGCAGCCGCTGGGCGCGCCACAGCGTCTCGATGGCGGTCGCGGCGCGGTCACGCAGCCGCCCGGCGCTCTCGAAGTGACGTTGCTCGGCAAGCGCGGCGACGCGGCGCACGGCGGCGGCCAGGGCGTCGTTGTCGGCGCCGTCGATCAGGGCCGCGGCGCGGGCCACGGCCGCCGCGTACTGGGTGGCCGTGACGCCGCGGGCGGCCGGGCAGGGCGCGATCTCGGCCTCGCGGCAGGCCGGGCCGTGCAGGGCCGAGCGGCCCAGCCGGGTGGTGCAGGTGCGCAGCCCGGTGAACCGGGCGAGCAGCTCGGCGGTGTCGGCGGCGTCGGCGCGGGACCGGAACGGGCCGACGGCGCGGTCGTGCCGCGGCGCCCGCACGGCGGCGAGCCGCGGAAACGCCTCGTCGGTGAGCGCCAGCCACCACCACCGCTGCGGAAACCGCGACCGCCGGTTGTAGGGCGGGGCGTGCGCGGCCAGCATCCGCAGCTCGCGCACGCCGGCCTCCAGCGGGTGCGCGCACTCGACGTGGTCGACGGCGACGGCCAGCGTGACCATCTCCTTCATCCGGCCGCGGGGATCCGCGCCGGTGAAGTACTGGCCCACCCGTCGCCGCAGGTCGACGGCGGTCCCGACGTAGAGCACCTCGCCGGCCGGCCCGCGGAACAGGTAGACCCCCGGCCGGCGCGGCAATCCCTCGGCGAGCACCTTTTTGCGGCGCTGGGCCGGCGTCACGCCGGGCAGGTAGGAGCGCAGGTCGGCGTAGGTGTGCACGCCCTGGTTGCCCACCCGCTCGATGAGCGCGTGCAGCACGTCGACGGTCGCTCGCGCGTCGTCGAGGGCGCGGTGGGTGGGCTGGGCGGCGACGGCGAACAGCCGCGCCAGGGCGGCCAGGCGCACGCTGGGGGCTTCCTCCCGGGTGAGCACGCGCCGGGCCAGGCGGACCGTGCACAGCACCTGCGGGCGGCCCCAGGCGATCCCGCAGCGCTGCGCGGCGGCGCGCAGGAACCCGATGTCGAACCCGGCGTTGTGGGCGACGAGCACCGCGTCACCGGCGAACTCGAGGAACATCGGCAGCACGGCGTCGATAGTCGGGGCGTCGCACACCATCGCCGTGGTGATGCCGGTGAGCTGGACGATCTGCGGCGGGATGCTGCGCTGCGGGTCGACGAGCGTGGCGAACTCGCCGAGCACCACGCCGCCGCGGACCTTGACCGCCCCGATCTCGGTGATGGCGTCGCACGGCGTCTCGTCGGTGCCCTTGGTGCGCCCGCCGGTGGTCTCCAGGTCCACCACGACGAAAGTGGTTTCGCGCAAGGGGATTTCGTCGATCGGGGAGGCGCCCGGGTCCCAGCCCACGTCGGCGAAGCTCAGCTGAGCCGCCCCGGTCGCACCCATGGCCGTGACGTTAGGCAGATCCACCGACAGCCGCCGGCTCCCACGCCGATGTCGGTGGGCGCGGTTAGCGTGCGGGCAAGCGCGCGAACGCGGCGTTGGCAAGGCATACCGAGAGGACGGCCCAGATGGTACGAAGCGACGGCACGGGCGACACGGCGCTCGCACCGGTGGTGATCGACTGCGACGACTGCGCGGTGCGCGGGCTGCGCTGCCGCGACTGCGTGGTCAGCGTGCTGCTCGGGGTGCCGGGAACGCTGCTGGAGGACGAGCGGGCCGCGCTCGAGGTGCTCGCCGACGCCGGGTTGGCACCGCGGTTGCGTCTCGTGCCGATTCGTCGCGATCGAGGGTCCGGTGTAGCCTAATTGCCTTGTGCGCCAAAACCGCTCGGACTTCTTAGGGGATCGCCATCATTCACAAAGTAATGACAGAAATCTTCCTATTTTCTTAACGAACCGCTTTGGACAAACGCCGATATCATTCCGTAACCTATTTGAGACCTAAACTAGCTCGACGGCGCACCGGGAGTGCCCCGGCCGTGCCGTTCCCAGGCCGTTTAAGGATGCAAATCTTGAGCTTCGTCCGTCTATACCCGTGTGCGCGTGTGCTTACACGTTCTGTCCTCGGGACGTTAGCGGGCCTGACCATCTTCTCGGGTGTTGTTGCCGCGAATAGCGGCTTTTCCGTGGCCGACCCGGCCGAGGATGCGCTGGCGAAGCTGAACCAGCTGTCGCGCCAGGCCGAGCAGACCACCGAGGCGATGCACAGCGCGCAACTCGACCTGAACGACAAGCTGGCCGCCCAGCGTGCCGCGGAGAAGAAGCACGCCGACGACCAGGCCGCCGCCGACAACGCCAAGGCGCGCCTGGCCGCCTTCCAGGGGGCGGTCAACAAGCTCGCCGCCGCGCAGTACATGGGTGGCCGCGTCGACGGCATGGAGGCCATGCTGACCGCGGCCTCGCCGCAGGGCCTGATCGACAAGCTGGCGGTGCAGCGGCTCATGGCGACCCAGATGCGCACGCAGATGGCGAGCTACCGGGTCGCCGGCGAGCAGGCCGCCAGGGCCGAGCAGGCCTCCGCCAAGTCCGCCGCCGACGCCAAGAGCGCGGCCGAGCAGGCCGCCGCCGTCCGCGCGAGCCTGCAGTCCAAGCAGAGCCAGCTGCAGGTGCAGATCGCGGTCGTCAAGTCGCAATACGTGGCCCTGACGCCACAGCAGCGCACCGCGCTCGCCGACCCCGGGCAGCTCCCGGCCGGCGCCCCGGCTCCGGGTACGCCGGCGCCGGACGCGTTGCCACCCGGCGCGCCGCCGCCCGGCGGACAGGCGCCCGGCGGCGCTCCGCCTCCCTTCGGCCTGCCCGGCGCGCCCGGCGGCGTGGGCGGCGGCGACCGTGGGACCGTCGTGCAGGCCGCGCTGACCCAGGTCGGCTCGCCCTACGTGTGGGGCGGCGCCGCGCCCGGCGGCTTCGACTGCTCCGGGCTGGTCATGTGGGCCTTCCAGCAGGCCGGCATCTCGCTGCCGCACTCCAGCCAGGCGCAGGCGCAGGGCGGCCAGCCGGTCGCGATGTCGGACCTGCAGCCGGGTGACGTGGTCACGTTCTATAACGACGCGTCACACAGCGGCATCTACGTCGGTGACGGCATGGTGATCCATTCCTCCACCTACGGCCAGCCGGTGCGCGTGGTGCCGATGAATGCCGCAGGCCCGGTCCACGACGCCCGCCGCTACTGACCGTCCCGGCCGGCGGCGCCGGCTGTCGATCCTGCTGGCCTGGGTGTTCGCCCTCGAACTGATCGTCGCCGCGGCCGTGCCGTTCGACGCTGCCGGCGACACCCGCTCCCGGCACGCGCAGCTCGTCACGCCCGCGCGCGGCCACGTCGGCGCGGCGTCGAAGTCCCTGGTCGTCGGTGACCGCACCGTCCGGCTCGTCGGCCTCGGTGGCGTGGCCGGCGACCGGCTGCTGTCGCGGGTGGCATCCAACATCGGCGCCGCGATCGGCGCCGTGGACGCCTTCTGGGGCGCTGACTGGCCGCGCGAGATCACGGTGCTCGCCGCCGGCTCCGCCGAACAGTTTCGCGCCGCCGCCGGCGGGGGACCGGCGTCGCAGTGGGCCGACATCGCGGCGGTGACGGTCGCCGACCGCGTCGACCCCGCCCGTCGGGTGGCCGTCGGCCAGCGGATCGTGTTTGCGCCCGGCGCCGCCAACATGAACGAGCCCGCGTTGCGAATTGTCTTGACCCACGAGCTTTTTCACTACGCCACCCGCGCCTACACGGCAGCCGACGCGCCCGCGTGGCTCACCGAAGGGGTGGCCGATTTCGTCGCCCGGCCGCCCACCCCGGTGTCCGCCGACGCGCTGCCGGTCCCGCTGACACTGCCCACCGACGACGACCTGAACGCGCCGGGCCCGCAACGCTCGGCGGCCTACGACCGCGCCTGGTGGTTCGCCCGCTTCGTCGCCGACACCTACGGCGCGCCCAAGCTGCGCGAGCTGTATTCGGCCGGCTGCGGCGTCGGCCACGTCGACGTGCCCACCGCCGTCCACGACGTCCTCGGCGTCGACACGGCGGGGCTGCTGGTGCGCTGGCATCAGTGGCCGGGCCGCTAGCCTGTCGTCAGTGAGCCGGGTCCTGCTGGTAACCAACGACTTTCCGCCCCGCCCGGGCGGCATCCAGTCCTACCTGGGCGAGTTCGTCGGCCGGCTGGCCGGCGCCGGCGCGCATTCCGTGACGGTGTACGCGCCGCAATGGAAGGGCGCCGAGGCTTTCGACCGGGCTGCCGCCTATCGGGTGGTGCGCCACCCGGGCACGCTGATGCTGCCCGGCCCCGCGGTGGACGCGCGGATGCGCCGGCTGATCGGCGAGCACGGCATCGACACCGTCTGGTTCGGCGCGGCAGCGCCGCTGGCGCTGCTGGCGCCGCGCGCGCGGCAGGCCGGCGCGACCCGGGTGCTGGCCAGCACGCACGGCCACGAGGTGGGCTGGTCGATGCTGCCGGTCGCGCGGTCGGTGCTGCGCCGCATCGGCGACCACACCGACGCGGTGACGTTCGTCAGCCGCTACACGCGGTCGCGCTTCGCGTCGGCCTTCGGGCGCGCGGCGCGGCTGGAGTACCTGCCACCGGGCGTGGACACCGACCGGTTCCGGCCGGACCCGGCCGCGCGGGCCGAGCTGCGCGACCGCTACCGGCTCGGCGAGCGGCCGACCGTGGTGTGCGTGTCGCGGCTGGTGCCGCGCAAGGGCCAGGACACGTTGATCAAGGCGCTGCCGTCGATCCGGCGCCGCGTCGACGGGGCGGCGCTGGTCATCGTCGGCGGCGGCCCCTACTCCGACGCGCTGCGCAAGCTGGCCCACGAGTGCGGGGTTGCCGAGCACGTCACCTTCACCGGCGGCGTGCCCGCCGGTGAACTGCCCACCCATCACGCCATGGCCGACGTGTTCGCGATGCCGTGTCGCACCCGCGGCGCCGGCATGGACGTGGAGGGCCTGGGCATCGTCTTTTTGGAGGCCTCGGCGACGGGCGTGCCGGTGATCGCCGGGCTATCGGGCGGGGCGCCGGAAACGGTGCGGCACAACGCAACCGGGCTGGTGGTCGACGGCCGCTCGGTGGACAAGGTCGCCGACGCCGTCGCCGGGTTGCTGGCCGATCGTGACCGGGCCGCCGCGATGGGCGCGGCCGGGCGCGAGTGGGTGACGTCGCAGTGGCGCTGGGACGCGCTGGCCGCCCGCCTGGGCGACCTGCTGGACTAGTGGTGCCGAGCTGGGGGTCCCCCCACGAAGTAGGGGGAACGCAAAAGCACCCGCACGCCCGGCGTGTCGGGTGCTTTTGCGTCTGCTCGCGGAGGGTGCCGCGCCGCTCAGTCCTTGGCGTAGATCGACTCGATGTCGGCGGCGAACTTCTCGGCCACCACGTTGCGCTTGACCTTCATCGTCGGCGTCAGCTCGCCGGTGTCCTCGGTGAAGTCGACGGGCAGGATGCGGAACTTGCGGATCGACTCGGCATGCGACACGGCCAGATTCGCGTTCTTGACGGCCGCGTCCACCTCGGCGAACAGGTCGGGGTCGGTGGCCAGATCGGCGACCGACGCGTCGGCGGGCTTGTGGTTGCGCTCCTTCCAGGCGCCGATCGCCTCGGGGTCGATGGTGATCAGCGCGCCGATGAACGGCTTGGCGTCGCCCACCACCATGGCCTGGCTGATTAGCGGGTGCGCCCGCAGCTGGTCCTCGAGCACCGCGGGGGCGACGTTCTTGCCGCCGGCGGTGACGATGATCTCCTTCTTGCGGCCGGTGATCGTCAAGAAGCCGTCCTCGTCGAGCGCGCCCAGGTCCCCGGTCTTGAACCAGCCGTCGGTGAACGCGTCGGCGGTGGCCTGCTCGTTGCGCCAGTAGCCGCCGAACACCACGCCGCCGCGGACCAGCAGCTCGCCGTCGGCGGCGATGCGCATGCTGTTGCCGGGCAACAACGTTCCGACGGTGCCGATCTTGACGTTGCCCACCTGGTTGACCGTGATGGCCGAGCTGGTTTCGGTCAGGCCGTAGCCCTCGTGGATGGTCAGGCCCACGCCGCGGTAGAAGTGGCCCAGCCGCGCGCCCAGCGGCGCGCCGCCCGAGACGGACGCGTGACACTCGCCGCCCAGCGCCGCGCGCAGCTTGTGGTAGACGAGGCGGTCGAACAGCGTGTGGCGGGCGCGCAGCAGCAGGCCGGGCCGGCGGCCGTGGTCGTGGGCCTGGCTCCAGTCGACGGCGGTCTGCACGGCCATCGCGAAGATGCGCCCCTTGCCGTCGGTGGCGGCGTTTTGTTCGGCGGTGTTGTACACCTTCTCGAACACCCGCGGCACCGACACCACCACCGTCGGCTTGAACACCGCCAGCATCGGCAGCAGGTTCTTGATGTCGCTGGTGAACCCGACCGTCACCTTGTTGGCGAACGCGGACAGGGTCAGCGACCGGGCCAGCACGTGGGCCAGCGGCAGAAAGACCAGCAGCCGCTGCCCCTCGTCGAGCAGCGTGGGCAGGGATTCCTTGGCGCCCCGGCTCTCGTAGAGCAGGTTGGAATGGGTGAGCTGGCACCCCTTGGGCCGCCCGGTGGTGCCCGAGGTGTAGATCAGCGTCGCCGGGTCGTCGGCGCGCAGCGCCTCGAGGCGGGCGGTCAGCTCGGCGGGCTCCACGCCGGCACCGGCCTCGGCGAGCTGGTCGAGCGCCTTGGGGCCCGCCCCGTCGATGTGCAGCACCCGGCGCAGGCTGGGCAGCTCGGCGGTGAGCTCGGTGACCGTCGCGGCGTGCGCATCGGTCTCGGCGAAGGCCAGCACGGCCTCGGAGTCCTGCAGCACCCAGCGCACCTGTTCGGCCGAGGACGTCTCGTAGATCGGCACGGTGACCGCGCCGACCGACAGGATCGCGAGGTCCAGGATCGCCCACTCGTAGCGGGTGGCCGAGAAGACGCACACCCGGTCACCGGCCTGCACCCCCAGGGAGATCAGGCCCAGCGCCGCCGCGCGAACCTGGGTGGCCGCCTCGGCGCACGTGACGTCGGTCCACGCGCCGTCGACCTGACGGCGGAAGATGACGAAGCCGGGGTCGTTGCGTTCGTGCTCGAACACCATGGCCGCGACGTTTTCGCGCTCGCCGACGGTAAACCGGGCGGGGACACTGTACTCACGCACTGTGATGACCTCGATCGAAGTAGTGACGTTGCGCGACCCGCTTCGGGTCGGTTTGCTGCCGCCCAGCCTAATCCGCGGACTCGCGCTTTAGGCCGGTGTGTGAAGCTGGGGCGATGAACAGCATCCAGATCGCCGACCAGACGTTCGTCGCCGCCGACGGCGCGCGGGTGGGTGCCGCGGTCAGCGACCCGTCGTGCTGGCGTCGGTGGTGGCCGGACCTGCGGCTGCAGGTCGTGGAGGAGCGCGCCGAAAAGGGCATCCGGTGGGCGGTCACGGGCGCGTTGACCGGCACCATGGAGATCTGGCTGGAGCCCTCGCTGGACGGGGTGGTGCTGCACTATTTCCTGCACGCCGAGCCCACCGGGGTGGCGGCCTGGCAGCTGGCCAAGCTCAACCTGGCGAAGATGACACACCGCCGCCGGGTGGCCGGCAAGAAAATGGCCTTCGAGGTCAAAAGGACGGTGGAACGGTCGCGTCCGGTCGGCGTTTCTCCGGTAGTTTGACTTCGATCGAGGTATGCCGGTAGGAGTACCGTTTCGGCGCGGCGGTCGGGGTAGTCCTATATATCGCGGACACGCGCGGCGATGCGCGGGGCACCACCCGCGGCGGGAGAGAGGGCAGCAGCCAGGTGGCGGAGAAGACGACGCAGACCATCCACATCGAAGCCGATCCGAACACGGTGCTCGATGTCATCGCCGACATCGACTCCTACCCGGAGTGGATCTCGGAGTACAAGGAAGCCGAGGTGCAGGAGCGCGGCGCCGACGGCTACCCGAAGGTCGTGCGGTTCGTGATGGACGCCGGCGTCATCAAAGACACCATGGTCATGTCCTACCAGTGGCCAAAAGACCGCCAGTCGCTGAGCTGGACCCTGGTCTCCAGCTCGCTGCTGCGATCCCTCGAGGGCTCATATCGGTTGGCCGCCAAGGGATCTGGCACCGACGTCACCTATGAACTCTCGGTCGACCTCGCCGTCCCGATGATCGGCTTGCTCAAGCGCAAAGCCGAGCGCAGGCTGACCGACACCGCGTTGAAAGATCTGAAGAAACGAGTCGAGGGCTGAGTGAGACCACCGAGTCCAGCGCGCCCGTCCCAGCCCGGATCAGTCTTTTCGTCGGTAAGGGTGGGGTAGGCAAGTCCACGCTGGCATCCGCCACCGCGGTCTGCGACGCGGGCGCGGGACGACGGGTGCTGGTGGTCTCCACCGACCAGGCGCACTCGCTGGGCGACGTGCTGGGCGTCGCGGTACCGCCGACCGGCCAGGGCGAACTGGTCCGGGTGCTCGCCGATGACGCCGAGGCCGGCGGCGGCTTCCTCGACGCCCTGGCGCTGGACACCCTGGCCCTGCTCGAGGCCCGGTGGCGCGGCGTGGTCAACACCCTGGACCGCCGGTTTGCCGACTCCGAGCTGAGTACCATTGCGCCCGAAGAGCTTTCGGCCTTGCCGGGCGTTCAGGAGGTGTTGGGCCTGCACGCCGTCGGCGAGCTCGCCGCCTGCGGGCGATGGGACCGCATCGTCGTCGACTGCGCCTCGACCGCCGACGCGCTGCGCATGCTGACCCTGCCCGCCACCTTCGGGCTCTACGTGGAGCGCGCGTGGCCGCGCCATCGCAGGCTGTCCATCGCCGCCGACGACGCCCGCTCGGCCGCGGTCGTGGAGCTGCTGGAGCGGATCAGCGCCAGCGTCGAGCGCCTGGGCGCGCTGCTGACCGACGGCGAGCTGGTCACCGCGCACCTGGTGCTGACGCCCGAGCGGGTGGTGGCCGCCGAGGCGGTGCGGACGCTGGGGTCGCTGGCGCTGATGGGCGTGCGGGTCGAGGAGCTGATCGTCAACCAGGTGCTCACCGAGGACGAGTCCTACGAGTACCACAACCTGCCCGAGCACCCGGCGTTCTACTGGTACGCCGAACGCATCGCCGAACAACGCGTCGTCCTCGACGAACTCGACGCCGCCATCGGCGACGTGGCGCTGGTGCTGACCCCGCACCTGTCCGGCGAGCCGATCGGCCCCAAGGCGCTGGCCTCGCTGATCGACGGCGCCCGCCGGCGCGGCGGCGCGCCGCCGCCCGGACCGCTGCGCCCCGTCGTCGACCTGGAATCCGGGTCGGGGCTTGGGTCGATCTACCGGATGCGGCTAACGTTGCCCCAGCTCGATCCTTCGGGGCTGGCGTTGGGCCGTGTCGACGACGACCTGATCATCAGCGCCGGAGGGTTGCGGCGCCGGGTCCGGTTGGCGTCCGTCCTGCGGCGCTGCACGGTGCTCGACGCGCACCTGCGGGGGACCGAGCTGACAGTCCGCTTTCGACCGGATCCGGAGGTGTGGCCGAAATGAACGGGTCTCATCCCGAAATCGGTCCCGAGCTGCGCCGGCTCGCCCAGGCGATCCTGGACGGCATCGACCCGGCGGTACGGGCGGCGGCCGCGCTGACGGCGGGGGCCGGCGCCGGAACCGGCAAGTGCCAACAGGTGTGGTGCCCGGTGTGCGCGCTGGCCGCGCTGGCGACGGGTGAGCAACACCCGTTGCTCACCGTGATCGCCAACCACAGCGTGGCTTTGCTGGAGGTGATCCGCGGCATCGTCAACGACGTCAACGACATCGACCTCTCGCCGCAACCGCCCCCGGACGGCCCGGGCGGGCAGACCCCCGCGGCGGACGGCGCGGTGCAGACCCGCTACCAGCCGATCCCGGTCACCGTCGAGGAGTGACCCGACGGCCGAAGGTGGTCGGTTGGGCCGCGGGTCGGTACAGTTGGCCAGAACAACGGGGGCGGGCGAGAGGGAGGGCCATGTGGTACTGGCTATTCAAGTACATCCTGCTCGGCCCGTTGCTCTCCCTGCTCGGTCGGCCGAAAGTCGAAGGCCTGGAACATGTTCCGACTTCGGGGCCGGCGATATTGGCCAGTAATCACCTGGCGGTGATGGACAGTTTCTTCCTGCCGCTGGTGGTCCGGCGGCGCATCACGTTTCTCGCGAAGTCCGAATATTTCACCGGCACCGGGCTGAAGGGCTGGTTCAGCCGGTGGTTCTTCACCGCCGTCGGGCAGGTGCCGATCGACCGCACCGACGCCGACGCCGCCCAGGCCGCGCTGACCACGGCCGAGCAGGTGCTGGGGCAGGGCAAGCTGCTGGGCATGTATCCCGAGGGCACGCGCTCGCCCGACGGCCGGCTCTACAAGGGCAAGACCGGCCTGGCCCGGCTGGCGTTGCAGACCGGGGTCCCGGTGATTCCGGTGGCGATGATCGGCACCAACGTGGTCAACCCGCCGGGCACGACGATGCTGCGCTTCGGGCGGGTCACCGTCCGCTTCGGCGAGCCGATGGACTTCTCCCGCTTCGACGGCCTGGCCGGCAACCGCTTCATCGAGCGGGCCGTCACCGACGAGGTCATCTACGAGCTGATGGGGCTCTCCGGCCAGGAGTACGTCGACATCTATGCCGCCAGCGTCAAGGAACGCGGCCCGGAAGCGGCCGGCGACCACCCGACGGGCGAGGCCGCCCGGATCCCCGAGACGGCCGTCGGCTAATCAGTCGGATCCGCTGGCGGCCGGCACCGGCGCCGGCGACGCCGTCGCCGTACCCTCCGGCGTGGCCCGCGCGGTCACGGTCCATCCGGCCGCGGCGATGACGGCCAGGGCCCACCACACATAGGACGCCCCGACCAGTTGGTGCCACAGGTTCGCCGTGGTCTCGTGATGCTTGGGCAGCAGGTCGATCGGCGACCACCTCATCAACGCCACCCCGGCGGCGGCGAGCGCGGCCAGGGCCAGGTTGCGGCGCCGCCACGCCACCGCCGCCGTCACCAGCACCGTCGGCAGCGCCCACACCCAATGGTGTGACCAGGACACGGGCGAGACCACCAACCCGAACAGGGCGACACAGATCACCGCCACGATGGGCTCGCCGGCCCGCAGCACCCGCCGCATCGCCCAGACCGTCAACGCCAGCACCAGCAGGCACGCGACGACCCACAGCCCGAAGCGCTGGTGCTCGTCGAGCCCGAACCGGGCCAGCGTGCCCGCGATGTTCTGGTCGGTGTTCAGCGCGGCCTCACCGATGCGGTCGGTGTGGTGGACGGTATGCGTCCAGTACTCCCACGAGTCGCCGGGCGCCAGCGCGAAGCCCAGCAGGGTGGCCCCCGCGAACGACGCGAGCGCGGTCAGCGCCGCGCGGTTGTCGCGGCGCAGCAGGAAGTACAGCAGGAACACCGCCGGGGTGAGCTTCAGCGCGATCCCCAGGCCCAGCAGCAGCCCGCGCGGCCAGGGCAGCCGGCGCGGCACGCAGTCGGCGAGCACGAGCGTCATCAGCACGACGTTGATCTGGCCGAACGCGAAATTCGAGACGATCGGTTCCATCCACAGCGTCGCCGCCGCGGTGACCAGCACGGCCAACCACAGCCGGCGCAGCCACGCGGGGCCGGGCAGCGCGGCCGACGTGTCCCACACGCCCAGGCCGGTTAGCACGATCGTCGTCGAGACGATCAGCAAGACCAACGTCAACACCGTGATCGCGACGCTGGCCGCCGGCATGTGCAGCCAGGAGAACGGGCAGAACACGATGGCCGCCAGCGGGGGATAAGTGAACGGCAGGTTCAGCCCGATGGGGGTGTGGAACAACACGTTGCCCCGATAGAGCGGACGCCCGTCCAGCCAGGCCTGCCCGCCCATCTGATAGATGTCGATGTCGATGCGGTAGGGCGTGTGCCCGAACAGCTGCCCGGCCACGTAATACAGCGCCGCGGCGGCCAGCAGCCACAGCACGCACCACAGCAGAACGCGCCCGGGTTGACTGCCCGCGCCGGGCGCCCGCCATGTACTCATGTCCAGAACAGCGTAATCGGTGCCCACGCGCGCCCCGTGTCGCAGCGCGGCTCACGCGCTGCGTTGCCAGGCAGGCGTAGGTTTTCAAGGGTGTTCCACTGGTTCGTGTACGGGGTTTCCCACTGGTTCGCCCATGACATCCACCAGGGCGGCCGGCTGCCCCTGCTGTGCTGCCTGGTCGCGTTCATCCTGACGTTCTTCGTCACCCGCAGTTTCGTGCGCGTGATCCGCCACCGCGCCCAGACGGGGCGCCCGACGCGGTGGTGGCACCCGCGCAATGTCCACATCGGTGGGGTGCACATCCACCACGTGACGTTCGGGGTGCTGCTGGTGCTGGTCTCCGGGCTGACGCTGGTGACCCTGTCGGTCGACGGGCACGAGCCCGAATTCATTTTAGTGGCAACGCTTTTCGGTATCGGTGCCGCGCTGGTGCTCGACGAGTACGCGTTGATTCTGCACCTGTCCGACGTCTACTGGTCCGAGGACGGGCGCACCTCGGTGGACGCGGTCTTCGCCGCGGTGGCGGTGGCCGGCCTGTTGATGCTGGGCCTGCACCCGCTGATGTTCTTCCTGCCGGTCTGGCACGGCGCCGATTCATGGGCGCTGCGCGCCGGCGTGGGCGGCGCTCTGGCACTGGCGCTGCCGCTGGCGGTGGTGGTGGTGCTCAAGGGCAAGGTGTGGACGGGTTTGCTGGGCATGTTCGTCGTCGTCCTGCTGGTCGTCGGGGCGATCCGGCTGTCGCGCCCCCATGCGCCGTGGGCGCGGTGGCGCTACACCGACCAGCCCGACAAGATGCGCCGCGCGCTGCAGCGGGAGCGCAGGCTGCGCCGCCCGGTGGTGCGCGCCAAGCTGTGGGTGCAGTGCGCGATCGCGGGCACCCCGCGCCTGCCCGACAGCCGCGCCGTCGACGCCCGGCTCGACCAGGACGTGCACCCGGCGCCCGCGCCCACCGGGCCGATCCTCATCGGCAAACGGGCCTGAGGTGCGCTACTTCTACGACACCGAATTCATCGAGGACGGCCGCACCATCGAACTGATCTCGATCGGGGTGGCCGCCGAGGACGGCCGCGAGTACTACGCGGTGTCCACCGAATTCGATCCCGAGCGCGCCGGGAGCTGGGTCCGCGCCAACGTGCTGCCCAAGCTGCCGTCCCCGTCGTCGCAGCTATGGCGCTCGCGCAAGCAGATCCGCACGGATCTCGAGGAGTTCTTCGGGGTCGAGACCGGCGAGCCGATCGAGCTGTGGGCGTGGGTGGGGGCGTACGACCACGTCGCCCTGTGCCAGCTCTGGGGCGCGATGCCGGCCCTGCCGGCGGCGATACCCCGCTTCACCAGGGAATTGCGGCAGTTGTGGGAGGAGCGGGGATCCCCGCGGATGCCGCCACGGTCGCGCGACGCCCACGACGCCCTGGTCGACGCCCGCGATCAGCTGCGCCGGTTCCGGTTGATCGCGTCGGGGGAGCCGCGTTCGCCCTGATCAAGCAGCGCCGCGGCTTGGTTACCATAGACGGGTGAACTGGACCGTCGACATCCCGATCGACCAGCTGCCGTCGCTGCCGCCGCTGTCGACCGAACTTCGCGCGCGGCTGGACGCCGCGCTGGCCAAGCCGGCCGCGCAGCAGCCCAGCTGGCCCGCCGAGCAGGCCGCGGCGATGCGCACGGTCCTGGAGAGCGTGCCGCCGGTGACGGTGCCGTCGGAGATCGTCCGGCTGCAGGAGCAGCTGGCCCAGGTCGCGCGCGGTGAGGCCTTCCTGCTGCAGGGCGGCGACTGCGCGGAGACGTTCGTCGACAACACCGAACCCCACATCCGCGGCAACATCCGCACCCTGCTGCAGATGGCCGTCGTCTTGACCTACGGCTCGAGCATGCCGGTGGTCAAGGTGGCCCGCATCGCGGGCCAGTACGCCAAGCCCCGGTCGGCCGACGTCGACGCGCTGGGGCTGCGGTCCTACCGCGGCGACATGATCAACGGCTTCGCCCCGGACGCCGCCGCGCGCGAGCACGACCCGTCGCGGCTGGTGCGCGCCTACGCCAACGCCAGCGCGGCGATGAACCTGGTGCGGGCGCTGACGTCGTCGGGGCTGGCGTCGCTGCACCTGGTGCACGACTGGAACCGGGAGTTCGTCCGGACCTCCCCGGCCGGCGCGCGGTACGAGGCGCTGGCCACGGAGATCGACCGGGGCCTGCGGTTCATGAGCGCCTGCGGGGTGGCCGACCGCAACCTGCAGACCGCCGAGATCTACGCCAGCCACGAGGCTTTGGTGCTCGACTACGAGCGGGCCATGCTGCGGCTGTCCGACGTCGAGGGCGGGGAGCCGCAGCTGTACGACCTGTCGGCGCACACCGTGTGGATCGGCGAGCGCACCCGCCAGCTCGACGGCGCGCACGTCGCGTTCGCCGAGGTGATCGCCAACCCGATCGGGGTCAAGATCGGCGCGACGATGACCCCGGAGCTGGCCGTCGAGTACGTCGAGCGGCTCGACCCGCACAACAAGCCCGGGCGGCTGACGCTGGTGAGCAGGCTGGGCAACAACAAGGTGCGCGACCTGCTGCCGCCCATCGTGGAGAAGGTCCAGGCCACCGGGCACCAGGTGATCTGGCAGTGCGATCCGATGCACGGCAACACCCACGAGTCGTCCAACGGCTACAAGACCCGGCATTTCGACCGCATCGTCGACGAGGTGCAGGGGTTCTTCGAGGTGCATCGCGCGCTGGGCACCCACCCCGGCGGCATCCACGTGGAGATCACCGGCGAGAATGTCACCGAGTGTCTCGGTGGGGCGCAAGACATTTCCGACCTGGACCTGGCCGGGCGCTACGAGACGGCGTGCGACCCGCGGCTGAACACCCAGCAGTCGCTGGAGCTGGCCTTCCTGGTCGCCGAGATGCTGCGCGACTAGCTCTCGTCGGATGCCGAGCGCCCGTGTCTGTACAGTGACACGCCGGCGCGGCCGTGCATTTGCGGACGCTCGCGGGAGAAAAGTCAGAGCAGCCCGCTGAGGTTGCTGCCGATCGTCCAGGCCACCGTCGCGGCCAGGCCGGTGAGCGCCAGCACGACGGCCACCCACACCAGCACCATGCGCCGGGCGTGCTGGCGGGCCCACACGAATTCGCTGATCGGGATTCCGGCGAATTCGCCTGAGACCGGCTGGTATTCGTATTCGTCGGGCTCGGGGACGGGGTCGGCCGGGCGCGCCGGTTCGGCCCAGTCCCCGCGGGTCAGCTGGCGGGTGGGCTGGCGGACCGGCTGCCGAGGGCGCTGGCTCATCCGGCTGTGGTGCAGCGCCGCCGAGCGGTGCTGGGCGGAGTTGCGCGGCGCCGGCACCCGGAAGTCCGGCAGGGCCAGTTCCGCGGCGATCGCATCCAGATCGGCGCCCATCTCCATTGCGTCGGCGTATCGCTCGGCGGGGTCGCGCGCGGTGGCTCGCTCGATCAGCTCGTCGAATTGCGTTGGCACACCGTCGATCACCGCGCCGGCCGGCGGCACGTCGGCGTCCAGCCGCCGGTAGGCGATCGACAACGCCGAGTCTCCGGTGAACGGCGTGCGCCCGGTCAGCAGCTCATAGGTGAGGATCCCGACGGAGTAGACGTCGCTGCGCGGGCCGGCGTTGCCGTCGCGCACCTGCTCGGGCGACAGGTAGGCCGCGGTGCCCAGAATGACGCTGGTGGAGGTGATTCCGGCGGCCGCGACGGCGCGCACCAGCCCGAAATCGGCGATCTTGACGTCGCCGTCGTCGGAGATCAGCACGTTCTCCGGCTTGACGTCGCGATGCACCAGCCCGGCCCGGTGCGCGGCGGCCAGCCCGCCCAGCACCGGGCGCAGCACCGCTGCCACGGCGTGCGGCGGCATCGGGCCGCGCTCGGCCAGCAGCTCGCGCAGCGTCCCGCCCTCGATGAGCTCCATCACCAAAAACGGGTGCCGGGCGTCGGTGCCTTGGTCGTAAACCGCGACCAGGCCAGGGTTTTTCAGCCGGGCGACCGTGCGGGCTTCGAGCCGGAAGCGGGTCAGGAACTGGTCGTCGCCGGCGTAGCGCGAGTCCATGATCTTCACCGCGACCGGGCGGTCGAGCCGGACGTCGAGGCCGCGGTACACCGTCGAGGTGCCGCCGCTGGCGATCCTGGACTCGACGCGGTAGCGGCCGTCCAGCAACGTGCCCTCCAAGGGGTCTCCCGTCCCGGTTGCGGCCACGGGGCCATCGTAGGTGTGGCTGTGCAATCCGGCGCGCAACCTGGGTCCCAATGCGCCGAGCAGGGCCTACACTTGCGCTGATGAGCAGTATTCCGGCCGGCGACGACGTACTGGATCCCGACGAGCCAACCTACGATTTGGCGCGGGTCGCCGAGTTGCTCGGCGTGGCGGTCAGCAAGGTGCAGCAGCAACTGCGGGAGGGGCACCTGGTCGCGGTGCGGCGCGGCGGCGGTGTGGTGGTGCCGCAGGTGTTCTTCACCAACTCCGGCGAGGTGGTCAAGAGCCTGCCGGGGTTGCTGACGATCCTGCACGACGGCGGCTACCGCGACACCGAGATCGTGCGCTGGCTGTTCACCCCCGACCCGTCGCTGACGATCACCCGCGACGGCACCCGCGATGCGGTCAGCAACGCCCGCCCCGTCGACGCGCTGCACGCGCACCAGGCGCGCGAGGTCGTGCGCCGCGCGCAGGCTATGGCGTACTGACGGCCTGCGGCGCGCGAGGTTCCGGGGGCTCCGGCTGCTTTGGCGTCCGGTACAGCGCGTAGCCGGCCGCAAGCGCACAGGCTGCCGCCAGCGCGACGTGCAGCCACGAGTACATGCCGTGCGACCCATCGGGTTTGAAGATCACCATGACCCAGGTCGACAGGCCGGCGACGACGGCGACCGCGCGCCGCGACTGGGCCAGCGGCGCCACCACCGCCAGCGGCCAGGAGTAGTACCACGGCAGGGCGGCGGGGACGAACAGCACCACGACGAGCATCGACGCCGCGATCCCGGTCAGCGCGGCGCGGTCGTCGCGCCGGAACCGCCACCACAACAGCGGCAACGACACCGCGATGATGCCGATGCCGACGAGGCGGGTGATGCGCAGCGTGGCATAGAAGTTCACCGGGAACAGCCCGCTGCCGACGGCGTGGATCAGGTTGGCGATCGCGGTCGGCACGGTCAGCCAGTTGATGATCTTCACCGACCCCGCCAGCGCGGTCAGCCACCCCAGCCCGACCCCGGCCACGGCGGACAGCGCCGCGAACACGACGGCGAAGATCGCCAGCGACGCGGCGGTGGCCGCCAGGAACGCCGGGACGGGCCGATACCCGCGGCGCTCGCGCAGATGCCGCGCCCACACCCACACCAGGAACGGCAGGGAGATCCCGGCGGTCGCCTTGACCGCGATCGCCACGGTGATCGACACGATGCCGAGGATGTGGCGCCCGGCGAAGGTGAGTGCGATCCCGGCGGCCATCAAACCCACCATCAGCATCTCGTTGTGCACCCCGCCCATCAAATGGATGAGCACGAGCGGGTTGAGGACGCAGATCCACAGCGCCAGTGCGCCGTTGTTGCCCAGGTGGCGGGCCAGGCGCGGGGTGGCCCACATCAGCAGCGCCAGGCCGGGCAGCATGCACAGGCGCAGCAGCATCGTCCCGGCGATGACGTGATTGCCGACGGCCATCGTGACCAGCCGCGCGATCAGGATGAACGCCGGCCCGTAGGGCGCGGTGGTGATCGTCCAGATGGGACTCACGTTGTCCAGCAACGGGTTTGGGTTGGCCACCGGGCCCACGGCGTAGGGGTCGAAGCCGTCGCGCAGCAGCGCGCCCTGCGCCAGATACGAGTAGGTGTCGCGGCTGAAGACGGGTACGGACAGCAGCAGCGGCGCCAGCCAGAAGGCGGTGGTCGCTCGCATGGTGAACTCGGTCGCGTTCCCGGCCAGCGCGTGGCGGCCCAGGCGCACCCACGCGATCAGCATGAGGCCCACGCCCGTCCACAACACGATCGACGACAGCACCAGCCCGTGGCCGAAGCGCAGCCAGGACAGGTGCAGCGCTTCCAGCAGGGGGTCGTGCGGCTTGGTGCTGCCCGCCCCCAGACCGCCCGCGGTGATCAGCACCGAGCCCACAAAGCCCAGCCGCGCCGGCCTCGCCTCCGGTGTCGTCCAGAACGCGGCGAGCTGCGAAAGATGCTGGGCCACAGGACGTTTTGTCAGGGGCGGATCGGCGGAGGTCGTCATCGGCTCACGCGGACCGGTTGGTGGCCATCCCGGCCAGCTGGGCCAGCCCCGTCTTGGCCGCGGCGTTGATGGGCGCGGCGTCCAGCGTGGCCAGCGCCCGTTCGGTCAGCGCGGCGATGCGTTGCTCGGCCGCGGCCAGCGCGCCCACCGACTCGATGACGTCGCGAAGCTTCCCCACCTGCGCGTCGGTCAGCTCCGCGCCGATCGAGCTGCGTAACAGGTTGGCAGCCAACGGATCCGATTTGTCGGCCAGCTCCACCGCCTCGGCCAGCAGCACGGTCCGCTTGCCGGACCTCAGGTCGTCGCCGGACGGCTTGCCGGTCACCGCCGGGTCCCCGAACACGCCGAGCACGTCGTCGCGCAGCTGGAACGCCACGCCCAGGTCGGTGCCGAATTCGGCGAACACGGACTGCACGTCGGGCCGGTCGGCGGCGGCGGCCGCGCCGAGTTGCAGCGGTCGCGCCACGGTGTAGCAGGCGGTCTTGAAGGTGTCGACTTTCATCGCCGACGCGATCGACTCGGCGGCGCTGGCCTCGGCGACGATGTCGAGGTACTGCCCGCCCAGCACCTCGGTGCGGATGTCGGCCCACACGCGCCGCACCCGCCGCTGGGCCTCGGCGGGGACGCCCAGCCCGAAAACGATGTCGTCGGCCCAGGCCAGCGCGAGGTCGCCGAGCAGGATGGCCGCCGACATCCCGAACCGTTCGGGTGATCCGCGCCACCGCCGGTCGCGGTGCAGCGCCGCGAAGCGGACGTGGGTCGTCGGGCGGCCGCGGCGGGTGGCGGAGTCGTCGATCACGTCGTCGTGCACCAGCGCGCAGGCGTGCAGCAGCTCCAGCGCGGAAAACAGCAGCAGCGCTTCGGGATCGGGCTCGCCGTCGGCCACCGACCGCCAGCCCCAATAGGCGAAGGCCGGCCGCAGCCGCTTGCCGCCGCCCAGCACGAAGTCTTCGAGCGCGGCGATCAGGGCGTCGTAGTCGGCGCCGATGTGGGCGCTCTGGGCGCGCCGCTGGTGCAGATACCGCCGAAGTTGTTCGGTGATGGCTCCGGTCAGCTCGACGGTGGCCGCCGCTGCTGCGGCTTTTGGGCTCAGCGCGGCGCCCCTTTCTGCTCGATAGGTCCCTGGGTCGACAGTGTATGTCGCCGAGGCCGCCCCCAGTTGCTTCGAGTACCTCACTATCCTGCCCCTATGCTGTCGGGGGTTGTCTGGCAGTTGTCCCGCTGGAGAGGAGCCGCGTGACGCTCAACACCATCGCGCTCGAGTTGGTGCCCCCCAATGTGGAAGACGGGCGGGAGCGCGCGCTCGAGGACGCGCGAAAAGTGGTGCGCTACTCCGCCGAAGCCGGACTCGACGGCCGCATCCGGCACGTCATGATCCCCGGAATGATCGCCGAGGACGACGACCGTCCCGTCGCGATGAAGCAGAAACTGGACGTGCTCGACTTCTGGTCGATCATCAAGCCGGAGCTGCCCGGGTTGCGCGGCCTGTGCACGCAGGTGACCGCGTTCATGGACGAGGCGTCGCTGCGCCAACGGCTCACCGACCTGTGCGGCGCCGGAATGGAGGGCGTGGTCTTCGTGGGCGTCCCGCGCACCATGAACGACGGCGAGGGCTCCGGCGTCGCGCCGACCGACGCCCTGTCGATCTATCGCGAGCTGGTGACCAACCGCGGCGTCATCGTCATCCCCACCCGCGACGGCGAGCAGGGCCGGCTCAACTTCAAGTGCAACCAGGGCGCGACGTACGGCATGACGCAGCTGCTGTACTCCGACGCGATCGTGGGCTTTTTGTCCGACTTCGCCAAAAACACCGATCATCGGCCCGAGATCCTGCTGTCCTTCGGGTTCGTGCCGAAGGTCGAGACCCGCGTCGGCCTGATCAACTGGCTGATCCAGGACCCGGGCAACTCCGCGGTGGCCGACGAGCAGGCGTTCGTCCAGCAGTTGGCCGCGGCCGAACCGGACCAGAAGCGCCGCCTGATGGTCGACCTCTACAAGCGGGTGATCGACGGTGTCGGCGAGCTCGGCTTCCCGCTGAGCATCCATTTCGAGGCGACCTACGGGGTTTCCGGGCCGGCTTTCCAGACCTTCGCGGAGATGCTGGCCTACTGGTCGCCGGCCTAGCCGGGCGGTTGGTCGCGCGGTCCGGTGAGCCGCGGGGAGCGGTCGCGGCTGACCCAGGCCAGCACCGCAACCACGCCGGCCGCCGCGAACGACGCGATGCCCAGCCACACGCCCGCGCCGGTGAAGTTGCGGGTGTTGGGGTCGGTGTAGCGGGCGTTGGCGGTCATGGTGCTCACCACGCCCGGCTTGAGCTTCCACGAGACGACGTCGGGTTCGACGCGGTCGCCGTTGGTGGAGGTCACCACGCCGGGGAAGGCGACGGTCAGCTCGACGTCGGCGTCGGAGTCGGTCACCGACGTCAGGTCCGCGCGCCCCTCCAGGATCACCAGGTTGCCGTTGCGGCGCAGCGACAGGTTCACGCCCTGGGCGTCGGAGTTCATGTTCGCCAGCTGCGGCATCTCGGCGAAGGTCAGATCGGAGAACACCGCCTGCGACCCCACGTAGCCGTCGCTGTCGTAGGTCGACACGGCCACCTTCTGGCCGAACGGCAGATTGCTGCTTTCCAGCTGGGGGCCGGTGTCCTTGGGGGTCTTCGGTTTGGCCGCGGCGATGATCTCCCCGGACACCAGGTCGTCGGGCGAGATGGTGAGCGACGCCCGCACGCGCAGGCACCCGCTGGCCAGGGGCACGATCAGCAGCAGCATCGCGATGGCCAGCGCGCGCCGGCGCCGGGGCGTGAACAACGTCGTCCGGTGGGCGCGGGCCCGGGGAGCGCTGGCGTGCACGACGTCATCGTGCCAGATCCGGTGCTACCCCTATAGGGCCTATAGGGGTAGCGCGCGGCCCAGAATCGCGAACGCGCGTGGGTCCCCGGCGAAGTGGTGGCGCCGGATGACGTCGGTGAAGCCCAGCCGCCGGTAGAGCCGCCACGCGCGGTTGGGCTCGCCGTTGGTCTCCGGGGTGGAAAGCAGGACGTTGTCCTCGGCGCGCCCGGCGAGCAGGCGGCGGGTCAACGCCTCGCCCAGACCGCGGCCCTGCGCGCGGGGGTGAATGTGCAGCTCGGTGAGCTCGAAGTAGCTGTCCATCAGCCGCGCGATCTCCTGGGGCGGCAGCCCGCCGCGCTGCAGGCCCAGGACCACCTGCTGCTGCCACCACTGCCCGGGCGCGCCGGGGTAGCCGTAGGCCACGCCGAGCAGCGGCGCGCTGCTCAGTTCCGCGGCCGGCGGCGGTGGGGCGGTCCCGAGGGCCCCGGTCGCTTCGGCTTCCCCCACTTCGACGACGGCCGCGCCCTGCCAGCCGCGTCGCCGGATGTGCTCCAGCCACATGGCGGCGCGCTGATTCTCGGTGCCGCGCGGGTACCGCATCGCTTCGACATACACCCCGAGGGCGTCACCGAGACGGCGCTCCATATCTGCCGGCGGCAAATCGATGAGGAATATCGCCAACTCGCGGTGTCCTCCTCATCCGGTGGCTTTATATCGGTCGGCGCGTGCCGTGCCGCCATTATCCGACGCTTCGCGGCCGGAGCGCCGGGCGGTCGCGGCGGGGCCGCCAGGGGCGGCCGGTGGCGTCGATCAAACGCGTCGTATCGGCAAGCGGGTTGCCGCGCAGCGTCGTTGCGGGCGGTACGCGTGTGGCGACCGGGGGCGGGATACAATCGCTGCCGAACCAGTGGTACGGCGCAGATCGACCTCGTATCATTTGGGTTAGTTGCCTTTACAACGGGCATCCGCGTGCTATCGATAGTTACGTGCCAAACTGTCGGCAAGGAGGGACGAATGCCACTCTCCGATCATGAACAGCGGATGCTCGATCAGATCGAGAGCGCACTCTACGCCGAAGACCCCAAATTCGCGTCGAGCGTCCGTGGCGGAGGGTTCCGCGCGCCTACCGCGCGGCGGCGCCTGCAGGGCGCGGCATTGTTCGTCATCGGCCTCGCGATGCTGGTTTCCGGCGTGGCGTTCCGCGCCACCTGGGTTGGAACCATCCCGATTCTCAGCATTTTCGGCTTCATCGTGATGTTCGGCGGCGTCGTGTATGCGATCACCGGCCCGCGGTTGTCCGGCCGGCCGGACCGTTCCGGTTCCGCGCCCGGATCGGCGCGCCAGCGTCGCAACAAGGGCGGCGGCTCCTTCACCAGTCGCATGGAGGATCGGTTCCGCCGCCGCTTCGACGAGTAGCCGAACGCAAGCCAGAACGGGGTAGCCAGGGCGGCTGCCCCGTTTTTGTCTGCGCGTCATCGTCGCAGGGTTAGGCACGAAGGCGACCCGCGCGCGGCCGTCGAATCCGATCCGACTCCCGATCGTGCCCGAACCGAGTCCCCGGTACCGGTCCCGCCCCACCCGGCCCCACCCGGAGGCCCCACTGCGCCCCACTCGCCCGCTTGACGCCTTTGACGTGCGGCTTTGTCCGGCCGAAGTGCGATGGCGCACCGGCCCCGACGGCCCGCCGACGTCCCGCGTCCCGCGATCGGTGGCGGATAACCCGCAAAACATCGCAACGACACCCCAACAATGGGGCAAAGTGGGGGATCGTGGGGTATGGTGGCTGAAGTGTTTGGGTGACCCATCGCGGGAGGTGAGCCGGTGTTTCTCGGCACCTACACGCCCAAACTCGACGACAAGGGGCGGCTGACGTTGCCCGCCAAGTTCCGCGACACGTTGGCAGGGGGGTTGATGGTCACCAAGAGCCAAGACCACAGCCTGGCCGTCTACCCGCGGACGGAATTCGAGCAGCTGGCGCGGCGGGCGAGCAAGACCTCGCGCAGCAACCCCGAAGCCCGGGCGTTCCTGCGCAACCTGGCCGCCGGCACCGACGAGCAGCATCCCGACGCCCAGGGGCGGATCACGTTGTCGGCCGACCACCGCCGCTACGCGAACCTGTCCAAGGACTGTGTGGTGATCGGCGCGGTCGACTACCTCGAGATCTGGGATGCGCAGGCCTGGCACGACTATCAGCAGTCCCACGAAGAGAACTTCTCCGCGGCCAGCGATGAAGCACTCGGCGACATCATCTGAGGCGCGTGCCCGTGCATCGTGGCCTCTGCCCGAACCGACCCTGGCGTACTTCCCCAACGCCAGGTTCGTACCTTCGGACAGAGACCCGGGTGCAGGGGCCGCCCGCCAGGCCCGGGGAGGCGTTGCGGTGGCTGAGAATTCGAGCGATTTCGGGCACGTGCCCGTCCTGCTGCACCGCTGCGTCGAGCTGCTTTCCCCCGCCCTGACGCGCTCGGACCCAGACGGGTCGGGCGCCGTTCTGGTCGACGCGACGCTGGGCGCCGGCGGTCACGCGGAGCGATTTTTGACCGAGCTGCCCGGGCTGCGGCTGATCGGACTCGACCGCGATCCGGCGGCGCTGGGCATCGCCGGGCAACGGCTGGCCACCTTCGGCGACCGCGTCACCCTGGTGCGCACCCGGTACGACGGGCTCGGTGCCGCCCTGACCGAATCCGGTTACCCCGCAAGCGAATCCGTTGATGCGGTGCTGTTCGACCTCGGCGTCTCCTCGATGCAGCTGGACCGCGCCGAACGGGGCTTCGCCTACGCCCAGGACGCGCCGCTGGACATGCGGATGGACCCGGCGTCGCCGCTGACCGCGGCCGACATCCTCAACACCTACGACCAGGCGGCGCTGGCCGACATCCTGCACCGCTACGGCGAGGAGCGGTTCGCCCGCCGGATCGCCGCGCAGATCGTGCGGCAGCGCGGCCGCACCCCGTTCACCTCGACCGCGCAGTTGGTGGCCCTGCTCTACGAAGCGATTCCGGCGGCCACCCGGCGCACCGGCGGGCACCCGGCCAAGCGCACCTTCCAGGCCCTGCGGGTCGCCGTCAACGACGAACTGGCCTCGCTGCGCGCCGCCCTTCCCGCCGCGCTGGGCGCGCTGGCCGGTGGCGGGCGCATCGCGGTGTTGGCCTACCAGTCGCTGGAAGACCGGATCGTCAAACGCGTGTTCGCCGAGGCGGTGACGTCGCGGACGCCGGTGGACCTGCCGGTCGAGCTTCCCGGCCACGAGCCGCTGTTCCGGTCGCTGACACGCGGCGCCGAACGCGCGGACGCCGCCGAGATCGAACGCAATCCGCGCAGCGCCGCGGTGCGACTACGGGCGCTGCAACGGCTGGAACCCACGGCCAAACCCCAACGGGCGAAAGGCGACGCATGAAGGTAAAGCGCGAGACGCCGAAGCGTCGCGGCGGCGGCGACCGTCGCGACGGGTCGGCCCGCAAGGGCGGGCGCGCCGCGGCCGAACCGCGCCGCACCCGGCCGGGCTCGGCGAACACCCGCGAAAGCCGGGCGCCGCGGTCGGGGCCGCAAACCAGCCCGATCGCCCGGCCCGTCGAGCGGTCGGGGCGGCCCAAGAACACCAGCCAGGCCAAGGCGCGTGCCAAGGCCCGGAAGGCCAAGGCGCCCAAGGCCATCCGGCCCCGGCTGACCGAGCGGCTGGCGATCCGGCTCACCTCGATCGACCTGCGCCCCCGCACACTGGCGCGCAAGGTGCCGTTCGTGGTCCTGGTCATCGGCGCGCTGGGTCTCGGGCTGGGGCTGACGCTGTGGCTGTCCACGGCCTCGGCCGAGCGCTCCTATCAGTTGAGCCACGCCCGCGAGAAGAACCGGATGCTGCTGCAGCAGAAGGAGGCGCTGGAACGCGATGTGCGCCAGGCGGAGTCGGCGCCGGCGCTGGCCGAGGCGGCCCGCAAGCAGGGCATGATCCCGACCAGGGACACCGCGCATCTGGTCCAGGACCCGACCGGCAACTGGGTGGTCGTCGGCAGCCCGAAGCCGGCGGACGGCGTCCCGCCGCCACCGCTGAACACCAAGCTGTCCGACGCGCCTCCACCGCCCCCGCCACCGCCGGCGCTCCCGCCCGAGGTTCCGGTCCGGGTGCAACCGGCGCCGGGCGGCCCGGTGGTGCCGGGCAGGCCGGGACCCGAGGCGCTGCTGCGCGCCCCGGACGGCGCGTCGACCGTGGGCGGCCAGCACCTGCCGGCTCAGCCCGCTGCGCCCGCGGCGCCACTGCCGGGGATGCCCGGCGGGCCGGCCACCGGACAGTTCCACGGGCTGCTTCCGACGCCAGGGCTGCCGGGGCCGGTGGCACCGGCGTCGCCGCCGGGACCCGCCGAAGTCTCGATTCCCCTGGGCGGGTTGCCGATTCCGGCCCCCGTGCCGGCGCCCGCCCCGCTGCCCGCGGAGGTTCCGGTGCCGGTGTCGCCGGGGGCGTCGGTGCCGGCGGCGCCGCATCCGCCCCAGGCCCCGCAGGCCGGGGTCCCGCTCGTCCCCGGGCCGGCGGTGCCGCCCGCCGCTGCGACGCCGGGTGCCCCGAGGTGAGCCGCGGAGACGACAGGCGGACCCGCCGCTCGCAGCCGGCGCGTGGCCCCCGTAAACCGCAGCAGCCCAAGGACCTTCGGCAACCCAAGCGCGCCCGCAAGCCAAAGCAGGCCAAGCAGACCCGCGCGGTCGAACGGCCCGTCGGCGCCGGCCACTCGGCGCGCCAGCGGCGCACCCGCCAGATCCTGGAAACGGGGTCCCGGGGCGCGTCGTTCGTTTTCCGGCACCGGGCCGGCAACGCGGTGATCCTGGTGATGATCCTGGTGGCGGCCGCGCAGCTGTTCGTCCTGCAGGTGACCGACGCCCCCACGCTGCGGGCGCAGGCGGCCGGGCAGCTCAAGGTCACCGACGTCGAAAAGGCGGTGCGCGGCAGCATCGTCGACCGCAACAACGAACAGCTCGCGTTCACCATCGAGTCGCGCGCGCTGACGTTCCAGCCCAAGCGGATTCGCCAGCAACTCGAAGAGGCGAAGAAGAAGAACTCGGCCGCCCCGGATCCGCAGGAGCGGCTGCGGGACATCGCCAAGGAGGTCTCGGCGCGGCTGAACAACAAGCCGGACTTCGAGACGGTGCTGAAGAAGCTGCGCAGCAACGACAACTTCGTCTACCTGGCGCGCGCCGTCGACCCCGCCGTCGCCAGCGCGATCTCCGACAAGTTCCCCGAAGTGGGTTCCGAACGGCAGGACCTGCGCCAGTACCCGGGCGGGTCGCTGGCGGCCAACATCGTCGGGGGCATCGACTGGGACGGGCACGGGCTGCTGGGGCTGGAGGACTCCCTGGACTCCGCGCTGTCGGGAACCGACGGCTCGGTCACCTATGACCGCGGCTCCGACGGCGTCGTCATCCCCGGCAGCTACCGCAACCGGCACCGGGCGGTCAACGGCTCCACCGTGCAGTTGACCATCGACGACGACATCCAGTTCTACGTGCAGCAGCAGGTCCAGCAGGCCAAGAATCTGTCTGGGGCGCACAACGTTTCGGCCGTGGTGCTGGACTCCAAGACCGGCGAGGTGCTGGCGATGGCCAACGACAACACGTTTGACCCGTCGCAGGACATCGGGCGCCAGGGCGACCGGCAGCTGGGCAACCTGGCGGTGTCCTCGCCGTTCGAGCCGGGGTCGGTGAACAAGGTGATCACCGCGTCCTCGGTGATCGAGTACGGGCTGTCCAATCCCGACGAGGTGCTGCAGGTCCCGGGCTCGATCCAGATGGGTGGCGTCAGCGTGCACGACGCCTGGGAGCACGGCGTGATGCCCTACACCACCACCGGTGTCTTCGGGAAGTCGTCGAACGTCGGCACTTTGATGCTGGCGCAGCGCGTCGGCCCGGAACGCTTCTACGACATGGTGCGCAAGTTCGGGCTCGGTCAGCGCACCAACGTCGGGCTACCGGGGGAGAGCGCGGGGCTGGTGCCGCCGATCGACCAGTGGTCGGGCAGCACGTTTTCCAACCTGCCTATCGGCCAAGGCCTTTCGATGACCCTGCTGCAGATGACCGACATGTACCAGACGATCGCCAACGACGGGCTGCGGATACCGCCCCGGATCATCAAGGCCACCATCGCTCCCGACGGCACCCGCACCGAGGAGCCGCGCCCGGAAGGCATCCGGGTGGTGTCGCCGCAGACCGCGCAGACCGTGCGGGGCATGTTGCGCGCCGTCGTGCAGCGCGACCCGATGGGCTACCAGCAGGGCACCGGGCCGGCGGCCGCGGTGGCCGGCTACCAGATCGCCGGCAAGACGGGCACCGCCCAGCAGATCAACCCCGGATGCGGGTGCTACTTCGACGACGTCTACTGGATCACCTTCGCCGGCATGGCCACCGTCGACAACCCGCGCTACGTCATCGGCATCATGATGGACAACCCGCACCAGAATGCCGACGGCACGCCCGGGCACTCCGCGGCCCCGCTGTTCCACAACATCGCCGGCTGGCTGATGCAGCGCGAGAACGTGCCGCTGTCACCGGATCCCGGGCCGCCGCTGACCCTGCAGGCCACCTAGGCCGACGCCGTCAGCCGGGGCACCTGCGCGCCGAGCGTGAAACTGTTGCGACTTTCGGCGCGATTTTTCGCAATGGCTGCACATTCGGCGTACGGCCCGAGGCCGCTATTCATGGATGGGTGAGCAGCCGGAGATCGACACCGCGGTACTGCCGAAAATCCGCGTCCGTGGTCACCAACGCGAATCCGGCCGTGAACGCGAACGCCGCCAGATAAGCATCCATCCAGACCTTGGGCGACGGCGACCGGCGAATGGCAAACGATTTCCATTGGGCCTCAAGGCCAATGGGTTCCCGATCGGCCATCGCGATGCGATCGTCGGCGAGCAAGGCGTCATACAGGGACCACGCTTCGGCATTGCTCAACGCGTCGTTGCCATACGCGCCGAGGACCGCCGGGGTGGTCATCAGCCGGAGAAATGACTGCTGCGTGGCGCGGCAGAGGTGGACGGCCTCCGGTTCAACGATCGTGTCCAACCAAGCACGCGCGACTTGGTGGTGTACGTGTTTCGAAAGCGTCAGCGCCAGCCAGACGTTGGTGTCACAGAGCAGCGGCATCGTCGTGCCCGGATGTCCAGGCCGCCTCTTGGCCCAGCAGGGTGGCGGCGACACGGTCCGGCGTCATCTCACGATCGGGGTGGGCCGGGTGTGCGCACCGCACCAGCGGGAGCTCGACCCGCCGGGTGGCCGAGACCATCGGCGCGCTGCCCGCTTGGGACAGGCCGCTCCTCAGCAGTTCGGCCACGACGTCCTTGATCTTGCGATCCTGTTGCGCCGCGCGGACCTTGATGGCGCGCATCAGTTCGTCGGGCAGGTCCAGCGTGGTTTTCATTGTCCCCAGATTACCAGCTTACTGGTTATATGGCTGGGAGTAGGTGCGCGCGGGTCGATCGCCGAGTCGCCGCTTCTCGGTAGGGTCATGGCCGATCATGGGGGACGGAGGTGCGAGGTGTCGGTGACGGCTGTGCTGCGACCGAGGGTCGCCTCGGGCGCGCGGTTGCCGGCGCTGGCGGCCCAGATCGGCGCGGTGATGGCCGACGGCGTCACTGTTCCCGACGTGCCCGTCACCGGCGTGACGCTGCGCGCCCAGGACGTCCGGCCCGGCGACCTGTTCGCCGCGTTGCCCGGCTCGACCACGCACGGCGCCCGGTATGCCGGCGACGCGATCGCCCGCGGCGCCGTCGCGGTGCTCACCGACGCCGCCGGGGTCACCGAGATGGTTGCCCGGCCCGTCCCAAACGCCCAAGTGCCCACCCTCGTGCATCCGGCGCCGCGCTCGGTGCTCGGCGGCCTGGCCGCCACGGTCTACGGAAACCCGTCCGAGAGGGTCGCGGTCATCGGGATCACCGGAACCTCGGGCAAGACCACCACCACGTACCTGGTCGAGTCCGGCCTGCGCGCCGGCGGGCGCACGGCCGGGCTCATCGGCACCATCGGCATCCGCATCGACGGCGCCGACATCCCCAGCGCCCTGACCACGCCCGAGGCCCCCGCGCTGCAGGCGATGCTCGCGGCGATGGCCGAACGCGGCGTGGACACCGTGGTGATGGAGGCCTCCAGCCACGCGCTGACACTGGGCCGCGTCGACGGCACCGGATTCGCGGTGGGTGCCTTCACCAACCTGTCCCGCGACCACCTCGACTTCCACCCCACGATGGCCGACTACTTCGAGGCCAAGGCGGTGCTGTTCGACCCCGGGTCGCCGCTGCGCGCGCGCACCGCGATCGTGTGCATCGACGACGACGCGGGACGCGCGATGGCCGCCCGCGCCGGTGACGCGATCACCGTCAGCGCCACCGGGCGGCCGGCGCACTGGAGCGCCACCGAGGTGACGCCGCTGGGCGCCGGCAGCGAGTTCACCGCCGTCGACCCCGCCGGCGTGCACCACCGGGTCGGCATCCGGCTGCCGGGCCACTATAACGTCGCCAATTCCCTTGTCGCGCTTGCGATTCTGGACGCCGTGGGGGTCTCGCCGGAGCAGGCGGCCCCCGGCCTACTGCACACGCGGGTGCCGGGCCGGCTGGAAGAAATCGACCGCGGCCAGGATTTCCTGGCGCTGGTCGACTACGCCCACAAGCCGGGCGCGCTGCGCGCGGTGCTGACCGCCCTGGCCCCGCCGCAGGGGCGGGTGGCGGTGGTCTTCGGCGCCGGCGGCGAACGCGACCCGGGCAAGCGGGCGCCGATGGGCGAGATCGCCGCGGAGCTGGCCGACTTGGTCGTCGTCACCGACGACAACCCGCGCGGTGAGGACCCCGCGGCCATCCGCCGCGAGATCCTGGCCGGCGCCACCGGTGCCGGCAGGGCCCGGCTCGGGGAGATCGTCGAGATCGCCGACCGCCGCGCCGCGATCGAACACGCGGTGGCCTGGGCCGGACCCGGCGACGTCGTCCTGGTCGCCGGCAAGGGCCACGAGACCGGCCAGCGCACCGGCGCCGAGGTCCGCCCGTTCGACGACCGGGTGGAGCTGGCCCGCGCGCTCGAGGCCCGCGGGAACCCCCGGTGATCGACCTGACCATCGCCCAGATCGCCGAAATCGTCGGCGGCACACTGGCCGACATCTCACCGCAGGCCGCGGCGGAACTTCGCGTCACCGGCTCCGTCGAGTTCGACTCACGCGCCGTCGGGCCCGGTGGGCTGTTCCTCGCGCTGCCGGGGGCGCGCTCCGACGGCCATGACCACGCGGCCTCGGCTGTGGACGCCGGCGCGGTCGCCGTGCTGGCGGCCCGCCCGGTCGGGGTGCCGGCCATCGTCGTCGAGCCCCGCGCGGCGAGAGCCGGGGGCGGGCTGGCCGAGGTGCTCGAACACGACGCCGACGGCTCCGGTGCCGCCGTGCTGGCCGCGCTGGCCAGGCTGGCCAGCGCGGTGGCCGCCGAGCTGCTGGCGGGCGGGCTGACGATCGTCGGGATCACCGGCTCGTCGGGCAAGACCTCCACCAAGGACCTCGTGGCCGCCGTGCTGCAACCCCTGGGCGAGGTGGTGGCCCCGCCCGGGTCGTTCAACAACGAGCTGGGCCACCCCTGGACGGTGCTGCAGGCGATGCCGAGCACCGACTACCTCGTCCTGGAGATGTCGGCGCGCCATCCCGGCAACATCGCCGCGCTGGCCGAGATCGCCCCACCCTCGATCGGGGTGGTCCTCAACGTCGGCACCGCCCACCTGGGCGAGTTCGGCTCCCGGGACGCCATCGCCCGCACCAAAGCCGAACTGCCCCAAGCGGTTCCGTCGTCCGGCGTGGTCATCCTCAACGCCGACGATCCGGCGGTGGCGGCGATGGCCGGCGTCACCGCGGCCCGGGTGGTCCGGGTCAGCCGCGCGGCCCGCACCGATTCCGGGCCCAGCGACGTGTGGGCCGAGGGAGTGTCGCTGGACGAATTCGCCAGGCCGCGCTTTACCCTGCACGCGATGGACAGCGCGACGGAAGTGCGGCTCGGCGTGTTCGGCGACCACCAGGTCGGCAACGCGCTGTGCGCCGCCGCGGTCGCGCTGCAGTGCGGCGCCTCGACCGAACAGGTGGCCGCCGCGCTGGCCGCGGCGGGCCCGGTGTCGCGGCACCGCATGCAGGTGACCACCCGCGCCGACGGGGTCACGGTGATCGACGACGCCTACAACGCCAATCCCGACTCGATGCGGGCCGGGCTGCAGGCACTGGCCTGGATTGCGCACGGCGGCGGGGCCGAAACCGCCGAAAAGCGCAGAAGCTGGGCGGTGTTGGGCGAGATGGCCGAGCTCGGTGACGATGCGATTGCCGAGCATGACCGCATCGGCCGGCTCGCGGTGCGCTTAGATGTGTCTCGACTCGTTGTCGTCGGAAGCGGGAGGTCGATGAGCGCCATGCATCACGGGGCCGTGATGGAGGGCTCGTGGGGCGCGGAAGCCGTCAGCGTGCCCGACGGCGACGCCGCCCTGGCCCTGCTGCGCTCGGAGCTGCGGCCCGGCGACGTGGTCCTGGTCAAGGCCTCCAACGCCGCCGGGCTCGGGGCGCTCGCCGAAGCGCTGGCCACAGAAGCCGGGGCGCGCCCGTGAGGCAGATCCTCATCGCGGTCGCCATCGCGCTGACCGTGTCGATTCTGCTGACCCCGGCGCTGATCCGGCTGTTCACCCGCCAGGGGTTCGGCCACCACATCCGCGAGGACGGCCCGCCGACCCACCACGCCAAGCGCGGCACCCCGTCGATGGGCGGCGTGGCGATCCTGGCCGGCATCTGGGCGGGCTATCTGGGCACGCACCTGGCGGGGCTGGCCTTCGACGGCGAGGGCATCTCCGCCTCGGGCCTGCTGGTGCTGGGGCTGGCCACGGTGCTGGGCTGCGTCGGCTTCGTCGACGACCTGATCAAGATCCGCCGGTCGCGCAACCTCGGGCTGAACAAGACCGCAAAGACGGTCGGCCAGCTCATCGCCGCGGTGCTGTTCGGCGTGCTGGTCCTGGGCTTCCGCAACGCCAACGGCCTGACCCCGGCCAGCGCGAACCTGTCCTACGTGCGCGAAATCGCCACCGTCACACTGGCTCCCGGGCTGTTCGTGCTGTTCTGCGTCGTCATCGTCAGCGCCTGGTCCAACGCGGTCAACTTCACCGACGGCCTGGACGGGCTGGCCGCCGGGTGCATGGCGATGGTCACCGCCGCGTACGTGCTGATCACCTTCTGGCAGTACCGCAACGCCTGCGTCACCGCGCCCGGGCTGGGCTGCTACAACGTGCGCGACCCACTGGACCTGGCGCTCATCGCGGCCGCCACCGCCGGCGCCTGCATCGGCTTTTTGTGGTGGAACGCCGCGCCGGCCAAGATCTTCATGGGCGACACCGGCTCGCTCGCGCTGGGCGGCATCATCGCCGGCCTGTCGGTCACCAGCCGCACCGAGATCCTCGCCGTCGTGCTGGGCGCGCTGTTCGTCGCCGAGGTCAGCTCCGTGGTGGCGCAGATCCTCGCGTTCCGCACCACCGGGCGCCGGGTGTTCCGGATGGCGCCGTTCCACCACCACTTCGAATTGGGCGGCTGGGCCGAGACGACGGTGATCATTCGCTTCTGGCTGCTCACCGCTATCACCTGCGGTTTGGGCGTCGCCCTGTTCTACGGTGAGTGGCTGGCCACGATCGGTGCCTGACGTGCTCGACCCCCTCGTCGCCGGCGCGCCGGTGCTGGTGGCCGGCGGCCGGGTCACGGGCCGGGCGGTGGCTGCCGCGCTGACGCGCTTCGGCGCGGCGCCGACGGTGTGCGACGACGACCCCGACATGCTGCGTCCCTACGCCGAGCGCGGGATCGCGACGGTGGACCCCGCCGGCGCGATCGAGCGCATCGCCGACTATGCGCTGGTGGTCACCAGCCCCGGCTTCTCGCCCGACACGCCGCTGCTGGTCGCCGCGGTGGGGGCGGGCGTGCCCATCTGGGGCGACGTGGAATTGGCCTGGCGGCTCGACGCCGCGGGCCACTACGGCCCGCCGCGCCGCTGGCTGGCCGTCACCGGGACCAACGGCAAGACCACGACGACCTCGATGCTGCACGCGATGCTGACCGCCGCGGGACGCGACGCCGTGCTGTGCGGCAACATCGGCAGCCCCGTGCTCGACGTGCTGGACGGGCCGGCCGAGCTGCTGGCCGTCGAGCTGTCCAGCTTCCAGCTGCACTGGGCGCCGTCGCTGCGGCCCGAGGCCGGCGTCGTCCTCAACATCGCCGAGGACCACCTGGACTGGCACGTCACGATGGCCGCCTACGCCGCGGCCAAGGCCCGGGTGCTGGACGGGCGGGTGGCCGTGGCCGGGCTCGACGACGCCCGGGCCGCCGCGCTGCTGGACACCGCGGCCGCGCCGGTGAAGGCCGGCTTCCGGCTCGGCGAGCCGTCGCGCGGCGAGCTCGGCGTGCGCGGCGGCCAGCTCGTCGACCGCGCGTTCGCCGAGGACCTGGCCCTGCTGCCGGCCGACACGATCCCGGTGCCCGGCCCCGTCGGCGTGCTCGACGCCCTGGCCGCGGCGGCGCTGGCCCGCGCCGTCGGGGTGCCCCCCGAGGCCATCAGAGCGGCCATCGCGTCGTTTCGGGTGGGCCGGCACCGCGCCGAGGTCGTGGCCCGACCGGAAGAAGCCGACGGGATCACCTACGTCGACGACTCCAAGGCCACCAACGCGCACGCCGCCGAGGCGTCGGTGCTGGCCTACCCGCGCGTGGTGTGGATCGCCGGCGGTCTGCTCAAGGGCGCGTCCGTCGACGCCGAGGTCGCCAGGATCGCGTCGCACCTGGTCGGGGCGGTGCTCATCGGCCGAGATCGCGCGGAGGTTGCCGAGGCGTTATCGCGACACGCGCCGGATGTCCCCGTCGTCCAGGTTGTGACAGGCGAGGATGCTGATATGCATGCGACTGCTGTGGTTTCTGGTACTGATGTGACAGAAGTGAGATCTGGAGGCGGGGACCTCGGCGCTCGCGTCATGACCGCGGCCGTGGCCGCCGCCCGCGACCTCGCCAAGGCGGGGGACACGGTGCTGCTGGCGCCGGCCGGCGCGTCATTCGACCAGTTCGCGGGGTATGCCGCCCGCGGCGACGCCTTCGCGGCCGCCGTCCGCGCGGCGATCCGGTAGGTGGGCGTGGGTATCGGGCTCAGCCGGCTCCGCGGCAGGGGCAAGGGCGAGGCGGCGACGTCGGACGACTCGAGCGCCGAGGCGCCGACGGACGCGATCCAGACCCCCGAGGCGCCGGCGGCCGTGAAGGCCAGGTTCCTGGGGCTGCCCGCCGGCCTGCGCGGGCGGTTCGGCGCCTGGCTGGGCCGGCCGATGACGTCGTTTCACCTGATCATCGCGGTCGCCGGGTTGCTGACGACGCTCGGTCTGATCATGGTGCTGTCCGCCTCGGGCGTGCGCTCCTACGGCGCCGACGGCTCGGCGTGGGTGATCTTCGGCAAGCAGGTCCTGTGGACGGTCATCGGGCTCGTCGGGGCCTACCTGGCGATGCGCGTGTCGGTGGGGTTCATCCGGCGCGTCGCGTTCACCGGCTACCTCGTCACGATCATCCTGCTGGTGCTCGTGCTCGTTCCCGGGATCGGCAACCTGGCCAACGGCTCGCGCAAGTGGTTCGTGATCGCCGGCTTCTCGATGCAGCCCTCCGAGCTGGCGAAGATCGCGTTCGCCATCTGGGGCGCGCACCTGCTGGCGGCGCGGCGCCTGGAGCGGGCCTCGCTGCGCGAGATGCTGATCCCGCTGGTCCCGGCCGCGGTCATCGCGCTGGCGCTGATCGTGGCCCAGCCCGACCTCGGTCAGACGGTGTCGCTGGGCATCATCCTGCTGGCCCTGCTGTGGTACGCCGGGCTGCCGCTGCGCGTGTTCGTCACGTCGCTGATGGCCGTTTTCGTCGCGGGCGCGATCCTGGCGATGTCGGCCGGTTACCGGTCCGAGCGGGTGCGGTCCTGGATGAACCCCGAGACCGACCCGCAGGACACCGGCTACCAGGCCCGCCAGGCCAAGTTCGCGCTGGCTCACGGCGGCATCTTCGGTGACGGCCTGGGCCAGGGCGTCGCCAAGTGGAATTACCTGCCCAACGCCCACAACGACTTCATCTTCGCGATCATCGGCGAGGAGCTGGGCTTCATAGGGGCGTTCGGGCTGCTGGCCCTGTTCGGGCTGTTCGCCTACACCGGGATGCGCATCGCCCGCCGCTCGGCCGACCCGTTCCTGCGATTGCTGACCGCCACCACGACGATGTGGATCCTTGGCCAGGCGTTCATCAACATCGGCTACGTGATCGGGGTGCTGCCGGTCACCGGCATCCAGCTGCCGCTCATATCGGCCGGCGGAACATCCACGGCCGCAACGCTTTTCATGATCGGCATGATGGCCAACGCGGCCCGTCACGAGCCTGAGGCGGTGGCGGCGCTGCGCGCCGGGCGCGACGACAAGATGAACCGGCTGCTGCGGCTGCCCCGGCCGCGGCCGTATGCGCCCAGCCGTCTCGAGTCGTTCCGCGACCGCAAGCGGGTGGACCCGGCCCGCAAGGCTCCCAAGCCGGCGGCCCGCAAGGCCCCCAAGCAGGCTGGGCGCAAAGCCGACGCCCCGCCGCGGCCGGCGGCCGGCCGAAAGGCCGCCCGGTCTGGGGGCAACCCCCGGGTGCGGGGAGGGCATCATGGATCTGGCCAGCGCCCGGCACGGCGGGCTCGCGCATTGGAAGGTCAGCGTTACGGGTGAACGACACGATCAGACAGCCGGCCGGCGGGCTGGGGGCTAGCCCCTCGCCCGCCGGTGCCGCATCGTCGGCCGATGCGGGCCCGTCGGTGGTGCTCGCAGGCGGCGGCACGGCCGGCCACGTGGAGCCCGCCATGGCCGTCGCCGACGCGCTGTCCGCGCTGGATCCGAGCGTCCGCATCACAGCGCTGGGCACCGCGCGGGGGCTCGAGACCAGGCTGGTGCCCGAGCGCGGCTATCGCCTCGAGCTGATCACGCCGGTGCCGCTGCCGCGCAAACCCAGCGGTGACCTGGCCCGGCTGCCGCCGCGGGTGTGGCGGGCCGTCCGGGAGACCCGCGCCGTGCTCGACGCCGTCGACGCCGACGTGGTGATCGGTTTCGGAGGGTACGTCGCGGTGCCGGCCTACCTCGCCGCCCGCGGCCTGCGCAGGCGGCGCCGCGTGCCGGTGGTGATCCACGAGGCCAACGCCCGCGCCGGGCTGGCCAACCGCGTCGGCGCGCGCACCGCGGACCGGGTGCTCTCGGCGGTCGCCGACTGCGGGCTGCCGCGCGCCGAGGTGGTCGGGGTGCCGGTCCGGGAGGCCATCACCGCACTCGACCGCGCGGCGCTGCGCGCCGAGGCGCGCCGGCACTTCGGGTTCGCCGACGACGCCCGGGTGCTGCTGGTCTTCGGCGGCTCGCAGGGCGCGGTCTCGCTGAACCGGGCCGTCTCCGGGGCGGCGGCCGGCCTGGCCGCCGCGGGGGTGGCCGTGCTGCACGCGCACGGACCCAAGAACACCCTCGAGCTGCGCGAGCCCGCGCCGGGCGACCCGCCGTACGTGGCGGTGCCCTACCTCGACCGGATGGACCTGGCCTACGCCGCGGCCGACCTGGCGATCTGCCGGTCCGGGGCGATGACGGTCGCCGAGGTCTCGGCGGTCGGCCTGCCGGCCATCTACGTGCCGCTGCCGATCGGCAACGGCGAGCAGCGGCTCAACGCGCTGCCGGTGGTCGACGCCGGCGGCGGCATGGTCGTCGCCGACGCCGCCCTGACGCCGGACCTGGTCGCCCGCGAGGTGTCCGGCCTGCTCACCGACCCGCCGCGGTTGGCGGCGATGACGGCCGCCGCCGCGCGGGTGGGTCACCCCGACGCCGCGCGCCAGGTGGCCCAGGCGGCGCTGGACATCGCCCGTCAAGCGGCCAGGGGGACCCAGTGAACTCCGCGCACGCCGAGCAGCTGCCCCCCGAGTTGCGAAGGGTCCACATGGTGGGCATCGGGGGAGCCGGGATGTCGGGCATCGCACGCATCCTGCTCGACCGGGGCGGGCTGGTATCCGGATCCGACGCCAAGGAGTCGCGCGGCATCCACGCGCTGCGGGCCCGCGGCGCGCTGATCCGCATCGGCCACGACGCCTCGTCACTGGACCAACTGCCCGGCGGCGTCACCGCCGTCGTCACCACCCACGCGGCCATCCCGAAGACCAATCCCGAGCTCGTCGAGGCGCGGCGGCGCGGCATCCCGGTGGTGCTGCGGCCGGTCGTGCTGGCCAAGCTGATGGCCGGGCGCACCACGCTGATGGTCACCGGCACGCACGGCAAGACGACGACGACGTCGATGCTGATCGTCGCCCTGCAGCACTGCGGGCGGGACCCGTCGTTCGCGGTCGGCGGGGAACTCGGGGAGGCGGGCACCAACGCCCACCACGGCAGCGGCGACTGCTTCGTCGCCGAGGCCGACGAGAGCGACGGCTCGCTGCTGGAGTACACGCCCGACGTCGCGGTGGTCACCAACATCGAGACCGACCACCTGGACTTCTACGGCAGCGCGGACGCCTACGTCGAGGTGTTCGACGCGTTCGTGGAGCGGCTCGTGCCCGGGGGAGCGCTGGTGGTGTGCACCGACGACCCGGGGGCCGCCGCGCTGGCCGAACGCAGCGCCGAGCTGGGCATCCGGGTGCTGCGCTACGGCTCCGCACCGGGCTCCGACCACGCCGCGACCCTGTTGTCGTGGGACCAGCAGGGCACCGAGGCGGTCGCACACATCCAGCTCGCGGGTGAATCGCAACCGCGGGTGATGCGGCTGTCGGTGCCCGGACGACACATGGCGCTCAACGCGCTGGGTGCGCTGCTGGCCGCGATCGAGATCGGCGCCCCCGCCGACGACGTGCTCGACGGGCTGGCCGGGTTCGAGGGCGTGCGCCGCCGCTTCGAGCTGGTCGGCAGCGCCGGCACGGTGCGGGTGTTCGACGACTACGCCCATCACCCCACCGAGATCGCCGCGACGCTGGCCGCGGTCCGCACGGTCCTCGAGCAGAGCGGTGACGGGCGCTGCATCGCGGTCTTCCAGCCCCACTTGTATTCGCGCACAAAGGCTTTCGCCGCCGAGTTCGGACGCGCGCTGGACGCCGCCGACCAGGTGTTCGTCCTCGACGTCTACGGCGCGCGCGAGCAACCGCTCACCGGCGTGAGCGGGGCCATCGTCGCCGAGCACGTCAGCGTGCCGGTGCGCTACCTGCCGGATTTCTCCGCGGTCACCGAGGAGGTCGCCGCGGCCGCCGGGCCCGGCGACGTCGTCGTCACGATGGGCGCCGGCGACGTGACCTTGCTGGGACCGGAGATCGTGACCGCGCTGCGGGCGAGGGCCAACCGCGGCACGCCGGGGGTGCTGCAATGACCGAGCCGAACCAGAACATCGGGGCCCCGGCCGACCCGACCGCCCCGGACGCCGACTCCGCCGACACGATCACCGAACCGCTGGTGGCGGGCGCGCAGGAGGCGCCGCCGCCGGATCAGGGCGACTTCGAGGGGCCGCGCCGGCGCGCCCGCCGCGAGCGGGCCGAACGGCGCGCCGCGCAGGCGCGCGCCCGGGCCATCGAGGACGCCCGCCGCGAGGCCAAGCGCCAGGCCAGCGGGCGCATCGTCAACCAGCCCAAACGTCCCGCGCGCGGCGTCGTCCGGGGCCTGAAGATGCTGCTGGTCAGCGTGATCGTCGCCATCGTCGGGGTCGGGCTGGGCCTGGTCCTGTACTTCACGCCGGCGATGTCGGCGCGCAGCATCGTCGTCACCGGGACCGGGACGGTGACGCGCGAGGAGGTGCTCGAGGCCGCGCGGGTGCGGCCCGGGACGCCGCTGCTGCAGATCAACACCAACCAGGTCGCCGAGCGGGTGGCGGCGATCCGGCGGGTGGCCAGCGCCCGCGTGCAGCGCCAGTATCCGTCGGCCCTGCGCATCACCATCGTCGAGCGGGTCCCGTTGGTGGTCAAGGACTTTCCCGACGGGCCCCACCTGTTCGACCGCGACGGCGTCGACTTCGCCACCGCGCCGCCGCCACCGGCGCTGCCCTACATCGACGTGGCCGACCCCGGCCCGAGCGACCCGGCGACCAAGGCCGCGTTGCAGGTGCTGATCGCGCTGCGCCCCGAGGTCTCGGGCCAGGTGGGGCGGATCGCGGCCCCGTCGGTCGCGTCGATCACGCTCACGCTGAACGACGGCCGGGTGGTGATCTGGGGGACCACCGACCGCACCGAGGAGAAGGCCGAGAAGCTGGCCGCGCTACTGACCCAGCCGGGCAAGACCTACGACGTGTCCAGCCCCGACCTGCCGACGGTCAAGTAGCCGTCCCCGCCGAGTGACGTTCCACACGAAAAAATTTGCGCGCCGCGCGTCGGCGCGCCTGCCGGATTAGGGCGCGCGGTGCCCCTACCGTTCTGGTTGCGCGGAACTACTTGACATAACTCTAACTCTATGGTTGAGGTTGAGGGTTTGCAGGGAATGCTCAAGGGGCCCGCCACGAGAGCCGACCCCACCAGGGAGGAAGACGAATGATGACCCCCCCGCACAACTACCTCGCCGTCATCAAGGTCGTGGGTATCGGTGGCGGCGGCGTCAACGCCGTCAACCGGATGATCGAGCAGGGCCTCAAGGGCGTGGAGTTCATCGCCATCAACACCGACGCCCAGGCGCTGTTGATGAGCGACGCCGACGTCAAACTCGACGTCGGCCGCGACTCCACCCGCGGCCTGGGCGCCGGCGCCGACCCCGAGGTCGGACGGCGGGCCGCCGAGGACGCCAAGGACGAGATCGAGGAGCTGCTGCGCGGGGCGGACATGGTGTTCGTCACCGCCGGCGAGGGCGGCGGGACCGGCACCGGCGGGGCGCCCGTCGTGGCCAGCATCGCCCGGAAGCTGGGCGCGCTGACCGTCGGCGTGGTCACCCGGCCGTTCTCGTTCGAGGGCAAGCGGCGCGGCAACCAGGCCGAAAGCGGTATCGCGGCGCTGCGGGAGAGCTGCGACACCCTCATCGTGATCCCCAACGATCGGCTGCTGCAGATGGGCGACGCGGCGGTGTCGCTGATGGACGCGTTCCGCAGCGCCGACGAGGTGCTGCTCAACGGCGTGCAGGGCATCACCGACCTGATCACCACCCCGGGGCTGATCAACGTCGACTTCGCCGACGTCAAGGGCATCATGTCCGGCGCCGGCACCGCGCTGATGGGCATCGGCTCGGCGCGCGGCGAGGGCCGCTCGCTCAAGGCCGCCGAGATCGCCATCAACTCCCCGCTGCTGGAGGCCTCGATGGAGGGCGCGCAGGGCGTGCTGATGTCGATCGCCGGCGGCAGCGACCTGGGCCTGTTCGAGATCAACGAGGCCGCCTCGCTGGTCCAGGATGCCGCGCACCAGGACGCCAACATCATCTTCGGCACCGTCATCGACGACTCGCTGGGCGACGAGGTGCGCGTCACGGTCATCGCGGCGGGCTTCGAGGCCACCGGGCCCGGCCGCAAGCCGGTCGTCGGCGGCTCCGCCGAAAAGACCGGCGCGCACCGGATCGAGTCGGCGAAGGCCGGCAAGCTCTCCTCGACGCTGTTCGAACCCGTCGACGCCGTGAGCGTGCCGGTGCACACCAACGGTTCGACGTTGAACATCGGCGGCGACGACGACGACGTCGACGTGCCGCCGTTCATGCGCCGCTAAGGGTCTCGATTTGCTTGCCAGTGCGCGACAAACCGGCCGCGCCCGACCGTCGCTGCCGCCTGGCCCACAACGGAATCCGGATACTGGCCGTGTGAGCCTTCGCATCCGGCGGGTGACCACCACCCGGGCGGGCGGTGTGTCCAAACCGCCGTTCGACACTTTCAACCTGGGCGACCACGTCGGCGACGACCCGGCGGCGGTGGCCGCCAACCGCGACCGGCTGGCCAAGGCGCTCGGTCTGAAGGAAAAGGCGGGCGCCGACCGGGTGGTGTGGATGAACCAGGTCCACGGCGATCGGGTCGAGGTGGTCAGAGGACCACAGCGCGCCGCGGCCGCGGTCGACAACACCGACGCGTTGGTGACCACGACCCCGCGGCTGGCGCTGGCGGTGGTGACCGCTGACTGCGTGCCGGTGCTGCTGGCCGACGCGCGCGCGGGCGTCGTCGCCGCCGTGCACGCCGGTCGCGTCGGCGCCCAGCGCGGCGTGGTGGCCCGCGCGCTGGAGGCGATGCTCGCGCTGGGCGCGCAGGCCGACGACGTCTCGGCGCTGCTCGGGCCGGCGGTCAGTGGTCGCAACTACGAGGTGCCCGCCGCGATGGCCGACGAGGTCGAGGCGGCGTTGCCCGGCAGCCGCACCACCACCGCGGCCGGCACCCCCGGGATCGACCTGCGCGCCGGAATCGCTTGCCAGCTGCGCGATTTGGGCGTCACGGCGATCGACGTCGACCCCCGCTGCACGGTGGCCGACCCGGCGCTGTTCAGTCATCGCCGCGCCGCCCCGACGGGGCGGCTGGCCTCGCTGATCTGGATGGAGTGATCGCATGGCGGGGGACGCGCCGGGCCTTCGAGCCCAGGCGGAGCAGGGCGAGCGCGAATCGGAATTGACCCACGCGCTGGCCGCCGTGCGATCGCGGCTTGCGGCGGCCGCCGAAGCGGCGGGCCGCAATGTCAGCGAAATTGAACTTCTCCCTATTACCAAATTCTTTCCAGCAACCGATGTTGCGATTTTGTCTCGATTGGGTTGTCGATGCGTCGGCGAATCCCGGGACCAGGAAGCCACCGCCAAGGCCGCCGAAGTCGCCCGCCTCGCCGCCAGTTCTCAGCGGCCGGACTTGCGGAATATGCACTGGCACATGGTGGGCAGGATTCAGCGCAACAAGGCGCGGTCGCTGGCGCGCTGGGCGCACACCGCGCACTCGGTCGACAGCACGCGGCTGGTCACCGCGCTCGACAAGGCGGTCTCGGCGGCCCTGGCCGACGACCACCGCCAGGACCCGCTGCGCGTCTACGTCGAGGTCAGCCTCGACGGCGACGTGTCGCGCGGCGGCGTCGACATCACCGAGTCCGGCGCCCTCGATCAGGTCTGCGCCCGGGTCGAGGAGTCCAAAAGCCTGCGACTGCTCGGGCTGATGGGCATCCCGCCGCTGCAGTGGGAGCCCGAGCAGGCCTTCGACCTGCTGCGATCCGAGCACCACCGGGTGCTCGAGTCGCACCCGGACGCGGTTGGGCTGTCCGCGGGCATGTCCAACGATCTGGAAATCGCCGTCAAACATGGTTCGACGTGTGTGCGTGTCGGTACCGCGCTATTGGGTCCGCGCCGGTTACCGTCACCGTGAGTAGTCACTGTAGTAACACCTTCATCACAGACACCACTACTCCCAGGGGCTAGAAGGGTTTACGCGATGAGCACACTGCACAAGGTCAAGGCCTACTTCGGTATGGCTCCGATGGAGGACTACGACGACGAGTACTACGACGACCGCGCTCCCTCCCGCGGCTTCCCCCGCCCGCGGTTCGACGACGGTTACGGCCGTTACGAGGGACGCGACTACGACGACCGGGAGCCCGCCGACTACCCGCCGCCCGGCGGCTACCGCGGCGGCTACGCCGAGGAGCCCCGCTACGGTTCGGTGCATCCGCGCGAGTTCGACCGGCCCGACATGAACCGCCCGCGGTTCGGGTCGTGGCTGCGCAATTCCACGCGCGGGGCGCTGGCGATGGACCCGCGCCGGATGGCGATGCTGTTCGAGGAGGGCAGCCCGCTGTCGAAGATCACGACGTTGCGGCCCAAGGACTACAGCGAGGCGCGCACCATCGGCGAGCGCTTCCGGGACGGCACCCCGGTCATCATGGACCTGGTGTCGATGGACAACGCCGACGCCAAGCGGCTCGTCGACTTCGCGGCCGGGCTGGCCTTCGCGCTGCGCGGTTCGTTCGACAAGGTGGCGACCAAGGTGTTCCTGCTGTCGCCCGCCGACGTCGACGTCTCACCCGAGGAGCGCCGCCGGATCGCCGAAACCGGCTTCTACGCTTACCAATAGGTCACCCCGCCGGGCCGCACCACGTGAGGTGCGTGGCCGCACCCCGGAGTCGGTACGCTAGCGGATGCCGCCCGCAGGTCGGCGGCTGACATTCGCGTCATCCTCATCGGTAAGGTCGGGGCTTCTTTGGTGGTGTTCTTTCAGATCCTTGGGTTTGCGCTGTTCGTCTTCTGGCTGCTGCTCATCGCCCGGGTCGTCGTCGAGTTCATCCGCTCGTTCAGCCGTGACTGGCACCCGACCGGCATCACCGTGGTGGTGCTGGAGATCATCATGTCGATCACCGACCCGCCGGTGAAACTGCTGCGCCGGCTGATCCCCCAGCTCACCATCGGAGCGGTGCGTTTCGACCTGTCGATCATGGTGCTGCTGCTGGTCGCGTTCATCGGGATGCAGCTGGCGTTCAGCGCGGCGGCGTGAGACGGTTCGGCCACGCTTTAGTGTCGGTTCGGCGGCCGCGATTTAAAAATTTTAAGGGTTTGGAATTTATTGGTCTTAGTGTGTGAAATTGGTTCTTATTTATTGGCCTAATCGGCTACCGCCGGGTCTGGTGTGACAGGATGGACGGCAGTTGCACGACGGCAACCACTCCGTTCTACACTTTCCAGATCGTTTGACAGGAACTCGAGGGGACGAACAATGCCGCTTACACCAGCCGACGTCCACAATGTGGCGTTCAGTAAGCCGCCGATCGGCAAGCGCGGTTACAACGAAGACGAGGTCGACGCCTTCCTCGACCTGGTGGAAAACGAGCTGACGCGGCTCATCGAGGAGAACTCCGATCTGCGCCAGCGGATCGAGGAGCTGGACCGCGAGCTGGCCGCCGGTGGGGGCGGCGGCGCCGCCACGCCCACCCAGGCGATCCCCGCCTTCGAGCGCGAGCCCGAACCCGAGCCGGTCAAGCAGGCGCCGGCGCCGGCCGCGGCGCCCGCCGCTCCCGCGGCCGCCCAGGGCACCAACGAGGAGCAGGCCATGAAGGCCGCCCGCGTGCTGAGCCTGGCCCAGGACACCGCCGACCGGCTCACCAGCACCGCCAAGGCCGAGTCCGACAAGATGCTCGCCGACGCCCGCGCCAATGCCGACCAGATCCTCAGCGAGGCCCGGCACACCGCCGAGACCACGGTCGCCGACGCCCGGCAGCGCGCCGACACCATGCTGGCCGACGCCCAGACCCGCTCGGAGACCCAGCTGCGCCAGGCGCAGGAGAAGGCCGACGCCCTGCAGGCCGACGCCGAACGCAAGCACTCCGAGATCATGGGAACCATCAACCAGCAGCGCACCGTGCTGGAGGGCCGCCTCGAGCAGCTCCGCACCTTCGAGCGCGAGTACCGCACCCGCCTGAAGACCTACCTGGAATCCCAGCTCGAGGAACTCGGGCAGCGTGGCTCGGCGGCACCCGTCGACTCGAGCGCCGACGCCGGTGGGTTCGACCAGTTCAACCGGGGGAACAACTAGCCGGGCACGTGCCGCGTATCGCCAAGCGTCGATCGGCACACTAACCTGCACTAGACCTGGCAGCCCCGCTCGTCGCCTGGAGGATGACCGATGCTGATCATTGCGCTGGTACTCGCCCTCATCGGGCTGATCGCGTTGGTGTTCGCGGTCGTCACCAGCAACGAGCTCGTCGCCTGGGTGTGCATCGCCGCCAGCGTGCTGGGCGTCGTGCTGTTGATCATCGACGCGTTGCGGGAGCGCCAGCGCCGTGACATAGGGGACGTCGAAACCGACGATGCCGCTGAGGCCGACGAAGCAGCCGCGGACGCCGCGGTCGAATACCCCGAAGAGGTCCCCGACGAGGGCGAGCCGCAGGCCGAGCCCGACGACGAGCCGGCCGTCGACGACCGGACCAAATAGCCGTCAGCCGGTCGGCGTTGCCAGCATCTCGCGCACCTCGTCGTCGCTGACCTGGTGAAAGTCGGCATAGACCTGGCCGACGGCCTCGAACCCGGGCGGCATGGTGGCGCACACCACGTCGTCGGCCTCCTGCCCCAGGTCGCGGCACGTCGACGGCGGTCCGACCGGGACCGCGACGACGATCCACCGCGGGCCGGTCGCGCGCAGGGCGCGGACGGCGGCCAGCATGCTGGCGCCGGTGGCGATGCCGTCGTCGACCAGGATCACCGTCTTGCCGCTCGGGTCAGGGAAGGGGCGCCCGCCGCGGTACGCCTGCTCGCGGCGGGCGAGCTCGGCCGTCTCGCCGGCGATCACCTCGCGGATCTGCTCGTCGGTGATCTGCAGGCTGGAAACCACGTTGTCGTTCATCACCACCCCGCCGCCGCTGGCCAGGGCGCCCATCGCGAGCTCCGACCAGCGCGGCACCCCGAGCTTGCGGACCAGGAACACGTCCATCGGGGCGTGCAGCGCGGCGGCGACCTCCCACGCCACCGGGACCCCGCCGCGCGCCAGCCCGAGCACCAGCACACCGTCCTTGTCGCGGTAGGGGGCCAGCTCCTCGGCGAGCACGCGGCCGGCCTCACGACGGTCGCGGAACGTGCGCATCGCCGTTCGCCGGAGGAAGCCGCTCGGTGGGTTCATGGGTCGCATTCCAGGCTACGACCCCGCAAGAACCCCCGCCATAGCCGTCGAACGTCGAGTTGTTGCGCGTGAATCGCCCAGATGCCGCAACAAGTCGACGCTCGGCACCAATCTTGTTGTGTCCGAGGGGGGACTTGAACCCCCACGCCCATTAGTAGGGCACTAGCACCTCAAGCTAGCGCGTCTGCCATTCCGCCACTCGGACAAGACCAAACCACGTGGGCTGGCGCTTAAGGCTATCGGATCGCCGCGCGCGGACCCAACCCAGCTGCCCGACGACCCGAACCCCGCAGTGGTAGGAAAGGTGGTTGTGACCACCGAGAGCGGGACGAGCGCGGCGCCGACCAATCCCAGCGACGACGTGGTCGAGGTCGTCAGCCGGTTGATCCGGTTCGACACCACCAACACCGGCGAGCCCGAGACCACGAAGGGCGAGGCCGAGTGCGCGCAGTGGGTCGCCGAGCAGCTCTCGCACGTCGGCTACCTTCCCCAGTACGTCGAATCCGGCGCGCCCGGCCGGGGCAACGTGTTCGCCCGGCTCGAGGGCGCGGACAGCTCGCGCGGCGCCCTGCTCATCCACGGGCATCTCGACGTGGTGCCGGCCGAGCCCGCCGAGTGGACCGTGCACCCGTTCTCTGGGGCGATCCAGGACGGCTTCGTGTGGGGCCGCGGCGCGGTCGACATGAAGGACATGGTCGGCATGATGATCGTGGTCGCGCGGCAGCTGAAGCAGGCCGGCATCGTGCCGCCCCGCGACCTGGTGTTCGCGTTCCTCGCCGACGAGGAGCACGGCGGCCACTACGGGGGACAGTGGCTCATCGACAACCGCCCCGACCTGTTCGACGGCATCACCGAGGCGATCGGCGAGGTGGGCGGGTTCTCGCTGACCGTGCCGCGGCGCGACGGCGGCGAGAAGCGGCTCTATCTGATCGAGACGGCGGAGAAGGGGCTGTCGTGGATGCGGCTGACCGCCCGCGGGCCGGCCGGGCACGGGTCGATGGTGCACGAGCGCAACGCCGTCACGGCCGTCGCCGAGGCGGTCGCCCGCCTGGGCCGCCACCAGTTCCCGCTCGTGGTGACCGACACCGTCGCGCAGTTCCTCGCCGCCGTCAGCGAGGAGACCGGGCTCACGTTCGACACCGAGTCCGGCGACCTGGCGGGAACCATCGAAAAGCTCGGCCCGGCGGCCCGCATGCTCAAGGCCGTGCTGCACGACACCGCCAACCCGACCATGCTCAAGGCCGGCTACAAGGCCAACGTCATCCCCGGCACGGCCGAGGCGGTGATCGACTGCCGCATCCTGCCGGGCCGCAAGGCCGCGTTCGAGGCCGAGGTCGACGAACTCCTCGGGCCCGACGTCACCCGCGAGTGGATCAAGGACTTCTCGTCGTATGAGACCGGTTTCGACGGCGACCTGGTCGACGCCATGAACGCCGCCGTGCTGGCGATCGACCCGGACGGCCGGACGGTGCCCTACATGCTTTCCGGCGGGACCGACGCGAAAGCCTTCGCGCGCTTGGGGATTCGCTGCTTCGGCTTCAGCCCGCTGCGGCTGCCGCCGGACCTGGATTTCAGCGCGCTGTTCCACGGCGTCGACGAACGGGTACCCATCGACGCGCTGAGGTTCGGCACCGACGTGCTCACGCACTTCCTGACACACTGCTAGCGGAAAACGACACGAGAGGATCGCCCATGAGTCTGCCGTCCGACCCGTACGACGCGCTGCCCAAGCTTCCGTTGTTCAGCGTGACCTCGAACTCGATCACCAACGGCCAGCCGCTGGCGACCCCGCAGATCAGCGGGATCATGGGCGCCGGCGGCGAGGACGTCAGCCCGCAGCTGAGCTGGTCGGGCTTCCCGGAGGAGACCCGCAGCTTCGCGGTCACCGTCTACGACCCCGACGCCCCGACGCTGTCGGGGTTCTGGCACTGGGCGGTGGCCAACCTGCCCGCCGACGTCACCGAGTTGCCCGACAACGCCGGCGACGGCAGCGACCTGCCGGGCGGCGCGCTGACGTTGGTCAACGACGCCGGGATGCGCCGCTACGTCGGCGCCGCGCCGCCACCGGGCCACGGCCCGCACCGCTACTATGTCGCGGTGCACGCCGTGGACGTCGACAAGCTCGACCTGCCCGAGGACGCCAGTCCGGCGTTTTTGGGGTTCAACCTCTTCCAGCACGCGATCGCGCGGGCCTACATCCACGGCACCTACGAGCAGAGCTAGCGCCTGTCGTTTGCCGAGGGTGCAGCTGTCGACACATCGCCCGAGTGGGGGTCTCGATAGCTGCACTTTCGCGGCGGGAATTACCGCCGCGCCGCCGACCCGACCGCGTCGCCGAGCGAGGCGAACCCGCCGTCGCGCAGGCGGCGGGCGATGCCGTCGTGAATGTGCTTGGGCCACAAGCCTCCCCCGTAGATGAAGCCGGTGTAGCCCTGCAGCAGCGACGCACCGGCGGTGATCCGCTCCCACGCGTCGTCGGCGTTCTCGATGCCCCCCACGCTGATCAGCACCAGGCGGTCACCGACGCGGGCGTACAGCCGGCGCAGCACCTCGACCGCGCGGCGCGCCACCGGCGGCCCGGAGATGCCGCCGTCACCCAGCTCGTCGACGCCCGGCGTGCGCAGGCCCGCGCGCGCCACCGTGGTGTTGGTGGCGACGATGCCGGCCAGGCCGAGTTCGACGGCCAGGTCGGCGATGTCGTCGACGTCGGAATCGGACAGGTCGGGGGCGATCTTCACCAGCACCGGCGCCGACACCTCGGCCACCACGGCCGCCAGGATCGGCCGCAGCGACTCCACCGCCTGCAGGTCGCGCAGGCCCGGCGTGTTGGGGGAGCTGACGTTGACCACCAGATACGACGCCAGCGGGCCGACCAGCCGGGCGCTGGCGCGGTAGTCGGCGACGGCCTCGGCGGCCGGGGCCGCCTTCGTCTTGCCGATGTTGACCCCGATCGGCACCTCGGGCCGGTGGCGCGCCAGCCGGATGGCCAGCTCCCCGGCGCCGTGATTGTTGAACCCCATCCGGTTGAGCAGGGCCCGGTCGGCGGGCAGCCGGAACAGGCGCGGGGCGGGGTTGCCGGGCTGCGGGCGCGCCGTGACGGTGCCCACCTCGGCGTAGCCGAAACCCAGTGCGCCCCAGGCGAGCAGCCCCGCGCCGTCCTTATCGAAGCCGGCGGCCAGCCCCAGCGGTCCGGGGAAACGCACCCCGAACACCGTGCTGGCCAGCACCGGATCGGTGGGGGCCAGCGCCCGCCGCAGCAACCGCCGACCCCACGGCGTCGCCGTCGCGCCGCGCAGCAGCGCGAAGACCACGGTGTGAATGCGCTCGGCCGGCACCACGAAAAGCAGCCGGCGCGCCAAGCCGTACAACGTCACAGTTCCGGCTGGTCGGGCCGCCGGCTGTCCAGACGGGACTTCTTGCGGCGCAACAGGACCCGCCTGCTGCCGTCGGTGTAGAGCCGCACCCGGGTCAGCTCCCAGCCGCGGTACTCGGCCTCGATCGACAGCCGGGTGGACGCGCTGAGCCGGGTCACCTCCGGAGGCAGGCGCAACGGTATCCACTCGTATTCGTCGGACATGTCGGCGTCCCAGCCGGCCGGCAGCCGGCTCCACCGCGCCGCGGTCACGGGGCGCCCGCCGCGTGCTCGATGACCTGCACGCCCGCACCCGACCCCGACACCACGTACAGGGTGCCCGACGCTTCGTCGAAAGCCAGGGAGTTGGGTTGCTGCACGGTTGGGTATCGCACCCTTTCGACGGGGATTCCGGTTGACAGATCGTAACCAATGACGACGTTCGAGGCGGTCTGGGACACCCAGGCGAGCGCGCGGGATCCGGCCAGCCCGTAGGGGGCCTGCCGCACCGGGTAGGCCTGACGCAGGATCAGCGGGTCGACGCCGTACACCAGCAGCTGGCCGCCGCGGGTGTCGGCGACCAGTACCCGGCCCAGCGCGTCGGCGGCCAGGGTGGTCGCGCCCTGCCCGGCCCGCAGCGACTGCTGCACATGGCCGTCGGCACCGATCGTCGTCACCGAGGTCTGGCCGCGGTCCAGAACCACCGTCGTATTCCCTTGTGCGGCAAGGGCATCGACGCGCGCGAAGATCTTGTTGCGGCTGGCGACGGTCCCGTCGGGCGCGGGGGCCGCCAGGGTGTAGACGGCGCCGTCGGCGCTGCCCAGCACCAGCCTGCCGTCCGCGCGCCGGGCGATCGCGGTGAAGTCGGCCTGCTCGGCGCCGGTGACGCCGACGCGCGCGGCGTGGCCGGTCGACAGGTCGACGGAGAAGTAGCCGCCGCGCGTCGACAGGTAGGCGGTGCCGCGGCCGTCGCCGGTCAACGCGGTCGCCGGCCCCGGCAGGGCCACGACGCGCGGGGCGGCGTGCGGGTCCCCGAACTCGGTGAGGGTGGCGGGCGCCGCGGGATGGTCGCCGAAAGCGAGGACGGCCAGTTGGCGGGTGCGCTCGTCGAAGATTGCCGCGGCGGCGGGGCCGCTCGCGGGCCGCACGGTGCCGGCCGGTGGCTGGGACACCGGCGGCGAGGTGGCCGCCCGGGCCGGTGCGATGGTCGGCGGCGCGCCCTGGAGCGGATTGTTCGAGCAGCCGACGCCGGCCGCGCCCAGCGCCAGCAAAACCAGCCAACCGACAAAACGGCGTACAGCCGGGCCTCTATGCCGTCGCAGCAATTATTTTCCCTCGCGTCAGGAACCGAAGATCAAATTTTAGGGAACGGTTTCGCATCCAATGTGGCCATGTTGCCTGCGTCGGCTCGGACTGGAGAGGTATCGTCGCGTCATGACCGTCATCGTGGATCGTCATACCCCGCAAAACGAGTTTGCTGTCGAGGACATATCGACAGGTATTTTCGCCAGCGGATACGGACAAGTTGGTGATGGACGCAGTTTTTCCTTCCACATTGAGCACCGGTCGCTCGTCGTCGAAGTTTACCGGCCGCGCCTGGCCGGGCCGGTGCCGCAGGCCGAGGACGTGGTGGCCAGGGCCGTCCGCGGCCTGGTCGACATCGATCTCACCGACGAGCGCAGCCTGACCGCCGCGGTGCGCGACGCCGTCGCCCACGCGGTCCCCACAAGCCGCTAATCGCGGTCACCCCCGGCGGGTACGGTCGTCGTCGTGACCGTCATCCTGCTGCGGCACGGCCGCTCGACCTCCAACACGGCCGGAGTCCTGGCCGGGCGCGCCGACGGCGTCGACCTCGACGACAAGGGGCGCGAGCAGGCCGCCGGGCTGATCGACCGGATCGGTGACCTGCCGATCCGCGCGATCGTGACGTCGCCGCTGCTGCGCTGCCGGCGCACGGTCGCGCCGCTCGCCGAGGCGCTGTGCCTCGAGCCGCTGATCGACGACCAGCTCGCCGAGGTCGACTACGGCGACTGGACCGGCCGCAAGATCGGCGAGCTCACCAAGGAGCCGCTGTGGCGGGTGGTTCAGGCCCATGCCAGCGCGGCGGTGTTCCCCGGCGGCGAGGGCCTGGCGCAGGTGCAGGCGCGCGCGGTCGCGGCCGTCCGCGCCCACGACCGCCGCCTGGCCGAGCAGCACGGCGGCGACGCGCTGTGGGCGGCCTGCACGCACGGCGACGTCATCAAGGCCGTCGTCGCCGACGCCTACGGCATGCACCTGGACGCGTTCCAGCGTGTCACCGCCGACCCGGGCTCGGTGAGCGTGATCAGCTACACCCCGCTGCGGCCGTTCGTGTTGCACGTCAACCACACCGGTGCGCGGCTGGCCGCCGCGTTGCGCGCCGGACCCAAGCCCAAGGACCCAGAGGGCGCCTCCAAACCCGATGAGGCTCAGCCAGAGTCGAACGGCGAGGCGCCGGCCGAATCGGCGGAAGCCGCACCGTCGAGCGACGCGGTGGTCGGCGGCTCCCCGGATTGATCGCGGGTGATTCCGCTTGAAACCCGCTTGAAACGGGCGGAGCGGGGCAATCGAATCGCACGGCGACGGCGACAGCCGGTATTTTGGAGGTGCCATGGCCCGCGCAATTCACGTCTTCCGCACGCCCGACCGCTTCGTGGCCGGGACCGTTGGCCAGCCCGGCAATCGCACGTTTTACATCCAGGCCGTGGGTGATTCGCGAGTCGTGTCGGTGGTGTTGGAGAAGCAACAGGTCGCCGTCCTCGCGGAGCGCATCGGCGCCCTGCTGCTCGAAGTGAACCGCCGTTTCGGCACGCCGGTGCCGCCGGAGCCCGCCGAGATCGACGACCTGAACCCGTTGATCACACCGGTCGACGCGGAGTTCCGGGTGGGGACGATGGGCCTCGGCTGGGATTCGGAGGCGCAGACCGTGGTGGTCGAGTTGCTGGCCGTCACCGACGCCGAGTTCGACGCCTCGGTGGTGCTCGACGACACCGACGAGGGTCCCGACGCGGTGCGGGTGTTCTTGACGCCCGAGTCGGCGCGCCAGTTCGCCACCCGCTCCACCCGCGTCATCTCGGCCGGACGTCCGCCGTGCCCGCTGTGCGACGAACCGTTGGACCCCGACGGGCACATCTGCGCGCGCACCAACGGCTACAAGCGCAGCGCGCTGCTCGGGCCGGACGATGACCTCACCGAATAGCGAGGACTACAAGCGTGAGGTGTTGCGGGAGGGCGAGCTGACGGTCCTCGGGCGCATCCGCTCGGCCAGCAACGCCACCTTCTTGTGCGAGTCGACGCTCGGTGAGTCCAGCGTGCACTGCGTCTACAAGCCGATCTCGGGCGAGGCGCCGCTGTGGGATTTTCCCGACGGGACCCTGGCCGGCCGCGAGCTGGGCGCCTACCTGGTGTCGACACAGCTGGGCTGGAACCTGGTGCCCTACACGGTGATTCGGCACGGGCCGGCCGGCCCGGGCATGCTGCAGCTGTGGGTGGAGCAGCCCGGCGACGCCGCCGGTTCCGATCCCCGGCCGGGCCCGGACCTGGTCGACCTGTTTCCCGCGCATGACGCGCAGGCGGGTTACCTGCCGGTGCTACGGGCCTACGACTACGCCGGCGACGAGGTCATCCTGATGCACGCCGACGACATCCGGTTGTGGCGGATGGCGGTTTTCGACGTGCTGATCAACAACGCCGACCGCAAGGGCGGCCACGTGCTGCGCGACGTCGACGGCCACATCTACGGCGTCGACCACGGCGTGAGCCTGCACGTCGAGAACAAGCTGCGTACGGTGCTGTGGGGTTGGGCCGGCAAGCCGGTCGACGAGAGGATGCTCGAGGCCGTGGCCGCGCTCGCCGAGGCCCTCACGGGCGCGCTCGGCGACGAGCTGGCCGGGCACATCACCCGGGCCGAGGTCGCGGCGCTGCGCGGGCGCGCGCTCGCGCTGCTGGACAACCCGGTCATGCCGGGACCCAACCGGCATCGCCCCATTCCCTGGCCGGCCTTCTAGCTCCCGGATCGCGGTCGGCGATACTGATGCGGTGACGCCGGCCGCGAACGAGATCAGCGACGCCGCACTGGCCGCCGATCTCGCCGCCGACGCGGGGGAGTTGCTGCTCAAGGTGCGCGAGGAGGTCGGTTTCGGCCACCCCTGGGCGCTCGGCGACGCCGGTGACGCGCTGGCGAACCAGTTGATCCTGCGGCGGTTGCGCGCGGAACGGCCCGCCGACGCGGTGCTCAGCGAGGAGGCCTACGACGATTTATCGCGGGTGAACCACGACCGGGTGTGGATCATCGACCCCCTGGACGGCACCCGCGAGTTCTCCACGCCCGGCCGCGACGACTGGGCGGTCCACATCGCCTTGTGGCAGCGCCCCACCGACGGGCAGCGCGAGATCACCGACGCCGCCGTGTCCCTGCCCGCCCGCGGCAACACGGTGTACCGCAGCGACACCGTCACCGCCGATGCCGCCCGCTCCGGCATCCCGACGACGATCCGGATCGCCGTCAGCGCCACCCGCCCGCCCGCGGTCCTGTACCGCATGCGCCAGACGCTGCACATCCAGCCGGTGGCGATCGGCTCGGCGGGCGCCAAGGCGATGGCCGTCATCGACGGCGACGCCGACGCCTACGTGCACGCGGGGGGCCAGTGGGAATGGGACTCGGCGGCGCCGGCGGGGGTGATCATGGCCGCCGGCATGCACGCGTCGCGGCTGGACGGCTCGCCGCTGCGCTACAACCAGCTCGACCCGTACCTGCCCGACTTCGTCATGTGCCGCGCCGAGCTGGCGCCGATTCTGCTCGGCGCGATCCGGCAGGAATTTCCCTGATCCCGCGCGCGTTTAGAGTCGACGATATGCAGGCGTGGTCTTCCGCACAGGTCCCGGTCGTGCCGGGACGCGGCCCGGAGCTTCGGCTGTACGACACCTCCGATCGGCAGGTGCGTCCGGTGGCCGCCGGTTCCAAGGCGACCATGTATGTCTGCGGCATCACCCCCTACGACGCCACCCACCTGGGCCACGCGGCCACCTATCTGGCATTCGACCTGGTGCACCGGCAGTGGCTGGACCTCGGCCACGACGTGCACTACGTGCAGAACGTCACCGACATCGACGATCCCCTGCTGGAGCGCGCGGAGCGCGACGGCGTCGACTGGCGGGAGCTGGGCGACGGCGAGGTCGCCCTGTTCCGCGAGGACATGGCGGCGCTGCGGATCCTGCCGCCGCACGAGTACGTCGGGGCGACCGAGGCGATCCCCGAGGTGGTCGAGCTCGTCGAGAAGATGCTGGCGTCCGGCGCCGCGTACGTCGTGGAGGGCCCCGACGGCGAGTATCCCGACATCTACTACCGCGCCGACGCCACGCCGCAGTTCGGCTACGAGTCCGGCTACGACCGGGACACCATGCTGCGGCTGTTCGCCGAGCGCGGCGGTGACCCGCGCCGCCCCGGCAAGACCGACGAGCTCGACGCGTTGCTGTGGCGGGCCGAGCGGCCCGGTGAGCCCAGCTGGCCGGCGCCGTTCGGCGCCGGGCGGCCGGGCTGGCACGTCGAGTGCGCCGCGATCGCGCTCAGCCGCATCGGCAGCGGCCTGGACATCCAGGGCGGGGGCAGCGATCTGATCTTTCCCCACCACGAGTTCACCGCCGCCCATGCCGAGTGTGTGCGCGGCGAGCGGCGGTTCGCTCGGCACTACGTGCACGCCGGGATGATCGGCTGGGACGGGCACAAGATGTCCAAGAGCCGCGGCAACCTGGTGCTGGTGTCGGCGTTGCGCGCGCGGGGCGTGGAGGCGGCGGCCATCCGGCTGGGCCTGCTGGCCGGGCACTACCGCGCGGACCGGTTTTGGAGCGACGACGTGCTCGACGAGGCGACCGCGCGGCTGGGGCGCTGGCGCACGGCGACCTCGCTGCCCGCCGCCCCGGACGCCGCCGACGTCGTCGCCCGCGTGCGCCGGTATCTGGCCGACGACCTGGACACCCCGAAAGCCCTTGCCGCGGTGGATGGTTGGGTCACCGACGCGCTGGAGTACGGCGGCTACGACGCCGGGGCTCCGGGGCTGGTGGCGAACGCGGTCGACGCGCTGCTCGGGTTGGACCTTTAGAGACATTGTCGCGCAGGCACTTTCGCTGGTGCCGGAAGGCCTTGGCGCGAAACTTGCTAAACCGCAATGCCTGAATCGCAATTGCCTGAAAATGACTGTTTTCGCCGGACCATAAATCCACGCTGCCGCGGTCGCTTTTTATTGCGCTGCAAGGAAATTAGCGGGTCAAACCACCGAAGCAGTTGCCGCGCTTCATGGTTGGCGGCCACGCCGCCCGAGCAGGGCGGACGCGACATGGCGGGCCGTGGGGCCGGCGCCGACGGCCGTTTGCGCGCTATCCGGAAAAGGGTGCCGGGGGAGATAGTTGTTTCACGCAATCATTTCGCTAATAAATTGCACATTCGTCAAAATGAATTGTACATCCGTCAAAGAGCAGTCGAAAAGTAGCAATTTCTGCCCAGCAGCCTGCCGCATCTTCATAGTGGCGCGCTTAGCAATACCAGGAGTATGCTTATGGAGTTATTGCTGAATTACGGTTGGAACGACACTCAAGCTTCGGGCCTTTTGGGGGTCGCCCGACACGGCGTTGTTTGCTGAACGTCTTCGCTGAGACGCTGGGCTCACGTGTAAAGCCTTGCGCAATAGTCAAATAATTATACGCGCGTTGAGTCACTACGGAGCATAATGCTTTTGCTGCATCCGGGGCACCCCGGTATATTAATAAATGGGCTCGGGAGAACGGCGTCGGGTGCAGACATTGAGTAAGTCGGCGTGGCCGTTGGTGGGCCGTGACCATGAGCTTGGCCAAGCGCTGGGGGCGCTCGAGGACAATGCGAAATTGCACGGCGTCCTTTTCGTGGGCGATTCCGGGATCGGCAAAACGACCCTCGCTCGCGCCTTGGCCGAGGACCTCGAGTCACGCGGGTACACGGCCCGGTGGGCCCGCGCCACCGATACCGGAAAGACGGTGCCGCTGGGCGCCTTCTACTGGTTGCTGAGGCCAGGCACGGGCCATACCCCCGCCGCGATGCTGACCGCCGCGAAAGGGGCCCTGGAACGCGAAAAAAACCTCGTTCTCGTCGTCGACGATGCGCAGTGGCTCGATCCGTTGTCGGCGACTTTGGTTCACGAACTCGCGGCGCGACGCGGTACCCGGCTGATCGTGACGGTTCGGGCGGGCGACGCCATGCCGGGGCCAATTGCGGCCCTGGCGAAGGACGGGGGCCTGCTTCGTCTGCGTCTCGACCCCTTTTCCTGTGAGCAGACGGCGGAACTCGTCCGGGTCACCCTCGGCGACGCCGTCGACGGTCGCCTCGTCGACGAATTGCAGAGTCGCAGCGCCGGCAACCCGCTGTTGATCCGCGGCCTGTTGGACGCGGGCCGGCAAAGCGGCGCGCTGGTGCGGGCGGACGACGGCTGGCAGCTTCGGGGCGAGCTGCGGCTGGACCGCCACCTCTACGACCTGCTGGAGTTCCGGCTGCAATCCCTGGCGCCCGAAGAGCAGGAGGCCGTGGAAATCCTCGCCGCCGTCGAGGGTCTGGCCTGGGCGGTCATCCGGGACCTGTGCGACGCCGAGGCGGTCGTACAACTCCAGCGCGGCGGCGTCATCCAAGTGGTCGCGCAGCAAACGCACACCGTGGCCCGGTTGACCCACCCGATCATGGCCGAGGCCGCGATCCGGCGCGCGGGCGGGGTGCGGGCACGGCAGCTCAACAGCCGCCTGGCCCAGGCTCTGCGAAAGCATGCGCAGACATGACCGCCGCCGGCCCCGCCCGGCGGGGGCACTCGCGGAGCGCCTGATGCAGCCCCGCAAAGACCTGGAAGGACGCCACCCCGTGCGGCGGGAAATGGGTTGCCCGTGGCCCATCGTGGCGCGCGACGCGGAGTTCCGCCGGGCGCTGGCGGCCCTCGACGACGGCGAGTTTCAGGGGGTCGCGCTGGTCGGCGACAGCGGGGTGGGCAAGTCGACGCTGGCCCGCATGCTCGCCCAGGCGGCCGAGTCGGCCGGGCGGACCGTGCGTTTCGCCCTGGGCACCCAAACGGGTTGCGCGGTGCCCCTGGGGGCGTTTTCCCGCGCGGTGACGTTGGACGTGGCGCACGAGCCGGCCATCATGCTGGCCGCCGCGCACAAGACGCTGGGCCAGGACGGGCGCCTCGTGGTGGTGGTCGACGACGCGCAGCTGCTCGATCCGCTGTCGGCCACGCTGGTCAACCAGCTCGCGGCCAGCCGCAGCGCACGGCTGATCCTGACGATCAGGCTGGGCGAACCGGTGCTCGACGCGGTGACCGCCCTGATGAAGGAGCGGTTGTTATTGACCGTTCACATCGACCCGTTCACGCGCCAGCAGACCGGGGTACTGGCGAGCGCCGTCCTGGGCGGCGCCGTCGACCCGGCAGTGGTCGACGAGTTGCACGAGCGCAGCGCCGGAAACCTGCTGCTGCTGCGGGGCTTGCTGAGCGCGAGCCGGGAAAAGGGCGTCCTGGTCCACACCGAAGACGGGTGGCGGCTGCGCGGCACGTTGCACGCGGATCGCGAACTTTACGACCTGCTGGAGTTCCGGTTGCGCTCCCTGCCCCCCGAGGAGTTGGAGGTCGTCGAGGTTTTGGCCACCGCTGAGGTGCTGGAATGGGAAATCCTGCGGCAGATCTGCGATCCCGACGCGGCGGCGAACCTGGAGCGCCGTGGCCTGATCCAGTTGGTCGCCGACGGATCGCACACCCTGGCGCAGCTGAACCATCCGGTGCTCGGTGAGGTGGCGACCCGGCGTGCCGGGGTGGTGCGTTCGCGGCAACTCAACGGGATGCTGGCCCAGGCGTTCGGCAACCACTTCGAGGTGCGCGAGCGGGGCGCGGGCCCGCCCGACGTGCGCGGCCGTATTCGACTGGCCCGCTTGATGATCCGAAGCGACCTGACGCCGGACCTCGATGTGGTCATCGAAGCGGCGGCGGACGCGGTGGCGATGTCGAACGTCGCCCTCGGCGAGGAGCTGGCGAGGTTCGCCGTCGATCGCGGGGGCGGTGTGCGAGCGGCCCTGGTTCTGGGCGAGGCGGTGAGCTGGCAGGGGCGCGGCGACGAAGCCGAGGCGGCGTTCGTCGATGCCGACCTCGACGGCGCCACCGATTGGCTCATCGCTCAGTGGGGCTGCATGCGCGCGGCGAATCTGTTCTGGGTTTGCGGGCGCGTCGACGCGGCCCGACGCGTGCTGGCCGACGTCCGGAGCCGCGTCGCGTCCGCGGCGTGCGGCCGCCTCGTCGACGCCCTGGAGCTGTCCATCGGGTTCTTCTGCGGCGACGTCGCGTCGACGCTGGAGACCGGGCCGGGCCTGTGCGCGGCCGGGCCGGGGCCGATCGCCACGGTGTGGGCGGCCGCGCCGACCGCCTGCGCACTGGCGCTCTCCGGCCGGTATGCCGACGTTCGCCGCATCGTCCAGCCGGCGTTGCGCGCGGGCGTGCCCCGCGGCCTGGGGCTGCAGCGGTTTTCCATCGGGATGGCCGAGATCATGGGCGCGACGGCCGCCGGCGAATTCCTGGAGGCGGAACGGATCTGCGAGCGTTACGCCGTCATCGCCGAGGGCATGCCGCTGGCGAAGGCGATGGCGCACGCGATGTGGGGGTTCGCGCGGCTCGCGCGCGGCGAGCTGCCGTCCGCGAGCGCCGCGTTCAAGGAGTCGGAACTCGTGTTGCGGCAAGGCTTTCCGCCGCCCTGGTCGGTCCTGGTCGGTGCCCAGCATGCCCAGACCGAGGGTGCGCGCGGAGATAGCGCGGCGGCGGCTGCCGCGTTGCGCACTGCGGAGGACGCGTACGGATCCCACGTGGCGGTGTTCCTGCCGGAACTCGAGCTGGCCCGGGCCTGGCAGCGGGCCGCGGCGGGCGAGATCCAGGCGGCCACAGCGCATGCGAGACAGGCCGCACAGCTCGCGCAAGAGGCCGGGATGCACGCCGTGGAGATGCGCGCCCTGCATACGGCCGTCCGCTTCGACGATCGTTCGCACACCGCGCGGCTCGAGGAGCTCGCCGGCATCGTGAAAACCCCGCTGGCGCAGGCGATCGCAGCCCATGCGCGCGGCCTGGCCACGCACGACGCCGGCCTGCTCGACGCCGCGGCGGGTCAATTCGCCGACCTGGGCGCGCTGGCTCTCGCCGCCGACGCGGCGGCGCAGGCCGCCGGCGCGCACGCCCGCAACGGCGACCGCGGCAGCAAGTTCGAATCGTCTACCCGGGCATGCACGCTGGCCGGCCAATGCGGAATGCGCACACCGGCGGTCGAGGCCGAAGCGCGACCCCTACCCCTGAGCGGCCGCGAGCGCGAGATCGTGATGCTGGTCGGATCCGGTTTGTCCAACCGACAGATCGCGGACAAATTGGTGGTGTCGGTGCGCACCGTGGAGGGGCACCTTTATCGCCTCTTCGGCAAACTCGGCATCAACAGTCGCGACCAACTCATCGAACTCGTCAGGCGGCATCCGTCGGGGCGAAGCATCCTGCCGGGACGCTGGGATCGGGCGCTGCGCGACGAGTTCGACGACGGACTGGCCGACCGGCTGGTGGCGGGCGACCCTCGCCCGAGCTGGGGCCCACACGCCACCCGCGAGCAAAGCGACTGAGCAACCACGCGAGCATTTGCCAAGCCGCTACTCGATGTGCGCTTGCCGACCACTCCACTTGCGTAGATTCCGTCGATGGACGCTCGAGAGGACCATACGCTCCGGCGCATGGCATTTAATCGGGGCACAATGCCGGTCCGCACGGAAATAGGTCATGGCGTCGGGCCGGCCGGATTCACAACAGGAATACGGCCGGTGAACTCTTGGAAAACCGGCGGCGAACGCCCGCGTGCGCTTCCCGGTGGACCAGGGCGTTGGCGCCGTTCGGTTTTCTCCAGCTTCGTATAGCTGGGCAAAGTCGATGGTCCTTCTCATGGGACGGCGGCACTGGGTTGCGACGGAATGTCGGGTGGCGCAATGGGTCTGGTTTCCAGCGCCCGTGGTATCCCGGCGACAGTGGGGAGGTACGTCATCCGGTGCAGCGAGAAAACGGTTGGACATGGCCCATAGTGGCGCGCGACGCGGAATTCCGGCGGGCGCTGGCGGCACTTAACGGCGGCGAGTTTCAAGGCGTCGCGCTGGTCGGCGACAGCGGGGTGGGCAAGTCGACGCTGGCCCGCATGCTGGCAAAGACCGCGGAGTCCGCCGGGCGCACCGTGCGCTTCGCGCTCGGCACCCATACGGGACGCGCCGTTCCGCTCGGCGCGTTCTCGCGCGCGGTGACCCTGGGCGTCGACCATGAGCCGGCCATCATGCTGGCCGCCGCGCACAAAACCCTGGGTCAGGACGAGAACCTGGTCGTCGTGGTCGACGACGCGCAGCTACTCGATCCGCTGTCGGCGACACTCGTCAACCAGCTCGCGACCAGCCGCAGCGCACGCCTGATCGTGACGATCGGGCTGGGCGGCCCGGTCCTCGACGCGGTGACCGCACTGATCAAGGAGCGGTTGCTGCTGAACGTTCACATCGACCCGTTCACGCGCGAGCAGACCGAGGCACTCGCCAGCGCCGTCCTCGGCGGCACGGTCCAGCCCCGATTGGTCGACGAGCTCTACGAACGGAGTTCGGGGAACCTGCTGGTGCTGCGCGGTTTGCTCAGCACCGGTCGCGAGAACGGCGCCCTGGTCTGCACCGAAGACGGGTGGCAACTGCGGGGCCAGCTGCTGGCGGGCCGCGAGCTCCACGATCTCATCAAGTTCCGGCTGCGCTCGCTGGCGCCCGAGGAGTTGGAGGTCGTCGAGGTCCTGGCCACGGCGGAGCTGCTGGAGTGGGAGGTCCTGCGCGAGATCTGCGACGCGGGCGCGGCGGCAAGCCTCGAACGTCGCGGCATGATCCAGCTGTTCGCCGACCGGTCACAGACGATGGCACAGCTGAACGACCCCTTCATCGGCGAAGTGGCGCTTCGGCAGGCCGGTGTGGTCCGGTCGCGGCAACTCAACGGCATCTTGGCGCGCGCCATCCGAACATATCTGCAGGCCGAGCGGCGGCTCCTGCGTTCCCCCGACCTGCGTGGCCGGATCCGGTTGGCGCACTTCATGATGCGCAGCGACCTGGAGCCCGATCTCGATCTGGTCATCAAGGCGGCGGCGGACGCGATAGCGCTGTCGAACGTCGAATTGGGAGAGGAACTGGCCCGATTCGCCGTCGATCGCGGCGGCGGTCTGCGGGCGGCGCTCGAGCTTGCCGAGGCGGTGAGCTGGCAGGGTCGTGGCGACGAGGCCGAAGCGGTCTGCCTCGACGCCGACCTCGACGACGCCGACAAGTGGCTGGTCGCGCGGTGGGGCTGCCTGCGCGCGGCGAACCTGTGCTGGGTCTGCGGGCGCATCGACGCGGCCCGGGAGGTGCTGACCGACGTGCGAGGCCGGGTCGGGTCCGAGGCGGACATCGGTCTGGTCCTCGACGCCCTGGAACTGTCGATCGCACACTTCGGTGGCGATATCGCGACGGCGTTGCGCGACGGGCCGGGCCTGTGCGCGCCGGGCGTGCCCTCGACCGCCACCGTGTGGGCGGCCGCCCCGACCGTGAGCGCGATGGTCGCCGCGGGGCGGTTCGACAACGTTCAGCGCATCGCCGACGCCGGATTGCGCGCGGTGGCGCTGTGCAAAGCGGGCCCCCAGAAATTCGCCATCGGGATGGCCGAAGTCGCGGTCGCGACGGCGGTCGGGGACTACCCGGCCGCGGAGCGGATCTGCGAGCGTTACGCCGCGATGGCCGCGGGCGTGCCCACGGCGGAGGCGATGGTCGAAGCGATGCTCGGGCTCACCCAGCTTGCCCGCGGCAACCTGTCGGACGCCTGCACGGCGTTCGCCCACTCGATCTCGGAGCTGTCCTCCCGAGGCTTTCCCTCGCCGTGGATGGTCCTGGTGGCCGCGCGGCACGCCCAGGCCGAGGGGGCACGGGGCGACAGTCAGGCCGCCGCCGCCGCGTTGCGCATCGCCGAGGAAGGCTACGGGTCCCAGGTCGCGGTGTTCCTGCCGGAGCTACACCTTGCCCGGGCCTGGGAACGAGCCTCGGCCGGTGAGCTTGCGGCCGCTTCGGCGCACGCGACGCAGGCGGCGCAGATCGCGCAAGCGGCCGGGATGAGCGCCGTGGAAACGCGCGCTTTGCACACCGCCGTCCGCTTCGGCGAACGCGCCCACGCGGCGCGGCTGGAGGAGCTCGCGGGAACGCTGAACAGCCCGTTGGCGGAAGTGGTCGCCGCGCACGCCCGCGGCCTGGCCCGCCATGACGGCGGTCTGCTCGACGCCGCCGCGCGCAGGTTCGCCGATCTGGGCGCGTGCGCCCTGGCCGCCGACGCGGCGGCGCAGGCGGCCGGCGAGCACGCGCGGCGCGGCGACCGGGGCAAGGAAGTCGAATCGTCGTCCTGGGCCTACCGGCTGGCCAGCCAATGTGGTTTGCGCACACCGGCGCTCGCGGCCGCGGCGCGCCCCTTGCCGTTCAGCGGCCGGGAGCGCCAGATCGTGATGCTGGTGGTGGCCGGATTGTCCAACCGTCAGATCGCCGATCGCCTGGTCATCTCGGTGCGGACCGTGGAGGGGCACCTGTATCGCATCTTCACCAAACTCGGCATCAACCACCGCGACCAACTGGTCCAGCTAATAAGCCGGGATTCGCCCGAACGCGACGCGTTGTCGACCGATGCCGACGGCGCGCACGACAACGGGCCGCACGACCATCCCGCGGCCGGCTGAAGCCGTTTTCCCCGTCACCGGCGCCAAAAGGGCGGCCGGTCAAAGCCATTGGCGAGCGCAATGGAAACATTGCCGCGGCATTCGTGCGAAATGTGCTCCCGCGCCGAGTCACACGCGACCACCGGGCACCCACTACTCTATGTGGGCGCGTTCACCACTCGAGTCCGATCAATCGCGGCACGAGGCCCATCGCGCGCGCCATACCCTCTTGCGCATGATGTTCATCAGGGAGGGAATGGCGCGTTGGGGGATTTCGGCCGTGGCTATTCCGGCAAACCCCGCCGCGCACACCAGAAGCGTTTCTCAAGTTGGTGTTTGGCGATTCGGTTCACGGGCCGAATTTGAGCGTTTGGGGACGGCGGCATGACGGAATACCCTCGCGAGGCACCGGTGGTGGGGTCCGAGCCGGCTCCGCCGGTGAACACGTTGGTGCTCTTCGGCAGGACGCCCGAGCGCATCGCGTCGCTGGCCGCGCTGATGGCGGAATGGATGATGGACAAGGGCGCCGGGGTGCCATTGGCCGACGTCGCCCACACCCTCAACCATCACCGGGCCTGGCATTCCCACTTTGCCACGGTGTGTGCGCGTGACCCCGCCCAGGCGATCGCCGGCCTGGCGGCGTTGGCCCAGGGCAAGTCGGCCCCCGGCGTGGTGGGCCCGCACGAGGGAGCATGCGCACCCGGGACGGTGTTCGTGTATTCCGGCCAGGGCTCGCAGTGGGCCGGGATGGGCCGGCAACTGCTCGCCGACGAACCGGATTTCGCGGCGGCCGTGGCCGAGTTGGAGCCGGTTTTCGTTGAGCAGGCGGGATTTTCGTTGCGGCATGCGCTGGCCTCCGGGGAACGGGTGGTCGGGGAGGCCCGGGTGCAGCCGGTGTTGATGGGCCTGCAGCTGGCCCTCACCGAGCTGTGGCGCCGCTATGGGACGATCCCGGATGCGGTAGTCGGGGACTCGATGGGTGAGGTGACCGCCGCGGTGGTGTCGGGGGCCCTGAGCGTCGCCGACGGCCTGCGGGTCATCGCAGTGCGGTCGCGGCTGATGGCCCGGCTGGCGGGCCAGGGAGCGATGGCCGCCCTGAGGCTCGATGTCGCGAGGACCGCCCGGTTGATCGCCGACTACCGCGGAGTTGCCGTGGCGGGCCTGCGCTCACCGCACCAGACCGTGGTCGCGGGACCGCCGGCGCAAGTCGATGCCGTGATCGCCGCGGCGCGGCGCCGGAACTGCTCCGCGCGACGGCTGAACCTGGACGTGGCGTCGCACTGCGCGCTGATGGACCCGATCGTGCCCGAATTCCGCGCGGCGCTGGCCGATCTGGCGCCGGGGAAGCGGGTGGTGCCGCACATCTCCACGGTGACGGGCGGCGCCGTCACGTCGGCGCTGGACGCCGAGCACTGGGTGGCGAATCTGCGCGAGCCCGCGCGGTTGCGCGCCGCGATCGCCGCCGCGGCAACGGATAACGCCACCTTCATCGAGATCAGCCCGCACCCGATGCTGACGCGCGCCATCACCGAAACGCTCGCCGGCGCCCATCACCACTGCGTCGGCACCCTCTGGCGCGGCGGCGACGACACGCGCAGCTTCCACACCAATGTCAATGCCACGCACGGTGTTTACCCGCCCGAGACGCCGCACCCGCCCGAGCCGCACCCGGCGCTGCCCACCATGGACCTGCAGTGCACCCGGTTCTGGATCGGCGCCGCGCGGGCGCGGCGGCGCGAGAAAGAACTGCCGCCGGCGGTGCGGTCGTCGGTACGCAGCGGCAAGGGCTGAGATCATGCCCCTTGACATCCCTGCCCGCAACGACCGTCCGGGGGGAACACGGCTGTGTCCATAGTCATCATCGACAATTATGATTCGTTCACGTACAACCTATTTCAGCTTGTCTCGGCAGTTGCCACGAGCCAGGTCGAGGTGGTCCGCAACGATGACTATGCGACGTGGCACTCGCTCGATCCCGACGGCATCGAGGCGTTGATCATCTCGCCCGGCCCAGGAAGCCCCGAATTCGAAACCGACTTCGGCATCAGTCGCCTCGCGCTCGCCTACGACGTTCCCCTGCTCGGAGTCTGCCTGGGGCACCAGGGCCTGTGTCACCGCGAGGGGGGCGCCGTGGCGACGGCGCCGGAGCCGTGCCACGGCCGGACGAGCGTCATCCAGCACGACGGCAGCGGCATATTCGCCGGAATACCGTCACCGTTCCTGGCCGCCCGCTACCACTCCCTCATGGTGACCGGCGTGCCGGACACCCTGCGCGTCACCGCCTGCACGTTCGATATCTCCGGACAAAAGGTGATCATGGGGGTGGAGCATCGCACCCGCGCGCAATGGGGAGTGCAGTTCCACCCGGAGTCGATCGCAACCCAATACGGTCGCGCACTGATCGACAATTTCCTGCAGCTGGCTCGGGTCCGATCGCGGCGACGCAACGCGATCGAGCCGTCGCGCGCGCACCCGCGCCCGCCGTGCCCGGGCCGGCAGGACGCAAGCCGGTTGCCGGCCAGGCGGTTTCGCTTGATCAGCCGTCACCTGAACCGCGAACCCGACGCCGAACAGGCGTACCGGCGGCTGTTCGCCAACCGGGAGGGCGCATTTTGGTTGGACAGCTCACGGGTCACCGAAGACTGCTCTCGCTTCTCCATCCTCGGCGGAAGCGGACCGCACGGCGAATGGGTCACCGCGGACGCCAACCGCGGCGTGCGGGTCCGCCACAGCGACGGCACCGTCACGCGGCTGGCGCAGAGCATCTTCGACTATCTCGAACAGCAAACCGCCGAGCGCGCGGTGATCGAGTTCGACGGTGACTGCGGCTTCGCGCTCGGCTACGTCGGCTACCTGGGATACGAAATGAAGGCCGAATGCGGGGGCGACGCCGTTCACCGATCCGATCTCCCCGACGCCGGATTCGTCTTCTGCGATCGCGCGGTGGTGATCGATCACAAACTCGGGGAAACGTGGCTTTTGGCCCTCGCGTGCCAAGACGGCCGGGACGAGGCTGAGGCGACGTCGTGGCTCGACCGCGCCGAACGGGCGGTTTACGCGTCGCTCAACACCGAGCGCGGCGACCGCGAATGTGGGTTGCCGACGGCATATTTGGCGGTGGACCAACGGGAATCCACGGCCGAATACGCCGACAACATCGGGCAGTGCAGCAAGGAGATCCGCGCGGGGGAAACCTACGGGGTCTGCCTGGCGACGACGGTGACCGCGACGGCCATCGTCGACACGCTCGAAACGTATCGCGATCTGCGCCGGCGCAATCCGGTGCCCTACGGTGCGCTCTTGCAGTTTCCCGGCGTCGACGTCCTCTGCGGGTCCCCGGAGAGGTTCGTCAAGATCTCCGCCCAGCGCATGGTCGAGGCCAAGCCCGCCAACGGGACTCGTCGTCGTGGCCGCACGCCCGAGGAAGACACGATGCTGGCCGTCGACCTGCGCACCGCGGCCAGGGACCGCGCCGAGAATCTCATCGCCCTCGATGTGCTGCGCAGCGATCTGGGCCAGGTCGCCGTGGTGGGTTCCGTACACGTGACGCGAATGTTCGAGGTCGAGACGTACGCCGCGAATCACCAACTGGTCAGCGCGATCCGAGCCAGGTTGAGGGACGATGTCACCGCGGCGCAGTGCGTGCGTGCCGTCTTTCCGGGCGGGTCCGTCACTGGCGCGCCCAAGCGGCGGACGATGCAGATCATCGACCGGCTCGAGGGCGGGCCGCGTGGCATCTATTCGGGGGCCATCGGGTACTTCTCGCTGTCCGGCGCGGTCGACCTCAACATCGCGGTACGGACTCTGGTGGTCCGCGGCGACCGGGTCACCGTCGGCACCGGTGGCGCAATAGTCGCCCTGTCCGACGTCGAGCACGAGCTCGCGGAGGTGCGTTGGACGGCGCACGCGCTCTTGGAATCTCTACGGGCGACGGCCCCGCTGAGGCCCCCCGCCCGCGCGCGGGTCGCGCGTTGACATCATCCGACCGGAACGGAGAGTCACGATGACCAAAGAGCCGGCGGCGGGCGATATCGGCTCCGCGATAGACAAGCATCGCGAGCGCCTCGACCGAATCGACACCGCCCTGATGGCGGTACTCGGCGAGCGCATGCGATTGTGCGCCGAAATCGCGAAGCTCAAGCGCATCGGCGGTATCCCGCTGGCACAACCGCAGCGGGAGCAGCACGTTCTCGCCAAGTGCGTGAGAGAGGGCCGGCTGGTGGGCCTCGGGCACGACTTCGTCGAGCGGCTCATGGACCTGGTAACCGAGGAATCCCACCGCGTGGAACGCCTGATCATCGGCGACGAGAGGACCACACCGTAGGACGGCCGATCGTGACCGGAGCGGCCGCCGGCCCGCGCGCCGGCGTCGAAAAGGTGCACGCGGCCCGTACATTTCGGGAATACGTCGCCCGATCGCGCCCAGAGTGGCGCGGCTTAACGTTAGCGGTACTCATTGTGCCCCAGGGAAACTGACGTCCTGGGAAGCGGTGAACGCGCGCGTCCTGAAAGGCCTAGGCACCCGCAGGCACCCGCCTGCCGAGCAGCGAAATTGCGCCCGCCCCCCACGCCGAATGCCCGGATACTCGACCTGCGCGCAATAACTACTCTACCGAAGTCAAATCGTCGGTCCGCAGTTGAAAGAACCATAGGCTCCTGCGCAACAAGCAATCTCAGCTTGCCGGCTCAACGTTAATCAGCCCAGGACGAGGAGTGCGTAATGGAATCAGGCAGCGCAGCGCTGTTGTCGGACAACGACATCGACGTAATTCCGGTATTTCATGATATTTGTGAACGGATCGAGGGTAGATCGACGCCGATCCCGGTTTTCCGCGCCGGCGAGACGCTGGACGCCAGAAACCTGGTCGCGGTCGCGCGGATTACGGCCGCTGCCGCCCCGCACCTCGCCGGGAGCGTCGTCCCGATCTTGGTCGACCGGCCACAGGACGTGTTGACCGGGGTTTTCGCCATAGCGCTCGCCGGCGGGGTGCCGCTGGTTCTCAACGGGCCGCGACCATACGAGTCCACGGACTCGGTGCAGAACCGGGTCAACGAGGTCATCGAGTCGGTCAACGCCCGCTTCGTCTACGTTCGCGGGACGTGGCATCAGGTTTCCGACCGGCCGGTGCCCGAATCCGCCGCCCACCAAGACGTTGCCTATCTACAGTTCAGCTCCGGCAGTGTGGGCAATCCGCGGCCCTTGCGGATATCCAACCGCGCCATCCGCGCACAACTGAACATCATTGCCGACGCCGTGCGGGTCGGGCCGGACTCAGTGGGTGGGTCGTGGCTGCCCCTGTCACACGACATGGGCCTCATCAGCACGATGCTGGCCCTGTGGGTCGGCTTCCCCCTGGTGCTGTGGGCCCCCGAAGAGTTCTTGATCGCGCCGGGTGAATGGGTCGGCCAGATGGCCGAGCATCGGGTCGAATTCTGGCCGGTCATTCCCGCCGGGTTGCACATCGCGACCAAAGCCCTGCAAACGCGCGGTCTGCGTCTCCATGCGCTGCGGTCCGTCCTGGTCGGCGCGGACGTCATACGCCCAAAGGTGTTGTCCGCCTTCGAATCGGTTGCCGGATCCGGCCCGGGGGTGGTGCGGCCGTGCTATGGCCTCGCGGACGCGACGCTGATGGTTACCTGCGCCCCGGGGGATCGGCGCTGGCGCACCGTCGAGGCTCCGGGTGCCTCCGGGCGGCACGGCCGTCCCACCGAGCTGATGTCGGTGGGTCCGGCCGCTCTCGACACCGAAGTGTGGATCGAGGTCGAGGGCGAACCGGTGGGGGAGCGCGTCATCGGCGACGTGATGGTGCGTTCGGCGTCTCGTTGTTCGGGGCCGTATGGGGGCGAGGCCGTTCCGCCGTCGGCCCCCGTGCGCACCGGCGACCTCGGATTCATGGCCGACGGCGAACTGGTCTTCACCGGCCGGACGGCTGAGGTGGTACGGGTGGCCGGCGAGGACTTCCTGCCCGCTGAGGTGGAGGAGTTCATGATCCGCAGCGGGTTTGCCAAAGCGGGCCACGTCGCGGTGGTCGGGATCGACCAGGAGGCCATGACGCAGATGGTCGCCGTGATCGAAAGCGATTCGGCCGTCAACGATGCCGACGCGGCGTCGACCTGTCGCCGTGATGTGTTGCGCGCCGCTCGGGCGGCCGCGCTGCCGTTGACCAGCGTCCGATTCGTACCGAACAACTCATTGAGCAGGACCACAAGCGGAAAGTTACGCAGGCGCCGAATCGCCGCGGATCTGATGGAGGAAAGCAGATGACCAGCCCGGTAGCCCTGTCGCGGACCGACGAACTAGGCATACGCGCATTTACGGGGGGGTTTTCTGTTGCCCCGGCACCGACCCTTCCCGTGGCGACCCAGCCGTTGACCCGCGACCGCGTGGTCGCCGAGATCATCAACGCGGCGCGCGCGATGCGCCGGTCCTTCTCGGAGCGCGAGTTGACGGGCAACTCGAACCTCGCTCTGGACCTGGGGCTCGAATCGGCGTCCCGGGTGGAGCTTCTGCTGGAGGTGCAACGCGCCCTCGACACCGCGCTAGATGTCGGGGTCGCCGTGATGTTCGCCGAGCTGACGATCGCGCAACTCGCCGAGCTCATCGTCGCGCTCCCGGAATGCAGTGTGGGTTGGTGAGATGACCGGTTCCATTGGAGTGTCCGCGGCGCAGGAGGCCGTTTGGTTCGCCCAGCAGCTGGCCCCGGATGTGCCCAACAACATCTGCGGCCACCTCGAGATACACGGTCCGGTGGACGCGCAGGTGATGGCCGCCGCGCTGCGGCACGTCTGTCGTGAGACCCAGACGCTGCATGTCACGTTCACCGACGGCGAAGACGGGCTGCGCCAAACACCGCGTGACCCGGGGACGTGGGAGCCGGATTTCTTCGACGTCAGCCACGCCGGCAGCCCGGCCGCCGCCGCCGGCGGCCTGATCGCCGAAATGACGCGCCGCGCTTTCGATCTCGGCAACGACATCCCGTACCGGGCCGGGCTGATCAGACAAGACGCGGCGCGGCACTCCTTGTTCGTCGTCGCGCACCACATCGTGTGCGACGGGTTCGGGGTGCTCATCGCCGTGCGCCGCATCGCCGAGGTCTACACCGCCCTGAAGGCGGGCCTCGAGCCGTCACGATCCAAATTCGCCTGTCCCGATGCGATCGTCAGGGAGGACCTCGGCTATCGAGCCTCCCCGAGCTTTGTCGCCGACCGGCAGTTCTGGCAGAGCTACACCCGCGCATGGCCGGAGCCGCCGGCGATCTCCGACCTCCCTACTTCGCCGCGCGCCGCGACATTGCACCACAGCCTGACCCTCGCGGGAGCGGACGCGGCGAATCTGGGTAAGGCGGCGTCCGACATCGGCGTGTCCTTTCCCCGATTCCTGACCGCCGCGTTGGCCGGGTGCTTCGCCCGCGCCTCCGGCGCGTTGGAATTCCCCTTCCGGCTGTCGTCGGCCGGCCGGATCGGTGTCGCCTGGAGCACGCCGTGCCTGCTGGCCAACGGAGTTCCGGTGCGCGTCAACGTGTCACCGGGCATGGGATTCCGGGACTTCGCCAAGGCACTCGATCACGAGATCGGCACCGTGCTCACCCATGCCCGCTACCACGTCTCCGAAATCCAGCGCGATATGGGCATGCAGAAAAGGCAACGAAACCGATTCGGCCCGATCCTCAATATCGTGCCACTCTTCGGAAGCATGGACTTCGCGGAAGTTGGTGCGTCGTTCCAGGGCGCGTCCTTCGGCGCCTGCGACGACCTCGCCGTCTCGGTGTACTACGACGCGCGGGCAGCCGACAACGGGGACGCTTGTGACGTCCTCGTCCAGATCGACGCGAACGGGCTCCTGTACACCGACCGGGATCTGGCCCGCTTGGGGCACCACCTGGAGTCGTTCCTGCGTGCGGTCATCGCCGACCCGCACCGGCGAATCGACCTGATCGAGGTGATCGAGCCGGCCGAACGCGCGCTGGTCGTAGACGAGTGGAACGACACCGCCACGCCGATGCCGGACGCCACCATACCCGAGCTGTTCGCCGCGCGGGCCGCGTGGACCCCCGACGCGGTAGCGGTCGAAGACGAGCGCGAGGCGCTGACCTACCGCGAACTCGACGCGCGCGCAAGCGATCTGGCCGACCGCCTGAGACGGCGCGGGGCCGGGCCGGAAACGGTCGTCGCCGTCGCGTTGCCGCGTTCGGTTCAGTTGGTGACCGCGCTGCTGGCGATCTCCAAGTCCGGTTCCGCGTATTTGCCGATCGACCCGAACTATCCGAGCGAGCGCACGGCCTACATTTTGAGCGATGCCGCCGCGCGGGTGCTCGTCACCGACACCGCGACCGCGCCGCTGGTGCCCGAGACCGGCGCCGAGTTGCTGATCCTGGACGCGGAAGATCCCGAGGGCATCGGATTGCCGCGGTGGTATGCGGCATTCGACGCCATGGTGGGCGGACGGGCCGACCTGTCGCCGCGGCCGGACGACCTCGCCTACGTCATGTACACCTCGGGGTCTACCGGACGGCCGAAAGCGGTTGCGATCACGCACCGCAACGTCGTGGCGCTCTTCGCGGGCCTCGACCGGTGGTGCCATTTCACCCACACCGACGTGTGGTCGTGGTGCCACTCGCCGGCCTTCGACTTCTCGGTGTGGGAGTTGTGGGGGGCGCTGCTGCACGGCGCGCGCGTGGTGGTGGTGCCGTGGGAGACCGTGCGATCGCCGGGCAAGCTGTGGCAACTCATCCTGGACAAGCGCATCACGGTGCTGAGCCAGACCCCGTCGGCGTTCTACGAGCTGACCCGCGTGGAGCGCGAATGCCAGGCTGCCGCCGATGATCTCGCGCTGCGCATGGTGGTGTTCGGCGGCGAGGCGCTGGATCCGTCCCGGTTGCGGGGCTGGTACCCGGGCGAGCGGCCGCACGCGCCGTCCCTGATCAACATGTACGGCATCACCGAAGCCACCGTGCATACGACGCACCTCGAACTGACTTCCGAGCACGCCGGACGGGGCGCATCCCCGATCGGGACCCCGCTGGGCAATTGGCGGTTGTTCGTCCTCGACGGGGGGTTGGGCCCAGTGCCGGTGGGCATGACCGGCGAGCTGTACATCGCGGGCGCCGGCGTGGCGCGAGGGTATCGGGGCCGGCCGGGGTTGACCGCGGCGCGCTTCGTCGCGTGCCCGTTCGGCCCGCCCGGGGCTCGGATGTACCGCACCGGCGATGTCGTCCGGTGGGCGGCGGACGGCTCGCTCGAGTACGTGGGCCGCGCCGACCAACAGGTCAAGATCCGCGGCTATCGCATCGAGCCGGGGGAGGTGGAGGCCGCCCTGGCGGCCCACCCGCGGGTCGCCCAGGCGGCGGTCGTCGCCCACACCGCGCCGGGCAGCGGCGACAAGCAACTGGTGGGCTACGTCGTGGCGGACGCCTCCGCTACCGATGAATTGACCACCGAGATAAGGCGCTTCGCGGCCGCCCGGCTCCCGGAGTTCATGGTGCCGGCCGCGGTCATGGTGCTGCCGGCGTTCCCGCTGACGGTGAACGGCAAGGTCGATCGGCGCGCGCTGCCGGCCCCGGAGTTCGTCAGCGGGGTGCCGTACCGGGCCCCGCGCGACTCCCGGGAGGTGAGGCTGGCCGCACTGTTCGCCGAGGTGCTCGAGTTGCCGCGGGCCGGGATCGACGACGGGTTCTTCGACCTGGGTGGTCACTCCCTGTCGGCGACCCGGCTGGTGGGCCGCATTCGGTCCGAACTCGGTGTGGAGGTGCCGATCCGGGTGATTTTCGACGCCCCCACCGTCGCCCAACTGAGCGAATGGATGACCACACACGACGGCGAGCGCGTCCGTGCGCCCCTGCTGCCGCGGCAGCGGCCGCGGCGAATGCCGTTGTCGTTCGCGCAGACTCGGCTGTGGTTCATCTACAAGTTCCAGGGGCCGGCCCCGACCTACAACATCCCGTTGGCGATGCGGCTGACCGGCACCCTCGACTCGCGGGCGTTGACCGCGGCGATCGCCGATGTGATAGCCCGCCACGAAAGCCTCCGCACGGTGTTCGCCGAGGACGACGGAACGCCGTGGCAACGGATCCTGCCGGCCGAGGCCGTGGAGCTGCCCGTGCAGATCAGCGCGGTATCCGGCGAGCGGGATCTGGCCGCGGAGGTGGCCGAGGCCGCCCAGTACCCGTTCGACCTGGCCACCCAGATTCCGCTGCGCGCCAGCCTGTTACGGGTCTCGGCGACCGAGCACGTGCTCGTCTTGGTGCTGCACCACATAGCCGCCGACGGCGCGTCGCTGATGCCGCTGGCGCGGGACCTGGTCACCGCGTACGCCGCGCGGCGCGCCGGGCACCGGCCGGGCTGGTCACCGCTGCCGGTCCAGTACGCCGACTACACGCTGTGGCAGCAGGAGGTGCTCGGGCGCGACGACGACCCCGACAGCGTGCTGTCGCGCCAGCTGGAGTACTGGCGCGGCGAACTGGCCGGGACCCCGGAACGGATCGCGTTGCCGTTCGACCGGCAGCGGCCGCCGGAGCAGTCGTTCGGCGGTGAGCTGGTGCCCTTCACCATCACCCCGCAGCTGCGGGGACGGATCGAGCAGCGGGCCCGCGAAACGGGGACCACCACGTCGATGGTGCTGCAGGCGGCGCTGGCCGTCCTGCTCCGAAAGCTCGGCGCCGGCGACGATTTGGCGATCGGGGGACCGATCGCCGGCCGCACGGACGAGGCGCTGACCGACCTCATCGGGTTGTTCGTCAACACCTGGGTGCTGCGGGTCGACACCGCGGGCAATCCCCGCTTCGCCGAACTTCTCGAGCAGGTTTCCGGGAAGGCGCTGGCCGCCTACGAAAACCAGGACGCCCCGTTCGAGCGCCTCGTGGAGCTGCTCAACCTGTCGCGATCCACGTCGCACAGTCCGCTGTTTCAGGTGTCGCTGGCGCTGCTGAACAACTCGCTGCCCGAGGTCGACTTCGCCGGGCTGAGCATCGACACGCTGCCGGTGCACACCCACACCGCGAAGTTCGACCTGTCCATCAGCCTCATCGAGCTGCCGCCGGCCGACGGGCAGGTGCAACCGCTGCCGGGGACCATCGAGTACGCCACCGACCTGTTCGACCACGACACCGTCGAGAAGATCGCCCGCCACTACCTCCACATCCTCGAGGCGGTCACGGCCGACGTGGATCGGCGGATCGATGCGATCGAGATCATCGACCCGGCCGAACGCGAACTGGTGCTGGCCCGGTGGAACGACACCGCCCGGCCGATCCCGGACGCGACCATTCCGGAGCTGTTCGCCGCGCAGGTCGCCCGCACCCCGGCCCTGACGGCGGTCGAGGACGAGAAGCAAGCGCTGACCTTCCGCGAACTGGACGCGCGCGCAAGCGCTTTGGCCGCCGAGCTGACGGCCAGGGGCGCCGGCCCGGAAAGCATCGTCGCGGTCGCGCTGCCGCGCTCGGCCGAACTGGTCACCGCGTTGTTGGCGATCCTCAAGAGCGGGGCCGCGTACCTGCCGATCGACCCCAACTACACAGGGGAGCGCACCGCCTACATCCTGGCCGACGCCGCCCCACGCCTCCTGATCACCGACGCCGCCAGCGTCGCTGGGCTGCCCGGCACCAAGGTGCCGAAGCTGATGATCGACGCCACCGACTGCACGACGGCGCCGGCCAAGCATCCCGCGCCCTGCCTGCGGCCGGAGAACCTGGCCTACGTCATGTACACCTCGGGTTCGACGGGGAAGCCGAAAGGCGTTGCGGTCACCCACCGCGGTGTGATCAACATGGCGCTGCACCACTGGCCGGAAGACCATGCGCGCGACCGGATCTCGGTGACCGCTTCGCCGGGATTCGACGGCTCGGTGTCGGAAACGTGGCCGGCGCTGCTGCGTGGTGGCACCCTGGTGGTATCGGAGGGCCCGGTCAGTATGGCGGCCTTCCAGAAACTCGTCGGCCGGCGCGGCGTGACGTCGGTGTTCATGCCGACCGCCCTGTTCCACCAACTGGCCGAGGACGACTTCGACGGCCTCGACGGGGTGGAGTTGCTGGAGACCGCCGGCGACGCGCTGTCGCCCGTCGCGGTGGACAGGTTCCGGGCGGTCCACCCCGAGCCGGCGCTGATGAACGCCTACGGTCCCGCCGAGGCCACCGTCTGGTCGACGACGTACTACGTTCCCGCGGGGCGAGGATTCGAGGGCGCTTCGGTGCCGATCGGCGTCCCGCTGGCCAACGTGCGGGCCTACGTGCTCGACGCCGGGTTGTGCCCCGCGCCGGTGGGAGTGCCGGGTGACCTGTACCTCGCCGGCGCGGGCGTGGCCCGGGGCTACCGGGCCCGGCCGGGGCTGACCGCAGCGCGGTTCGTCGCGTGTCCGTTCGGCCCGGCCGGGGAACGGATGTACCGCACCGGCGACGTGGTGCGCTGGACCGCGGCGGGCGCGCTCGACTACGTGGGCCGCGCCGACGAGCAGGTCAAGATTCGCGGGTTCCGCGTGGAGCTGGGCGAGGTCGAGGCGGCGCTGGCAGCTCATCCGTCGGTCGCCGACGCGGTGGTCACGGCGCACGCCGGCACCGGGGGCGGCGACAAGCAGCTGGTGGGCTACGTCGTCGCGAAGCCGGAGGCGGGCACCGACCCCGAAACCGGGGTCGCCCAGTTGCCGGTGCAACTGCGGCGGTTCGCGGCCGAGCGGCTGCCGGAGTTCATGGTTCCGGCGGCGGTCATGGTGCTCGACAAGTTGCCGCTGACGGTGAACGGCAAAGTCGACCGCCGCGCGCTGCCCGCGCCCGAGTTCGTCAGCGCGGTGGCGTATCGGGCGCCGCGCAATCCGCGCGAAGGGGTGCTGGCGGCGCTGTTCGCCGAGGTGCTCGACGTGCCGCGGGTCGGCATCGACGACGGGTTCTTCGACCTGGGCGGCCATTCGCTGTCCGCCACCCGGCTGGCGGCCCGCATCCGCGCGGAGCTCGGGGTCGACGTGCCCATCCGGGCGGTGTTCGACGCGCCCACGGTTTGCCAACTGGCCGAATGGCTTTCGGAAGAACACGCGTCCGACTTCGTGGACCCGTTCGCCACGGTCCTGCCGCTGCGGATGGAGGGGTCCAAGCCGCCGGTGTGGTGCGTGCACCCCGCCGGCGGGGTCGCGTGGGGTTATCGGGGGCTGGTCAAGCACCTCGACGACCGGCCCGTCTACGGGCTTCAGGCACGCGGCGTCGACGGCGCGGCGCCGTTCGCCGCCTCGATCCCGGCCATGGTGACCGACTACCTCGAGCAGATCTTCGCCATCCAGCCCGAGGGGCCGTACATCCTGCTGGGGTGGTCCTTCGGCGGGGTGGTGGCCCACGCGATGGCGGTGGAGCTGGCCCGCCGCGGCCACGACATCCAGCTGCTGGGCCTGATCGCCAGCGTCCCCAGATACGAGGACGATCCGGTGCTGATGACCCAGTTCTTCGAGGCCGACACCCGAAAGCTGATCAACGCCTGGGCGACCGAGCGCTACGGCATTTCCATCGACGATCCCGAATACAAGTCGTTGGCGGACACCGCGATCGCGTTGACCGGCAACAGCGTCGAAATCTTGCAGGACTTCATATCGCCCGTCTACGAGGGTCGTTCGCTGCTGTTCATCCCGACGATCGAGGAACCGAGAACGCCGGGTGAGTACGTCGCGGCGTGGGCGCGGCACCTGCGGGGTCCCGTCGGGGTGCACGAGATCGGGATCCGGCATTCGGATATGGACATGCCCGAACCGATGGCGTTGATGGCTGAGGTGCTCGAACGCGAGCTCAACGAGAGCGACCCGGGGCTGACCATGCCCTCGACATGTGCGGAGGTGAGCCATGGTTGACACGGCGCACGCGGTACGCGACACCGCGCCGGCCGGGCCGGGGATCGGCCAAATGCTCAGGCTCGCATGGCGTCTGCAACACCGCGGAGACTCGGCGTTCGACGAGGTGTTCGACCGCTACGGCGACGTCGTGTGGTTGTCGCTGCCCCCCGTGGTGTCGCGATTGCTCACCGCCGCCGGGTCCCGCATCGCGCTGGTGCGGGATCCCAAGCTGATCAAGCCGCTGCTGATGGCGCCCGCCGAGGTCGTCAACGCGACCGAGCCCCATCGGATGCTGGAGGCGTTGTGGGGGGATCGGTCCCTGTTCATCATGGACGGGCCCGCGCACCACCGAATGCGAAAAGTCATGCTGCCGCGACTGCGGGGCGACGCGCTGGCGCAGTGGCGCGAGTTCATTGCGGCGAAGGTCGAGGGCGAGGTCCCCTGGTGGATCGGCCAGCCGGCGGTCGCCATGCATCCCTGGATGCACGACCTGTCGCTGGAGCTGATCTTGAAGATGCTGCTGTCGGTGCCGGACGACGTGATGCCGCAGTGGAAGTCGGCGTGGCGGGACCTGCTCGGGACGGTGACGTCGGGACAGATCGCGGTGCGGTCGGCGCTGCGGTCGGTGGGCGCGATGCGGTTGTGGCCGCGGTACCGGCGCGAGTTGCAGCGTTGCGAGCAATTGCTGTTCGACGAGATCGCCCGCCGCCGAAGCCATCCCGAGCAGGAGCACAACGACGTCGTCGACCTGCTGCTGCGCGCCGACGGTGAACCAGTGTCGGACAAGGACATTCGCGACCAGGTCTTCGCGATCATGATCGGCGGCTACGATCCCCCGGCCGCGCTGGGCAGCTGGGTGTTCGAACGACTGGTCCGTCATCCGGACGCGCTGGCCGCCGCGACCGCGGAGGCGCGCGACGGCGAGGGACGGACGGCGTACCTGGACGCGGTGGTGCACGAGACGCTGCGCCTGCGCCCGCCGTTCATGTTCGTAGCCAGGCTCATTCGCGAGCCGCTCACCCTGGAGGGACATCGCTTCCCCGCCGGCACGATGCTCATGGTGGTCATGTCGGCCGTGCATCGCAAGCCGGACCTCTACCCGGACCCGGGATCGTTCCGGCCGGAACGCTTCCTGCAGCAGCGCCCCACCTTCTACGGGCACATCCCCTTCGGCGGCGGCGAGCACCGCTGCCTCGGCGACCGGGTGGCGGTCTTCCAGGTCACCCACGCGGTGGCCGCGGTGTTGCGTCTCGTCGACGTCGCCGCGGTGGATCCCGACGACGAACCGGCCCGCCTCGAATCCGGTGTCCGCGTCCCGGCCAAGGGCGGCGTCGTGCGCGCCACGTGGGCCGGCTAACCGGCCATACTCACCGCGTGGTTCCGGACAACAGGGAACGCACCAGCGGCCGGGGCCCGTAGGGCCGCAGCATGGAGCTAGCGGGGCGCGGTCGCACGACTTGCGGCCACCAGAACCAGCGTCCGAGCAGCGCGGCGATCGACGGGGTCATGAAGGAGCGCACAACCAGGGTGTCGAACATCAGGCCCAGCCCGATGGTGGTGCCGACCTGGCCGATGATCCGCAGGTCGCTGACCACCATGGACGCCATCGTGAAGGCGAACACCAGGCCCGCCGAGGTCACCACCTTGCCGGTGCCGCCCATCGCGCGGATGATGCCGGTGTTGATGCCGGACCCCAGTTCCTCCCTGAACCGCGAAACCAGCAGCAGGTTGTAGTCGGAGCCGACGGCCAGCAGGATGATCACCGACATCGCCAGCACCTCCCAGTGCAGATCGATGCCGAGCAGGTACTGCCACAAGGCCACGGACAGCCCGACGGACGCGCCGAGCGACAGCGCCACCGTGCCCACGATGACCAGCGACGCGATGAAGCTGCGCGTGACGATGAGCATGATGACGAAGACCAGGCACAGCGCGGCGACACCGGCGATCATCAGGTCGTATTTGGAGCCGTCCCACAGGTCTTTCACCGTCGCCGCGGTGCCCGTGACGTAGATCTTGGCGTCCGACAGGGACGTCCCCTTGAGCGCCTCTTCCGCCGCGGTCTTGATGCCGTTGATGTGCGAGACACCCTCGAGGCTCATGGGATCGCCCCGGTGCGAAATGATCATCCGCACCGCCTTGCCGTCCGGGGACAAAAAGAGGTTTTCGGCGCGCTGAAAGTCCTTGTTCTCGAACACCTCTGGCGGAAGGTAGAACGAGTCGTCGTTCTTCGACGCGTCGAAGGCCTTGCCCATGGCGGTGGCGTTCGCACCCACCTCGTCCATCTCACCCAGCAGGCCGGACGTGGTGCTGTACATGGACAGCATCATGGTGCGCATGCTCTCCATCGAGTTGATGAAGGCCGGGAACTGGGCGATCAGTTGCGGGAACAACACGTCGATCTGATCGAGATCCTTGACCAGGGCATGGAATTGGTCGCCGATCGAGTCGATGCCGTCCAGCGCGTCGAAGATGGACCTGAACGACCAGCAGATGGGGATGTCGTAGCAATGCTTCTCCCAATAGAAATAGCTGCGGATCGGTCGCCAGAAGTCGTCGAAGTTGGCGATGTTGTCGCGCAGCTGATCCGTGATGACTTCCAGGTCTTTGGTTTTCCCGATGATGCTGTGGGTGCTCCTGTTGAGGGCCTGCATCAACTCGTACATGCGCCGCATCGACTTGATCGTGTCGGCCATGTTGTCGGCCTGCTTGAGCAGGTCGTTCATCCGCAGCTTCTGCAGCTGCATGTTCTGCACCTGCCCGGCGTTCTGCATGCTGAGCAGAAACGGTATCGACGTGTGCTCGATCGGGGTGCCCTCGGGCCGAGTTATGGTCTGCACCATGGCAATTCCCGGAACGGCGAAGACCGCCTTGGCCACCCGGTTCAAGACGAGAAAGTCGGTCGGGTTGCGCATGTCGTGGTCGGTCTCGAGCAGCAGCACCTCGGGCTGCATCCGCGACTCGGGGAAATGCCGCGCCGCGGCGGCATACCCCTGATTGGCGGGCAGCGACCTGGGGATGGAAAGCCGGTCGTTCAGGCTGACCTTGTAGCCGGGCAGGGCAAGCACACCGATCAGGGCGATGGCTAACGAGGCGATGAGAATGGGAAGCGGCCAGCGCACGACCGCGGTGCCCAGCCGCCGCCATCGACCGACCCTGATCCGCCGCTTGGGGTCGAAAATGCCGACGCGACCGCCGACGGCGATCACCGCCGGCACCAGCGTCAGCGCCACCGCGATGGCGACCAGCATGGCGATCGCGCAGGGCAGCCCCATGGGTTTGAAGACCGGCAACCGGGCGAACGTCAGGCAGTAGACGGCCCCGGCGATGGTCAGACCGGATGCCAAGACGACGTGCGCGACGCCGCGGTAGGTCGTGTAGAACGCCGTCTCCCGATCTTCGCCGGCCTGGCGGGCCTCCTGGTACCGGCCGATGAAGAAGATCCCGTAGTCGGTTCCGGCGGCGATCCCCAGGGACACCAGCAAGTTGACGGTGTACGTGGTCAGGCCGACCAGCCCGTGGTCGCCCAGGAACGCGACCGTCCCGCGGGCGACCAGCAACTCGACCCCGACCATCAGCAGCAGCAGAATCACCGTGGTGACCGAGCGATAGACGAGCAGCAGCGTCACGAAGATCACCGACAGCGTCACGATCGTGATCTTGGCGACCGTCTTGTCGCCGCTGTGCGACATGTCGGCGGTGAGCGCCGCGGGACCGGTGACGTACGCCTTGACCCCCGGCGGCGCCGGGGTGCGGTCCACGATCTTGCGGACGGCTTCGGCCGATTCGTTGGCCAGCGCCTGGCCCACGTTGCCGGCGAGGTTCACCTGGACGTAGGCGGCCTTGCCGTCCGCGCTCTGCGCGCCCGCCGCCGTGAGGGGATCCCCCCAGAAGTTCTGGATGTGCTGCACATGCTTGCGGTCCTCTTGCAGCTCACGGATCAACCGGTCGTAGTACTTGTGGGCGGCCTCGCGCAGGGGTTCCTGGCCTTCGAGCACGATGAGCGCCACACTGTCGGAATCGGATTGGTGAAAATCCGCGGCCATCCGTTTGGCCGCCTTCACCGACGGTGCGTCGTTCGCGGTCAGCGACAGCGCGTGGTCCCGTTCGACCTGCTCCAGCGACGGAACGGCAACGGTCAGCACGACGGTGAGGGCCAACCAGGCCAGGATGACCAGCACCGAGAACCGCCGGATCGTCCGCGCCACCCGCGGCGGCCTGGTGGCTGGCGAATCCACGTTCGGGTCGCTCATGCGGCCTTCAACAGGCAATAGGTGAGGGCGCTGGCCTGGTGCGTGACCTTCTCGGCCTTGACCATGCCGTTGACCACGATGCGGCAGCCGATGACGTCGCTGTCACCCTGTGCGACAACGTTTCCCACCACCGACAGGGACGCGGTCTTGAATTTCAGCGACCACGGCAGCCTGGCCGCCTGGACGAGCTGCGGGTCACCGTTGGCGTCGAAGTAGCTGATGTTCGCCACCGTCCCCGGCGCGCCGAAGACCTCGTACGTCAGCTCCTTGGGGTCGACGGGCGCGGGGTCGGCGATCTTGCTGTCGGCGTAGGAGGGGCGCTTCTCGGAGCCGAAGACGCCGTGCAGCCGTGAGACGGTCAGTGCCGCAACGACGATCACGGCGAGGATCACCAGCGGAATCCAGAGCCTGCGCATGACCCCCGAAGGGGCACCGCGCCGACGCCCGCCACCCGGCGTCCCCGCGTCCCCGGTCGAACGGGCGGACACCCGCTCGTCGCGGGCGGCCGACGTCTCGAACAAGGGGAATGTCGCGGGCCAGAACATGCGTCGCTCACCTCACGCGAGCCGCGCCGCGCTCAGCGCCCGGGTCGGATGATTAACCACGCAGAGGCCCCCTAATCGGCGATTCGACAGCGCCTGCTTGCCGATTCGATACGCGATGGTAAATCGCGCCGAGTAGCTCGACGGGCCGCTTAGTAGGAGGAAAGGTAGGCGGCCCAGTCGAATCGAGTGTTGCCGCGCCCCAAATCGAGTAGTGCCCGTCCGCCGTTGCCGGTTCCGCGGCCCGGCGCAGCCGGTATGGTCCCGCTTGTCTCGACTAGACCGTATGGAGAACCGATGAGCATCAATCCGTTCGACGATGAGAAGGGCACCTTTTTCGTCCTGGTCAACGACGAGGATCAACACAGCCTGTGGCCCGCGTTCGCCGGGGTCCCGGACGGCTGGCGGGTGGCTTACGGCGACGCGGACCGGGCTGCGTGTATGGACTACATCGAACAGAACTGGTCCGATATCCGCCCGAGGGTCCTCCGCGAGCAGCTGGCAGCCGATAGCTAAAGAGTTGTGCGGCAGCCACTTTGGCTGTCGGCCGCCCTCCGGGCCGGTGGAGCCGAGCCCCGGGCGTTAAGGCTTCGGCGGCCGCGCGCCGCGCCTACTCGATCTCGGCGCGACCGCTACTCTACTTGTGCCAAATCTGCCGCCACCGGATCACGCGGTCATAGGCTCCGGCGCATGACGGCCAGTCGGGAAGATGCAAACCGCCGCACTCTGCGGTGTGACGTTACAAGCGGAATCTGATCGCGGGTTGAACGAGAAGTGAAAGTTCCGTGAGGGCTGAGTCTTCGCCGAGGCGGCGGCGCCGACTGTTTGCAGTCGGCCCGGGCAGGCGTCGCCGGGCAGAGACGACGGGCGCGTCAGCCCAGGGCCGAACCGTATTCGATTGGCTCGGCATCGTTGTGGTGCGCTGGCCGGTCGCCATCGTCGGGGCTTGGGTCGCGCTGGCAATCGGCCTGGCCCTAGGGTTTCCGTCGCTGAGCCACATGGTTCGCGAACATCCGGTCGCGATGGTGCCGTCCGCTGCGCCGGCGATGGTCGCGGCTCAACACATGAAAGAGGCGTTCCACGAGTCCGGCGCCGACAACCTGATGCTGGCGGTCCTCACCGACGACCAGGGACTCGGACCCGCCGATGAGGACGTTTACCGCGCACTGGTCGACAAGCTGCGCGAGGACACCCGCGACGTCGTGATGTTCCAGGACTTCATCAGCGCACCACCTTTGCGCGAGGTGATGACAAGTGCGGACCACAAGGCTTGGTTCCTGCCGATCGGCCTGGCGGGCGGGCTGGGCACACCCCAGGCCCTCGATGCGTACGCCCGGGTCGCCGATACCGTCAAACAGACCACTTCCGGATCCGGGCTGACCGCCAACCTGGCCGGGCCGGCGGCCACCATCTCGGATGTCAGCTACATCGGCGAGCGAGATATGCGGGTGATCGAGATCGCGACCGCGGTGATGGTGCTCGCCATACTGCTGATGGTCTACCGAAACCCGGTGACCATTCTCTTGCCGTTGATCATGATCGGCGTATCGCTGACAACGGCGCAACGGATCGTGGCCGAACTCGCAAACCTGGGCCTGGGCATGTCCCAAATAACCATCGTCTTCATGACCGCGTTGATGGCAGGCGCCGGAACGGACTACGCCGTGTTTCTCATCGGTCGCTATCACGACTGCCTGCGGCGAGGGCTGGATTCCGATCAGGCGGTGTGTGGCGCCTTGGTGTCGATTGGCAAGGTCATCGCCGCATCGGCCGCGACCGTGGCGGTCACGTTCATGTGCATGACCTTCGCCCGATTGGGCATGCTCTCGACGAGCGGGCCGGCGCTGGCGATATCGATCACCGTGGCATTTCTCGCCGCCATGACGCTGCTGCCGGCGATCTTGGTGCTTGCGGGGCGGCGCGGTTGGGTTGCCCCCAAACGCGACCTCACCACTCGTCTCTGGCGGCGCTCCGGGATCCGAATTGTGCAGCGGCCCGGCGCACATCTGCTCGCCAGCCTGGTCGTGCTGGCCGTGCTCGCGGGCTGCGGGAGTTTGGTCCGATTCAATTGGGACCAAAGCAAAACCTTGCCGGATGACGCCGAGAGTAGCCGCGGCTATGCCGCGCTACGCGGTCATTTTCCCTTGAGCACGACCGTTCCGCAGTATCTGTTGATCCAGTCGCCACACGACCTGGCGACCCCCAGGGGCCTCGCCGACCTGGAGCAGATGGCACGGCGGGTAAGTCAGTTGCCCGGTATCACGACGGTGCGGGGGATCACCCGGCCGAACGGCGAACCACCGGAAAAGGCCAGCGTGGCGTATCAGGCGGGCGAAGTCGGCGGCAAGCTGCAGGACGCGTCGAACGTGATCACCGACAGCAGCGGCGACCTCGATCGGCTGACCGACGGCGCCGACAATCTGGCCGGCACCCTCACCGGCGTCAGCAACAGGGTCAGGCAGGCCGTCTCCAGTGCGACCAACGTCGTTGAGGCGCTGAATGATCCGCGTATCGAGAATTCGCGGGTTGTGTTGCAGCAGCTCGCGCACAGCGGAACCCTCGACGAGATAGCGCAACTCGCTCGAGAGTTGCCTCCGACGCCGGAGACGCAGACGATCCAGTCGACGGTGAGCGGCTTGCGTCAGACACTCACGAACGCCACCGCCGACCTGCGATCGCTGGGCATCGACCGTCCTGCCAATGCCCGGGCGCAACTCACCTCGATGCAACAGGGCGCGGAGGCTCTCGCCGCCGGGGGCCAACGATTGGCCGATGGTGTGCACCGCTTGGTCGACCAGACCAGGCGGATCGGGTCGGGTCTTCGCGAGGCGTCGGTGTTCCTGTTGGCCTTGAAGCAGGACGCGGCGTCGAATCCGGCGATGGGGGGGTTCTACATTCCCCCGGAAGTGCTGAGCGGCAACGATTTCAAGAAGGCGGCCACGGTTTTCCTGTCACCCGACGGGCACGTGGCACGGTACTTGATCCAGACGGCGCTGCAGCCCTTCAGCACCGACGCCATGGACCAGGTCAATGCGATCACCGAAACCGCTCACATGGCCCAGCCGAATACCACTCTGGCGGACGCGTCGGTTTCCATGGTGGGTTTCCCTTCGGTGAATCGGGACCTGCGCGACTTCTACCACCACGACCTCAGTTTCGTCATGCTCGCGACGATGGGCATTGTCCTGCTGATCTTGATTGTGATGCTGCGCGCGCTCATTGCACCGGTGTATCTCATCTGTTCGGTGGCGATCTCGTACTTGTCGGCACTGGGCATCGGCGTGATCGTGTTCCAATTCATGCTGGGTCAAGAGTTTTCCTGGCACGTGCCGGGTATGGCCTTCATCGTCCTGGTCGCCGTGGGCGCGGATTACAACATGCTGCTCATCTCCGAAATCCGAAACGAGTCCGCGCGCCACGGCATACGTTCTGGCGTCATCCGCACCGTGGGCTCGACGGGCGGCGTCATCACTTCGGCCGGATTCATTTTCGCCGCTTCAATGTTCGGGCTTTTGTTCGGCAATCTGCTCGGCCTGGTTGAGGCCGGTCTGGTCATCGGAGCCGGGTTACTACTCGACACCTTCGTCGTGCGAACCATCACGGTGCCGGCGCTGGCGGTCTTGGTCGGCAAGGCGAACTGGTGGCCGATCCTCTGGGGACGGCCGGCGCGGCAGTCACGCTCGGCTGAGCAAGCCGAATCCCCGGTGGCGTCCGGAAATAGCCGAAGCACGCCCGCGCCGGTCGCGGGCAACGGTAAACCCGCTCCCACTGCCTCGGTCAACGAGTTGGGCGTCATCACCTTCCGGGTGGAACGCTCCGGCATCCGCGAGTGCACCAGCACACCCGCCATCAGCGTCACCTATGAGCTTGACCGGTTGCGCCGAGCGACGCCCTACGCGAGGGTGCCGCGCGAGCCGGGCGTCGGCGGACACGGCGCTCGCCCGAACACCGACGGGCACAACGGGGTTTCGGCGGTGCACCCGCGCCGGTCGGCCCAACCCCAGGTAATAGAGCAGTCGATCTACGCGGGCTTGCATCGGCGGGAGGATCGCCTGCCGGCACGGTCGCAATAAGTCAGTCCCTTGTCAAGCAGAGAAAGTGGGGCCCACATGTTAATTCGCGCAACTCTCGCCGCCGCGACGGTGGCGGTGGCCGCCACCGGCTTGGCTCCGCCGGCCAACTCGGCACCGTGCCCAGCGGGACAGTACCGAGAGTGGATCGGCCACGTCTGCGTCCCTCGCGCAACCACGGCCCCCACACCACCCCCGGGCGCCCGTGCGTTGTGTAACGACGGTGACTACTCATTCGATGAACACCGCTTTGGTGTGTGTACGGGCCATGGCGGCGTCAAGGACTGGTTGTCGTAAAGAATCCGGGCGCGGCCGCGCAACACACTTCCGCGGTAGTTTGGCGGCCATGGAGTCGCTGTACGGCAAGGTTGTCTTCATCACCGGGGGTGCCAGGGGAATCGGTGCCGAGGTCGCCCGCCGGCTGCGCAACAGGGGCGCCAAGCTCGTGCTCACCGACCTCGACGAGGACCAGCTGGCGGCGATCGCGGGCGAGCTCGGCGAAGACCGGGTGCTCACCGCGGTCGCCGACGTCCGCGACCTGGCGGCCATGCGGCGGGCGGCCGCCGCGGCCGTCGAACGCTTCGGCGGCATCGACGTCGTGGTGGCCAACGCCGGCATCGCCAGCTACGGGTCGGTGCTGCAGGTCGATCCCGAGGCGTTCAAACGGGTGCTGGACGTCAACGTGCTCGGCGTCTTTCACACCGTGCGGGCCACGCTGCCGGCCGTGACCGACCGCCGCGGCTACGTCCTGATCGTCTCGTCGCTGGCCGCGTACACGGCGGCCCCGGGGTGGGCGGCCTACAACGCTTCGAAGGCCGGGGTCGAGATCCTCGCCAACGCGCTGCGGCTGGAGGTCGGCCACCTGGGCGTCGGGGTCGGCTCGGCACACATGTCCTGGATCGACACCGCCCTGGTCCGCGACGCCAAGGCCGACACGCCCGCGTTCGGCGAACTGCTGGGCAGGTTTCCGTGGCCGCTGAACAAGACCACCACCGTCGAGCGGTGCGCGGACGCGTTCGTCAAGGGCATCACGCGCCGCGCCGACCGCGTCTACTGCCCGCGGTGGGTAGGCGCATTCCGCTGGATCAAGCCGCTGCTGTCCACCCCGATCGGCGAGCTGCCCATCCGGGCGGCCACCGCAGAGCTGCTGCCGCGCATCGATGCCGAGGCCGCCGCGCTCGGCCGCTCGCTGTCGGCGTCCAACGTCGAGTTGTTGCGCCGGACGCGCGACGTTCCCCGCAACTAGTCGACGCTCGGCGGGTTACTTGCGCCGCCGCCGCAGGTAGCGCTCGAACTCCGCGGCCAGCGCGTCGCCGTCGATCTTGCCCAGCGCCTCGTTCATGTCGACCTCGGCGTCGCCGCGCTGCTCCAGCGAGGCGACGTACTCGGCCAGGTCCTCGTCCTCGGCGGCCATCTCGGTGATCGCCTGCTCCCACTCCTCGGCCTGCGCCGGCAGATCACCGAGCGGAACCTCGATGTCCAGCACGTCCTCGACGCGCCGCAGCAGCGCCACCGTGGCCTTGGGATTCGGCGGGCTGGACACGTAGTGCGGCACCGCGGCCCAGAACGTCACCGCGGGGATCCCGGCGGCCACGCAGGCGTCCTGGAACACCCCGGCGATCCCGGTCGGGCCCTCGTAGCGGGTCTCCTCGAGGCCGAAGCGTTTCGCCGACTCGGGGGAGTAGGCCGCGCCCGATACCGGCACCGGGCGGGTGTGCGGGGTGTCGGCCAGCAGGGCCCCGAGGATGACGACGGTGTCGACGTTCAGCTTGTCGGCGATGGCCAGCAACTCGGCGCAGAACGTGCGCCAGCGCATGTTCGGCTCCACGCCGTGCATCAACACCACGTCGCGGTCGCTGCCCGGCGGCCGGCAGTGGGTGATCCGCATCGCGGGCCACACCAGCTCCCGGGTCACCCCGTCGATCTGCCGGATGACCGGGCGGTTCACCTGGTAGTCGTAGTACGCCTCGTCGTCGATCTCGACGATCGGGTCGGCCTCCCAGATGGCGTCGAGGTGCTCGAGCGCGTCGCTGGCCGCGTCGCCGGCGTCGTTCCAGCCCTCGAACGCCGCCACGACGATGGTGTTGTGCAGCTCGGGCAGGGCGCTGCCGTCAGGCAAAGTCACGCCAATCAGCGTACGGCCTTTCGCGGGCCGCCTGCGCGGATGTGCGGGGTCCCTGTCAGACACCTGAAAGTGCCGGGGCACTTTGCATAGGCCGACTATCCTCGTGGGTGACACGCCGCCGACAGGATCCGCGAGCTGTCGATAGCGGCGACGAGTTGGGCGTCCAGCGTCGATCGGGTGACGACGTAGACTGCTCTGGTCGAGAGGCGTTGCAACGGATACGGGTATCCGCCACGCTCGGCAGAGTCAAGGACGCCTTCCGCTACGGAAGGAACGTACGTGAACGGCTTTGAGCCCGATATCCGCCCCGACTGCACCGACGAACTGACGGCGGCTCTGCGTCAGCGGATCATGGTGATCGACGGCGCGATGGGCACGGCGATCCAGCGCGACCGGCCGGACGAGGCCGGCTACCGCGGCGACCGGTTCACCGAGTGGCCGACCGCCCTGCAGGGCAACAACGACCTGCTCACCCTGACCCAGCCGCAGATCATCGAGGGGATCCACCGCGAGTACCTCGAGGCGGGCGCCGACATCCTGGAGACCAACACGTTCAACGCGAACGCGATCTCGCTCTCCGACTACGACATGGCGGACCTGAGCTATGAGCTCAACTACGCCGGCGCCGCCCTGGCCCGCAAGGCCGCCGACGAATACAGCACGCCGGACAAGCCCCGCTACGTCGCGGGCGCCATCGGGCCGACGACGCGCACCGCGTCGATCTCGCCGGACGTCAACGACCCCGGGGCCCGCAACGTCTCCTACGACCAGCTGGTCGCCGCCTACCTCGAATCCGCCAACGGCCTCGTCGACGGCGGTGCCGACCTGCTCATCATCGAGACGATCTTCGACTCGCTGAACGCCAAGGCCGCGGTGTTCGCGGTCGAGACGCTGTTCGAGGAGCGCGGACGCCGCTGGCCGGTCATCATCTCGGGCACCATCACCGACGCGTCCGGGCGGACGTTGTCCGGTCAGGTCACCGAGGCGTTCTGGAACGCGATCCGGCACGCCAAACCGATCGCGGTGGGCCTCAACTGCGCCCTGGGCGCGCCGGAGATGAGGCCCTACATCGCCGAGATGTCGCGGATCGCGGACACCTTCGTCTCCTGCTACCCGAACGCCGGCCTGCCCAACGCCTTCGGCGAGTACGACGAGACCCCGGAGCGTCAGGCCGGCTACATCGCCGACTTCGCCGACGCCGGCCTGGTCAACATCGTCGGCGGCTGCTGCGGGACCGCGCCGCCCCACATCGCCGAGATCGCCAAGGTCGTCGAGGGCAAGTCGCCGCGCGCGCTGCCCCAGATTCCGGTGGCCACGCGGCTCTCGGGCCTGGAACCGCTCAACATCACCGACGACTCCCTGTTCGTGAACATCGGTGAGCGCACCAACATCACCGGCTCCGCCCGGTTCCGCAACCTGATCAAGGCCGAGGACTACGACACCGCGCTGTCGGTCGCCCTGCAGCAGGTCGAGGTCGGTGCGCAGGTCATCGACATCAACATGGACGAGGGCATGATCGACGGCGTCGCCGCGATGGACCGGTTCACCAAACTCGTCGCGGCCGAGCCGGACATCAGCCGCGTCCCGGTGATGATCGACTCCTCCAAATGGGAGGTCATCGAGGCGGGCCTGAAGAACGTGCAGGGCAAGCCGATCGTCAACTCGATCTCCATGAAGGAGGGCGAGGAGAAGTTCATCCGCGAGGCACGGCTGTGCCGCAAGTACGGCGCCGCCGTCGTCGTGATGGCCTTCGACGAGCAGGGTCAGGCCGACAACCTGGAGCGCCGCAAGGAGATCTGCGGGCGCGCCTACCGGATCCTGACCGAAGAGGTCGGCTTCCCGCCCGAGGACATCATCTTCGACCCGAACTGCTTCGCGCTGGCGACCGGCATCGAGGAGCACGCGACGTACGGCATCGACTTCATCGAGGCCTGCGCCTGGATCAAGGAGAACCTGCCGGGGGTGCACCTCTCCGGCGGCATCTCCAACGTGTCGTTCTCGTTCCGCGGCAACAACCCCGTCCGCGAGGCGATCCACGCGGTGTTCCTGTTCCACGCCATCAAGGCCGGCCTCGACATGGGCATCGTCAACGCCGGTGCGCTGGTGCCCTACGACTCGATCGACCCCGAGTTGCGGGAGCGCATCGAGGACGTCGTGCTGAACCGTCGCGAAGACGCGGCCGAACGGCTCCTGGAGATCGCCGAGCGGTTCAACAGCAAGGAGAAGGGCGAGGACCCGGTTGCCCAAGAGTGGCGCGGCCTGCCGGTCCGCGAGCGGATCACGCACGCCCTGGTCAAGGGCATCGACGCCCACGTCGACGACGACACCGAGGAGTTGCGGGCCGAGATCGCCGCCGCGGGTGGCCGCCCGATCGAGGTGATCGAGGGCCCCCTGATGGACGGCATGAACGTCGTCGGTGACCTCTTCGGCTCGGGCAAGATGTTCCTGCCCCAGGTGGTGAAGTCGGCCCGGGTGATGAAGAAGGCCGTGGCGTACCTGCTGCCGTTCATCGAGGCGGAGAAGGAGCAGAACGGCACCGCCGATTCCAAGGACACCAACGGCACGATCGTGATGGCGACGGTGAAGGGCGACGTCCACGACATCGGCAAGAACATCGTCGGGGTCGTGTTGCAGTGCAACAACTTCGAAGTGATCGACCTCGGGGTGATGGTGCCGGCCCAGAAGATCCTGGACGCGGCCAAGGAGCACGACGCCGACATCATCGGGCTGTCCGGGCTGATCACCCCGTCGCTGGACGAGATGGCCAACTTCGCCGTCGAGATGGAACGCGAGGGCCTGGAGATCCCGCTGCTCATCGGCGGCGCGACCACCTCGCGCGCGCACACGGCCGTCAAGATCTCGCCGCGTCGCAGCGGTCCGGTGGTCTGGGTCAAGGACGCGTCCCGCTCGGTGCCGGTCGCCGCCGCGCTGCTCGACGACAAGCAGCGTCCGGCGCTGCTGGAGGCCACCGAGAAGGACTACGCATCGCTGCGCGAACGGCACGCCCAGAAGAACGAGCGGCCGATGCTGACACTGGAGAAGGCCCGCGCCAACCGGACGCCGATCGACTGGGACGGCTACACGCCCCCGGTGCCCGCGCAGGGCCTCGGCGTGCGGGACTTTCACGACTACGACCTCGCCGAGCTGCGCGAGTACATCGACTGGCAGCCGTTCTTCAACGCCTGGGAGATGAAGGGCCGCTTCCCCGACATCCTCAACAACCCGGCCACGGGCGAGGCCGCCCGCAAGCTCTACGACGACGCCCAGGAGATGCTCGACACCCTGATCAAGGAGAAGTGGCTGACGGCCAACGGGGTGATCGGGTTCTTCCCGGCGAACGCGGTCGGTGACGACATCGAGGTGTACACCGACGACACCCGCAGCGAGGTGCTGACCACTCTGCACAACCTGCGCCAGCAGGGCGAGCACCGGGCGGGCATCCCCAACCGCTCGCTGGGCGACTACATCGCCCCCAAAGAAACCGGTCTGGCCGACTACGTCGGCGCCTTCGCCGTCACCGCGGGGCTCGGCAGCCAGGAGAAGATCGCGGAGTTCAAGGCGGCCCTCGACGACTACAGCGCGATCCTGCTGGAGTCGGTCGCCGACCGGCTGGCCGAGGCTTTCGCCGAACGGATGCACCAGCGGGTCCGCAAGGAGTTCTGGGGATTCCAGCCGGACGAGCAGCTGGACAACGACGCCCTCATCGACGAGAAGTACCAGGGGATCCGCCCCGCGCCCGGCTACCCGGCCTGCCCGGAGCACACCGAGAAGGCGACGCTGTGGAAGTTGCTGGACGTTACGGAGCGCACCGGCATCGAGCTGACCGAGTCGATGGCGATGTGGCCCGGCGCCGCCGTCAGCGGCTGGTATTTCTCGCACCCGCAGTCGCAGTACTTCGTGGTCGGCCGGATGGCTCAGGATCAGGTCGCCGACTACGCCAGGCGCAAGGGCTGGACCCTGGCCGAAGCCGAGCGCTGGCTGAGCTCCAACCTCGGCTACAACCCGGAAGACTAGCTTTTCTCCCGCGAGCGCCCGCGTCTGTACGCCGACACGCCGCGTCTGGCGTACCGATGGGGACGCTCGCTTGCGGGGGATCGGCGAAACCGAGATGACTTCGCTCGCCGGCACGTGAAACAATCGCTGGCCGTGAAGACGTTCGAGGATCTGTTCGCCGAGCTCGGCGAGCGCGCCCGCACCCGCCCGCCCGGCAGCGGCACCGTCGCCGCGCTGGACGGCGGCGTCCATGGGCTGGGCAAGAAGATCCTCGAGGAGGCCGGCGAGGTCTGGCTGGCCGCCGAACACGAACCCGACGAGGCGCTGGCCGAGGAGATCAGCCAGTTGCTGTACTGGACGCAGGTGCTGATGATCGCGCGCGGGCTGTCCCTCGACGACGTCTACCGGAAGCTCTGAGCATGCTGCGGGTTGCGGTTCCCAACAAGGGCACGCTCAGCGAGCCGGCCACCGAGATCCTCGCCGAGGCCGGCTACCGCCGGCGCACCGACTCCAAGGACCTGACCGTCATCGACCCCGTCAACCAGGTCGAGTTCTTTTTCTTGCGGCCCAAGGACATTGCCATCTACGTGGGCTCGGGCGAGCTGGACTTCGGCATCACCGGGCGGGACCTGGTGCGCGATTCCGACGCCCCGGTGCGCGAACGGCTGGCGCTGGGTTTCGGGTCGTCGAGCTTCCGCTACGCCGGCCCGGCCGGGTCCGAGTGGACGACGGCGGATTTGGCCGGCAAGCGGATCGCCACCGCCTACCCGAACCTGGTCCGAAAGGACCTGGCCGACAAGGGGATTGAGGCCACCGTCATCAGGCTCGACGGCGCGGTGGAGATCTCGGTCCAGCTCGGTGTGGCCGACGCGATCGCCGACGTGGTCGGCTCCGGGCGCACCCTGAGCCTGCACGACCTGGTGGCCTTCGGGGAGCCGATCTGCGATTCGGAGGCGGTGCTGATCGAGCGCACCGACCACGGCGGCCACGACGAAACCCGGGCCGCGCGCGATCAACTCGTCGCGCGCATCCAGGGTGTGGTGTTCGGCCAGCAATACCTGATGCTCGACTACGACTGCCCGCGTTCGGTCCTGGACAAGGCGACGTCGATCACGCCGGGGCTGGAGTCGCCGACCATCGCCCCGCTCGCCGACCCCGACTGGGTGGCCATCCGCGCCCTGGTGCCCCGCCGGGGCGTCAACGAGATCATGGACGAGCTGGCCGCCATCGGGGCCAAGGCGATCCTGGCTTCCGACATCCGGTTCTGCCGGTTCTGATCACGGCGCCGAGGCGCCGGCTGTGTTAGCGTCCGCCCTGAGACGGAGGAGATCGCCGTGACCCATGCACTGCTTTTGCTGCTGGCCTTGCTGATCGGTGTCGTCGCCGGGTTGCGGTCGCTGACCGCTCCCGCCGTGGTCGCCTGGGCCGCCTATATCGGGTGGATCGACCTGCACGGCACGTGGGCCTCCTGGGTGGGCAACATCATCACGGCGATCGTTCTCACCGTTCTCGCCGTCGGCGAACTGGTCAACGACAAGCTGCCCAAGACGCCGGCCCGCACGGCGCCACCGATCTTCGCCGCCCGGTTCATCACGGGCGGGTTCGCGGGCGCGGTGCTGGGCGCCTGGCCGCATTGGACCTTTTCCGCGCTCGGCGCGGGCGTCATCGGGGCGGTGCTCGGCACCCTCGGCGGCTATCAGGCCCGCAAGCGTCTGGCCGCCGCGGCCGGTAGGGACCTGCCGATCGCGCTGCTCGAGGACGCGATCGCGATCCTGGGCGGGTTCGCCATCCTCGCGATCACGGGCCACGTGCTGACGGAATACGTGTTGTCGGCGGTCAAGTGACGCAGCGTTTCGACGCGATCGTCGTCGGCGCGGGGCAGGCCGGACCTCCGCTCGCGGGCCGGCTGACAGCGGCCGGGCAGCGCGTCGCGGTGGTCGAGCGCAACCTGATCGGCGGCACCTGCGTCAACACCGGATGCATCCCGACCAAGACGCTGGTGGCCAGCGCGCACGCCGCCCACCTGGCCCGCCGCGGCGCGGAGTACGGCGTCGGGACCGGCCCGGTCAGCGTGGACATGGCAAAGGTCAAGGCGCGCAAGGACGACATCATGCTCGCCGATCGCCGCGGAGTCGAGAGCTGGCTCGAGGGCATGGACGGCTGCACCGTCGTTCGCGGCCATGCCCGCTTCGAGGACCCGCACACCGTCAGCGTGAACGGCGAGGCGCTGAGCGCCGACCGGATCTTTCTCAACGTCGGCGGCCGCGCGGTGGTGCCCGACGTCCCGGGCCTGTCCGACGTCGAGTTCCTCACCAACGTGTCGATCCTCGAACTCGACACGCTGCCAACGCATCTCGTCATCCTCGGCGGCAGCTACATCGCGCTGGAGTTCGCGCAGATGTACCGGCGCTTCGGGGCCCGGGTGACGGTGGTCGAGCGGGGACCGCGGCTGGCCTCCCGCGAGGACGACGACGTCTCCGCCACCGTCCGGGAGATCATGGAGGCCGAGGGTGTCGATGTCGTCGTCGGCGCCGACGATGTGCGAATCGCCAAGACGGGCAACGGATTCGAACTCACGCCCCGCGCCGGCGCCGCGCCGATCGCCGGGAGTCACTTGCTGGTGGCCGTGGGCCGGCGCCCCAACACCGACGACCTGAACCTAACGGCGGCCGGGGTGCGCACCGACGCCCGCGGCTTCATCGAGGTCGACGACGGGCTCAAGACCAGCGTCGACCACATCTGGGCGATGGGCGACTGCAACGGCAGGGGCGCCTTCACCCACACGTCGTACAACGACTTCGAGATCGTCGCCGCCAACCTCCTCGACGACGACCCCCGCCGGGTCAGCGACCGCATCACCACCTACGCGCTCTACATCGACCCGCCGCTCGGGCGGGCCGGGCTGACCGTCGGGCAGGTCCGCGCCTCCGGGCGCCGGGCGCTGGTCGGCAAGCGGCCGATGACCCGCGTCGGCAGGGCCGTGGAAAAGGGTGAGACGCAAGGCTTTATGAAGATCGTGGTGGACGCCGACACCGACGAGATCCTGGGCGCCGCGATCCTCGGCGTCGGCGGCGACGAGGCGATTCACGCGATCCTGGACGTCATGTCGGCCAAGGCGCCGTACACCACGCTGTCGCGCACCATGCACATCCACCCCACGGTCAGCGAGCTCATTCCCACGATGCTGCAGGAGATGTCGCCGCTGAGCTGAGCCGACTACGCCGCCGGTTCGGTCGGCTGCGAAATCGCTTCCGGCGCCGCGTGATCCGGCCATCCGGGGTAGGGCGGCGGCGTTCCGCCGAACGCCGGGCAGAGCTGCTGGTGGGGGCACCAGTCGCACAGCCGCGAGGGGCTGGGCCGGAAGTCGCCCGTCGGGGCGGCGGCCTGGATCGCCCGCCACATCGCCATCAGCGTCTTCTCGAAGCGCAACAGCTCGTCATGGTCGGGCGTGTAGTCCAGCACCTGGCCGTCGGCCAGATAGATGATCCGCAGCCGGGTGGCCAGCACACCGCGCGACCGCAGCAGCGCCACCGCGTAGAACTTCATCTGGAACATCGCCTTGAACTCGGCCAGCGCCCGCGCCTCCGGCGGCGCCTTGCCCGTCTTGTAGTCGACCACCCGCAGTTCCCCGGTGGCGGCGACGTCGATGCGGTCGACGAAGCCGCGCAGCAGCGTGCCGTCGGCGAGCTCGACCTCCACCCGCTCCTCGCAGCATTGCGGGTCGAAGCGGGTCGGGTCCTCCAGCCGGTAGTAGCCCGACAGCAGCGCGCGGGCCTCGTCGAGCAGTTGCGCCTTCTGGTCGGGGTCCAGCGCGCCGGCCAGGTCGGGTTCGGCCGCGATCACCCGGTCCCAGGCGGGCTCCACCAGCGCGCTCGCGGTGTCCGGGACGCGTTCTCCCGCGGGCAGGCCGTAGAGCTGCTCGAGGGCGGCGTGCACCAACGACCCCCGCAGCTGCGCCGTCGACGGCGCCTCCGGCAGCCGGTCGATCGCCCGGAACCGATACAGCAACGGGCACTGCTTGAAGTCGGCCGCCCGCGACGGCGACAGCGCCGGTCGCGGCCTGAGTGATTCCGGCTGGACGGTCATACTCGCAGCCTAGAACCGGGCGCCGACAACCCCGGGCAGCTTTCGTGGCGAGTCGGCTGGCACGCTGGACGGCGTGTCCGGAACCGGCCCACTCACCGCTGGTGAACGCGTCCAGCTCACCGACGCCAAGGGTCGGCACTACACGATGACGCTCACCCCCGGCGCCGAGTTTCACACCCATCGCGGCGCCATCGCGCACGACGCGGTGATCGGGCTGGAGCAGGGCAGCGTGGTCAAGTCCAGCAACGGCGCCCTGTTCCTGGTGCTGCGCCCGCTGCTGGTCGACTACGTGATGTCGATGCCCCGTGGGCCCCAGGTGATCTACCCCAAGGACGCCGCCCAGATCGTGCACGAGGGCGACATCGGCCCGGGGGCGCGCGTGCTGGAGGCCGGCGCGGGATCCGGCGCGCTGACCTGCTCGCTGCTGCGCGCCGTCGGACCCGGCGGCCGGGTGGTCTCCTACGAGCAGCGCGCCGACCACGCCGAGCACGCCCGCCGCAGCGTGGCCAACTTCTTCGACGGCGAGCCCGACAACTGGCGGCTGATCGTCGACGACCTGAAGGACTCCGACCTGCCCGACGGGTCGTTCGACCGCGCCGTGCTCGACATGCTCGCGCCGTGGGAGGTGCTCGACGCGGCGGCGCGGCTGCTGGCCCCCGGCGGCGTGCTGATGATCTACGTGGCCACCGTGACCCAGCTGTCGCGGGCGGTGGAGGCCCTGCGGGCCCAGCAATGCTGGACCGAACCGCGGTCGTGGGAGACGCTGCAGCGCGGCTGGAACGTCGTCGGGCTGGCCGTTCGGCCGCAGCATTCGATGCGGGGGCACACCGCGTTCCTGATCTTCACCCGGCGACTGGCGCCCGGCGTCGTCGCCCCCGCGCCGCTGGGCCGCAAGCGGGAGGGACGCGACGGCTAATCGTCGCTGCGGACCAGCGAACGTCGCACCGACAGCAGCTCGAACTCGGGATGGGCGGCCACCAGGCGCTCGGCGGCGTCCAGCACGTCGACGGCGTGGTTGCGCTCGCCGGACACCACGGCCACGCCGATGCCCGCGCGCCGGTAGAGATCCTGGGCGCCGGTCTCGGCGGCCGAGACGCTGAACTTGCGCCGCAGCTCGGCGACGACGGGGCGGATCACCGACCGCTTCTGTTTGAGTGATCGCACGTCGCCGAGCAGCACGTCGAACTCGAGCCAGCCGATCCACACGGCGAACTCAGCCGGGAGGGGTCGGCGACGGGGCCGGCGGTGGCGGCGGCGCGGGAGGTGTGCTTCCCGTCGCCGAGTTGCCCAGGGCCAGCAGCATTTCCGCGGTCCGGCGGGACAGCTGCCAGCCCCCCTCGAAGGGCGTGAACTCCATCGGGAAGGTGAAGGTGCCGTTGTTCGCCTGGGCGGTGTTGACGGTGACGGTCGCCGTCACGTGGGACGGGTTCTTGTCCGACCAGGCGAGGTCCTTTGCCACGAACGTCATCGGGAGGTACCCGTTGTCGCGCAGCGCTTTGGTGAACTTGTCCAGGGTGCCCGCGTTGTCGGGGCTCGCGCCCTCGACGAGGTTCACCTTGTTGATGCCGGGCACGTTGGGGTCGGCGAGCCGGTTCAGCACGTCGATTAGGGCCTCGGGGGCGGGCAGGGGAGCGGTGGGCGGCGCGGCGACGACGACCGGGGTCGAGGCGGCCGGCGCCGCCGACGAGGGCGACGACACGACCTTGGGCCCGGCGTGCGAGCACCCGGCGAGCGCGACCGCCGCCACCGCCGTGGCGGCGCCCAGCGAAACGGACAGGCCTAGCCGCATCCAGGGCGCATCCACGGGCCAACGGGTGCAATGGATGTCACACCGGGCGTCGGCGCGGCGAAAAAGACGGCGCCGGCGGAGCCTGTGGCAAGGCCATTTAGGGCCATTGGCTGTCCTTTCGATCGGCGCGATTCGTGCCAGAGATTACCAGTGCAGCCAAAGTCTTAGCTTTTCGTGAGTATTTGACTGCCCACATCAACGGGCAATCGCCGGTAGCGTTGAAGTATCCACCGCACACTCGGGGCGGGAAAGGAGCGCAACATGGGTGACTCAGAGCGTTCTGAAGCCTTCGGTAACGCACGTGAAACTGGCATGTCCAGCGGCGACGCTGCCGAGTTGGAACAGCTACGCCGTGAGGCAGCGGTGCTGCGCGAGCAACTGGACCACGCGGTGGGATCCCACGGCAGCGCCCGCTCCGCGCGCGACGTGCATCAGCTCGAGGCCCGTATCGACTCCCTTGCCGCCCGCAATTCCAAGCTGATGGAAACCCTCAAAGAGGCCCGCCAGCAACTGCTGGCCCTGCGCGAAGAGGTCGACCGGCTGGGTCAGCCGCCCAGCGGCTACGGCGTTTTGCTGGCCGCGCACGAGGACGACACCGTCGACGTGTTCACCTCGGGCCGCAAGATGCGCCTGACCTGCTCGCCCAACATCGAGGTCGCGGCGCTGCGCAAGGGCCAGACGGTCCGGCTTAACGAGGCCCTGACCGTCGTCGAGGCCGGCACGTTCGAATCGGTCGGCGAGATCTCCACCCTGCGCGAGGTGCTGAACGACGGGCACCGCGCCCTCGTCGTCGGCCACGCCGACGAGGAGCGCATCGTGTGGCTGGCCGAGCCGCTGGTCGCCGAGGACCTGCCCGACGGCGTGCCCGACGCCCTCAACGACGACACCAAGCCCCGCAAGCTGCGCCCGGGCGACTCGCTGCTGGTCGACACCAAGGCCGGCTACGCCTTCGAGCGCATCCCCAAGGCCGAGGTCGAGGACCTGGTGCTGGAGGAGGTGCCCGACGTCAGCTACCAGGACATCGGGGGCCTGACGCGGCAGATCGAGCAGATCCGCGACGCCGTCGAGCTGCCGTTCCTGCACAAGGAGCTCTACCGCGAGTACGCGCTGCGCCCGCCCAAGGGTGTGCTGCTCTACGGCCCGCCCGGCTGCGGTAAGACGTTGATCGCCAAGGCCGTCGCCAACTCGCTGGCCAAGAAGATGGCCGAGGTGCGCGGCGACGACGCCCGCGAGGCCAAGTCCTACTTCCTGAACATCAAGGGCCCCGAGCTGCTGAACAAGTTCGTCGGCGAGACCGAGCGGCACATCCGGCTGATCTTCCAGCGGGCCCGCGAGAAGGCGTCGGAGGGGACGCCGGTGATCGTGTTCTTCGACGAGATGGATTCGATCTTCCGCACCCGCGGCACCGGGGTCTCCTCGGACGTCGAGACCACCGTGGTTCCGCAGCTGCTCAGCGAGATCGACGGCGTCGAGGGCCTGGAGAACGTCATCGTGATCGGCGCCTCCAACCGCGAGGACATGATCGACCCGGCGATCCTGCGGCCCGGTCGCCTCGACGTGAAGATCAAGATCGAGCGCCCGGATGCCGAAGCGGCGCAAGACATCTTCTCGAAGTACCTGACCGAGGCGCTGCCGGTGCACGCCGACGACCTGGCCGAGTTCGACGGCGACCGCACCGCCTGCATCAAGGCGATGATCGAAAAGGTCGTCGACCGGATGTACGCCGAGATCGACGACAACCGGTTCCTGGAGGTCACCTACGCCAACGGCGACAAGGAAGTCATGTACTTCAAGGACTTCAACTCCGGGGCGATGATCCAGAACGTCGTCGACCGCGCGAAGAAGAACGCGATCAAGTCGGTGCTGGAGACCGGCCAGCCGGGCCTGCGCATCCAGCACCTGCTCGACTCGATCGTCGACGAGTTCGCCGAGAACGAGGACCTGCCCAACACCACCAACCCCGATGACTGGGCGCGGATTTCGGGCAAGAAGGGCGAGCGGATCGTCTACATCCGCACGCTGGTCACCGGCAAGAGCTCGAGCGCGTCGCGGGCCATCGACACCGAGTCGAACCTGGGCCAGTACCTGTAGCGCCCGCCGTTGGCGTCAGCCCGTCTCCAGCGAGTAGCTGTTGGTCAGGTTGTCCTGCAGCACCTCGGCGGCCTGGGTCCGGGTGTCCACCCGCAGTTCGTCGGTGAGCACGCGCGGCTGGTAGCTCCACCCGCTGGGCAGGTCGAGCCGGCCGGCCAGCCCGGGGAGGTCTTCCCGCTTCAGGTCGGGGTCGGCGACCTGGCTCCACGTCTGCATGACCCAGCGCCGGCCCTGGGGGTCGATGAGTTCGTAGACCTCTTCGCCGGCGTTGAACACGAAGACGGTGTGGCGGCTGACCTTGTTGACGGTGAACGGCGCGGGGTTCATCGACGACAGCAGCACCGTGGCCTGCAGAATCATCTCGATCCCGCCGAAGCTCTTGGTGATCTGCGGGCCCTGCGGCTCCTTTTCGATGGCGTTCATCAGCCAATAGCGGGGGCCGTTGAGCAGGGCTGCGGCCGCGCCGTTTTCGGTCGCGATGGCGTGGGGGTCCAGCGCCGACCACAGCTCGGCGGGACAGTCGTTGAGCGGAAAGCTGTTGTAGACCGTGGCCTGTGGGCCGGCCTCGCCGGGTGTTACGAGAAGTACTTCGCCATAACGTTTCCCGGCCAAATCAGTCACCCTGTGAAATTAATCACTGCCCTGGTTGGCGTCAACTTCACACGCGGGGACCGCCGTCGCGCCGCGGTAGCGGTTGCGCGCGATCAGGGTGGTCTGGAGGTCGTCGATCAACGGGTCGAGGAAGGTGGCGCGGTATTCGGCGTCGCCGGCCGCGCGGGCGCTGATGTACATGAACGTCAGCGCGCCCAGGAACAGGGTCATGTGGATCAGCGAATCGGGCACCGGCAGCGTGAATCCCAGCACCGTCGCGGTGCTCGTGTACGTGTGGGTCCATTCGTTCAGCAGCGACGGGCTGAGCACGATCAGCCCCAGAATCAGGTAGATGGTGGCGGTGACCACCGCGACCACCACGATTTGCGCCAGCTGCGAGGCGGCCAGCACGAAGACCACGTTGAGGCGCTCGGCCCGCTTCAGCGGCGCGCAGTCGGGGGTGTCCGGCATGGTCGCGAACGGCGTGTCGGCAAGGCGCGCAGCGCTTTTCGGCTCCGTCGACGACACGGCCGCCGATCGCAACATCGGCCGGACCCGTTCGCTCGTGGCCGAGACGACGAAGACCGCGGCGATGGAAAGCAGAAACGCCATCGCCAGCGCCAGCCGGTCGCCGCTGATCGTCGTCGCCATGATCCACACGTAGCTGTTGAAGAACACCAGGGCGGTCAGCAACACCACCGGCAGGGCTCGCACCGCGAGCGCGCCCACCGTCGCGAGGTGCGACAGCATCATGCGCACCGCCCATCCGAGGACCGACCCGACGCCGCAGCCGGTCAGGATCAGCACCGCCGCGACGACGACGGCGTCCTGGGCCAGCTCGGCGGGTCCGCCCACGATCGTGCCCACGCATGCCACGACGATCACCGCGACGGTCGCGGTCACCGCGCGGGTCCGGCCGCTGCGCGCTCGCGAGGCCAGCCACCCGACGACGGCCATGAGGGGAAGGGCGAGCCCGACGATGGTCAGCACGACCACTTCGGAGGCGGTCGGCTCGCCGCTGATCTCGACGTCGTGGCCGCCGGTGATCAGGTAGAGCGCCAGCGCGCACGCCTGCAGCGCCGCATACGCCGCCAGCGCGGGGGCCGACCGTGGCCACAGCCGCCGCCATCGGGACCCGCCCGTCAGGACCGACGGCAAACCCCGCTCCAGGAACCAGCTTTCGGCGGCCGCGCTGGAAAGCCCCATGCGGGCTCACCCTAGTGGTTTGCGCCCCATGTCACCCCGCATCGCGGGCACGCCTAGTCTTTGAGTCATGCAACGGATCATCGGGACGGAGGTCGAGTACGGCATATCCTCGCCGTCCGACCCGACCGCCAACCCGATCCTCACCTCCACGCAGGCGGTCCTGGCGTATGCGGCCGCCGCCGGCATCCAGCGCGCCAAGCGCACCCGCTGGGACTACGAGGTGGAATCGCCGCTGCGCGACGCCCGCGGGTTCGACCTGAGCCGCTCGGCCGGACCCCCGCCGGTGGTCGACGCCGACGAGGTCGGCGCGGCCAACATGATCCTGACCAACGGCGCGCGACTCTACGTCGACCACGCCCACCCGGAGTACTCCGCGCCGGAGTGCACCGACCCGCTGGACGCGGTGATCTGGGACAAGGCCGGCGAGCGCGTGATGGAGGCCGCGGCGCGGCACGTCGCCAGCGTGCCCGGGGCCGCCAAGTTGCAGCTCTACAAGAACAATGTCGACGGCAAGGGCGCCTCCTACGGGTCGCACGAGAACTACCTGATGAGCCGGCAGACGCCGTTCTCGGCGATCATCGCGGGACTGACGCCCTTTCTGGTGTCCCGGCAGGTCGTCACGGGCTCCGGGCGGGTCGGCATCGGGCCCGCGGGCGACGAGCCGGGCTTCCAGCTGTCCCAGCGCTCCGACTACATCGAGGTCGAGGTCGGGCTGGAGACCACGCTCAAACGCGGCATCATCAACACCCGCGACGAACCGCACGCCGATGCCGACAGGTATCGGCGGCTGCATGTCATCATCGGCGACGCCAACCTCGCCGAGACCTCGACGTACCTGAAGCTGGGCACGACGGCGCTGGTGCTGGATCTGATCGAAGAGGGCCCCGCGCACGGGATCGACCTCAGCGACCTGGCATTGGCGCGGCCGGTGCACGCCGTGCACGCCATCAGCCGCGACCCGTCGCTGCGGGTGGCGGTGGCCCTGGCCGACGGCCGCGAACTGACCGGCCTTGCGCTGCAACGGGTCTATCTCGACCGGGTGGCAAAGCTGGTGGACAGCCGCGACCCCGACCCCCGCGCGGCCGACGTCGTCGAGACCTGGGCGGACGTGCTCGACAAGCTCGAGCGCGACCCGATGGACTGCGCCGAGTTGCTGGACTGGCCGGCCAAGCTGCGCCTGCTCGACGGCTTCCGGCAGCGCGAGAACCTGAGCTGGTCGGCGCCGCGGCTGCACCTGGTCGACCTGCAATATTCCGACGTCCGGCTGGACAAGGGCCTGTACAACCGGCTGGTCGCGCGCGGCTCGATGAAGCGCCTGGTCACCGAGCATCAGGTGCTCGATGCCGTCGACAACCCGCCGACGGACACGCGCGCGTATTTCCGCGGCGAATGCCTGCGCAGGTTCGGCGCCGACATCGCCGCGGCCAGCTGGGACTCGGTGATCTTCGACCTCGGCGGCGATTCGCTGGTGCGCATCCCCACACTCGAGCCGCTGCGCGGCAGCAAGGCGCACGTCGGGGCCCTGTTGGACTCGGTGGACAGCGCCGTCGAACTGGTGGAACAACTGACCAGCTAAAACCCGTTAGACCGGTAAACCGGGGATCGACCGGTATTGACCGGTAATGTAGGGAAACAGGCCCAGACCAAGCAGGAGGCGGCGATGGCTCAGGAGCAGACCAAGCGTGGTGGTGGCGGCGGCGACGATGACGACTTCGCCGACGGCACGGCCGCGGGCCAGGAGCGTCGCGAGAAGTTGGCCGAGGAAACCGACGATCTGCTCGACGAGATTGACGACGTCCTTGAGGAAAACGCCGAGGACTTCGTCCGCGCGTACGTCCAAAAGGGCGGACAGTGACCTGGCCGTTCTCCGATCGCCTGTCCACTAATTCCGCACTTCCGCCGAGCCCGGCCGTAGACCTGTCGTCGTTTGCTGACTTCCTTCGCCGCCAGGCGCCCGAGTTGCTGCCGGCCAGTTTCGGGGGAGCCGCGCAGCCCAGCGGCGCCGGGAGCCAGTTGCCGCACGGGACCACGATCGTCGCGCTGAAATACCCGGGCGGCGTCGTCATCGCCGGCGACCGGCGCTCGACGCAGGGCAACATGATCGCCGGGCGCGACGTGAAAAAGGTGTACATCACCGACGACTACACCGCGACCGGCATCGCCGGCACCGCGGCGATCGCCGTGGAGTTCGCCCGCCTTTACGCCGTGGAACTCGAGCACTACGAGAAGCTCGAGGGCGTGCCGCTGACCTTCGCCGGCAAGGTCAACCGGCTCGCGATCATGGTGCGCGGCAACCTGGCCGCCGCGATGCAAGGGCTGGTGGCGCTGCCGCTGCTGGCGGGCTACGACATCCACGCACCGGACCCCGAAAGCGCGGGCCGCATCGTCTCGTTCGACGCCGCCGGCGGCTGGAACATCGAGGAAGAGGGCTACCAGGCGGTGGGGTCTGGCTCGATCTTCGCCAAGTCGTCGATGAAGAAGCTGTATTCGCAAGTCACCGACGTCAATTCGGCGGTGCGGGTGGCCGTCGAGTCGCTCTACGACGCCGCCGACGACGACTCCGCCACCGGGGGACCGGACCTGGTCCGGGGCATCTACCCCACGGCGGTCACCATCGGCGCCGAGGGCGCGGCCGACGTGCCGGAGAGCCGCATCGCCGAACTGGCCCGCGAAGTCATCGAAAGCCGCTCGCGCGCAGACACTTTCGGTCCCGACGCCGAGCCGCGAGGTGACAAGTGAGCTTTCCGTATTTCATCTCGCCCGAGCAGGCGATGCGCGAGCGCAGCGAGCTCGCGCGCAAGGGCATCGCGCGGGGCCGCAGCGTGGTCGCGCTGGCCTACGCCGGTGGCGTGCTGTTCGTCGCGGAGAACCCGTCGCGGTCCCTGCAGAAGATCAGCGAACTCTACGACCGCGTCGGGTTCGCGGCCGCAGGCAAGTTCAACGAGTTCGACAACCTGCGCCGCGGCGGAATTCAGTTCGCCGACACGCGCGGCTACGCCTACGACCGCCGCGACGTCACCGGCCGGCAGCTGGCCAACGTCTACGCGCAGACGCTGGGCACCATCTTCACCGAGCAGGCCAAGCCCTACGAGGTGGAGTTGTGCGTCGCCGAGGTCGCCCACTTCGGGGAGACCAAACCGCCTGAGCTGTACCGGATTACCTACGACGGGTCGATCGCCGACGAGCCGCACTTCGTCGTGATGGGCGGGACCACCGAGCCGATCACCACCGCGCTGAAGGAGTCGTACGCCGAAAACGCGGACCTCACCGACGCCGTGCGGATCGCGGTCGACGCATTGCGCGCCGGCAGCGCGAACGGCGGCTCGAGCGATCAGCCCCCACTGGACGTGTCCAACCTGGAGGTGGCCATCCTCGACGCCAACCGGCCGCGGCGGGCGTTTCGGAGGATCAGCGGAGCCGCGCTGGAAACCCTGCTGCAGAAGGCGAATGCCAAGGATTCCAAGGGGGCCAAGCCCGCCAAGGATGACAAGGACGCTTCGAAGGACGCCAAGGCCGACGAAAAGTCGTCGGACTAGAAGGGCGGCGGCCGGTTTCGTTCGGCGACATGCGCGTCGTTGAGGGCGCGTTCGCATTTGATGCGCTGGGCCACGTCGGCGGCGCGGGTGCGTCGTCGCCGCGGCATCATCACTCCCCGGTCACCCAGAGGTGCTGTGGGGGTTGGCATGTCGGGTAGATCGGCGGTGGTGGTGTTCCACGTGGGAAAGAAGATGCGGCTGCCGGGATGGGTGGTGTAGGTGTGCCCGTCGGGCGCGGTCCAGATCACCGTGCCGTCGGGCAGCTGCACGTCGTGCCAGGCCAACCAGAAGGTTTTCAGCAGGTGGTGTTTTTTGCACTCGCACTTGAGGTTTGACGCATGGGTGGGTCCGGCGGGCCAGGGTACCGTGTGGTCGATTTCGCAGAATTCGGCGGGCACGTCACAGCCGGGGAAGCGGCAGGTCATGTCGCGGATGCGGACGAATTCGGCCAGCTTGGCCGAGGGCCGGTAGTGCGGCTCGGGTGGCAGGTCGCCGGGATGGCGGACCTGGCTGAGTTGGGCGCCGCGCCGGATCAATTCGGCCACCAGCGGCCCGGGCACCACGCCGCCACCGGTGATCACCGCGGGCGCTGTCGGGGTTGGCGGCGGGTCCGGTTCGGGTTCGGGGTCGCGGGCCAGGATCTCGGCCAGGGTCATGCCGGCGATGGGCCGCCCGGGGGGCGCCTCGCCCGACAGGTGCGGGTCGGGCTGGGCCTGCAGCGCCGGGGCTTGGCCGATCAGGTGCAGGACCACGCCGCCGGCGCGCTCGTCGGTGCCGGCACTGCACGGGCACTCGGGGCTGCCGCAGGCGCAGGCGAGGTGGTCGGCGCCGGCGGCCAGTGCTCCCAGCGCGTCGGCTCGGCGCTGGGCGATGGTGCGGGGATCGTCGCCGCACACCTCGTGGGCCATCTGCGCCAGCCGCCGATCCAGTCTGGCGGCGTCGCTGGAGTAGAGCCGGCCCCACAGCGACGCGGTGGCGGTGTCGTCATCGGCGTGGCCGATGCACACGTCGCGGCCGCGGGCCGAGGTGCGGGTGCGCCGCAGCGCGCCGGGGTCGTGGCGGTCGATCCACCAGTCGATGGCCTGCTCGAGCTTGGTGACCGACAACGGCCCCCACTTGCCGGCGTGCTGCGCCAATGCCGCGTCGATGAGGGTCAGCGCCTCGGGGTCGCGCACCAGGTGGGTGCGCCAGGCGATGACCGACATCAGCCGCGAGCTCAGCCGCCCCGACATATACAGGCCCGCCACGGCCGGTAGCCGATCCAGAGCCAGGCTCAACCGCATCTGCGCCGAGGCGCCGCGGTGGCTCAGCCCCAGCGCGGCCGCGACTTCGGCGGCCGCACAATCCCATTCGTCACACGCCCAGTCGGCGTGCTCGTCGCTACTCGTGCGCCGGCGCGTCAGCTCGGCGATCGCGCTCAACCGCCGCGCGCCGGCCGCCGCCTCGGCGCGAGCACACTCCCGGATCGCATCCACCAAGGCGGCGTCGTCGGCTCGGCGCAGCTCGGCCGGGTCCGGCAGCGACTGTTCGAACATACGTTCGATCATACACGACCTCGCCGACGCGATCGGTTGGCGGGACTGTCCACCAATGGGCGCGGCTTGCCCACCGCGGCATCGTGACAACCAGTACCCTCAATTACGTGCAGCGGCGAATCATGGGAATCGAGACCGAGTTCGGTGTTACCTGCACGTTCCACGGCCATCGCCGCCTGTCTCCGGACGAGGTCGCCCGCTACCTGTTCCGCCGGGTCGTGTCGTGGGGCCGCAGCTCCAACGTTTTCCTGCGCAACGGCGCCCGCCTTTATCTCGACGTCGGCAGCCACCCCGAGTACGCCACCGCCGAATGCGACAGCCTCGTCCAGCTGGTCACGCACGACCGGGCCGGCGAATGGGTGCTCGAAGACCTGCTCGTCGACGCCGAGCAGCGCCTGGCCGACGAGGGCATCGGCGGCGACATCTACCTGTTCAAGAACAACACCGACTCGGCCGGCAACTCCTACGGGTGCCACGAGAACTACCTGATCGTGCGCGCCGGCGAGTTCTCCCGGATCTCCGACGTGCTGCTGCCGTTCCTGGTCACCCGCCAGCTGATCTGCGGGGCCGGCAAGGTGCTGCAGACGCCCAAGGCCGCGACGTTCTGCCTGTCCCAACGCGCCGAGCACATATGGGAGGGCGTCTCCAGCGCGACGACCCGATCACGCCCGATCATCAATACCCGCGACGAGCCGCACGCCGACGCCGAGAAGTACCGCCGCCTGCACGTCATCGTCGGCGACTCCAACATGTGCGAGACGACCACCATGCTCAAGGTGGGCACCGCCGCGCTGGTGCTGGAGATGATCGAGGCCGGCGTTCCCTTCCGCGACTTCTCGTTGGACAACCCGATCCGCGCCATCCGCGAGGTCAGCCACGACATCACCGGCCGGCGGCCGGTGCGCCTGGCCGGCGGGCGTCAGGCCAGCGCGCTGGACATCCAGCGCGAGTACTACAGCCGCGCCGTCGAGCACCTTCAGACCCGGGAGCCCAACGCGCAGATCGAGCAGGTCGTCGACCTGTGGGGCCGCCAGCTCGACGCCGTCGAGAGCCAGGATTTCGCCAAGGTGGACACCGAGATCGACTGGGTGATCAAGCGCAAGCTGTTCCAGCGCTACCAGGACCGCTACGACATGGAGCTGTCCGACCCGAAGATCGCCCAGCTGGACCTGGCCTACCACGACATCAAGCGCGGTCGCGGCGTCTTCGACCTGCTGCAGCGCAAGGGCCTGGCCGCGCGCGTCACGACCGACGAGGACATCGCCGAGGCCGTCGACCACCCGCCGCAGACCACCCGCGCGCGGCTGCGCGGCGAGTTCATCAGCGCCGCGCAGGCCGCGGGCCGCGACTTCACCGTGGACTGGGTGCACCTCAAGCTCAACGACCAGGCCCAGCGCACGGTGCTGTGTAAGGACCCGTTCCGTGCCGTCGACGAGCGGGTCAAGCGGCTGATCGCGAGCATGTAGCCGGACGAATGGCGATCTCGAAAGTCGAGCGGCTGGTCAACCTCGTCATCGCTCTGCTGTCCACCCGCGGCTACATCACGGCCGAAAAGATCAGGTCCAGCGTCGCCGGCTATTCCGACAGCCCGTCCGCCGAGGCGTTCTCGCGGATGTTCGAACGCGACAAGAACGAGTTGCGCGACCTCGGCATCCCCCTCGAGGTCGGCCGGGTCTCGGTCACCGACCCCACCGAGGGCTACCGGATCAACCGCGACGCCTACGCGCTGCCGCCGGTCGAGCTGACCCCGGACGAGGCGGCCGCGGTGGCCGTCGCCACGCAGCTGTGGGAGTCACCCGAGCTGATCACCGCCACCCAGGGCGCGTTGCTCAAGCTGCGCGCCGCCGGCGTGGACGTCGACGCCCTCGACACGGGCGCCCCGGTGGCCATCGCGTCCCCGGCCGGGGTGCCGGGCCTGCGCGGGTCGGAGGACGTTCTCGAAATCCTGTTGTCCGCCATCGATTCTCGTCATGCCGTGCGCTTCCCGCACCGGCCCTCGCGGGCCGAGCCGTACGCCGTGCGCACCGTCGAGCCGTGGGGCGTCGTCACCGAGAAGGGCCGCTGGTATCTGGTGGGCCACGACCGCGACCGCCAGGCCACCCGCACGTTCCGGCTGTCGCGCATCGGATCCGAAGTGACGACGATCGGTTCGCCCGGCGAGGTCACCGTGCCCGACGGCGTGGACCTGCGCAGGATCGTCGCCCAGACGGTCAACGAGGTTTCGGCGGCGCCGACGGGCGGGCCGGCCCGGGTGTGGGTCGCCGACGGGCGGGCGACCGCGCTGCGCCGCGCCGGAAGGCCAACGGCCGCACGGCAACTCGGCGGCCGCGACGGCGACGTGATCGAACTCGACGTCGGATTCGCCGACCAGCTCGCGCGCGACATCGCCGGCTACGGCGCCGACGCCGTCGTGCTCGAGCCGGAATCCCTGCGCGACGACGTGCTGGCCCGCCTGAAAGCCCAGGCGCAATGACCCCGATCTCCACCCGGCTGGTCCGGCTGCTCAACATGGTGCCGTATTTCCAGGCCAACCCGAGGGTCACGCGGGCCAAGGCCGCCGCCGATTTGGGGGTGTCCGCCAAGCAGCTCGAAGACGACCTCAACCAGCTGTGGATCTGCGGCCTGCCCGGCTATTACCCGGGCGACCTCATCGACTTCGAGTTCTCCGGCGACACCATCGAGGTGACGTTCTCGGCGGGCATCGACCGGCCCCTCAAGCTCACGTCGCCGGAGGCGACGGGCCTGCTGGTGGCGCTGCGGGCGCTCGCCGACATCCCGGGCGTGGTCGACCCGCAGGCGGCGCGCAGCGCGATCGCCAAGATCGAGGCGGCCGCCGGCGCCGTCGGACAGGACGGAACCGCGGCCGTCGACGAGCGAGCGCCCGCCGAAAGCCGGGCCGCGGCCGCGGTGCGCACGGCGGTGCAGTACCAGCGCGCACTGGCCATCGACTACTACTCCGCCTCCCACGACACCCTGACCAGCCGCGTCGTCGACCCCATCCGCGTCCTGCTGATCGGCGGCCACAGCTACCTGGAGGCCTGGTCGCGGGAGGCCGAAGGGGTTCGGCTGTTCCGCTTCGACCGGATCGTGGAGGCCCGCGAGCTGGGGGAGCCGGCCGCGGCGCCCGAACCGGCGCTGCACGCGCCGCCGGACACGTCGCTGTTCGAGGGTGACCCGTCCCTGCCGTCGGCCCGGCTGCGGGTGGCGCCCTCGGCCTCGTGGATGTTCGAGTACTACCCGATGCGCGACGTGCGGGAGCTGCCCGACGGATCGTGCGAGGCGGTCATGACCTATGCCTCCGAGGACTGGATGACGCGCCTGGTGCTGGGCTTCGGGTCGGCCGTGCGGGTGCTGGAACCCGCCTCGCTGGCCCAGCGGGTGCGGGAGGCCGCCGCGGCGGCCCTGCGGTCCTACCAGGTCGCGGCGCGCTCACAGTAGGTCCGGCCCTTGCTGCGGTAGCATCGGGTGGACGTCTGGAGGTAATCAAAGTGGGCAGTCTTAGTCCGTGGCACTGGGCGATCCTCGCGGTCGTCATCGTCCTGCTGTTCGGTGCCAAGAAGCTCCCCGATGCGGCGCGCTCGCTGGGCAAGTCGATGCGCATCTTCAAGTCCGAGATCCGTGAGATGCAGACCGAAGGCAAGCCCGAGGCGCCGTCGATCGAGAACCCCCAGCCAGTGCAGTCGCAGCGGGTCGACCCGCCGGCGGCCACCGAGCAGGGGCACACCGAAGCGCGCCCGGCGTAGCCGCGTCGCCGCGGTGCCCGAGCGCGACTGAACGTCGTGAAAGGTCTCAAGGTTTCAGCGCGCACCGCCGGCCTGTTGAAACGGCTCAATCCGCGCAATAGGCGCAGCCGCACCAACCCCGATGCGACGATGTCGCTGGTCGATCACCTGACCGAGCTGCGCACCCGGCTGCTGATCGCGCTGGGCGCGATCCTGGTCACCACGATCTTCGGGTTCGTCTGGTACTCGCATTCGATCTTCGGGCTGGAAAGCCTCGGCGAATGGTTGCGCCACCCCTACTGTTCGCTGCCGCAGTCGGCGCGGGCGAGCATCAGCGCCGACGGGCAGTGCCGGCTGCTGGCCACCGCGCCGTTCGACCAGTTCATGCTGCGGCTCAAGGTCGGGCTGACGGCCGGGGTCGTGCTGGCCTGCCCGGTGTGGTTCTACCAGCTGTGGGCGTTCATCACGCCCGGCCTGTACCAGAAGGAGCGCCGCTTCGCGGTCGGGTTCGTGATCCCGGCGGTGGTGCTGTTCCTGGCCGGCGCGGTGCTGGCGTACTTCGTGCTGTCCAAGGCGCTGGGCTTTTTGCTGACCGTCGGCAGCGACGTGCAGGTCACGGCGCTGTCGGGGGACCGGTATTTCGGCTTCCTGATCAACCTGCTGGTGGTCTTCGGCGTCAGCTTCGAGTTCCCGCTGCTGATCGTCATGCTCAACATGACCGGCGTGCTCCCGTACCAGCGGCTCAAGGCGTGGCGGCGCGGGCTGATCTTCGCCATGTTCGTCTTCGCCGCGGTGTTCACGCCGGGGTCCGACCCGTTCTCGATGACGGCGCTGGGGATGGCGCTGTCGGTGCTCCTCGAGTTCGCCATTCAGATCGCGCGACTGCACGACAGGCGCAAAGCCAAGCGCGAAGCCCAGGCCGCGATTCCCGACGACGAAGCCTCGGTCATCGAGCCGCCCGAGCCGATACGGGACCCGACACCGGAGCCGTCGTTCACCGGACAGCATGAAGACGTCACGTAAGCCCCGCCCCCCTCGCGAGCGCGCGTGTTGGTACGGCGACACGCCGCATTTCATGTACATCTGCGGACGCTCGCGCCATTGGGCGACGGCGTGACCGAGCTCGCCGAGTTGGACCGGTTCGCCGCCGAACTGAGCTTTACCCTCGACGACTTCCAGCAGCGGGCCTGCGCGGCGCTGGAACGCGGCCACGGCGTGCTGGTGTGCGCGCCGACCGGGGCCGGCAAGACGGTGGTCGGCGAATTCGCCGTGCACCTGGCGCTGGCGTCCGGCGGCAAGTGCTTCTACACCACACCGCTGAAGGCCCTGAGCAACCAGAAGCACACCGACCTGACCGCGCGCTACGGCCGCGACCGGATCGGGCTGCTCACCGGCGACCTGTCGGTGAACGGCGACGCGCCCGTCGTGGTGATGACCACCGAAGTGCTGCGCAACATGCTGTATGCGAATTCGCCCGCGCTGCAAGGGCTTTCCTACGTGGTGATGGACGAGGTGCACTTCCTGGCCGACCGGATGCGGGGCCCGGTGTGGGAGGAGGTGATCCTGCACCTGCCCGACGAGGTGCGGCTGGTCAGCCTCTCGGCGACGGTGAGCAACGCCGAGGAGTTCGGCGGCTGGATCCAGACCGTCCGTGGGGACACCACCGTCGTCGTCGACGAGCATCGGCCCGTCCCGCTGTGGCAGCACGTCCTGGTGGGCAAGCGCCTGTTCGACCTGTTCGACTACGACGGTGAAGCCTCCCGCGTCGACCCGGACCTGGTGCGCCACATCGCCCATCGCCGCGAGGCGGACCGGATGTCGGACTGGCATAGTCCCCGCCGGGGCAGGGGCTCCGGCGCCGGCCGGCCGCGCTTCTACCGGCCGCCGGCGCGGCCGGACGTGCTCGCGATCCTGGACTCCCAAGGGCTGCTGCCGGCGATCACCTTCGTGTTCTCGCGCGCCGGCTGCGACGCCGCGGTGCAGCAATGCCTGCGGTCGCCGCTGCGGCTGACCACCGAGGAGGAGCGCGCACAGATCGCCGAGGTGATCGACCACCGCTGCGGCGACCTAGCCGACTCCGACCTGGCGGTGCTGGGCTACTACGAGTGGCGCGAGGGGCTGCTGCGTGGCCTGGCGGCCCACCACGCCGGGATGCTGCCGGCGTTCCGGCACACGGTCGAGGAGCTGTTCACCGCCGGGCTGGTCAAGGCGGTGTTCGCTACCGAGACGCTGGCGCTCGGCATCAACATGCCCGCACGCACGGTGGTGCTCGAGCGGCTGGTGAAGTTCAACGGCGAGCAGCACCTGCCGCTGACACCGGGGGAGTACACGCAGCTGACCGGCCGCGCCGGCAGGCGCGGCATCGACGTCGAGGGCCACGCGGTGGTGCTGTGGAACCCGAGCGAGGAGACCACCGAACCCGCCGCGGTGGCCGGGCTGGCCTCCACCCGCACCTTCCCGCTGCGCAGTTCGTTCGCCCCGTCGTACAACATGACGATCAACCTGGTGCAGCACATGGGCCCCGAGCAGGCGCACGAGCTGCTCGAGCAGTCGTTCGCCCAGTATCAGGCCGACCGCTCCGTCGTCGGGCTGGTCCGCGGCATCGAGCGCGGCAAGCTGATGCTCGACGAGATCGCCGCCGAGCTCGGCGGGCACGACGCGCCGATCTTCGAATACGCCCGGCTGCGCGCGCGCATCTCCGACATGGAGCGGGCGCAGTCCCGCGCGTCGCGACTGCAGCGGCGGCAGGCGGCCAGCGACGCGCTGGCCGCGCTGCGTCGCGGCGACATCATCAACATCACCCACGGCCGCCGCGGCGGCCTGGCGGTGGTGTTGGAGTCCGCGCGCGACACCGCCGACCCGCGACCGCTGGTGCTCACCGAAAACCGTTGGGCGGGAAGGATTTCCTCGGCGGACTACACGGGCGCGTCGGCGCCGGTCGGGTCGATGTCCCTGCCCAAGCGGGTCGAGCACCGCCAGCCGCGGGTCCGCCGAGACCTCGCCTCGGCGCTGCGCTCGGCCGTCCAGGGGCTGGACCTGCCGGCCGCCCGCCGCAGCGGCCGCGGCGACACCGACGGGTTTCACGATCCGGAGCTCTCGTCGCTGCGGGAGCAGCTGCGCCGCCATCCCGCGCACAACGGTCCGGGCCTCGAGTCCCGGATGCGTCAGGCCGAGCGTTACCTGCGCATCGAACGCGACAACGCCCAGCTGCAGAAGAAGGTGGGCGCGGCCACCAACTCGCTGGCCCGCACGTTCGACCGGATCGTTGGGCTGCTCACCGAACGCGCTTTCATCGAGGGCCCGGCCGCGGACCCGCGCATCACCGACGACGGGCGGCTGCTGGCCCGCATCTACAGCGAGAGCGACCTGTTGGTGGCCGAATGCCTGCGCTCCGGCGCGTGGGCGGGGCTGAAACCGGCCGAGCTGGCCGCGGTGGTGTCGGCGGTGCTGTACGAGTCCCGGGGTGACGGCGGCGGCGCCGTGTTGGCCGCGGAGGTGCCCACGCAACGCCTGCGTCAGGCACTGCAGCAGACGTCGCGGCTGTCGACCGCGTTGCGCGCCGACGAGCAGGCGCACCGGATCGCCCCGAGCCGCGAGCCCGACGACGGATTCGTCCACGTCATCTACCGGTGGGCCCGGACGGGCGATCTGACCGCGGCGCTGGCCGCCGCCGACGCCCACCCGTCGGGCGGTGCGGGTGCCCCGCTCTCGGCGGGGGACTTCGTGCGATGGTGCCGCCAGGTGCTCGACCTGCTGGACCAGGTCCGCAACGCCGCACCGGATGCCGAGCTGCGGGCCACCGCCAAGCGCGCCATCAACGACGTTCGGCGCGGCGTCGTCGCAGTTGACGCCGGGTAGGCTGGGCGCGAGCTACCGTGGCAGGGCCGGGAAAACGAGGGAATTGAGGAGAACGATGAGCGGACCGCAGGGATCGGATCCGGGTCAGCAGTGGCAACCGCCCGGTCAGGCCGGCGATCATTCATCGGATCCCACCCAGGTGGGATCGCCCTGGCAGCAACAGCCGGGGCAGGACGCGACGTGGCAGGCCCCGGCCTACACCCCGCCCGCTTCGCCCGCGGATTACCCGCAGTACCAGCAGCCGACCGAGCAGGCGTACCCGCAGCAGTACGGCCAGCAGCCCGGCTACGGCCAGCCCACGCAGTACGCCGCGCAGCCCACCCAGTACGCCCAGCCCGGGCAGTACGGCCAGCCCGGCCAGTACCCGCCGCCGGGCCAGTACCCCCAGCCCGGCCAATACGGCCAGTACCCTGCGCCCGGCCAGTACCCGCAGCAGTACCCGCCGTACGAGCAGCCGGGCAAGAAGCGTTCGACCGCGGTGATCGGGGGCGTGGCCGCCGCGATCGCGCTGCTGGTCATCGCGGTGGTGCTGGTGCTCGGCTTCTGGCAGCCCGGCTTCTTCGTCACCACCAAGCTGGATGTCAACAAGGCCCAGGCGGGCGTCCAGCAGGTGCTCAGCGACGAGACCAACGGCTACGGCGCCAAGAACGTCAAGGACGTCTCGTGCAACCACGGCCAGGACCCCGTGGTCAAGAAGGGGCAAACCTTCGACTGCGACGTCAGCATCGACGGGGCCAAGAAGCGCGTGACGGTGACGTTCCAGGACAACAAGGGCACCTACGAGGTCGGCCGACCCCAGTAGGGGCCGTCACCCGGGCAGCGCGTCGAGCGCTTTCTGCAGGCGCGCGATCGGGGATCCGACACCCAGTTCGGTCGCCAGCTTGGCGGTCCGCCGCGGGTGCGCCGCCACCAGTGGCAGGGCGTCGGTGGGCGTCGACAGTCTGACGGGCGCGTCGGTGGCCACCCGCACCACCCCGCCGGCGGCCTCGATGTAGTCGGTGGCGCCGAGCAGCTTCGCGCGTAAACCCTTGGCCATCTTGGATTTTGGGTCGTGGGCGGCGGCCAGGATCCGCTCCAGCGAACCATGCTGTGCCAGCAGGGTGGCCGCCGTCTTCTCGCCGACGCCCGGCACCCCGGGCAGCCCGTCGGACGGGTCGCCGCGCAGCAGCGCCAGCTCGGCGTAGGCGGCGCCCGCCCGCTCGCGCGGCACGCCGTAGTGTTCGGCGACTTCGGCCGGCCCGAACAACGTGGCCTTGGTCAGCCCGCGGCCCAGGTAGAGGACCCGGACCGGGACGGGATCGTCGGCGACGACCTGCAGCAGGTCGCGGTCGCCGCTGACCACCACGACCGGGTCGGTGCGTTCGGCGGCCGCCAGCGTGCCCAGCACGTCGTCGGCCTCGAAGCCGTCGGCGCCGGCCGTCGGGATCCCGAAGGCGTCCAGCAGCTCCATGATCATGTCGATCTGCGGCGTCAGGTCGTCGGGCACTTCCTCGACGTCGGGCTCGCCCGCCGGCTCGGGTTCGGCGACCCGGTGCGCCTTGTACGACGGGATGAGGTCCACCCGGAACTGCGGCCGCCAGTCCAGGTCCAGGCACACCACCAGCCGGGCGGGCCGCTGCTGGGTGATCACCACGGCCATCGAGTCGAGAAATCCGCGCACGGCGTTGACCGGCCGGCCGTCGGGGGCCTTGATCGACGACGGCACCCCGAAATACGAGCGGAACCACATGCTGGCGCCGTCGAGGAGGACAAGGGGTGCGGGCATGACGGCTATCTTGTCATGGCCCCCAGCGTCGAGTTGTTGTCGACTATCTCGCGAAATCAGCGCCACAAGTCGACGTTCGGCCGTTCAGGTTAGCCTGGCTGGCATGGATTCCCACCGATTCGACGCGGGGGTGTATGCGCGTCGGCTGGGCGCGGCGGCCTCGGCCACCGCGGACGCCGGCCTGACCGGCCTGGTGATCACGCCGGGCTACGACCTGGCGTACCTCGTCGGGTCGCGCGCCCAGACCCACGAGCGGCTCACCGCGCTGGTGTTGCCGGCCGCCGGCGACCCGACCGTCGTGGTGCCGCGGCTGGAGCTGGCGTCGTTCAAGGAGTCGGCCATCGCGGAATTGGGCCTGGCCGTGCGGGATTGGGTCGACGGGGAGGACCCGTATGAGTTGGTGTGCGCGTCCCTGGGCGGCGCGCCGGCGACGGCCGCCGTGACCGATGCCATGCCCGCGCTGCACCTGGTGCCGCTGGCCGGCGTGCTCGGCGTGCCGCCGGTGCTGGCCACCGGCGTGCTGCGCGGGTTGCGGATGGTCAAGGAGGAGTGCGAGATCGACGCGCTGCGCAAGGCGGGCGCGGCCATCGACCGCGTGCACGCCCGAGTGCCGGAGTTCCTGCGGCCCGGCCGCACCGAGGCAGATGTCGCCGCCGACATTGCCGAAGCGATTGTCGCCGAAGGGCATTCGGAGGTGGCGTTCATCATCGTCGGCTCCGGGCCGCACGCCGCCGACCCGCATCACGTCTATTCGGATCGGGAACTGCGGGTGGGCGACGTCGTCGTTGTCGACATCGGCGGCGCCTACGAACCCGGCTACCATTCCGACTCCACCCGCACCTACAGCATCGGCGACCCTGAACCCTCAGTGGCGCAACAATATTCGGCGCTACAGCGGGCCCAGCGCGCGGCGCTCGACGCGGTCCGCCCCGGCGTCACCGCCGAGGAGGTCGACGCCGCCGCGCGCGACGTGCTGGCCGAGGCCGGTCTCGCCGAGTCGTTCGTGCACCGCACCGGGCACGGCATCGGCCTGGCGGTGCACGAGGAGCCGTACATCGTCACCGGCAACGACATGCCGCTGGCCGCGGGCATGGCGTTCTCCGTCGAGCCCGGCATCTACTTTCCCGGCCGGTGGGGCGCCCGCATCGAGGACATCGTCGTCGTCACCGGGACCGGCGCCGAGGCCGTGAACAACCGGCCGCACGACCTGATCGTGGTTCCCGCGTAGGTTGGGCGGGGTGTCAGTTTTCGACCTCCCGCTGCTTCCGATCCGCATCGCGCGCCACCTCGCCGACGCGCTGCTGCACCCCAGCACGCCGGCCCCCGCATCACCGGCGCCGCCCGGCGAGCTCGTCGTCGTCGACGGGATGCCCGAGGGCGTGCCGCCGGCCGCGCGCCGCCCCGAGCCACCGTTGCCCACGCCGCCGAATTGGCCGTTCGGCGAGGAGTTTCCGCGCACCTGCGGTGCGGGGCGGCTGGCCGGTGGTGCGCTGTTCTGGACCGACTTCCTCTACGACGACCACGGCGCGACGGGCCTGCCGGTCGGCGACCTGAAAATCCAGGCGCCCCCGCGCGGCACCTACGTCTATCCGGATGGGCCCGCGGCCGGCAACGGCGCCGACATCTTCCGCGTCGCGATCGGCCTCACCGAGACCCACACCTGGTGGCGGGTCGATTGGAACACATTGCTCGACGCCTCGGTGCCCGTCGCGCTGTTCACCTTCGACACCGGACCCTCCCGGACGGCCCCCGCGGACTGGCCGGCCGGGGCGGGCGTGCGCTCGGACGGCATCGACATGGCCCTGCTGGTGTCGGCGCGTGCCGCCAGCTTGATCGACCTGACCACCGGTAAGTCGACAACCGTCGAGCACAGCGTCGACATGCAGTCGCGGTCGTTCGTGGCGCAGGTTCCGCGGTCGCTGCTGGAACCGAGCGGAAGCTGGACGGTTCGGCTGGCCGCCGGGCTGGCCAACGCGGCGGGGGACGGGTTCGCCGACGTGCCCGCCGTGCACGGGGCGCTGCCCGGGCAGCCCAACGTCTACAACGTCGCCTTCCGCACCAACGCGCAGGAGCCGCCGCACCTGAACTTCTGGTCCGACGCCGCCCAAGCCGCCGCGCTGACCAAACACGACGTCTCCGTGTTCTCGGTGACCGTGCCGTGGGCCCGGCTCGCGGCCCGCGAAACCGAGGACGAGCCGCTCATCACCGGGCCGTCGACGCGCTGGTACGTGTCCTCCGTCGAGCTCGGTCAGGGTCTGGAACAGGGCTGGGCCGCCAACGACATCTTGAGCACCAAGCCGCAATTCCTCGGCCGTGTCCAGCCCTATTCGATCTGCCTGCCGTCCGGCTACGAGCCGGGCCGCGCGCTGCCGCTGACGCTGTTGCTGCACTCGCTGTCGCTGGGGCAGAGCCAGTTCGCCGCGATCGATCCGCACCTATTGCACGAGGTCTGCGACGGCCGCGACTCCGTGGTGGTCACCCCGCTCGCCCGCGGCCCGTCGACCTGGTATTTCGACACCGGCGAACTCGACGTCTGGGAAGTGTGGGCGCGGGTCGCCGAGCAGCTGGGCACCGACCCCAATCGCACTGTCATCTCGGGCTATTCGATGGGCGGGTATGCCGCCTACAAGTTGGGGCTGAGCTACCCGCAGGTGTTCTCGCAGGCGGTGGTGCTCGCCGGGCCGCCGGCGTGCGGGGTGCGGCTTTTTCCCGGCGTCGAGATCCCGGCCGACCTGGACCTCGACTCGCATTGCGCGCGCGAGGGGGACACCTGGAAGCTGCTGGTGAACGCCCGGTGGTTGCCGTACGTCATCGCCCACGGGCTGGTCGACGAGCTGGTGCCGTTCCCGTCGGCCGCCGAGCAGGCGCTCGAACTCGACCGGCTGGGTTACCGCCACCGGTTCACCGTGTATCCGCTCGAGGATCACCTCGCCTGGGTGCTGCAGGACAAGTTCGAGGATCCGATCTCGCACATGAAAACGTCGCTGCGCCAAGCCGATCCGGGACACATCACGTTCGCGTGGTACCCGCAGTTGGTGCGGCCCGACTTGGGGATCGGACCGCACCAGGCGTGGTGGCTGTCGGAGCTGACCGCCGATCCGTCGGTGACGGCGCGGCGCGGGGCCGTGGCCGAAGTCGACGCACGCTCGTATGCCCGGCCCGACCCGACGCACACGATTCGGCACCGTCGCGGCGTGATCTGGAACTTCGAGCCGAGCCCCGGGCTCTACAGCGAGCTGGACTGGCAGGTGGGGCGGCGGGCCACGCCGCTGCCGTATTTGACGCTGCGCCTCAGAGGCGTCGCCAGTCTCAGCGTCGACGTGGCGCGCGCCGGGTTGGCCGCGCTGGCGTCGTCGACGATCGCGGTGGCCACCGACACCGCCACCCGGATCACCCTCGGCGGCCTGCCCGCCGGGTTCCAGGTGCAACTCGACGGTCACCCCGTCGCGTCGGCGGTGCCGGTGCCGGTGCCGTCCGGGCGTCACCGCATCACGTTGCGCGCGATCGGGTGAATAGCGGCGCGCGACGACCTGGACGAGAATTCCGCGCGTGGTTCCCCCGCTGGTTGTCGATCCGGAGGCGTTGTTCGCGGCGGGCAGCGCCGTGGTCGCCGCCGGCGAGGGGCTGGCCGCGAACCTGACCGTGCTGACCTCTGGTTTTGCCGCCCACAGCGGCCTGGATGCGGCCGGGACGTTGTTCGGCCTGGGGTATCAGGACGCGGCCGAGTCGCTGTTGAAGGCCGTGGCGGCCGGGATCAACGCGTGCCGGCAATGCGGGGCCCTGATCCAGCAGGGCGCGGCGAATTATTCGAAGGCCGAAGCGGACTCGACGCTCGGCGGCGGCGGCCACGTGTTGCAGGCGCCGCCCGCGCCGGCCAAGATCTCGGCGCCCGGGCCGCCGGGGACGTGGGGCAAAGGGGAGCCGCCGCCGCTGCTGTGGGCGGTGGTGCAGTCGTTCGTCGACGACCTATGGCCGGACGGCGATGTGGCCGGGATACGTGCGGCCGCGACTCGCTGGCGCGGCTTCGGCGCGGCGGCGGGCGGGATGCGGGGCGCGCTCAACGCCGCCAAGTCCCTGCTGGATGCGCAACAGATCCCCGAGGCCGCGAAGATCGACGATGCTATGTCGCAAATCGGCGACTGCATGGGCAAAATAGGCGACGCGTCAGGAAAGCTGGCCAGCTCCCTCGACAATTTCGCCAACGAGGTGGACCAGGCCCACCAACACATCCGGGACCTGTTGCACCGGCTCGGCTCACTGACCGACCTCGGGCACGACCTGATGTTGATCATCAAGGGCGACGCCCTCGAGGAGATCAAAAAGATCGCCCAGGACATCAGCGGCGTCCTGCACGACCTCGGGCGGGAAGCCCGGGCCGCCGAACAGGAAATGAAGCTCGGCATGAATGTCGTGGACGGCCTCATCGTCAAATTCGAGAAGTGGACGCGGGGCGAGTTGACCCAGTTTTTGGGTGAGAAGGTCGGAAACTCGGTCGCGACGCAGCTCGACATTCTGGTGAACGTGGACGAGGGAATCGTCAAGGGTTTCTTCGGTACCGTGCTGGCCCTCGACGATCTCAACCCGGCATGGTTTGCCCTCGATCCCCAGGGTGCCGCGGCCACCTGGTCGGACCTGGGCAAGACCACGTGGAAGGGAAGCCTGATCAATGCCTTCCTCAATCCGCAGGAGGCCACGGACGCCAACATCCAGATGTTCAAATCCCTTCTGCACCTGGATGATTGGAGTACCGCCCGGCCAGGATTGGGGTTTGGTGAGAATCTCTTCGACGTCGCAACATTGTTCATTCCCGGAGCTGGGGAAGCCGGCGCGGCCGCCGACGGTGCCGGGGCGGCGGCGCGTGGGGGAGCCGAGGCCGCGGAAGCCGCGGGGAAGGCAGAGGGCGCATTCGGGAAGGTTGCGGGCGTTCTCGGGGACGCTCGTGGCGCGTTGGCCGACCTCGCCGGGACCGGTGGCGATCTGACCAAGGGCCTCGAAGACGTCAGCGCCGACCTGCCCAAGATCGAAGCGCCGCTCGGCGGGCGACCGGTGGAGCTGCCGGCGCCCAAGCCGCTGGACCAGCCCGTCGAGGCGGCGCCTCGCCCACCGGATGCCGTGCCCGGTGAACCGCACGGACCGACAGCTGAGCCGCGCGAGCCCGCGAACGCCGCCCCCGCTGGCGGTCCGCATGAGCCCGTCGGTGCTCCGCATGAGCCGGTTGGTGCTCAGCATGCGCCCGTGTCAGCGCCCGTGGGCGCTCCCCGCGAACCGGTGTCGATGCCCACGCCCGGTGCGCCGACGGCATCCGTGCCCACCGCTGTTGCGCCCTCCGCCGTCCCGCAATTGGTCGAGCATGCACCGGCGCCGGTAGCTCCGAGCGGATCCATCGCGCACCCGACACCCATGGCCGCGCATCCAGTGCCGGCGCCGTCGTTCGCGGCTCCGACGCCGCACCTCACTGCTCCGGCGGCCCGCCCGCCTGACCTGCCCGCGGCGGGTGGCGGCTGGCACCCGCCGGGAGACGGGAGTGCTCTCGGCGGTCGGCCGCACGGGAAGCCGCATGGCGGGGATCCAACTGGCGGTCATCCGAGCGGACGGGAAGGCGATCTGCCGGACGAGAACCGAAGCCGACACGCGCACGATGGCATCAGTTCCGAGATGCCCCCGGGGAACGACTTTGTCGGACCGTATCCGTTGCCGGCTCCGGAACTTGTGACCCCGCCCCCGAACGGAGCCTTCTTCTGGTCCGGAAGGACTTCCGAGGGGATTGGGATCGGGCCTACGTCTGCCGGTGGCAACGGCGCGGCGGATTCGTTCGCAGCGTCGCACACCGGAACGACCTTGGAGGGGTTGTTGGAGCGGAACGGTGTAACGCCTCCTAAGTGGAGCTTCGATGACGCCGCCGCCCAAGAATGGTGGTCGCGGGTCTCCGGAATGTATGCCGAGAATGTCGACGGCGAGGTGCACGCAGTTATTGGGTCCCGTCTTCGTCCCGGTAGTGTTTGGGATACCGTCGAACTTCCGAGGCTCATGGACAATCCAAACGTAAGTAAAATTGTAATAATTGACCCCGAGACGGGTTCCGAGACCACGATCTTCGAGCGCTGAGGAGCAGGCGGATGGATTGCGACACGCTGAATGCAGCAATCATAGCGGCTATCAAAGACACTGCAATTCCACATATCGACAATGGGAAGATTTCTGAAACGTTCGGATCAGATCGGGTGGAGACACTGAGCAACCAGATCTCCGCTCTGGTCCGCGAGGCGGTTGGAATGCCGATCGAATGGGGCAGCATGACGTTGCAGGAAGGGGTCGAGGATATCCTGCGGCGGTTCCACAAAAAGCACCCTGAGTTGTCCCAGGAAGCGTTGCACGAGATTGGTCGATGCGTGGGGTGGAACCTTCGTTGACTAGCTCGCCAAGTGATAGGGGAACGGATGGACGTTCCGGATGGAGATGAAGTTCGAAGACACCTACGTCGCGAGAGACGACCGATACTCGATTGGCATTGAATCTGCATCGGGCCGCTACTATGTGTCGATACCGGTAAGTAACGGTTTCGTCGATTATGAAGAATACTACGAGCTTAGAGAGGAGCTATATCGCAAATTCCTGCGAGACAGTAGCGCCGCAATTCAATTCATCGAAGCTTGTCGCAGGCACGAGCACGATGACCTGCTCTTGCAACGACCGGGCAAGAACCGCGGAACTCCGGTGTAGGGGTAGTTCCGACAGATCGCGGGAAAGTCATTCGGCCCTGAACTACGCGCCCCGGTCCAACAGATCCGACGACCCCAGCACCCGCTCCACCTGCACCTCGATGACCACGCGTCGCGGGTTGGGACGCGGGGTGCGATACCGCTGGGCGTAGCGCAACTCGGCGTCGCGCACGGCGTCGGCATCGCTGTTCACCTTCGACCGGCCTTCCAGCGAAAGCCACCGTGCGCCGTCGACCTGGCTGAGAACCGCCAGCCCGGCGCGATCGGCGTTCACTGCCTTCTGGGAGCCGCCGGTGGTGATGACGCGAGCGATGTGGGTCTTGGGATCGAAGGTGAAACCGACGGCGACCACATGCGGGGAATTGTCGGCCCGCAGCGTGGTGAGCATGGCCAGGTGACGTTCCGACAGGAAGGCCAGCGCATCATCCGTGAGCCGCGTAGTGGTATTCGCCATCACCGCTCACGCTAGCGCAGGTAATAATCGCAGCCGTGGACGACACGGGCGCAGGTCCGGTACTAATCCTGGGCGGTCGCAGCGAGATCGGCATCGAGCTGGCGCGGCGACTGGCCCCCGGGGCGACGGTAGTGCTGGCCGCCCGCAGGGCCGAGCAGCTCGCCGACGAAGTTGCGGCCCTCAAAGACGCCGGCGCGGCGGCGGTGCATACCAGGGAGTTCGACGCCGACGACCTGGCCTCGCACGGCCCGCTGGTCGCCTCGATCGTCGCCGAGCACGGACCCATCGGCACCGCGGTGCTGGCCTTCGGGATCCTCGGCGACCAGGCCCGTGCCGAGAATGACGCCGCCCACGCGGTCGCCGTCGTGCACACCGACTACGTCGCCCAGGTCAGCATGCTCACCCACCTGGCCACCGCCATGCGCAAGGCGGACCGGGGCTCGCTGGTGGTGTTCTCCTCGATCGCCGGCGCGCGCGTGCGCCGCGCCAACTACGTCTACGGATCGGCGAAGGCCGGCCTGGACGGATTCGCCAGCGGGCTGGCCGACGCGCTGCACGGGACCGGCGTGCACCTGCTCATCGTGCGGCCGGGGTTCGTCATCGGCCGCATGACGCAGGGCATGACGCCGGCGCCGCTGTCCAGCACGCCCGCGCAGGTGGCCGCCGCGACCGCGCGGGCCCTGGCGAAAGGTCGGCGCACGGTATGGATCCCGTGGGCCCTGGGACCTGCGGCCGCCGTGATGCGGATGCTGCCGCAGTTCATGTGGCGCAGGATGCCGCGATGATCCGCGCCGGCGACGATGCAGAACGAAGCGATGAGAAGGAGCGGCGCACATGATCATCGTTGTCGGCATCGGCGCCGACGGCCTGGCGGGACTGGCCGAAACATCGCGCACCGAACTTCGCAGGGCCACAGTCATTTACGGCTCAAAAAGGCAACTCGACCTGCTCGACGACACGGTGCCCGCGGCCCGCCGCGAGTGGCCGTCACCGCTGCTGCCCGCTCTAGAAAAGCTGCCAACCGACGACGACATCCATGTCGTCGCCAGCGGCGACCCGCTGCTACATGGCATCGGCGGCACGCTGATCCGGTTGCACGGCGCCGAGAACGTCAGGGTCTTGCCACACGTGTCGTCGGTGGCGCTCGCGTGCGCCCGGATGGGCTGGAACGCGCACGACACCGAGGTGATCAGCCTGGTCACCGCGCAGCCGCACACCGCGGTGCGCCGCGGCGGCCAAGCGATCGTGCTGTCGAAAAACCGGTCCACACCCAAGGAGCTGGCCGCGCTGCTCGACGCCCACGGCCGCGGCGAGTCCGAGCTCAGCGTGCTCGAAAACCTCGGCGGCCCAACGGAACGCCGCCGCGACGGCACCGCGCGGCGGTGGGCCGACGCCCCACCCGACGTCGACGATCTCAACGTGGTCGCCGTGCGCTACCTGCCCGACGAACGCGTGTCGCCCTATCCCGACGACGCTTTCGCCCACGACGGCCAGATCACCAAACACGGGGTCCGCGCGGTGACGCTGGCGGCGCTGGCGCCGCGCCCGGGTGAGCGGCTGTGGGACGTCGGCGCCGGATCGGGCAGCATCGGCGTCCAGTGGTGCCTGGCCTGGCGCGGGTGCAGCGCGGTGGCGTTCGAGCGCGACGAGCGGCGCCGCCGCAACATTGGGTCCAACGCCGCGGCCTTCGGCGTCAGCATCGACGTCCGGGGCGCCGCCCCGGAGGCGTTCGACGGCGCCGAGGCACCCTCGGCAATCTTCGTCGGCGGCGGCCTGACACAGGCCGGCCTGCTGGACGCCTGCCTCGACCAGTTGCCGAAAGGCGGACGCCTGGTCGCCAACGCCGTCACTGCTGAGTCGGAAGCGATTCTCGTACAGTCGTATTCACGACTCGGCGGGCAGCTGCAGCGCCTCCAGCACTACCGCGGCGAGCCGCTCGGGGGCTTCACGGGATGGCGCCCGCAGCGGCCGGTCGCCCAGTGGGTGGTGACCAGGTGACGGTGTATTTCATCGGGGCGGGCCCCGGCGCCGCCGACCTCATCACGGTTCGTGGCCAACGGTTGCTGCAATCATGCCCGACGTGCCTGTACGCCGGCTCGATCATGCCCTACGACCTGCTGGCGCTATGCCCGCCCGGCGCGAAAATCATCGACACCGGCCCCCTCACGCTGGAGCAGATCGTCACCGCTATCGCCGACGCCGACTCCGCCGGCCACGACGTGGCGCGGCTGCACTCCGGGGACCCGTCGCTATACAGCGCGGTGGCCGAGCAGTGCCGCCGGCTCGACGCGCTGGGCATCGACTACGAAATCGTGCCGGGCGTACCGGCTTTCGCCGCGGCGGCTGCCGCGTTGAAGCGCGAGCTCACCGTCCCCGGCGTGGCGCAGACGGTGACGCTGACCCGCGTGGCCACCCTGTCCACGCCGCTGCCGCCGGGGGAGGAGCTGACCAGCCTCGCCCAATCGCAAGCCACCCTGGTCCTGCACCTGGCCGCCGCCCAGATCGACGCCATCGTCCCGCAGCTGCTCGAGGGCGGCTACGCGCCCGAAACCCCCACGGCGGTGGTGGCTTTCGCCAGCTGGCCGCGGCAGGCCGTGCTGCGCGGCACGCTGGCCACCATCGCCAATCAAATGCACGACGCCGACATCACCAAGACCGCCGTGATCATCGTCGGCGACGTGCTGGCCGCCGAGGGATTCGCCGACAGCTACCTGTATTCCGCCGGCCGGGCGCGGGGGAGCCGGCACTGATGCGGGTTCTGCTGCTCGGCGGCACCGCCGAGGCCCGCGCGCTGGCCAAAACGCTGCACCCGCGGGTCGACATCATCAGCTCGCTGGCCGGGCGGGTTCCCGATCCCGCCCTGCCCGTCGGGCCGGTGCGCGTCGGCGGTTTCGGCGGGGTCGACGGGCTGCGGCGCTGGCTGGAAGACGAACACGTCGACGCCGTCGTCGACGCCACCCACCCGTTCGCGGCGACCATGACCGCGCACGCCGCCGAAGCGTGCGCCGAACTCCGCATTCCTCATTTGGTTTTGGCCCGCCCGGCGTGGCAGCCGGGCGCCGCAACCGTCGTCGCATCCGACAGCGAAGCGGCGGAAACCGTTGCAGGGCAACGCTATGAGCGGGTGTTCCTCACCACCGGCCGCTCGGGCGCCAAAGCGTTCACCGGCAGCGACGCATGGTTTCTGATCCGCGCGGTCACCGCGCCCGACGAGGCCTCGCTGCCGCGCCACCACCACATCCTGCTGTCGCGCGGGCCTTACCGCTACGACGACGAACTCGCCATCATGCGTGAGCACCGCGTCGACGCGCTGGTCACCAAGAACAGCGGCGGCGACATGACCCGCGCCAAGCTGGATGCCGCTGCGGCGCTGGACGTTCCGGTCGTGATGGTCGCGCGACCGCCACTTCCGGCCAACGTGACGAGCGTCGGCACGGTACAAGAGGCCGCCGAATGGATTGCGCGGCTGGGCTGACGTCCCGAACGTGGGGGCTATGTACGGAATTCTCAAATTTTCGTACATACCCCCCACGGTCGGCGGAAGGATCGGTGGGAGGCCACGGTGGGTGGATGTACACGGTCGGCGGAAGGATTGGCTCCCACCGATGAACGGCTGCGGGGCGGTTAGCCGGTCAGGTCCTCGCGCTCGACACCGGCCAGCAGCGCATCGCGGGCCCGCGCGACGCGCGAGCGGATGGTGCCCACCGGGCATCCGCACACCGCGGCGGCGTCGGCGTAGGGCAGCCCGAGCAGCTGGGTGAGCAGCAGGGCTTCCCGCTGCTCGGCGGTCAGGTCGGCGATCATCGTCGTCACCTCGACCAGGTCTTCGAATCCGCGGGCATGGCGATCGCCACGCAGGTAGTGGTCGGGATCGGCGCCGGATGCGGTGCGCGGCCGTGATCGGGCGTGGCGGATGTGATCGGCCACGACCCGCCGCGCGATGGACAGCAGCCAGGTGCGGGCGCTGGATCGTCCGGAGAACCGCTCGATCGCGCCGATCGCGCGCAGGAAGGTCTCTTGCGTCAGGTCGTCGGCGGTGCCCGCGTCGGACAGGTAGGTGACGAACCGCCAAACGTCCTGCTGGGTGGCCTTGATGAACGCCTCGAGCGCTCGCGCGTTGCCCCGTGCGGCGGCCAGGGCCAGCTCGGTAACGGCCTCGTCGTCGCTGGACGCGGTCATGGCCAGGCACCTTAGTTGCGCGGGCAGGGTAAGTCTACGACGGGTCGTCGTAGACGGGGCCGAGCGGTTGATCGGCCAGAGGTGTCGGTGCCGCCGGCCACGCGGTGGCTCCGACGTCCAGGCCCCGTACTCGCCGGAGGCGTCGGACGCGCGGGCCCGTCCCGAACCCCCCACGCGTTCGCGCGCCACCAGCAGCGCGAACACCAGCCCCAACAGCAGCGGCATGTGGCTGGCGATGCGGGCCGCGGTCACCTCTCCAGCGAAGGCGTCGACGATCACGTAACCCAACAGCGCGACGGAATACACGCCGGTAATCGCCGCCACCCCAATCGCGGTGACGGGCCAGACGCCCGCGGCGATCATGGCCAGGCCCAGCGCCAGCAACCACGCGGTCGACTCGTGCATCAGGTGCTCTCCCGACATGGCGCCGTGCATGTGGCCCGCCACCATCCCGAAGTCCATCCCGCCGACCTGCGCGGCCGCGATCGCCACCTGGAACACGCCGACGGCGATCAACCCCCAGCGCCGGTAGCGCGCCCGCAGCCAGCGCATCGACCGATGGTACGCGGGGGACTGCTGGTCGATCCTCGCCATGATTTTGTCGACCAGGTCCGGGCCCTCGCCCGGCTCGATCGACGCCAGCCGCCGGGTCTGCACCGCCGCGCCGATCAGCCAGGCGCGGCAACGGCGGCACGATTCCAGATGGGCGTCGACCTGTTGCGCGAGCACCTGCGGACGCTCGCCGTCCAATCGCGCAGAAAGCGCCTCACGCGCAACGTCACACCGCATCCCTGCATCGTTGCGCATGGCCCCGCGACGCGCAAAGCCCGCAAAAAACAAAGCGCGGGAACCAAACCGCTCGGCAAACCGACCACTACAGGCAAGCCCATCGCGACGACATCGACCGAAGAGGAATTCGTGCCCCTACCCGAAGGCCGCCGACGATGACCGCCCCGATCTGGATCGCCTTGCCGCCCGAGGTGCACTCCACATTGCTCAGCAGCGGTCCGGGGTCCGGGCCGCTGCTGGCCGCTGCGGAGGCGTGGTCGTCGATGGGCGCGGAATACACCGCCGCCGCAGACGAACTCACCGGACTGCTCGGCGCGGCGCAGGGCGCCTGGGACGGCCCCACCGCGGAACGCTATGTGGCCGCCCACGCGCCCTACCTGACCTGGCTACTGGAGGGCGCGACCAAGAGCACTGTCGCCGCCTCGCTGCATCAGACGGCGGCCGCGGCCTACACCAGCGCCCTGGCCACCATGCCCACGCTGGCCGAACTCGCCGCAAACCACGCCGTGCACGCGGCGCTGGTGGCCACCAACTTCTTCGGCATCAACACCATCCCCATCGCCGTCAACGAAGCCGACTACGCGCGCATGTGGGTGCAGGCCGCCGAGACGATGACCACCTACCAGGTCGTCACCGACACGGCCCTGGCGTCCGTCCCGGCGACCACGCCCGCGCCGCGGATCGTCGCCCCGGGCGGCGAGGCGACCACCGCCGCCGCACACACCGACGCGGCGCCGGCGCCCGCCGCCACGTCCTGGCAGGACCAGCTCACGTACTACCTGCAGCAATACACCAGAAACTTCGCGTGGCCGGTATCCAAGGACCTCAATCCCGCCGGCTGGCCCATTCCCGCGGTCCCGTTCGTCAACTCGATCACCGGCCCCCTGATGCAGATCCCGGGGATGACGCCGGCGCTTGCCACCGCGATCGGCTGGGCCACCTTCCACACGCTGATGATCTTCTGGCCGTTCGGGCAGCAGGCGATTCAGCTGGCCGTGTCGCTCGCCCCGGCCTTGCTGGCCGTTCCGGTCGCCGGCGCCGCGGGCGTGGCCGCGGGAGGAGCGGCCGCCGGCATCGCCGTCCCGGTCGCCGTGGCCACACCGTTGGCAACCGCCGCCGCGGCCCCGGCGCCCGCGGGCCTGCCGGCCCCCGCGGCGGCGGGCACCACTCCGGTGAGTACGAGCAGCGGGCCCGCCATTCCCGGCCCCGCCGCCCCGAGCCCGGCCCCGGCGATCGGCGGGGGACCCGCCGGGGCCGGGCCCGTGGCGGGCTTCGGTCCGACCGTGACCGACGGAATTGGCGCGAGCCTGTCCGACGTCCTGTACGCCGTCGGCCTGTCGGGGCTGTCGGCGCGCAGCAGCGCCAGCGGTCGCGCGCGCCGTAAGTCCGAGGAACCGGCCGACGATGACGCCCACGCTCCGGCGCCCGCCCCGGCAGCTGCCGGCCGGCAGCGCAGCCGTCGCCGGCTTCGGGCGACGGCCCAGGACCGCGCTCACCGCTACGAATACCTGGACACCGAGGCGAGCCCCGTCGGCGCGGGTCCGCTCGGATTCGCCGGGGCGGCAGTCAAATCCGGCGCCGGCGAGGCGACGGGCCTGGCGACGCTGGCCGGCGACGGGCCGGCCCTGCCGATGCTGCCGAGCACCTGGGGCGGCGAGTAGTTGCGTCGTTTTGCCGGCGCGGCACCGGGGTATGCGCGGGCATGACCTCGACACCACAGCAGCGCGCCCTGGCCCTGATCTGCACGTTGAAGAAGAGCCCCGCCCCGTCGAGCAGCGAGCTGCTGGCCGATCAGGTGCTCGAGCAGCTACGCAAGGCCGGCGCCGACGGCGAAAAGGTCCGCTGCGTCGACTTGAACCTGTTGCCCGGCACCGAGGCGGACATGGGGCCGGGCGACGAGTGGCCCGGGCTACTCGAAAAGATCAGGGCCGCAGACATTCTCGTGATTTCCACGCCCACCTGGGTGGGTCACATGTCCAGCGTCGCGCAGCGTGTGCTGGAGCGCCTCGACGCCGAGCTGTCCGAAAAGGACGACGCCGGACGGCCGAAGACGCTCGGCAAGGTGGCGCTGGCCGCGGCCGTCGGCAACGAGGACGGCGCCCACAAGATCGTCGCCGACCTTTTCCAGGCGCTCAACGACGTCGGGTTCTCCATCCCGGCGCAGGGCTGTACGTACTGGAACGGCGAGGCCATGCAGGGCGGCGATTTCAAAGACCTCGACGAGGTGCCGGAGGTCGTCGCGAGCACCACCGCGTCCGCGGCGCGCAACGCGGTGCACCTGGCCGGGGTGCTGCGCGAAAACCCCTATCCGTCCTACGAGTAGAGCCTTCAGGCGGGATACCGGCGCGGGGTGAACACGCGGTCGCCGAAATCGTCGGTGTACCACTGGGTTTGCGAGGAGCCGACGATCAGCAGGCAGCGCATGTCGACGTCGCTCGGATCGAGGTCGGCCAGCCGCACCACGCGGACCTCCTCGTCGGGTCCGGAGACGTTGCGGCCGATCACCACCGGGGTGCCGGGCTCGCGATGGGCCAGCAGCACGTCGCGCATCGCGCCCACCTGCCAGGTCCGCGCCTTGGACGCGGGGTTGTAGATGGCCAGCACCAGGTCGGCGGCGGCCGCAGCCTGAAGCCGCCCGGAAATCACCTCCCAGGGCTTGAGCCGGTCCGACAGCGAGATCACCGCGTAGTCGTGACCCAGCGGGGCGCCGACCCGACTGGCGACCGCCTGCGCCGCCGTCATCGCCGGAACCACGCGGATCCGCACCCCAGGCCATTGCTTGGCCTCCTCCAAAACCGCTGTCGCCATGGCGAACACGCCCGGGTCGCCCGACGACACCACCGCGACCGACCGGCCCTGCTCGGCCAGCGCGCACGCCAGCCGCGCCCGCGCGGGCTCGTCGGTGTTGTCGCTGGGGTGGCGCCGCTGCCCGTCGCGCGCCGGGACGCGATCCAGGTAGCCCCCGTACCCGATCAGGTCGGTCGCTGCGGCCAGCTCGCGTCGGCTCTGCGGCGTCATCCAATCGAGGGCGCCGGGTCCCAGGCCCACCACCGCGACGGTGCCGCCGGTCGATTCGCGCCGCCGGCCACCGGGCAGCATGGCCAGCGAAAAGTACGGCACGCCGGCCGCTTCGACGTCCGCGGCGGGCAGGATCCGCTGGCCCTGCGTGCTCGCCCGCTCGACGTAGAACGCGTCGTCGAGTTGCCCCGTCGCCGAAAGCGCTTCCCGCACATTGTGATACGAGCGGCCCAGCTTGAGCACCACCGCGGCGTCGGCATCGGCGAGCCGGCGCGTCAGCTCGGCGACCGGCAGGGTGCCCGGCAGCACCGATAGCACCTCGTCGCCGGCCACCAGCGGGGTCGCGATGGCCGCCGAGGCGGCGCTCACCGACGTGACCCCCGGCACGATGACGGCGTTGAACCGCTCGGTGAGCCGGGTGTGCAGATGCATGTACGAGCTGTAGAACAGCGGGTCGCCCTCGGCGAGCAGCGCCACGTCGCGGCCGGCGTCCAAATGCGCGGCGATCCGCCCGGTCGCCTCGGTGTAGAAGTCCTCGAGCGCACCGGCGTAGCCGCCGGGGTGATCGGTCGTCTCCGTGGTCACCGGGTAGACCAGGTGCTCCTCGATCTGGCCGGGCCGCAGGTACGGTTCGGCGATCCCGCGGGCGATGCTGCGACCGTGCCGGGCGCTGTGGTAGGCCACCACGTCAGCCTCGCCGATCACCCGGGCGGCCTTGACCGTCACCAACTCCGGGTCGCCGGGCCCCAGTCCGACCCCCCAGAGCGTGCCCCGCCCGCTCATTCGGTGTCGCTCGCGATCGCGTTGACGGCGGCCGCGGCCATCGCGCTGCCGCCGCGGCGGCCCCGCACCACCAGGTACGCCATCCCGCGCGGACGCTCGATGAGTTCCTGCTTGGACTGCGCCGACCCGACGAACCCCACCGGTCCGCCGAGCACCGCGGCCGGTGGGGCGGCGCCCTCGTCGATCAGCTCCAGCAGCCGGAACAGCGCGGTGGGGGCGTTGCCGATCGCGAGCACCGCGCCCGCCAGCCGGTCGGTCCACAGCTCGACGCCGGCCGCCGATCGGGTGGTGTGCCGGCGTGCGGCCAGCTCGGCCGCGCGGGGATCGGCCACCAGCGAGACGACTCGGTTGCCGGCGGGGAGCCGCGCGGTGGTGATCCCCGCGGCCACCATCGACGAGTCGCACAACACGGGGGCGCCGCCGCGCAGGGCCTCGCCGGCGCGGGCGACGACGTCGTCGGTGTAGGCGACGTGCTCGGCGACGTCGACCTGCCCGCAGGTGTGGATCAGCCGGACCACCACCCGGGCGACGTCGTCGGGGAACCTGGTCAGGTCGGCTTCGGCGCGGATGGCCGCGAACGACTGGCGATAGATCTCGGCCGCGTCGCGGATGTAGTCCAGCACCCGCTCACCTTAGGTGTTTGCGCGCAGCAGCCGATATCCCTGTCCGCTGGCGACCAGGACCTGACCCGCCGCCGGGCTGCCGCAGGCGCGTTCGCAGCCGACGAAGTGGCGGTGCACGCCCGAATCGGCGTCCAGCGACGCGGCCGCGTCGGCCCGCACGTCGGCGGCGGACTGCGCGCATCCGGGGCTGCCGGTGCAGGCGCTGACGTTCAGCCAGGGGGAGTTCTCGTCGAAGACGAGGCCCAGCGGCGCCAGCACGCGCAGCGCGGCGTCGGCCACATCTTCGGTGAGGTCGCACACCAACACCGAGCGCCACGGGGTGATCACCACCGGGGCGTCGATCACCGCCAGATAGTCCGCGACCCGCGCGGGCAGCACACCCAGCGGCACCGCGGCGCCCAACATGACCCGGCCGTCGTCCTGGCCGATCCACCCCACCGGCGCCCTGGTCACGGGCGGGAAGGACGCGTCGCCCAGCGCCGCGCCGGGCAGCAGTTGCCGAATGTCGGCCAATTCGCTGACACGCCAAGCCTTTCCGCGTACCTCGACGAACCGCAGCGCGAGCTCGACCAGCGACCGCGCCACGTCGCCGACGGCCAGCCGCACGCCGGTGTCGTGCCCCGCCACCAACAGCGCGACACCGTCGTCGAGCACGTGCACGCCGACGTCGGCGCCGAGCCCGGACACGTCGGCGCGGCCGTCGTCGAGGCCGAACCAGAAGCGGCCGCCCAGCTCCGCGAGCCGGGGCTCGGCGCAGATCGCCGCGTCCAGCTCCTGCACCCAGGCCCGCACGTCGGCGCGCCCGCCGACGCGGCCGGACAGCGGCGACGCGACGATGTTGCGGACCCGCTCGTGCGTCGCCGACGGCAACAGCCCCGCGGCGGCGATGGCGTCGGCGACGGCCGTCACGTCGGTGATCCCGCGCACCTGCAAATTGCCCCGGGCGGTCAGCTCGAGCGCCGCGGAGCCGAACCCGTTCGCGACGCCGGCCAGCGTCGCCAGCTGGGCCGGGGTGATCATGCCGCCGGGCAGCCGGACCCGCACCAGCGCGCCGTCGGCGGCCTGGTGCACCTGCAGCGCACCGGGGCACGCGTCGGTCTGGCGGGTTCGGACCACCCAATTACGGTACGACTCCGCGGCTTTTGGGGGCACCGATTCGGGGTTGGATGCGCGCTACCCGGGGCACACTCGTCCCCGTGGAAACCGTCGAGTACGCCCCGGGACGCAAGGTCGACGTGTTCGGCGATTCGACGCAACCCGCGGTCCTGCTGTGGCACGGCATGCAGACCGATGCCCGCGCGGCCGTGCGCCCGCTGGCCGGCATGCTCGCCGGGCACGGCGCCGCGGTGGTGGCGCCGGATTGGAACTCCCACGCCGGCGACGGCGGACGCGCGGACCTCTTGGGCTCGCTGGACTTCGCCCGCAACTTTGCCGCCGACCCCGACGGGATGGTGCTCGTCGGGTGGTCCATGGGCGGGTGCGCCGCGGCCGCCCTGACCCTCGACGCGCCGCGCTTCGGGGTCACCCTGGCGCACACGGTGTGTCTGGCGGGCGCGTTCATGGTCCCCGACCCGATCTCCGGCCGGCCGCCGGCCGACGCGCTGCCCACCGACCGCGTCGGGTCGCCGTTCACCCTGTTGCACGGCCTGGCCGACGACGCCGTGCCCGTGACCGCCAGCAGGGAGTTCGCCGCCGCCCTCGGGCGGGCGGGCTGGCCGGTGGAGCTGGTGGAGCTGGCGGCCGACCACGGGTCGATCGCCGGCGCCGACTACGACCCCGTCGCAGACCGCTACGAGCCCGGGACGAGCCGGGAGGCGCAACGGGTCGCCAACGAGGTCGCCGCCCGCATCGCGACCATGCTGGGGTACGAATGACGGGTGGCTGAGCCGACCATCCTGCTGCTGTCGACGTCCGACACCGACCTGATCAGCGCCCGTTCCAGCGGCAAGAACTACCGGTGGGCCAACCCGTCGCGGCTGTCCGAGGACGTGCTGCCGGAGCTGCTGGCCGGTGCCTCGATCGCGGTGGTGCGCATCCTCGGCGGTTACCGCGCCTGGCAGGACGGCATCGACGCGCTGATCGCCAGCGGTGTCCCGACGGTGCTGGTCAGCGGCGAACAGGCCGCCGACGCTGAGCTGACCGGCCTGTCCACGCTCGCGGCCGGCATCGCGGTGCAGGCGCACATCTACCTGGCCCACGGCGGCGTGGAGAACCTGCGCCAGCTGCACGCCTTCCTCTCGGACACCGTGCTGATGACCGGGTTCGGGTTCAGCGCGCCCGTGGTGACCCCCACCTGGGGCGAGCTATCGCGGCCGCATGCCAGGGAGACCGGCGGCCCGACGATCGCGGTCCTGTACTACCGCGCCCAGCAGCTGGCCGGCAACACCGCCTACATCGAGTCGCTGTGTGCGGCCATCGAGGACGCCGGAGGCCGACCGCTGCCCGTCTACTGCGCCTCGCTGCGCACCGCCGAACCCGAACTGCTGCAACGGCTTTCCGGCGCCGACGCCATGGTGGTCACCGTGCTGGCCGCCGGCGGCCTGCGACCCGCGACGGCGGCGGCCGGCGGCGAGGACGACAGCTGGAACGTCGAACACCTTGCGGCCCTGGATATTCCGATCCTGCAGGGCCTGTGCCTGACCAGCCCCCGCGAGCACTGGCGCGACAACGACGACGGTCTGTCCCCACTCGACGTGGCCAGCCAGGTGGCGGTCCCCGAATTCGACGGCCGCATCATCACGGTGCCCTTCTCGTTCAAGGAGATCGACGGCGACGGGCTCATCTCCTATGTCGCCGACCCCGAGCGCTGCGCGCGCGTCTCGGGCCTGGCCATCCGGCACGCGCGGCTACGCCACGTCCCTCCCGCCGAAAAGCGTGTCGCCGTGGTGTTTTCGGCCTACCCCACCAAACACGCCCGCATCGGCAACGCGGTGGGACTGGACACCCCGGCCAGCGCGGTGGCGCTGCTGCGGGCGATGCGCGAGCACGGCTACCGGGTGGGCGAACTGCCCGGTGTCGACGCCGGCGACGGCGACGCACTGATCCACGCGCTGATCGAACGCGGCGGGCAGGACCCCGACTGGCTCACCGACGGCCAGCTGGCCGGCAACCCGATCCGGGTGTCCGCCAAGGACTATCGGGCCTGGTTCGCGACCCTGCCGGCCGAACTCACCGATGCCGTCGTCCGGCATTGGGGCCCCCCACCCGGGGACCTGTTCGTCGACCGCGGCGCCGACCCCGACGGCGAGATCGTCGTCGCCGCCCTGCGGGCGGGCAACCTGGTCCTGATGGTCCAGCCGCCCCGGGGCTTCGGGGAGAACCCCGTGGCCATCTATCACGACCCCGACCTGCCGCCCAGCCACCACTACCTGGCCGCCTACCACTGGCTGGACGCGGGGTTTGGCGCCCACGCCGTCGTGCACCTGGGCAAGCACGGCAACCTGGAGTGGCTGCCCGGTAAGACGCTGGGCATGTCGGCGGCCTGCGGGCCCGACGCGGCGCTGGGCAACCTGCCGATGATCTACCCGTTCCTGGTCAACGACCCCGGCGAGGGCACCCAGGCCAAGCGCCGCGCCCACGCCGTGCTGGTCGACCACCTCATCCCGCCGATGGCCCGCGCCGAAACCTACGGCGACATTGCCCGTTTGGAGCAGCTGCTCGACGAGCACGCCACCGTCGCCGCGCTGGACCCCGGCAAGCTGCCCGCCATCCGCCAGCAGATCTGGACACTGATCCGCGCCGCCAGGATGGACCACGACCTGGGGCTGACCGAGCGGCCGGAAGAGGATGCGTTCGACGACATGATCCTGCATGTCGACGGGTGGCTGTGCGAGATCAAGGACGCCCAGATCAGGGACGGCCTGCACGTGCTGGGTCAAAAGCCAACGGGGGAGGCCGAACTCGACCTGGTGCTGGCCATCCTGCGCGCGCGTCAGCTATTCGGCGGCGAGCACGTCCTGCCCGGTTTGCGGGAGGCCCTGGGGTTGGCCGAGGACGGCACCGACGAGCGCGCCGCCGTGGATGCCGCCGAGACCGCGGCCCGCGAGTTGGTCGCGGCGTTGCAGGCCACCGGTTGGGACCCCGACGCCGCCGGCCGGCTCACCGACAATCCCGGCGTCGCGGCGGTGCTGCGGTTCGCGGCCACCGAGGTGGTGCCGCGGCTGGCCGGCAGCGCCGCCGAGATCGACCAGGTGCTGCGGGCTTTGGACGGGCGGTTCATTCCCGCCGGGCCGTCGGGGTCACCGCTGCGCGGGCTGGTCAACGTCCTGCCCACCGGGCGCAACTTCTACTCGGTGGACCCCAAGGCGATCCCGTCGCGGCTGGCCTGGGAAGCCGGTGTGGCGCTGGCGGATTCGCTGCTGACCAGGTATCGCACCGATCACGGGCGTTGGCCGCAATCGGTCGGACTGTCGGTGTGGGGGACCTCGGCGATGCGCACGGCCGGCGACGACATCGCCGAAGTCCTTGCGCTGCTGGGCGTTCGGCCGGTCTGGGACGACGCGTCGCGGCGCGTCGTCGGCCTGGACGCGATCCCGCTGCCCGAGCTCGGCCGCCCGCGCATCGACGTGACCGTGCGGATCTCCGGGTTCTTCCGCGACGCGTTCCCACACGTCGTGACCATGCTCGACGACGCAGTGCGGCTGGTCGCCGACCTCGACGAGCCCGCCGAGGACAATTATGTGCGGGCGCACGCCCAGGCCGACCTGGCCCAGCACGGCGATCAGCGGCGCGCCACCACAAGGATTTTCGGGTCCAAGCCCGGCACCTACGGCGCCGGCCTGCTGCAGCTGATCGACAGCCGCAACTGGCGCGACGACGCCGATCTCGCTCAGGTCTACACCGCCTGGGGGGGATTCGCCTACGGGCGCGGGTTGGAAGGCCGACCCGCCACTGAGGATATGAACCTTCAGTACCGGCGCATCGCGGTGGCCGCCAAGAACACCGACACCCGCGAACACGACATCGCCGACTCCGACGACTACTTCCAATACCACGGCGGCATGGTCGCCACGGTGCGCGCGCTGACCGGGCAGGCGCCGGCGGCCTACATCGGCGACAACACCCGGCCCGACGCGATCCGCACCCGCACCCTGTCGGAGGAGACCACCCGCGTTTTCCGCGCCCGCGTGGTCAACCCGCGCTGGATCGCGGCGATGCGCCGGCACGGCTACAAGGGCGCGTTCGAGATGGCCGCGACCGTCGACTACCTGTTCGGCTACGACGCCACCGCGGGCGTGATGGCCGACTGGATGTACGAACAACTCACCGAGCGCTACGTGCTGGACGCCGAAAACCGCAAGTTCATGGCGGAATCCAATCCCTGGGCGCTGCACGGCATGGCCGAGCGGCTGCTCGAGGCCGCGGGGCGCGGCATGTGGGCCGACCCGCAACCGGAAACGCTCGACGGGCTGCGCCAGGCGCTGCTGGAAACCGAGGGCACCTTAGAAGGGTGAGCAGACGCAAAAGCACCTATTTCCACGGCGTGTCGGGTGCTTTTGCGTCTGCTCGGCCTACTAAATGAAGTCGGACCCGCCGTCCACGTTCACCGTGGCGCCGGTGACATACCCGTTGCGCCGCGACGCCAGGTAGGCGGTAATGGACGCGACCTCCTCGGGAAGTCCGGCGCGACCGAGGTCGCAGGGCTGGTGAAAGTTGTTGTCGATCCAGGTCATGACGTCGACCGGATCGGTGGCATCGAGGCCGTCGGCGGCGAGGATCCCCTTGAGCACTTCGGTGAAGCTCGCAGTCACGATGGTGCCTGGGCACACGCAATTGACCAGGATACCCTCCCCGGCAAGGCTTTTCGACAGGTTCTTGGTGACGCTGGCCAGCGCCGCCTTCGACGCCGTATAGGCGACGATGCGCGGGTTCTGCCGCTGAATCGAGTGCGCTGACAGCGTCACGATGCGGGCCCAATCCGCCGATCGCAGCAGCGGCAACGCGGCGCGGATCGATCGCACGGCCGACATCGTGCCGAGCGTGAACGCTTCGTCCCATTGGGTATCGTCCAGCTGCTCGAAGTAGCCGTCGCCCGGCCCGATCGTGTGGACGAGGCTGTTGAGTTGCCCCCAACGGTCGGCGACCGCGGCGAAGCCATCGGCGATGGAGTCGGCGTCAGCCATATCCACGCTGATCCCCACGGCATCGGGAGCGCCCGCGTCGCGCAGCGTTGTCACGGCGGCGTCGAGCGCCCCCTGGCCTCTGGCCATCACCGCCACGCGTGCTCCCTCGGCCGCAAGGGTTTCGGCGATCGCCAGACCCATGCCCTTGCTGCCGCCCGTGACCACGGCCGTCGAGCCCGCGAAACCCAGATCCATCGACGTCTCCTTCTCAGATGGTGTGCGTTGCTAACAGTGGACTATCTCTTCCGCCGGCACGCCGAGGCCGCCCAAGCAGAAACGAAGCGCGCCTTGCCGAACGGTGTCGCGGTCACATTCGCCGGTCCGCCATTGCCGCTCGATGCTCGCCCACACCACGGCGTGGATGGCTTGGGCGCCGGTCACGGGATCGATGTGACGGAACACTCCGCTTTGCACGCCGCGGTGCAGAACTTCGGCCAGGGGCTTCAGCAGCAGTTCGTACGCGGGCTGGACCAGGCCGGGGGAGGCGAACATCTGCGATTGGGCCTCCAGCGACGCGCGGCGCAAACCGGATTTGGTGGTCTCGTCGAATGCCAGGTCCAGCCGGCCGTCGATCCACGTCGCGACCGCGTCGATTTCGGTGGCAGCGGCCGCCATTCGGCGTCGCAGTCGCCGCTCCTCCACCCGGGCCATGTCCAGGAACAGCGCGGTCACCAGCTCGTCCTTGGAGCCGAAATGTCGATAGAACGCGCGGGTGCCCAACCCGGTCCGGTCAAGTACCGCGCCGACGCTGAGCGCCCGCATTCCCCGCTCCCGCAGCGTCGCCGACGCGGCGGCCAGGATTTCGCGGCGCACCGTCGGGTCGGGACTCAGTTTGTCGCGCCGCCGCGTACGACGGGCACCCAGGGCGCCGGGCCGTCCCGTCGCATGCGGCTTCTTCGGGTCTCCCACGCCTTCCCGCTTCGCTTAAATGAAAATTAGGTTTTCGTTTAACGCCTGACGACTATCGCAGCCAAGCGATGCGAATGTCAACGTTGCGTCGGCGGGGTAGGTTGACACCGTGACGCCGACGTTCGCCGACCTCGCCAAGGCGCGGTACATCCTGCTGACCACCTTCACCAAGGACGGCCGGCCCAAGCCGGTTCCGATCTGGGCCGCGGCCGACGGGGACCGGCTGCTCGTCATCACCGAGGCAAAGTCGTGGAAGGTCAAGCGGATCCGCAACACGCCCCGCGTGACGCTGGCCACCTGCACCATGGGCGGTCGCCCGACGAGCGAGCCCGTCGAGGGCACGGCGGCGATACTCGACAAGTCGGAGACGGCCGCCGTGTACGACGCGATCGGCCGGCGCTACGGCATCGTGGGCAAGGTGTTCAATTTCGTCAGCAAGCTGCGCGGCGGCATGCAGAACAACGTCGGACTCGAGCTCAAAGTCGCGCCGGGCTAGGGCATTCAGGCCAAATGGGCACCGTCGTCATCCCGATTCCGGACCGTGACTTCGACCCGACCGAGGTCGCGGTGAGCTGGCGGGTGCTGACGCGCGACGGCCACCGCGTGGTCTTCGCCACCGAGACGGGCGCGCCCGGGGCGGCCGACGGCATCATGGTGACCGGCCGCGGCCTGGACGCCTGGTCCGCCCTACCGGTGCTGGGACGGGTTCGGCTCGTCGGGCTGGCGCTGCGGGCCAACGCCGACGGTCGCGGCGCGTACCGGGACATGCTGCAATCAGCGGAGTTTCAGCATCCCGTCGCCTGGGCGCAGGCGTCCCTGGACGGCGTCGACGCGCTGCTGTTGCCCGGGGGACACCGCGCGCGCGGCATGCGCAACTACATCGAGAGCGACATCCTGCAGCGGCTCGTCGTCGATGCCTTCGCCCGCGGGCTGATCGTGGCCGCGATCTGTCACGGCGTGCTGCTCGCCGCGCGCAGCGTCGACCCGACCACCGGCCGCTCGGTGCTGCACGGGCGCAAGACCACGGCGCTGACCTGGGCGATGGAGCGCCTGGCCTGGCGGCTCACCCGCATCACGCGCTTCTGGGACCGCGACTACTACCGGACGTATACCGAGGAGCCCGGTCAGCCGGGCGGCTACATGTCCGTGCAGGCGGAAGTGACTCGCGCCCTTGCGGATCCGGCGGACTTCCGCGACGTGGCCCGCGGCTCGCCGCACTGGCGGCTGAAGTCCTCCGGGATGATGCGCGACGCCGCCACCGACTCGCGGCCGGCGTTCGTCGTCGACGACGGCGACTACGTGTCCGCGCGCTGGCCCGGCGACACGCACACCTTCGCGTCCGTCGTGTCGCGAAAACTCAAGTGATGCAGACTACGTCGTCGCCGCCAGGTGCTCGCCGAAGAACGCGAAGATCCGGCTCCACGCGTCCTCGGTGGCGGCGTGGTCGTAGCCGAAACCCGCGACGCGAAGCAGCGGCTGGGCCGGCAGCGTGTTGGCGAAACTGTGCCCGGCGCCGGGGTACACCTTGATGTCGGTGGTCACCTGCTTGGCCTCGGCCGCTTCGCGAAATTTCTCCGGCGCACCCTTCCCGAGGGGGTCGCGGCCGCCGAAGCTGGCGACGATCGGGCACGCGCCGTCGAGGACCTCGTCGAGCTGGCGCGGCAGGGGTGTGCCGTAGAACGGCGCCGAGGCCCCAAAACCCTTGGGCGACATGAGGATGGCGAACTGCCCGCCCATGCAGAACCCCGCGATGCCCACCTGCCCGGAGCATTCGGGCATCGCCTTGAGGTGGTCGCGGGCCGCCAGGATGTCGTCGAGGGCGCGCCCGCGCTGCGTCTGCAGCTCCTTCATGACCCGGGTGATGCAGCGGATGCGGCCACCGCGCGCGTACATGTTCGGGGTGAGCGCCACGTAGCCGGCGCGCGCGATGCGTTCGTTGGTCGATTTCTTGTCGCGGCCGTAGCCGAACGCGTCGTGGATCACCACCACACCGGGCCACGGGCCCTGTCCCTCGGGAACGTTGAGCAGCGCGTCGATCGGTCCGTCGGGCGTGTCGATCTGAATCGTCGTCATACCGTCATCTAACTGCAGCCTGGATCGCCACCACCAGGGGAACTCGGCGGCGCCCCGCGGGCGTTGGCATGACATGGTGTCGCGGCTGTTGTTGATCTACGCCGTCGCCGAGCTGGCGGCGGTCATCGCGCTGGTGTCTATCGTCGGATGGGGCTGGACGCTGCTGGTCCTGGCGGGAACCTTCGTGCTCGGCTGGGGCCTGCTGGCGCCGATGGCGGGCTCGCACCTCGTCCGGCAGATCGGGCACTTGCGCTCCGGGCTGACCGATCCGCATCGCGCGGCGAGCGACGGCGCGCTGGTCACGCTGGCCACCGTCCTGGTCCTTGTTCCGGGGGTGGTCACCACGGCGCTGGGCGTGTTGCTGCTGGTGCCGCCGATCCGCGCGGTCGCGCGCCCCGGGCTGGCCGCGTTCGCGGTGCGCGGGGTGCGGCGGCGGATGCCGCTGATCAACTCGTCGCGCGAGCGCGACCACCGGCCCGACTACATCGACGGCGAGGTCGTCGACGTCCGGGACTTCGAGCCGCCCGCCCTGCCGAACGACGCGCGCGGCGGATACCCGGGGCACCCTGGCTGGGATTGATCGCCCGTAGTTTTGGCCTGTGAGCGACACGCCGACCACGCTGCTGGTCAATGGCCGGATCCATAGCCCGAGCCACCCCGACGCGACCGCCATGGCGGTCCGCGGCGGCGTCGTCGCGTGGCTGGGCAGCGACGACGTCGGGCGTAGCCAGTTCCCGGGCGTCGACGTCGAGGACCTCGACGGCGGCTTCGTCGCGCCGGGATTCGTGGACAGCCACATCCACCTGACCGCGACCGGCCTGACGCTCAGCGGCCTGGACCTGCGGCAAGCCACGTCACGCGCCGAGTGCCTGCGGATGCTCGCCGACCACGCGGCCGCCCACCCGGGCAGCGTGGTGTGGGGGCACGGCTGGGACGAGTCGTCGTGGCCGGAGAACGCGCCGCCGAGCACCGCCGACCTGGACGCGGCCGTGGGCGACCGGCCCGCCTACCTGGCCCGCGTCGACGTCCACTCGGCGCTGGCCTCTACGGGGCTGCGGCGGCTGGTCCCGCACCTGCAAGCGGCGGCCGGTTTCGCCCCCGAGCGGCCGCTGGTCGGCGACGCCCACCACCTGGTCCGGGCCGTCGCCCGCGACCTGCTCACCCCCGGACAGCTGGCCGAGGCCCGCACGGCCGCGCTGGACGCGGCCGCCGCGGCCGGCATCGTCGCGGTGCACGAATGCGCGGGCCCCGACATCGGCGGCCTCGACGACTGGCTGCGCCTGCGCGACCTCGAGCACGGCGTCGAGGTGGTCGGCTATTGGGGCGAGGCGGTCACCACGGCCGAACGGGCGCGCGCGCTGATCGACGAGACGGGGGCCCGGGGGCTGGCCGGTGACCTGTTCGTCGACGGGGCGCTGGGGTCGCGCACCGCGTGGCTGCACGAGCCGTACGCCGACGCCCCGGGGTGCGCCGGCACCTGCTACCTGGATCCCGACGCCGTCGAGGCCCACGTGCGGGCCTGCACCGAGGCGGGGGCGACGGCGGGTTTCCATGTCATCGGCGACGCCGCGGTCGCGGCGGCGGTCGGCGCGCTGGAACGGGTCGTCGCGGACCTCGGGGTGACCGCGGTCGCCCGCTGCGGGCACCGCCTCGAGCACGTGGAGATGGTCACCGCCGACCAGGCCGCCAAGCTCGGCGCGTGGGGCGTCATCGCCAGCGTGCAACCCAACTTCGACGCGCTGTGGGGCGGCGCCGACGGCATGTACGCCCGCCGGCTCGGCGCCGAACGAGGCCGCCGACTCAACCCACTTGCGCTGTTAGCATCCCAAGGCGTGCCCCTCGCGCTCGGTTCCGACGCCCCGGTGACGGGCCTTGACCCGTGGCTGAGCGTGCGCGCGGCGGTCAACCATCAGACCCCGGGCAGCGCGGTGTCGGCGCGGGCCGCGTTCGCGGCGGCCACCCGCGGCGGCTGGCGGGCCGGCGGCGTCCGCGACGGCCACGCGGGGACCCTCGTCCCCGGCGCGCCGGCCTCCTATGCGGTGTGGGACGCCGGCCCCCTGGACGTCCACGCGCCGCGCGATGCCGTCCAGCGCTGGTCCACCGATCCGCGTTCCCGGGTGCCCGCGCTGCCGCGGCTGGGTCCGGCCGACGCCCTGCCGCGCTGCCGTCGAACCGTGCACCGAGGCGCTGTCATCCATGGCTAGCGACGGGTTCGGCAGCGACGAGCGACCCGACGACGACCCGGAGGCCACCCCGGCGGCCGACGAGCCGGAACGCCACGACGAGGAGCCCCCCGACGAGCCCGAGTCCGAGCCCGCCGCGGCGCCCGGGCTGCCCGCCCGGGTGGGCGCCGCGGCGCGCCGCGCGCTGGCCGCGCTGGTCGCCGCCGTCATCGCGCGACTGCCCGGGGTGTGGGCGGCGCTGCGGCCCCGGCTGCCCCGGCTGCTGCTCGCCGTCGCCGGCGGTTGGCTGCTGTACGCCAGCTTCCCGGCCCTGAACTGGTGGTGGGCCGCCGTCGTCGCCGCCGCGCTGCTGGGCTGGGTGCTGATGCATCCGGCCACCACGCTCGCCGGCGGCTTCGGCTACGGGTTCCTGTTCGGGCTGGCCTTCTACCTGCCGCTGCTGCCGTGGATCAGCACGCTGGTGGGCGCCGTGCCCTGGCTGGTGCTGGCGACGACGTGCGCGCTGTTCCCCGCCCTCTTCGGCCTGTGCGCCGTGGTGGTGCGGCGGCTGCCCGGGTGGCCGATCTGGTTCGCGCTGGTGTGGGCGGCTCAGGAGTGGCTGAAGTCGACCCTCCCGTTCGGCGGCTTCCCCTGGGGCGCGGTGGCGTTCGGTCAGACGCAGGGCCCGTTGCTGCCGCTGGTCCAGCTCGGGGGAGTCGCGCTGCTGTCCGCGGCGATCACGCTGGTGGGGTTCAGCGCGACCGCGATCGCGCTGGAGATCGCGACGTGGTGGAAGGCCGGCCCCCGGGCGCGCACCGGCGAGGACGCACAACCGCCCGCCGTGGTGCTGCCGGGGATCTGCATCTGCCTGGTGCTGTTCGCCGCCGTCGTCGTGTGGCCGCAGGTGCGCCACGCCGGCGCGGGGTCCGGCGGCGAGCCCCCGGTCACCGTCGCGGTGGTGCAGGGCAACGTGCCGCGGCTGGGCCTCGACTTCAACGCGCAGCGCCGGGCGGTGCTGGACAACCACGTCCGCGAGACCCTGCGGCTGGCCGAGGACGTGCGTTCGGGCCTGGCCCCCCAGCCCCAGTTCGTGATCTGGCCGGAGGACTCGTCGGACATCGACCCGCTGGCCAACGCCGACGCCGCCGAACAGGTCGCGCGGGCCGTCGCCGCGATCGGCGCGCCGATACTGGTCGGCACCGTGGCCGACGTGCCCGGCCGCACCCCGGAAACGTCGCAGTACACCAACACCGTGATCGTCTGGAACCCGGTCACCGGACCGGCCGACCGCCACGACAAGGAAATCGTGCAGCCGTTCGGCGAGTACCTGCCGATGCCGTGGCTGTTCAAGCACCTGTCCGGCTACGCCGACCGCGCCGGCCACATGGTGCCCGGCAAGAGCAGCGGCGTGGTGCACATCGCCGGGGTGCCGCTCGGCGTGTCCACCTGCTGGGAGGTGATCTTCGACCGGGCCCCGCGCAAGGCCGTGCTCAACGGCGCCCAGGTGCTGGCCGTGCCGAGCAACAACGCCACCTTCAACAAGACGATGAGCGAACAACAGCTGGCGTTCGCCAAGGTCCGGGCGGTCGAGCACGACCGCTACGTGGTGGTCGCCGGCACCACCGGGATCAGCGCGGTCATCGCCCCGGACGGCGCCGAGCTGGTGCGCACGGACTTCTTCGAGCCCGCCTACCTGGACATGCCGGTGCGCCTCAAGACGAAGCTGACGCCGGCGACCCGATGGGGCCCGATCGTGCAGTGGATTTTGGTGGCCGCGGCCGGAGCGGCCATTCTGGTGGGGATACGGCACAATGGATGGTTCGCGCGTCCGGTTCGCCTGAGGTCCGGGCCGCGCGGTGAATCCGAAGATGCCGCCACGCCCCCGGGCGAACCCCCGCCCGACGAGGGCGACACGGAAACTGCGCACGACACCCCGCCCGAACAGGGCGGCCGACCCGATGCCGGGCGAGACAGTGACGACAAAGGAGCTACATGACCACCGGCCAGCCGGCGCCCCGGGCCGCGGGCAACCGTCCCAGCGAGCGCGTCCTGGTGATCATCCCCACGTTCAACGAACGGGAAAACCTGCCGGTCATCCACCGGCGGCTGAAGGACGCGTGCCCCGCCGTGCACCTGCTGATCGTCGACGACAGCAGCCCCGACGGCACCGGTCAGCTCGCCGACGAGCTGGCCGCGGCCGATCCCGGCCGCACTCACGTGCTGCACCGCACCGCCAAGGACGGCCTGGGCGCGGCGTACCTGGCCGGCTTCGCGTGGGGCCTCAGCCGTGACTACGCGGTGCTCGTCGAGATGGACGCCGACGGCAGCCACGCCCCCGAGCAGCTGCACCTGCTGCTGGACGCCGTCGACGCCGGGGCCGACCTGGCCATCGGTTCCCGCTACGTCGAGGGGGGCGCCGTGCGGAACTGGCCGTGGCGGCGCTGGGCGCTGTCCTGGACGGCCAACACCTACGCGCGGCTGGCGCTGGGCATCGGCGTCCACGACATCACCGCCGGCTACCGCGCCTACCGCCGCGAGGTGCTCGAGGCGATCGGCCTCGAGGCGGTGGACTCCAAGGGCTACTGCTTCCAGATCGACCTGACCTGGCGCACCGTCGGCAACGGGTTCGTGATCGCCGAGGTGCCGATCACCTTCACCGAGCGGGAACTGGGCGTCTCCAAGATGAGCGGGTCCAACATTCGCGAGGCGCTGGTCAAGGTCACCCGGTGGGGCGTCGAGGGGCGCCGGGCGCGCCGGGACGCCACGCGGGCCGACAACCGCACTTAAGAGCGGGCTCGGTTAGCCGCGGCGGCGCGACCTGATCAGCTCGAGGCGCTCTTTGAGCAGTTCTTCGAGCTCGTCGACGGTGCGGCGCTCCAGCAACATGTCCCAGTGCGTGCGCGGCGGCTTGACCTTCTTCGGCTCGGGCAGGTCACCCTCGATCAGGGTGCCCTCCATCCCGTTGCGGCACAGCCAGGTGCCGGGGATGTCGGCGTCGTCGGCGAACGGGACCTCGAACTCCTCGCCGTTCTCGGTGCGGTACCGCGCGATCTGGCGCGGCGCGAGGTCGTGGTTGCGGTCGGTCTCGTAGCTCACGGCTCCAAGGCGACTGCCTCTCAGGACGCGATCGGCCATGCGTGCTACTCCTCTAGTTCTTTGGGCTTTCTTAAGGCTGTTGACAGTGATGCAGTTCTGTCCCGGTTAGCAAACGTTATGACGGTCTGCGTAGTTCCCATGCCGACACGCGGCATACGCGACGCGACCTTCCATGATACGGGACTATCGAACGCGTCCGACTAAAGTCGGCAGGCGTGACCCGCCGCGCCCACCCCCAGCCGTGCCGCTGGTGTGGCCGGGACGTGACCGACGCCGGGATGGGCCGTCGCCGCCAGTACTGCCGGCAATCCTGCCGGCAACGCGCCTACGAGCAGCGGGCCGCGCTCAACCGGGGTGACACCGGGGCCGTGCCCGCCGACGCGGTGGTGTTGTCCGCCGACGACGCGGCCGACCTCTCGGATCGGGTCTATCAGGTCCGATGCGCCGCCGAGGACGTCGCGACCGCGCTCGACGAAGGGGCGCCGCCGACCGAACTGCGCGACCTGTGCGACGTGCTGATCCGGACCGCCCGCGCCGCCGACGGCTGGCGCCGCGCGGGTGTCTGATCTGGTTTGAAACCCGGCTTTGACCACCAGCGATGGATCGCCGGGTACAGTCGCGCCATGGGCGGCGGGCCAGTCGTGCGCGGGCGTACACGCGCATCCATTTCTCCAGGCCGGTCCTCGGTGAGAAGTCGGGAGCATCGGGCGTTTTGAAATCCTGCCGGAGTTGGCCATACTCACCAGCGACATTCTTGGGTCGAACAGCGGCACGACGCTGGTCGGAAAAACCACGGCCCCGGCTCGTGCGGCAAATTCCGTGACTCGGCGAGGGCGCTCGGCAACGGCCGCATCCGGCGGTGACACGACGGCCAAAATGCCAGGTGAGGGTTAGGCGAGGTTAGGGATGGCGGATCAACTCCAGCATGCGACCGAAGCGCTGCGCAAAGCGCTGGTCCAGGTGGAACGCCTGAAGCGCACCAATCGTGCGCTGCTGGAGCGCTCGAGCGAGCCGATCGCCATCGTCGGCATGTCGTGCCGCTTCCCCGGGGGCGTCGAAACCCCCGACGACCTGTGGCGGATGGTGGCCGACGGCCGCGACGTGATCACCGAGTTCCCCACCGACCGCGGCTGGGACCTGGCCGGCCTGTTCGATCCCGATCCCGACGCGCGCCACAAGACCTACGCGCGCACCGGCGGCTTCGTCGACGGCGTCGCGGACTTCGACCCCGCGTTCTTCGGGATCGCGCCCAGCGAGGCGCTGGCGATGGACCCGCAGCACCGGATGTTGCTGGAGCTGTCGTGGGAGGCCCTGGAGCGGGCCGGGATCGACCCGGGCGGGCTGCGGGGCAGCGCCACGGGGGTGTTCGCCGGGCTCATCGTCCAGGGCTACGGCATGCTGGCCGAGGAGATCGAGGGCTACCGGCTCACCGGCATGACCTCCAGCGTGGCCTCGGGACGGGTGTCCTATGTGCTGGGGCTGGAGGGCCCGGCGGTGTCGGTGGACACGGCGTGTTCGTCGTCGCTGGTGGCGCTGCACATGGCGGTGCAGTCGCTACGGACGGGGGAGTGCGACCTGGCGCTGGCCGGCGGTGCCACCGTGAACGCCACGCCGACGGTGTTCGTGGAGTTCAGCCGGCACCGCGGCCTGGCGCCCGACGGCCGCTGCAAGGCGTACGCCGGCGCGGCCGACGGGGTCGGCTGGTCCGAGGGCGGGGCCATGCTGGTGGTCGAGCGGTTGTCGGATGCGCAGCGGCTGGGTCACCCGGTGCTGGCGGTGGTGCGGGGCAGCGCGGTCAATCAGGACGGCGCGTCGAACGGGTTGACCGCGCCCAATGGTCCCTCGCAGCAGCGGGTGGTGCGCGCGGCGCTGGCTAACGCCGGGCTGTCGGCGGCGGAGGTGGACGCGGTCGAGGGCCACGGCACCGGGACCACGCTGGGCGATCCGATCGAGGCCCAGGCGCTGCTGGCGACCTACGGTCAGGATCGCAGTGAGCCGCTGTGGCTGGGGTCGATCAAGTCGAACATGGGCCACACGCAGGCCGCCGCCGGTGTCGCCGGGGTGATCAAGATGGTGCAGGCGATGCGCCACGAGACTTTGCCGGCGACCCTGCACGTGGATCAGCCCAGCCCGCACGTGGATTGGTCGGCGGGCGCCGTGTCACTGCTGACCGAATCGCGGCCCTGGACGGAGCGGGACCACCCCCGCCGGGCCGGGGTGTCGTCGTTCGGGATCAGCGGCACCAACGCCCACGTGATCGTCGAGGCCGGGCCGGTCTCGGGGCCGCGGGAAGCCGGCCCGGCGCTCCCCGTGGTGCCGTGGGTGGTGTCGGCAAAGTCGTTGACGGCGTTGGAGTCTCAGGCCGCCCGGCTGACCGCACATGTGCGCGCCCACGGCGAGCTCGACATCGCCGACGTGGCGTGGACGCTGGCGGGCCGGTCGGCTTTCGAGCATCGCGCGGTGGTGGTCGGCGGCGACCGGGACCGGTTGCTGGCGGGGCTGGACGAGCTGGCCGGGGGCGATCCCGTCTCGGTGCTCCGCGGCGCCGCCGCGGCCGCGGGCAAGACCGTCTTCGTGTTCCCGGGCCAGGGCTCCCAATGGCTGGGCATGGGCATCGAATTGCTCGACACCGCACCGGTATTCGCGGAACAGATCCAGGCGTGCGAGGCAGCCTTCGCCGAATTCGTGGACTGGTCGCTGACCGACGTCCTGCGCGGCGCGTCGGGGGCTCCGGGCCTGGACCGAGTCGACGTCGTGCAGCCGGTGCTGTTTGCCGTGATGGTGTCGCTGGCCGAGCTGTGGAAGTCGGTCGGGGTCGGCCCCGACGCGGTGATCGGGCACTCGCAAGGCGAGATCGCCGCGGCGTATGTCGCCGGCGCGCTGTCCCTGCGGGACGCCGCGCGGGTGGTCACGCTGCGCAGCAAGCTGCTGCGGTCGCTGGCCGGGCCCGGGGGCATGCTGTCCATCGCGTGCAGCACCGAGCGGGCCCGGGAGTTGTTGGCGCCCTACGGAAATCGCGTCAGCATCGCCGCCGTCAACGGGCGGGCCGCGGTCGTGGTGTCCGGTGACGTGGCCGCGCTGGACGAACTCGCCGGCTTCTGCGCCGACCTGGAGCTGCGCACCCGGCGCATCGACGTGGACTACGCCTCGCATTCGGTGGAGGTCGAGGCGATTCGCGGCGACCTCGCCGAGGCGCTGACCGGGATCGAGCCACGCTCGTCGCGCACCGCCTTCTTTTCCACGGTGACCGGAAACCGTTTGGACACAGCGGGCTTGGACGCCGAGTACTGGTACCGCAACATCCGCCAGACCGTCCAGTTCGACCAGGCGGTGCGCAGCGCGTGCGAGCACGGCTTCCGGGCGTTCATCGAATCCAGCCCCCACCCCGCGCTGATCGCCGGGATCGAGGACACCGCCAACGACTGCCTGGCCGGCACCGACGGCGCCGAAGCGACCGTCGTGCCCACGCTGGGCCGCGACGACGGCGGCCTGGATCGGTTCTTTGCCTCGGCGGCCACCGCGTTCGTGGCCGGCGTGAGCGTGGACTGGCGCGGTGTGCTCGACGGGGCCGGCTTCGTCGAGCTGCCGACGTATGCCTTTGACCGCCGCAGGTTTTGGCTGTCCGGGGAAGGCGTCGCCGCCGACGCCGCGGGCCTGGGCCTGGGCGCCAGCGAGCACCCGCTACTGAGCGCGGTCGTCGAGTTGCCGGCGTCGGGCGGGGTGGTGCTGACGGGCCGGTTGTCGCCCGGCCTGCAGGGCTGGCTGGCCGATCACGCGGTGTCCGGTGTCGTCGTGTTCCCGGGCGCCGGCTTCGTGGAGCTGGCGATCCGGGCCGGCGACGAGGTCGGGTGCTCGACGGTCGACGAACTGACCCTGCTCGCGCCGTTGATGTTGCCGGCCAAGGATTCCGGGTCCGGTTCGGTCGCCGTGCAGGTGGTGGTGGGAGCCGCAGAAGAAACCGGCCAGCGCAGCGTGTCGATCTTTTCGCGCCTCGACGCCGGCGCCGGCTGGGTGTGCCACGCCGAGGGAAGGCTGAGCCCGGGCTCGGTCGAGCCGGACGCGGAGCTGGCGGTGTGGCCGCCGGAGGGCGCCGTCGCGGTCGACGCGGCCGACGGCTACGAGCGGTTGGCCGCGCGCGGGTACGGCTACGGCCCCGCGTTTCACGGATTGGTCGCGACGTGGGTCCGCGGCGACGAGGTGTTCGCCGAGGTGCGGCTCCCCGACGCCGCCGGGGGCGTCAGTGGATTCGGCGTGCACCCCGCGTTGCTCGACGCGGCGATGCATGCGTTGGCGATGGGCCACCAAATCGGCGGCCACGCCGACGAAGTGGTGTTGCCGTTCTCGTGGCAGGGCGTGTCCCTGCACGCGGCCGGCGCCTCTGCGGTGCGCGCGCGCCTCGCGCCGGCGGGCAGTTCGGCGGTCTCCATCGAGCTCGCCGACGGGCTGGGATTGCCGGTGCTCTCGGTGCGGAAGATGGCGGTGCGTCCGATCAGCGAACGGCAACTGCGCGCGGCGGTGTCGGAGGCGGGTCCGGACCGGCTGTTCGAGGTGACCTGGTCGCCGGCCGCCACGACGGCCGGCCACGCCGGGCTTCCCCCACACGAAGTGTTCGAGTCCGGTGCGTGCGGCGACGGCCCGGTGGCGGCAGCCTACGAGCGCACGCACCGGGCGCTGGCCGCCGTGCGGTCCTGGCTGACCGAGCGCGACACCGGGGTGCTGGTGGTGGCCACCCGGGGCGCGGTGGGGCTGGCCGGTGAGGACGTCACCGACTTGGCGGGCGCGGCCGTGTGGGGGCTGGTGCGGTCGGCGCAGACCGAGCATCCCGGACGCATCGTGCTGGTGGATTCCGATGCGGCGCTTGACGATAGCGCGCTGGCCACCGCCCTCGCCGCCGGTGAGCCGCAGGTGCTGTTGCGCGACGGCAAGGCCTACACCGCGCGGGTGCGCGGCAGCCGTGCGGTCGACGGCATTATGACGCCCCCCGCCGGCGGGCCGTGGCGCCTCGGGCTCAGCAGCGCGGGCACCTTCGAGAACCTGCAACTCGAGCCGGTGCCCAACGCCGACGCCCCCCTGGAGCCCGGTCAGGTTCGCGTCGCGCTGCGCGCCATCGCCACCAACTTCCGCGACGTCATGATCACCCTGGGCATGTTCACCCACGACGCCCTGCTCGGCGGCGAAGGCGCCGGCGTGGTGGTCGAGGTCGGGCCGGGGGTCACGGAGTTCGCGATCGGCGATTCGGTGTACGGCTTCTTTCCCGACGGCAGCGGCACGCTGGTGCCCGGCGACGTCCGCCTGCTGCAGCCGATGCCCGCCGACTGGTCCTACGCCGAAGCCGCCGGCATCTCGGCGGTTTTCACCACCGCGTACATGGCGTTCATCCACCTGGCCGAGGTCAGGCCGGGCCAGCGGGTGCTGGTGCACGCCGCCGCCGGTGGCGTGGGGATGGCCGCCGTTCAGCTGGCCCGGCATCTGGGCCTCGAGGTGTTCGCGACCGCCAGCCGCGGCAAGTGGGACACGTTGCGGGCCATGGGTTTCGATGACGACCACATCGCCGACTCGCGCAGCCTGGAATTCGAGGAGAAGTTCCGCTCGGCCACTGACGGCCGGGGCATGCACGTGGTGCTGGACTCGCTGGCCGGCGAATTCGTCGACGCCTCGCTGCGGCTGGTCGCCCCCGGCGGCATCTTCCTGGAGATGGGCAAGACCGACATCCGCGATCCGGGCGCGATCGCCCGGGAATACCCGGGCATACGGTACCGCGCCTTCGACCTGTTCGAGCCCGGCCGTCCCCGGATGCATCAGTGGATGATCGAGCTCGCCGGGCTCTTCGATTCCGGCGTCCTGAAACCGTTGCCCGTCACGGCCTTCGACGTGCGGCGCGCCCGCACCGCGCTGCGGTATCTGAGCCAGGCCAAGCACATCGGCAAGGTCGTCATGACTCTGCCTACAGCGCCCGGTGCCGGGCTCGCCTCCGGCACCGTGCTGATCACCGGCGGGACCGGCATGGCGGGGTCCACGCTGGCCCGTCACCTGGTGGCCCGGCACGGTGTTCGGGATCTGGTGCTGCTGAGCCGCCGCGGCGCGGACGCGCCCGGCGCGGCCGAATTGATCGCCGAGCTGGAGGCCGGCGGTGCCCGGGTCCGGGTGGTGGCCTGCGACGCGGCCGACCGTGACGCCCTGGCGCGGGTGATCGCCGATGTTTCGGCGCACCGGCCGCTCTCCGGCGTCGTGCACGCCGCGGGCGTGCTGGACGACGCGATGATCACCTCGCTGACGCCCGAGCGCGTCGACGCGGTGCTGCGGGCCAAGGTCGACGCGGCGTGGAACCTGCACGAATTGACCCGCGAGGCGAATCTGTCGGCGTTCGTCATGTTCTCGTCGATGGCCGGGCTGGTGGGCTCGTCGGGCCAGGGCAACTACGCGGCGGCCAACTCCTTCCTCGACGGGCTGGCCGCGCACCGGCGGGCGCACCGGCTGCCCGCGATCTCGCTGGCGTGGGGGCTGTGGGACGAGGCCAGCGCCATGACCGGCGGGCTGGACGCCGCCGGCCGCGCCCGGCTGGGCCGCGACGGGATCCTCGCCCTGTCCTCGGCCGAGGCGATGGAGCTCTTCGACACCGCACTGATCGTCGACGAACCGTTCGTGGCGCCCGCCCGCATCGATCTGGCCGCGCTGCGCGCCCACGCCGTCGCGGTTCCCCCCATGTTCGCCGACTTGGTCAGCGCGCCGACGCGGCGCCGGGTCGACGACTCGCTGGCGGCCGCGAAATCCAAATCGGCGCTCGCCCACCGCCTGCAGGGGCTGCCCGAGGCCGAGCAGCACGCCCTGCTGCTGGACCTGGTGCGCTCGCACATCGCCACCGTGCTCGGCAACACCCCCGCCGACGCGATCGACCCCGACCGGGCGTTCCAGGAGCTGGGCTTCGACTCGCTGACCGCCGTCGAAATGCGCAACCGGCTCAAAACCGCCACCGGACTGGCCCTTTCGCCCACGCTGATCTTCGACTACCCGACACCCAACGGCCTGGCGAGCTACATCCGTACCGAACTCGCCGGCGTGCCACAGGAAATCAGGCACGCCCCGGTCGTTCACGCCACAGACGACGATCCGATCGCGATCGTCGGCATGTCGTGCCGCTACCCGGGCGGGGTGAATTCCCCCGACGACCTGTGGGACATGCTCACCGAGGGGCGCGACGTGCTCTCCGAATTCCCGACCGATCGCGGTTGGAACCTGGCCGGGCTGTACAACCCGGACCCCGACGTCCCGGGCACGTGCAACACCCGCTCCGGCGGCTTCGTGGACGGTGTCGCCGATTTCGATCCCGCGTTCTTCGGCATCGCCCCCAGCGAGGCACTGGCCATGGATCCGCAGCAGCGCCTGTTCCTCGAATTGTCCTGGGAAGCCTTGGAGCGCGCGGGAATCGAGCCCGGCGGGTTGCGCGGCAGCGCCACCGGCGTGTTCGCCGGGGTGTATACGCAGGGCTACGGCATGGGCGCCGCGTCGGCCGCGGAGGGCTTCCGGTTGACCGGGCAGTCGACGAGCGTGGCCTCGGGCCGGGTGTCGTACGCGCTCGGTCTGGAGGGCCCGGCGGTGTCGGTGGACACGGCGTGTTCGTCGTCGTTGGTGGCGCTGCACATGGCGGTGCGGTCGCTGCGCGCGGGCGAATGCGACCTGGCCTTGGCCGGCGGCGTCACCGTCAACGCGACGCCCGACATCTTCGTGGAGTTCAGCCGCATGCGCGGGCTGTCCCCGGACGGCCGCTGCAAGGCGTATGCGGGCGCGGCCGACGGCACCGGATTCTCCGAGGGCGGCGGCATGCTGGTGGTGGAGCGGTTGTCGGATGCGCGGCGGCTGGGTCACCCGGTGCTGGCGGTGGTGCGGGGCAGCGCGGTCAATCAGGACGGCGCGTCGAACGGGTTGACCGCGCCCAATGGTCCCTCGCAGCAGCGGGTGGTGCGCGCGGCGCTGGCTAACGCCGGGCTGTCGGCGGCGGAGGTGGACGCGGTCGAGGGCCACGGCACCGGGACCACGCTGGGCGATCCGATCGAGGCGCAGGCATTGTTGGCGACCTACGGTCAGGATCGCAGTGAGCCACTGTGGCTGGGGTCGATCAAGTCGAACATGGGCCACACCCAGGCCGCCGCCGGTGTCGCCGGGGTGATCAAGATGGTGCAGGCGATGCGCCACGAAATGCTCCCGGCGACACTGCATGTCGACGAACCCAGCCCGCACGTGGATTGGTCAATGGGTGCGGTCTCCTTGCTGACAGAGCCGCGGCCCTGGCCGGGTGGTCGCGCCAGGCGGGCGGGGGTGTCGTCGTTCGGCATCAGCGGCACCAACGCGCACGTGATCATCGAGGCTGGGCCCGACGCCACCCAGCGCGAACCCGGCCCGGCGCTCCCTGTGGTGCCGTGGGTGGTGTCGGCAAAGTCGGCGGGCGCGCTGACCGCCCAGGCGGCGCGGCTGGCCGCACACGTCGGTGCCCACGGCGAGCTCGACATCGCCGACGTGGGATGGACTTTGGCGGGCCGGTCGGCCTTCGAGCATCGGGCCGTCATCGTCGGCGAGGACCGCGAGGGACTGCTGGCCGGGCTGGACGATCTGGCCGCGGACCAGCCCGGCACGGTGATCCGCGGCATCGCCGCACCGGCGGGCAAGACCGTCTTCGTCTTCCCCGGCCAGGGCTCCCAGCTGCTCGGCATGGGCCGGGGCCTGCACGCCGCCTACCCGGTGTTCGCCGAGGCGTTCGACACCGTGGTGGCGGAGCTCGACCAGCACCTGCTGCGCCCGCTGCGCGACGTCATGTGGGGCCACGACGAAAGCGTCCTGAACACCACCGAATTCGCGCAGCCCGCGTTGTTCGCGGTGGAAGTCGCGTTGTTCCGGCTGCTGGAATCCTGGGGCATCCGGCCCGATTTCGTGCTGGGCCACTCGATCGGCGAGCTGTCCGCCGCGCACGTCGCCGGTGTCCTGTCGCTCGAGAACGCGGCGGTGCTGGTGGCCGCCCGGGGCCGGTTCATGCAGGCGCTGCCGGCCGGCGGGGCGATGGTCGCGGTGCAGGCCACCGAGGAGGAAGTGCGGCCGCTGCTGGGGCCCTCCCAACAAGACAGCGTCAGCATCGCGGCGATCAACGGGCCGGCGTCGGTAGTGGTTTCGGGTGCGCAGCAGGCCGTGTCCGCGGTCGGCGATCGATTCCGCGCCGACGGCCGCCGGGTCCACCAGCTCGCCGTCTCGCACGCGTTCCACTCCCCGCTGATGGATCCGATGATCGACGAATTCGGCACCGTGGCGGGCGGACTCGCGGTCGGCAAGGCCACCATCCCGATCGTCTCGAACGTGACCGGGCAGCTGGCGGGGGACGACTTCGGATCGGCCGCCTACTGGAAGCGGCACGTGCGGGAGGCGGTGCGATTCGCCGACAGCGTGCGTTTCGTGCATTCGGCCGGCGCCACCCGCTTCCTGGAGGTCGGGCCGAGCAGCGGGCTGACCGCGTCGATCGAGGAATTGCTGGCGGACAGTCCCGTGATCTCGATGTCCGCGCTGCGCAAGGAACGCCCGGAGCCGGTGGCACTGGCCACCGCCGTCGCGCACGGGTTCGTCGCCGGGATGGACGTGGACTGGCGCGGTGCGCTCGGTGGCGCCCGCTTCGTGGAACTGCCCACGTATGCCTTTGAGCGGCGCCGCTTTTGGCTGTCCGGCGACGGCGCCCCGGCCGACGCCGCCGGACTGGGGCTGGCCGCCGGCGAGCACGCGCTGCTGGGCGCGGTGGTGGAGCTGCCGGCCTCGGGCGGCGTGGTGCTGACCGGCAGGCTGGCCCCGAGCGCGCAGGGCTGGCTGGCCGATCACGCCGTCGGCGGCGTCGTGTTGTTCCCGGGTGCGGGTTTCGTCGAGCTGGCCATTCGCGCCGGCGACGAGGTGGGCTGCGGGGTCGTCGAGGAGCTGAATCTGGCGGCGCCGCTGGTGTTGCCGGCGTCGGGGTCGGTGGCCGTGCAGGTCGTCGTCGACGGCCCGGACGACTCGGGCGCCCGTGCGGTGTCGGTGTTCTCGCGCGCCGAGGCGGGGTCCGGGTGGTCGTTGTACGCCGAGGGTGTGCTGCGCGCGGGGACGGTGCAGCCGGCGGCGGACCTGTCGGCGTGGCCGCCCGTGGGCGCGGTCCCGCTGGACGTCGGTGACGGATACGAGCAACTGGCCGAGCGTGGGTATGGCTACGGACCCGCGTTCCGCGGCTTGAGGTCGATGTGGCGCCGCGGCGACGAGGTGTTCGCCGAAGTCGCGCTGCCCGAGGACGCCGGGGTGTCGGCGGCCGGGTTCGGGGTCCACCCCGCGATGCTCGACGCGGCGCTGCACGCGGTGATCCTGGCGTCGGACGGCGGTGAGCTGGCCGCGGGTTCGATGTTGGTGCCGTTCTCCTGGCAGCGGGTGTCCCTGCACGCCGCGGGCGCGGCGGCGGTACGGGCGCGGATCGTGCCGGTGGGCGAATCGGCCGTGTCGATCGAGCTTGCCGACGGGTTGGGGCTGCCGGTGCTGTCCGTGGCGTCGATGGTGGCGCGGCCGGTGACCGACCAGCAGCTGCTGGCCGCGGTCTCCAATTCCGGGCCGGACCGGCTCTTCGAGGTCGTCTGGTCCGCGCTGCCGGTGTCCGCGGTGCAGCCGGTGTCGCTATCCGCTTGGGGAGCCGAGGAATTGGCGGCGCCGGACGGCGGCGCCGAACGCTCGGCGGTGCTGTTCGAATCCGTACCGGTGGCCGGCGACGTCGTGACGGACGTGTACGCGGCCACGCGCGCCGTGCTGCCGGTGCTGCAGTCGTGGCTGGCCCGCGAGGGCGCGGCCACGCTGGTGGTGTCGACCCAGGGTGCGATGGCGTTGCCGGGGGAGGACGTCACCGATTTGGCGGGTGCGGCGGTGTGGGGGCTGGTGCGCTCGGCGCAGACCGAGCACCCCGGCCGGATCGTGCTCGTCGACACCGACGCGCGGTTGGATCCCGACGTGACGGCCGCGGTCTTGGCGGCCGCCGAACCGCAGGTCTTGGTGCGCAGCGGGACCGTCTACACCGCGCGGGTGCACGGCAGCCGCGCCGTCGGCGGCCTTCTGGTGCCGCCCGAGGACGGGCCGTGGCGCCTGGGCATGAGCAGTTACGGCACGATCGAGAATCTGCGGTTGGAGCGGATCCCGGACGCCGACGCGCCGCTGGGCCCGGGCCAGGTGCGGGTCGCCCTGTCGGCGCTCGCCGCGAACTTCCGCGACGTGATGATCGCCCTGGGCCTCTACCCGGACCCGGACGCGGTGATGGGCATCGAGGCCTCCGGGGTCGTCGTGGAAATCGGGTCCGAAATCGCTTCGAGCGCGGGCCGTTTCGCGGTCGGCGACCGTGTCATGGGCCTGTTCCCGGAGGGCACCGGAACGATCGCCACGACGGACCAGCGGCTGCTGGTCAAGGTGCCGGCGGGCTGGTCACACACCGCCGCGGCGACGGCTTCGGTGGTGTTCGCCACCGCGTACTACGCGCTGGCCGACCTGGCGGGCGTCAAGCCCGGTCAGCGGGTGCTCGTGCATGCCGCCGCCGGTGGCGTCGGCATGGCCGCCGTGCAGCTGGCCCGGCACTTCGGCCTGGAGGTGTTCGCCACCGCCAGCCGCGGCAAGTGGGACACGTTGCGGGCCATGGGTTTCGACGACGACCACATTTCGGATTCGCGCAGCCTGGAGTTCGAGGAGAAGTTCCGCGCGGTCACCGGCGGGCGCGGGATGGACGTCGTGCTCGACTCGCTGTCGGGTGATTTCGTGGACGCGTCGCTGCGCCTGGTTGCCCCGGGCGGGGTGTTCCTGGAGATGGGCAAGACCGACATCCGCGACCCCGAGGCCGTCGCGCGGGACCATCCCGGCGTGCGCTACCGCGCCTTCGACCTCTTCGAGGCCGGACCCGAGCGCATCCAGGAAATGCTCGACGGGCTGGCGGCGCTGTTCGGCGAGGACACGCTACAACCGTTGCCGGTCAACAGGTTTGACGTGCGACGCGCGCCGGCGGCGCTGCGGTACCTGAGCCAGGCCCGCCACGTCGGCAAGGTCGTGATGACCATGCCCGACGCCTGGGTGGCCGGCACCGTGTTGATCACCGGTGCGACCGGGATGGCGGGGTCGGCGCTGGCCCGCCACGTCGTGACCCGGCACGGTGCGCGCAACCTGGTGCTGCTGAGCCGTCGCGGCCTGGACGCGCCGGGCGCCGCGGAGCTGATGACCGAGCTGTCGGCGGCGGGGGCCCAGGTGCAGGTGGTGGCCTGCGACGCGGCCGACCGCGAGGCGCTGGCCAAGGTGCTCGCCGACATCCCGGTGCAGCGGCCGCTGTCGGGCGTGATCCATGCGGCCGGCGTGCTCGATGACGCGGTGATCTCGTCGCTGACCCCGGAGCGGGTGGATGCGGTGTTGCGGGCCAAGGTCGATGCGGCGTGGAACCTGCACGAGTTGACGCGGGATCTCGACGTGTCGGCGTTCGTGATGTTCTCGTCGATGGCCGGCCTGGCGGGCGCGTCGGGTCAGGCCAACTACGCGGCTGCTAACTCCTTCCTCGACGGGCTGGCCGTGCGTCGGCGGACCCTCGGGTTGCCGGCGATCTCGCTGGCGTGGGGGCTGTGGGATCAGGCCAGCGCCATGACCGGTGCGCTCGGTGCCGCCGACCGTGCCCGCTTCGGCCGCGACGGAATCGTCGCGATGTCCTCCGATGAGGCGCTGGGCCTGATGGACACCGCCCTGATCGTCGACGAGCCGTTCCTGTTGCCCGCCCATATCGACCTGGCGGCCCTGCGGGTCAAGTTCGACAGTGGAACGCTGCCGCCGATGTTCGTCGATCTGATCAACGCGCCGACGCGGCGCCAGGTCGACGACTCGCTGGCCGCGGCGAAGTCGAAATCGGCTCTGCTGCAGCGCCTCGAGGGGCTGCCCGAAGACGAACAGCAGGCGGTGCTGCTGGATTTGGTGCGGGCCAACATCGCCACGGTGCTGGGCAGTTCGAGCCCCGAGGCCATCGATCCGGACCGCGCGTTCCAGGAGCTCGGTTTCGACTCGCTGACCGCCGTCGAGATGCGCAACCGGCTCAAGTCCGCGACCGGGCTGGCCCTGTCGCCGACGTTGATCTTCGACTACCCGAACTCCGCGGCGCTCGCCGGCTACATGTACCGCGAACTCGTGGGCACCGCCGAACAGCGGGCCCCGGCCGCCGCGCCCGGGGAGGCCGAAATCCAGCGGGTGGTGGGATCCATTCCGGTCAAGCGGCTGCGCCAGGCGGGCGTGCTGGAGCTGTTGCTCGCGCTGGCCAACGAGGCCGAGGGCGCGGCGCAGCCGGAGGCCCCGGCGGTGACCACCGAGAAGGACATCGCGGACATGGATCTCGACGCGCTGGTCAACGCGGCGTTGCAAGACGACGATGAGTGACCATGGGCGGCGGTAGTTTGTGAGGGTCGCGGTCACCGGGGCCGGCGGTGTGCTCGGTCGCGGCCTCGCCGCCCGATTGCTCAGCGGTGGCCACGACGTCGTCGGCATCGCCCGGCACCGGCCCGAAAGCTGGTCGAGCGCGGCCGAGTTCGTCACCGCCGACATCCGCGACGCGACCGCGGTGCGCCGGGCCCTCGCTGGTGCCGACGCCGTCGCGCATTGCGCATGGGCGCGCGACACCCGGGACGGCGAGCAGGTCAACATCGGGGGCACGCGCAACGTGCTCGCGGCGTTGACCCCGTCCGCGCGCATCGTTTTCCCGTCGTCGGCGCACGGTGCACATCAGGCCCGTGTCGAAGACATGCTCGCGCACGCGGGCGTCGATTCGGTGGCGATCCGCTGCGCGCTCATCGTCGGGCGTGGCGTCGACAACTGGGTGCGCCGGCTGCTGGCCCGACCCGTCTTTCCCGCCGCACATGCGGATCGCCGCGTGCAGCTCGTGCACCTCGACGACGCGCTGCGGCTGCTGACGCGCGCTCTCCTGGACGATGAAATCGCCAGTAGCCGTGTGGATCTTGCCGCCCCGGGCGCCCCGACCCTCCGCGACATCGCGCGGGCGCTTGGGCGTCCCCTCGCGCCGCTGCGGCTCGCCTCGTTCGCCGGGCTGAGCGCGCCGCCGATGGACACCGCGCGGCTGCGCGACGAGTGGGGATTCCGGCCGGCCTGGAGCGCCGACGAATGCGTCGAGGACCTGGCGCTGGCCGTGCGCGGGCGGGTGACGCTGGGCAGGCGGGTGATCTCGCTGCCGTGGCGGCTGGCCCCGATCCAGGATCTGCCCGCCGTCGACGCGCCCGCCGAGGACGGGGTGACGCCCGAACTCGCCGGGCCCGCGGGGGTCAACGGCGAATTCGACACCCCGATCGACCCGCGTTTCCCGACCTACCTGGCCACCAATTTGTCGGAGGCGCTGCCGGGCCCCTTTTCGCCGTCGTCGGCGTCGGTGACCGTGCGCGGGCTGCGCGCCGGCGGCGTGGCCATCGCCGAACGGCTCCGGCCCGGCGGGATCATCCAGCGCGAAATCGCCATGCGCACCGTCGCCGTCTTCGCGCACCGGCTGTACGGCGCCATCACCTCGGCGCACTTCATGGCCGAAACCGTGCCGTTCGCCAAGCCCGCGACCATCGTCAGCAAGAGCGGGTTCTTCGGCCCCAGCATGGCGTCGCTGCCGATCTTCGGCGAGGAGCACCCCCCAATCGAAACCGGCCGCGCCCGAAGGCGATTGCGCACCCTGCGCAACATCGGGGTGTTCGGCGTCAACCTGGTCGGCCTGAGCGCCGGCTCAGGCACGGACACCCGGGCCCTGCTCGCCGACGTCGACCGGTTGGAGCGCATCACCGCCGGCGACCTCACCCGGCTCGACGATCGCCGGCTGCACAGCCTCATCCTGCTGGCGCGCGACCACGTCGTATACAGCTGGGTGCTGGCCTCCGGGTCGTTCATGCTGTGCGCGGCGTTCAACGTGCTGCTGCGCGGCTTGTGGGGTCGGGACGCCGCCCCGCCGGCCGGACCGGAACTGGTCAGCGCGCGATCGGTGGAGGCGGTGCAGCGGCTGGTGGTCGCCGCGCAAAGCGACCCGAAAGTCGCCGGCGCGCTGGCCGATCCCGGCCCGCATCTCGACCGGCTGGCCGCCGAGGCGCCCGGCTTTTACGCCGCGGTGCGCGCCGAGCTGGCGCTGTTCGGGCACCGGGGCCCCGCCGAGCTGGAGATGCTGTCCACCAGCTACGCCGACGACCCCGAGCTGCTGATCCGGATGGTGACCCGGGCGATGAGCGCACCCGCGGCCGCCCCGCAGTCGTACCCGCGGATCCCGTTGCGCGCCAGGCCCGTCGCCGCGCTGTTCGCTCGCCAATTGCGCGACCGCGAAGTCCGCCGCGACAAAATGGTGCGCGCCAACTGGGTGCTGCGCGGCCTGCTGCGCGAATGCGGGCGCCGCCTCGCCGATCGCGGCGTCTTCGACTCCGCCGACGACGTGTTCTACCTCCTGGTCGACGAAATCGACGCTCTACCCGCGGATGTCGCCAAGCTGGTGGCCCGGCGCCGCGACGAACAACGCGCGCTGGCCGGCGTCGTTCCGCCGACGGTGTTCAGCGGAAGCTGGCGGCCCGCCGTCGCCTCCTCACCGGCGCTGGCAGGCGGCGACACCCTGCGCGGCGTCGGCGTCTGCGGCGGACGGGTCCGCGGCCGGGTGCGCATCGTGCGCCCCGAAACCATCGACGACCTGCAGCCCGGCGAGATCCTGGTCGCCGAGGTCACCGACGTCGGCTACACCGCCGCGTTCTGCTACGCCGCCGCGGTGGTGACCGAACTGGGCGGCCCCATGTCCCACGCCGCCGTGGTGGCGCGCGAATTCGGGTTCCCGTGTGTGGTCGACGTGCAGGGGGCGACGCGCTCGCTGCCGCCGGGAGCCATGGTCGAGGTCGACGGCACTACCGGCGAGATCCGCGTGCTCGAGCTCTCCGCGGAAGACACGGCGAGCTAGCGATAACCAGCTAGGGGTCGTCTTCGTCGTCGTTGGTGAAGCGTTCGGGGTGGTGGTAGGCGTTGGTTCTGGGCTGTCCGTGGTCCAGGTGTGGTGGTGGGATCCATTCGGTTTGGCCGTGGGCGTTGGTGCGGGTGGTCCAGCCCTGTTCGGCGAGGCGGTTGTCGGGGCCGCAGGCCAGGGTGAGCTCGTCGATGTGGGTGCGCCGGGTGGCTTGCCAACCGTTGATGTGGTGGACCTGGCTGTGATAGGCGGGTGCGGTGCAGCCGGGTTTGGTGCAGCCGCGGTCGCGAGCGTAGAGCATGATGCGTTGGGCCGGGCTGGCCAGGCGTTGGGTGTGATACAGCGCCAGCGGCTTGCCGTCGTGGAAGATCGCCAGATAGTGACGGGCGTGGGCGGCCATGCGGATCACGTCGGCCATGGGCAGCAGGCTGCCGCCGGCGGTCAGGGCTTTGCCGGCGGCGGCCTCGAGCTCGCGCAGGGTGGCGATGGCCACGATGCCTACCGGTAGCCCGTTGTGGCTGCCCAGCTTTCCCGAGGCGAGCAGGGCGCGCAGCGCGGCAAGGAAGGCGTCGTGGTTGCGCTGAGCTGTCGAACGGTGATCGCGGCGCACCGCCTCGTCGTCGGGGGTGTCGTCGACGACGGGGGTGTCGTCGTCGGGGTTGCAGGCGCCGGGGGCGGCCAGCTTGGCCAACATGGCCTCGATGGCCGCGCGCAGCTCGGGGGTGACCAGCCCGCTGATGCGTGACATGCCGTCGGATTCCTGCTTGCCGAAGACGATGCCGCGGCGGCGGGCGCGCTCGCGGTCGCGGTATTCGCCGTCGGGGTGGATCCAGTCCATGATTCGCTGGGCGTATTGGGCGACCTCGTCGGGGCGGTACTGGGTGGCCTTGCCGGCTAAATCCTTCTCGGCGGCCTCGCGCAGCGCCAGGTCCACCTCGTCGGGCAGATGCGCGAAAAACCGGCGGATCTCGCGCACGTGGCCGTCCCCGATCAGCCCGTCGCGTTGGGCGGCGGCGGTCGCGGGAAGCTGCGGCGCCAACGGCTGGCCGGTCAACGCGCGCCGCGCGCCGAGATCCTCGGCCTCGGCGAGGCGCCGAGAGGCCTCGGCCTTGGTAATGCGCAACCGGTCGGCCAGCGCCGTGACCAGGCTGCCGCCCAGCTCCGCGGGACCGGCCTGGGCGTCGAGCTGATTGATCACCGTGTGCTGGGGGGCGCGCAGCCGCCGCGCGGCGCGCTCCAGGCGCTCCAACACACGCAACCGCTCCGGGGTGGTCAATACGTCAAAGGACAACGCGCCCACCCGGTCCAGGCCAGCGTCGAGCGCGTCGAAGGCCTCGACGATCTCCTCACGACTGCTGCAACCCATACCGCCGACACTACGAACCACCACCGACAAGAAACCCCGAAATGTGACGCCTGAAACCAAAGTGACACAAGAAATTTCGCGGATCCGAGTCCCGCCGTTAGACGCACAAACCAGCCGTTCGGTTCCATCGAACCCACGTCGGCCCGCTCCTGGGCGGGCTCACGCCGCTAGTCGAATTCGATCTCCAGACCGAGCGGCCCGCTCAGGCCCAGCATCGGCTTCCAGGGCGACGTGGCGACGCGGCGCGGGTTGGTCATGCGCCGGGCGAGGACCTTGAGGGCCCCGGCGAGCTCGACTCGGGCGAGGTTGGCGCCGAGGCAGTAGTGGGCGCCGCCGCCGAAGGTCAGGATCGGCGGCGGGTTCTCCCGGGAGATGTCGAATCGGTCCGGGTGGGAGTAGACCTCCGGATCGCAGTTCGCGGCATAGGTATTCACCGAAATGAACGTGCCGGCCGGGAAGGTGTAGTCGGCGAAGGTGACATCGTCGAGGACCGTGCGGAGGGTGGCACACACCGCCGGCGAATGGCGCATGCATTCTTCGACGGCGCGCATCGCGAGGCCAGGATCGTCGCGAAGCAACGCCAGCTGATCGGGATGATCACACAGCGCGTGCATGGACGCGGCGAGTTGATTGCGGGTGGTGTCGGTGCCCGCGCTGAGAATGCTGAACGCCAGCATGCGCAACTCCGCGTTGCTGAGCCGGTCTCCGCCGTCCTGGGCGCGAATCAGTTCGGAGATCAGGTCGTCGGTCAACCGGCCGCGCCGCTCGGCGATCATGTCGTCGATGTAGGCGTCGAACTCGTCCCACGCCCGCATGACCATGTCCTGCTCCTCGACGAGGTTGGAGTCCAGCCGCACGATCTTGAAAATGTCTTCGGCCCACAGCGAAAACCGCTCCCAGTCCTCGGGCGGGGCGCCCAGCAGCGCGCAGATGATCGGGATCGGGTAGGGCCGGGCGATGTCGGCGACGAAATCACACCGGCCGGTATCGGCGACCCGATCCACCAATTCGTTGATGACCGTGTCGATGGTGTCTTCCATGCGCGCCGACGCGCGCGGGGTGAAGGCCCTGGACACCAAGCCGCGCAGCCGCCGGTGCTCCTCGCCTTCCATGCCGAGGATCGTGCCGAGCACCCTGTCGTAGAGCGGCCCGGACGTGATGCCGCGCGCCGTCATGTGCATACCGGGCGGGAACACGAATCGGGGGTCTCGGAGTATCCCGCGGGCGAGGTCGTAGCCGAGCACCTCGGGTCCGAGCGGCCCGATGGCGATCGGCGACTCCGCGCGAACCTCGTGGATGCGCGGGGCGACCTCGTGCACGGTGTCGGTGATGTCGTAGTGCAGCGTCGGGAGTCCCGCGTCGAAAATGCTGGGTGCTGCGGCGTCGACGGTCATCGTCGCTCCTTAGGCCGAAATCAGTTGGGCCGGTAACGTTTGGGCGTTACCTCGATCGGCGCCGCGATGGCCTCGCCCGGGGCCAACTCCCCGGAATGGGGGAGATCCGGCATCAGCCTCGCCGTCGCGGTGTCGACGATCGCGGCGAAGTTGTCGCGCACCTTCTCGACCGTGGGTTCGGCGTCGTAGTGGCCGGTGGTCTGACCGAACACGCGGATGCCCACGTTCCCGGCGCCCGCCTCGAGGTTGGCGCCGGATACCGGACAATCCTGGTGGACCAGGAACGCCACGACCGGTGACACCAGGCCGGTCGGGAAGTGCTCCTCCATCAGCTTCGTGAAGGCGGATGGGTCGTTGAAATGCGTTATGGCGCTGGTGTTGGCGGCCGGACCCAACGCGTTGACCTTGATGCCGAGCGGGGCTCCTTCGACGGCAAGGCCACGGGTCAGCCCGAAGATTCCGCCCTTGGCGGCACCGTAGATGGACAGGTACGGCATGCCGAACATCGCTCCGGACGTGGTGTTCACGATCCGGCCGTAGCCGGTCCGGCGCAGGTGGGGCCACGCCGCCCGGCACATCCACAGGGTGCCCATCAGATGCACGTCGATGACGTTGCGGATGTCGGCGTCGGAGATCTCGTCGAACTGCGTCATGAAGCAGATCCCGGCGTTGTTCACCAGGATGTCGAGGCGACCCCACACGTCCAGCGCGGTCTGGACGACCTGGCGTGCGCTGTCCTCGTCGGCGACGCTGTGCAGGTCCGCGACCGCCTCGCCGCCCGTCGCGCGAATCTCCTCGACCACCTGCTCGGCGTTGGCCCGCAGGGTGTTTCGTCCGTCGGGTCCGACACCGAGGTCGTTGACGACCACCTTGGCCCCGCGCTCGGCGAGCAGCTTGGCGTGCGACCGGCCCAGGCTCGGCTCCTGCCCCCCGGCGCCGGTGACGATCGCGACCCTTCCGTCGAACCGGAGATCGTTCATCACGGGGCGAGCTCGAAATGCGGGATGCGGCTCAGCCATTCGGTCACGACGACGTTCATCTCCATCTCGGCCAAGTCCAGTTCGGGAATGTTCGGTCGGCTCATCGGCAGTCACTCGATATTCGTGGACAGAAACGTCAGAGGAAGGCCGAGCACCGACAGGTCGATCTCGTCGAGGTAGGAGCCCTCGCCCGAGAAGCTCTGCCGGAATCTCGTTGTCGCGCCGTAGCGCTCGGCCACGGCTTCGGCCGCCGAGGCGCCGGGGACCCTCAGCACCACCGTGTAGATGCCGTCGCCGTGCACCTCGATAAACTCGGCCACCGACCGGGCGACGGCGGCGTCCGAGCCGGGCGCCGGGCTGATCAGCTCGATGCCGCGGTTCCAGTCCAGGTGGACATCCACCCCGAGCTCGGTCAGTTGCAGGCTCTCGAACGCGAAGCCGAGATCGGTGAACAGTTGCGCCACGGCGTCGCGGCGCTCCTGCGCGACCGCGAAAACCACGTGGTGGAGCGACGATTGGTCCTCGCCCGTCATCGCGCCTCCTTTCCGGCGGTTGTCAGCACCCCGCGGGGAAGCACCCCGCACAGGTCGGTGTAGGTCATGATGCCAGGCGGGGCCGCGACGGCGGCCGGTATCGCGGCGATCGCCGGCATGGCGGTGATGGTGAGGCCCAGCATGATGTAGTCTTCCAGCGTCTCGCCGTGGAAGTCCGGCGGCGGCAGGAAGCTCAGGGTGGTCTTGATCGTCGGCCGTCCCTGGACCTCGATCGTGTAGCCCATGTCCAATGGCCAGTCCGGGTCCAGTGACTGGCCTTTGCGCCAGCGCCCGCGGATCTCGATGACCTCCCGCTCGCCGACGATGCCCTTCCACCGGACGTCCACGCCGGCGACGCAGCCCTTTGCGATCGTCCAGTCCCCGGGCAGGTGGAGATCCTCGGTGGTCTTGGCGTACTCGGCCTCGCAGCGGACCTCGTCGAGCTCGGTTCCCAAAGCATCGGCGATCAGCAACACGCCGTCGCGGAAGATCCCGGAACCCTGCTCGGTGATCGCCGGCAGGTCCGGCCGATCGATGGGATAGCCGAAACCCATGGGGATTTCGGTGGCGGGGGAGTTGTAGACGGTGGTGTCGGCGGATTCCAGCATGGACACCTTGTCCACCCGGTCGCTCAGCCCGGCCGACACGATGGCGAACAGTTGGATGAAGCCGGGGTTGATGCCGCTGCCGAAGATGGTCGACCCGCCCCGCCGGCAGGCTTCGGCGATGCGATCGCGTCCCGCGCCGAGGAAGTGCCCGGTGATGAACCCGGCGGTGCCCACCACGTTGATGCCGGCGCCCAGGATGCGGACGAGCTCGTCGACGTCGGCGAACATCGGGTTGTAGACCACGCAGTCCGGCTTGAGCGCCAACAACGCCTCGACGTCGTTGGTGGCGCGCACGTTGAGCGGTTCGATCCCGCACAGCTCGCCGGCGTCGCGACCGGCTTTCTCCGGCGAGAAGGCGTAGCACCCGACGAGCTCCAGCGTCGGGTTCGACGCGATCGCGCGCACCGAACTCTTGCCGACGTTGCCCGTCGTCCACTGGACGACCCGGTAGGTCAAGGGTGCGCCGCCGAATGCTGTTGGGCGGCTTGCCGGGCGAGCCGGTCGTTGTGGATCCGGACGAGCTCGCGGAACCCCAGCCGATGGTATTTCGGTATGGGCTGGATTCCCCAGATGTCCTGGGCGGTGGCCTTGCCCTCGGCGCCCTCGGGCGGCCCGAACGGCGGGTAGGGGTACTTGCATTCCAGCGTGTCGTTCGAGTACCGGACCTTGAGCAGCTCGCTGCAGATCTCGGTGAGGCTGAGCGTGGGGTAGCCGTAGTAGACGGCCATGAACGGCAGGGTGAATGCGCCCTCGATGACCAGCGCGACCAGGCACACCAGCACCGCGCGCTTGATCCATTTGTGCATCCGCGCGTAGTACGGCGTGGTGCCCGGCGGCAGGTCCTCGGCCGGATTCTTTTCCTCGGCGGCGGGGCTTGGGGTGGGGGTGGTCACGGTGGTCCTCCTTGGAACCTGTTCAGTCGGTGAAGATTTCGCGGTTGACGGTGTGGAGGTAGGGGATCGCGAGGAAGGGGGTGATGTAGAAGATGTCGTAGAGCCACCAGCCGACGACGGGGAACACCACCCCGGCGTAGCGCACGTCGGCGAACATGGTCATGTTGAACACGTAGCCGATCCAGATCATCACGCCCATCCAGCAGGTGATGACCATCCACTGATGGCCCCAGCGCTTCATCTGCAAAAAGCCGATCGCCGCGGCGACGCGCATCGAGAAGACCGTGAAGATCAACCCGAACACCCAGGCCTTTTCGCCCGGCCCGGCCGAGCCGCCGACCCAGAGCTCGTTGTAGTGCCAGAAGTAGCCCGCGTCGAACATGTTTCCCCAGCCGACCATCAGCACCCGGTTGATCAGGGTGTGGTTGGCGACCAGGTCGAGCGCCCAGCCCAGGCTGTTGAGGCATCCGTCGATCAGGACCAGGTAGCCGATCAGGGTGACGATCATGGGGCGCACCGACAGGCCGGCGCGCAGGGCCTGGCGCTGCAGCCAGACGCCGCGCATGAAGATCGGGAAACCGATCAGGCCCGGCGCCCACATGCCCATCAGGGCGGCGCCGACGATCATCCACCTGTCGGCCCTTCGCTGCGCCAGGCGGGATTCGTCGTAGTGCTCGTCGAGGCCGATCGAATTCGGTTGCGCGGCAGAGACGGTCACAAATCCCACCACCCGCGGGCGAACGACATGTAGAGCTGGATGAGAAACATCGCCAGCAAATAGCCGTAGACGGCGACTTGTATGACGATGAGCGCTATCTTGCGTTTGCGTTCCTTCTGATCGACCACGATCGGCTCCTTCCTAACCCGTTGACGTTTCGGTGCCGGCCAGGGTGGCCACCGCGACCTCGCGCAGGCCGTCGGTGACCGCGCCGTCGACGCTCAGCGGCGCGAGGATGCAGGCCTCGGCCGCGTCCAGTTCCTCTGCGCCCGAGGCGATCAGGTGCGCGGCGGTGACCAGCACCCGCGTCGACGGCGGCTCGAAGTGGAAGGCCTGGTCGGCGGTGCGGATCGCGACCGCGCACCGGACCAGCCGCTGCGCCGTGGCCGGCGGAATTCCGGTTTCGGCGACGATCACCTCGGCCTCGCGCTCGGGCGCCAGGTACGTCATCGGAAGGGTGACGAACCGCTGGCGGAACGACGGTTTGAGCTCCTTGAGCGAGCTGCGATACGCCGGGTTGTACGAACACACCAGCATGAACGTGTCCGGCGCCCGCACCACCTCGCCGGCGCGGTCCAGATAGAGCGAGCGGCGGTGGTCGGTGAGCGAATGCAGGATGGCCAGCGAATCGTGCCGGGCCTCGACCACCTCGTCGAGGTAGCAGATCGCGCCGGCCTTGACCGCCCGGGTCAACGGCCCGTCGGTCCAGACCACGTCGCCTCCGGTCACCATGAACCGGCCGACGAGGTCGGAGCTGGTGAGGTCGTCGTGGCAACTGATGGTGACCACGGGCCGTTGCAGCAGCAGGCCCATGTGCTCCACCAGCCGTGTCTTGCCGCAACCCGTTGGGCCGGTGAGCATCACCGGCATCCGGCGGTGGTACGCCTGCTCGAACAGGCGGACTTCGTTGCCGCTGGCGAGGTAGGTGTCGGTGGTCATCTTGTCCGTCGGGTGCTGGGGTTCATGCCGCGACGAGTTCACGATGGACGTGGGCCAGCACCCGCGGCAGGTCCTCCACCCGCCGGATGCGTTGCGACCGGCGCGGGCCGAACACGTCCGGCAGGGGATCGACGCGGGTCGGCCCCACGCCCACGTAGTAGATCGACACGCCCGCGTCGTTGGCCTCCTCGACCGCGTGCGCGGTGTCCGCCCAGGCGTACCGGCCCTCGTATCCCTCGTCGGAGATCAGGCCGTCGCCGATGACGATCAGCAGGCGCCGCTCGGAGCGCTGGGCCAGCAGGCGGCCGGTCAAATGGCGAAGTGGCGCACCGAGTCTGGTGTATCCGCCGGTGTGCAGGCCCAGGCCGCTGGGCGGCACGAATCGGCGGTCCTCGAAGTCCTTGAGGCAGTGCACCTCCACGCGGTGACGGGTGTTGCCGGTGAAGACGAACACGCCGTGCCGTTCACGCGCCAGCGTCATGGCGCGGGAAAGCGCATCGGCACAGGCCAATTCCAGCTGGAAGATCCGGCCGCCGTGCACCCCCAGCGAGGAACTGCCGTCGAGCAGCACGGCGGTGGCGACGTCGCGGCCGCCGGGTAGCAGTTCGCGGAAGATGCGCGGCGCGCCGGCCTCGCGGGGCTCGCCGGTCGACAGGTCGATGTAGTGGTTGACGTATTGGTCGACGTCGAGGTCGGAGCCGTCCTCGCGGCGGTTGGTCATGGCGCGGTGGGTGTGTTCCTCGAACCACTTGCGCACGTCGACGGTGACCGGTCCCGGGCGCTGGAGGCGGCGGGCGTGGGCTCGCTCGAGGACGGCGACATGATCGGGCAGGAAGCGTTTCGTCCACATGTTCCATTCGGGGTAGGGGATCCCGGGGCGGTTGTTCGGGGTGACGTCGAGGTCGTCGTCCTGCGGCCTGCTGGGCGGCGGCAGGTTCGGGTTGCGGATGCCGCCGTCGCCGCCGGCGGGAACGGAATACGGTTGCGGCGCCCGCTTTTGCGTCGAGGTCCAGGGCATCCGGCCGAAGCGGCGCCGCAGGCTGTCGGCCAGCCCCTGCGGCGTGGTGTATGCCGACGGCAGCGCGCCCAGCAGCGGGTGGACCGTCAGCGCTTGCTTCGTGCCGGCCAGCGAGATCGCCATGTCCAGCATCGCCGGGGCGTCCAGGTCGGCGGGTTCGGCCCGCAGGTCCGGCAGCACGCGCCGCAGCTCGGGCAGCAGGCCCGGCCAACGCTGCGCGACCCAACCGAGGGCGACGCCGGCCTCGACCAAGGTGAGCGCCGACAGCTCACGGGCGGACAGCTCGTTCAGCCGGTATTCGGTGACGCGTTCCTTCGACGGCGAACATTGCAGCGCCACACCGCATGTCAGCGTTCGACGCGTCCAGTCGGGCTTTGCCGAATAGGGGGCGGGATAGGGCACGTGGACGAACGTCAGCTTCGCGTTCAACCCGAACGCGCGGCGATCGCCGGTGACCAGTCGCGCGCCCTCGCGGCGGTTGTCGCTCAGCGCGACCGCCGTGACGGCGCAACCGCGTTCGAGCGCGATCGCGCCGGCATCCGAGTAGTCAGCCACGGCCACCGCTTTAGAACGTGCCGATGTTCGAGAACAGCCAATACCAGAACCAGATGATCAGCCCGGTGCCACCCCACGCGGCGACGTAACGCAGGATCTCCCAGACATAGTCCACGATCCGACCTCCTTGATCTGTGCTGCGAGCCGATTGACGTGTGGTCCCCGCGCGTCAATCGGAGAAGATTTCGCGGTTGACACTGTGTAGGTACGGGATGGCCAAAAACGGGGTGATGTAGAAGATGTCGTAGAGCCACCAGCCGACGACCGGTAACACGACACCCGCGTAGCGCACGTCGGCGAACATGGTCATGTTGAACACGTAGCCGATCCAGATCACCACGCCCATCCAGCAGGTGATCACCATCCACTGATGGCCCCAGCGCTTCATCTGCAGAAAGCCGATCGCCGCCGCGATCCGCATCGTGAAGACGGTGAGGATCAGCCCGACCTCCCAGGCCTTCTCGCCGGGACCCGCGGCGCCGCCCAGCCACAGCTCGTTGTAGTGCCAGAAGTAGCCGGCGTCGAACATGTTTCCCCAGCCGTTGAGCAAGACGCGGGCCAGCAGGGTGTGGTTGGCCACCAGGTCGAGCGCCCACCCGACCGTGTTGATCGCGGCGTCGATGATCACCAGGTAGCCGATCAGCGTGACGAGCATCGGCCGCACCGAGAGCCCCTCGCGCTGCGCGCGGCGCAGCAACCACACGCCGCGCAGGAACAGCGGCAGGCCGAAGACACCCAGGGCGGCGGTGCCGATCAGCAGGCTCCCGCAGATCAGCCATTTGTCCGCCTGGCGCTGCGCGACCGCCGACCGTTCCATGTGCTCGTCCAGCGCGACATGCCCCTGCTGCGCCTGCGCCAGGTTCACGAATCCTCCTCGCCGTAGAGGCCGGCAGATCAACCGTCAGATCACCATAACAAACTGACTATAGTCATCGTAAGATCCGGAGCACGGTGGCTTTCGCGCGGTATTCCCATGCTGCGTTGTGTTCCGTGGGCGAACCGGACGCGACGTGCTGCTTCGTGTCACTGACGGTAGTCAGCCTACTTCCGTTGACACCGACTCGGCGCCGGGCCTACTCTGGGCGAGCGCTCAGCCACTGAAAGCCAAGGAGTCGCAATGGCTTTGCAATCGTCCAGCGACCGCACCTATCGCGTTATCCAATGGGGCATGGGCAATGTCGGATCGGTGGCGCTTCGCCACTTCATCGGGAGCCCGGCATTCGCGGTGGTCGGCGTGCTCTGCAATCGCCCGGAAAAGGTGGGCAAGGACGCCGGCGAGCTCGTCGGCACCGGACCGATCGGCGTGCTCGCCACCACCGACAAGGCGGCCATCGAGGCGCTGGACGCCGATTGCGTGTTCTACGCGCCGCTTTGGTCCGATCCCGACGAGGTCTGCCGGCTGCTGCGCGGCGGCAAGAACGTCGTCGCATCGGGCGGCGCCTGGTGGTATCGGACCGAGCACAGCCAGGCGGACATCGACAAGATCGACGCCGCGTGCCGCGAGGGCGGCACGTCGTTTCACGCCGGCGGCATCAACCCGGGATTCGCCGGGGACCTGCTCGTCCTGACGCTCGCGCGCATCGTGAGCCGGATCGACACCATTCATATCTACGAGGTGGTGAACTTCGGCCGCGACACCCTGAAGTACCTGTTCGAGATGGGAATGGGCAGCGACCCCGCCGGATTCGAGGACGGCCCAAACCTGTTGGGGCAGGCCTGGCCGTTGTTCGCGCAGTCGATGGCGATGGTGGCGGAGGGACTGGGAAAGACGGTCGACAAATACACGACCGAGGTGGAGCTGGGGTCAGCCACGCGCGACATCCCCTTCGAGGGCGGGGAGACCAGCGACATGCCGGGCTTCAAGGGCGTGATCAAGAAGGGCACGGTCGCTCGCCAGCACCACAAGTGGACGGCGTGGGCCGACGGCAGGCCGCTCATCGTCTTTCACGAGATCTACACGATGGACAGCTTCGATGCCATTGAGCCGCAGGAGGATTGGCCCCAGCGCTACCACTACCGCATCGTGATCGAGGGCGATTCGTCCACCGAGTTGATCCTGCAGGGGGCGCAGGACCCCGATGGCGGCTATGCGCTGCCCGGCTACACCTGGACCGCGATGGGCCCGGCGAACACGGTTCCGGCCGTGTGCGACGCCGCGCCCGGTTTCCTCACCCACAAGGAGCTCGGGCTGGTGGGTCTGCGTGGCCTCGTGCGCCCCTAGGGCTGCAGGCTGCGCAGCGTCCGGGTGACGTAGTCCTCCAGCAGCGCGTGGCCGGTCGGCCAGTGGTTCGTGGTGATCAGCAGGGCGTAGAGGCCCAGCAAGAAGAACACCGCGCTGTTCATGGGATTGACGCGCGCGTCCGTCTCGCCGCGTTCTTGAGCGAGCGCGATCTCCTGGGCGACCAGGACGATCAACGGGTGGTCCCTGCCGTCTTCGGTGGGCGGGCGGGTCTGCGAGAAGTGCAGCGCCAGAAAGTCATTGAACAGCCGGTCGCCCAAGCGGCGTTCCAATCCGATCACCAGCCGGACGGCCTCGTTCAGCGCGGCGGCGAGATTGTGCTCTGACTTGAGGAATTGGGCGAACTGCTTGGCGATGCGGTCCTCTTCCCGGCGCTCGAGCTCCAGCAGGACGTGCTCCTTGGTCGGGAAGTGGAAGAAGAAGGTCCCGTGGGCCACCCCCGCGGCGGCCACGATGGTGCCGACGTCGGCCTCGGCCATGCCGGCCCTGGCGAACTCCGCGATCGCGGCGCCCATCAATCGCTCTTTGGTCTGCAAGCGCTTCGCCTCGCGCGCAGAGAGCCTGTCCGTCACAGCTACTTCTTTCCTTTAGGGTTGACCCAACTCATCCAGCTGCTCCGAGGGTAACTCAATCATGGTGATATGACCGAATAAAGCGGCTCAACGACCGATATTCATTGACTTTAGTCAGGCAATCTTCGTAGATTGAACGGCGCACACCTCACCGATGGTCGAAGGGGCCCGACATGGCATTGGAGCAGTTCCGGCTGGACGGACAGGTCGCGATCGTCACAGGGGCCGGGCGCGGTGTCGGGGCGGGCATCGCACGGGTGCTGGCCGAGGCCGGCGCGACGGTGGTCGGCACCGCGCGCACCGAGTCCGAGATCGCAGGCTCGATCAAGGGCATCGAAGACGCCGGCGGCAAGGGGCTGGCGCTCGTCGCCGACGCGATGAGCCGCTCGGACGGCGAGCGCGTGGTGAACACGGCCATGGAGCGCTTCGGCCGCATCGACATTCTCGTCAACAACGTCGGCGGCTCCACGTACGCGAGGTTTCTGGACATCACCGACGAAGACTTTCGCCACACCTTCGACTGGTGTGTGACTTCGGCCTTCATCATGAGCCAGCTCGCCGCGCCACACATGCTGGACGCCGGGCGCGGTTCGATCGTCAACATCTCGTCGGGTTCGGCGCGGTTCGGCATTCGGGCCCTGACCGCGTACTGCGTCGCCAAGGGCGGTCTGGAATCGCTCACGCGCGCCATGGCACAGGAACTCGCACCGAAGATTCGCGTCAACGCGATCGCACTGGGGTCGTTCGCCACCGACGGGCTGCAGAGCAGCCTGGACCTGATGCCCGGGTCGCTGGAGAAGATGCAGGAGGCCACGCCGCTGCATCGGCTGGGCGACGTGGAGGACCTCGGACGGCTCACCGTGTATCTGTGCACGCGTGATTGTTACGCGACCAACGCGATCTTCCACGTCGACGGCGGCATAGACTCGAACAACTCGCCGTTGCCGATACCCGACTACTGAGCTGGACTCGCGAAGGAGAAGCGCGCGGTGCGCAAAGTCGTTCAATTCTCGACGGGCAACGTCGGCCGGCATTCGTTGCGGGCCATCATCGGACGGCCGGATTTGGAGCTCGTCGGTGTGCACGCGGCCAGCGCCGACAAGGTCGGTCGGGACGCGGCCGAGTTGTGCGGGCTGGACGAACCGACCGGCATCGTCGCCACCGACGACGTCGACGCCCTGGTGGGCCTCGGCGCCGACTGCGTCGTCTACACCTCGCAGGGCGAGACCCGGCCGATGGAGGCCATCGAGCAGATGGCCGCCTTCCTCGCGGCCGGAACCAACGTCGTCGGCACCTCGATGGTCTGGCTGGTCACCCCGCACCACGCCGAGGACTGGCTGCGGGCGCCGTTGCAGCGCGCCTGCGAGGAGGGCAACACCTCGCTCTACGTCAACGGCATCGACCCGGGCTTCTCCGGCGATACGCTGGTGCACTCCGCGGTGAGCCTGACCACCCGGGTCTCGTCGATCACCGTGCAAGAGATTTTCGACTACGGAAACTACGACGACGCGGAGTTCACCGGCGCCGCAATGGGTTTCGGATCCACTGAGGGTGACGAGTCGCCGATGATGTTCCTGCCCGGGGTCATCGTGTCGATGTGGGGCGGCCAGGTCCGCAGCCTGGCGGACAACCTCGACATCAAACTCGACGAGGTGCGCCAGCGCGTCGAACCCTGGTACACGCCCGAACGCATCGAGTGCACGATGATGACGGTGGAGCCGGGGCAGATGGCCGCGGTGCGCTTCGCCACCGAGGGCGTCCGCGATGGCCAGCCCGTGATCACCCTCGAGCACGTGACACGGCTGACGACCGCCGCGGCGCCCGACTGGGAGTTCCCGCCCGACGGTCATACCGGCGTGCACCGCGTCGTCGTGGAGGGCGAACCGCGCGTCGAGATCAACACCCACGTATCCCACCCGGTCTTCGATTCCACTGACGCCGGATGCATTTCGACGGCGGGGCGGGTCGTCAACGCGATCGACTGGGTGTGCCGCGCGCCCACAGGTCTGATCGCGGTGGAGGACATTCCCCTGTCGGCGACGATGCGCGGCCTCATGTGGACTGAGCGGTGACGGCGTCGTCGCCGGGGCGGGTGGCCGGCAAGCGCGTCCTCGTCACCGGGGCGGCCCGCGGTCTGGGGCGTAGCCATGCGGTGCGGCTCGCGCAGGAGGGGGCCGACCTCATCCTGGTCGACATCTGCCAGTCCCTGCCGCAGATCGACTATCCCTTGGCGACCGAGGAAGACCTCAACGAGACCGTACGGCTGGTTATCGAGTTGGGCCGTCGCTGCGTGAGCCGCATCGTCGACGTTCGTGACGACGTGGAATTGCGCGCGGCCGTTGATGACGGCGTCCGCGAGTTGGGCGGTCTGGACGGAGCGGTGGCCAATGCCGGCGTCCTGACGTCGGCGCCGTGGGATAGAACCACGCTCGATCAGTGGCGGACGGTGGTCGACATCGATCTCATCGGAGTGTGGAATACCTGCGCGGCCGCGATACCGCACCTGCTCGAACGGGGAGGCGGCAGTCTCGTCACCATCAGTTCTGCGGGCGCCGTGAAAGGCTTTCCGCTACAGACGCCTTACACCGCCGCGAAGTATGGTGTCGTGGGTCTGACTTTGGGACTGGCCAACGAACTGGCCGCCCAGAATGTGCGGGTGAATGCTGTGCTTCCCACCGGCTGCCACACCGGCATGATCCCCCCGTCGTTCGGCGTGGCCCTGGGGGAGGAACGGCCGGACCTGATTCCGATCTTCGTCAACGCGATGCCGACGCCCGCCGTCGAGCCCGCCGACATCAGCAACGCGGTGCTGTTCCTCATTTCCGATGAGTCCAGGTGGGTCACGGGGCTGCAGTTCAAGGTCGACGCCGGGGTGACGATCAACTAGACCGCTACACGCGCCAGGTGCTCGGTTCGGAAATCCGAAGCGGCGGCGCCGGGGGGAGCGGTCGTCCGTCGACGATCGATATCGCGTCGACGATGAGGGCGACGTAGCGCCGCCACCCATCGCTATCTGAATCCATCGTCGCCAGCACGCTGTAGAGCATCGCGATGAGGCGCGGCACGTCGTCCACGACCAGGTCGGCCCGCACGCGGCCCGCGCGCTGGCCCTCGCGGACCAGGTCGTCGAGCGCCTCGTTGAGTGACACCGAGATATCGAACGTCAGCGCCCCGGCCCGGTGCGCGGCGGTCAGCAGGTTGTGTTCGCGCGCACCGAGCGAGATCGCCGCCTCGATCAGTTGCGCGAGCCCGCGCAGCGGGTCGTCGCTGCGGCGGGCCGCTTCGATCGCGGGCGTGAGATCCTCGGCGATGCTGTGGTCCAGGGCGGCCCGCACCAAATCGGCCTTCGCCGGAAACCGGCGATAGAGGGTTCGTTCGCCGACCCCCGCGCGGCGGGCGACGGCCTCGACGGGCGCGTCCGGCCCCAGTTCGCCATAGACATCGCGCGCCGCGCGCAGAATGCGGTCGACGTTGCGGGCCGCGTCCGCGCGCAGCCGGCGGTCTTCAACCGCTGTCATCGTCCCAGCCTAACTGACGGTTGACTGCCAACAGGCGCTGCTCTACGCTACATAACTGGCAGACATATGACACTTAATCGGAAAAGCTGGTTATGTCAACATCTTTGGAATCCTCCGAAACGGCCGAGGCCGAACTTCCCGTGCTGCCCGTCCCGCGGCCCGCCCGCTGCCCGCTGGCGCCGCCACCGGAATTCGCGGACTGGCGCGCCGAGCCCGGGCTGCGGCGGGCGATGTTCGGTAGCAACCCGATCTGGGTGGTGAGCCGGTACGAAGACATCAGGGCGGCGCTGGTCGATCCGCGCTTGTCCGCGAAGACGATTCCCGACGCCATCATGCCCACCGACGCCGACAATAAGGTGCCGGTGATGTTCGCGCGCGCCGACGATCCCGAGCATCACCGACTGCGGCGAATGATGACCAGTAACTTCACCTTCCGGCGCTGCGAATCGATGCGCCCGCACATTCAGGAGATGGTCGACCACTACCTCGGCCAGATGATCGACCATGGCGCACCGGCCGATCTGGTGCGCGAATTCGCCTTGCCGGTGCCGTCCATGGTGATCGCGCTGCTGCTCGGTGTGCCGCCCGAGGACCTCGAACTGTTCCAGTTCAACACCACGAGGGGCCTCGACCAGAGGTCCACCGACGAGGAGCGGGGCCAGGCCTTCGGGGCCATGTACGCCTACATCGAGGAGTTGGTGCAGCGCAAGGAACGCGAACCCGGCGACGACCTGATCAGCCGCCTGGTCACCGAATATGTGGCCACGGGCCAGCTCGACCACGCCACGACGGCCATGAACAGCGTGATCATGATGCAGGCCGGCCACGAAACGACCGCCAACATGATCTCGTTGGGAACCGTTGCGCTGCTGCAACATCCGGACGTGTTCGCTCGGCTCGGACAGACCGACGATCCCACCTACGTCGCGAACGTCGTCGAAGAGCTGATGCGCTACCTGTCCATCGTGCACAGCCAGGTCGATCGCGTGGCGTCCGAGGATGTGGTGATCGGCGGCCAGCTGGTCCGTGCCGGGGAGTTCGTCATGATGAACCTCCTCGCCGGGAACTTCGACCCTCAATTCATCGACGATCCCGAAGCCTTCCACCCCGGCCGAAACCCGCGCGGGCACTTGGGCTTCGGATACGGAGTGCATCAGTGCATCGGGGCGAACCTGGCCCGCGTCGAGATGCAGGTGGCGTTCGCCACGCTGGCGCGCCGCCTGCCCGACCTCAAACTGGCGGTGGCGCCGGAGGAACTGAGGTTCAAAGACGCCAACATCTATGGCATGAAGGAACTTCCGGTCAGCTGGTGAGCGCCGTGGAACTTCGCTTCGACGACCAGGTCGCCGTGATCACCGGGGCGGGAGGCGGTCTGGGCAGGCAGTACGCCCTGCTGCTCGCGGCACGCGGCGCGCGCGTCGTGGTCAACGACGTCGGGGGCTCGGTGACGGGCGGCGGATCCGACGCCGCGGCGGCCGGCTCCGTCGTCGACGAGATCCGCCAAGCCGGTGGGCAGGCCGTCGCCGACGCCCACAGCGTGACGACACCCGAAGGCGGACAGGCGATCATCGATGCCGCCCTGCGCGCCTGGGGGCGGGTGGACATCGTGATCAACAACGCCGGCATCGTCGGCGACGCGCCCTTCGAGGACATGACCGCCGAGCGGCTCGGGCCTCTCGTCGACGTGCATCTCAACGGCGCGTTCTACGTGACCCGCCCGGCGTGGGCGGTGATGCGCGAGCGGCGCTACGGCCGGATACTCAACACCTGCTCGGCGGCGGGAATCCTTGGCGCCGAACGGATGAGCAACTACGGGGCGGCCAAGACCGGGTTGATCGGTCTCACCCGCGTGCTCGCCGCCGAAGGGGCCGCCCACGACATCAAGGTCAACGCCATCGCCCCGATCGCCCACACCCGGATGTTGACGCACTCGATCGACGGGGCCGGCGCACCGGACGATCCCGCGGCGCAAGCGGTCATGAACGACCTGGTCGGCCAATACCTGCGGAAGCTGGACCCGGCGCTGGTGGCCCCGGTCGCGGCCTTCCTCACCCATCGGGATTGCCCGGTGTCCGGGGAGATTTACACGGCGGGCGCCGGCCACGTCGCGCGCTTCTTCATCGGCCGGACCAAGGGCTGCTACCGCCCGGGACTGTCGATCGAGGACGTGCGCGACCACCTCGATGAGATCCGCGACGAGGTCGGCTACACCGTTCCGGGTGGGCCGGGCGACGAGATGGGCGAGCTCTTCGCGAGCATCATGCCCGGCGTCAGCACCTGAACGCCGCGCCGACCCCGTCCGGCGGCGGCACCGACTTCAGGCAGCCGAACGGCTGAATGCCGGCGGGGGCGAAGCGCACCGCCGATTGGTGGGCGTAGTTGACGCAGAACAGGCCCGCCGGATCCGCGCGGCAGCGGTAGTCGCCGAACGACAGCGAATCACCGTTGGCGAGCTCGGGTCCGTTGCCGTTGATGAACGGACCCGGATCGGCGCGCGCCGACCCGACCTGCAGGTTGACCCCGTCGAAGTCGACCCAACCGCCCTTCCAGTCGCCGTAGGCGGTGTCGGGGCGGGGCGGGGGATTGGTCAGGTCCACCAGGCACGCCAGCGCGCCGCCGGTGTGCTGCGCATCGGTCATGCAGGAGATCTTTCCCGCCTGGGAGCTCAGCGCGATGTCGCCGCCGAGGGGCGTGCTGGCCCCGTCGCGCGTCACGCTGTGATAGCGCCCCGGGTCGGCGGGATGACCCGCCTCGATCCACGCGATGACGTCGGAGATCGCGGTCCCGGCCGCGGGCGCGACGGACGGCGCCGGCGGCTTGCCGCCCACCGGCCCCGTCGTCGTCGGCGAGCTCCCGGCCGACGTCGGCGAGGTGGTCTGGGGCTGCCCCGAGTTCCCCCCGCCGGTGTGCGAGCACCCGGCAGCCAGCAACGTCAGAGCGATCAGCGCGGCGATCCGCATCCCGCCAGGCTAGCCGCCACGCCGCCGGATTCGGCCCGCTACCCGCGCAGGACGGCCGGTGTGTCGGTTACCGTCACTGGTATGCATGAGCGCACCGCGCGCGCCCGCACGACCACCGGCATCGTCGAAGGTTTCACCCGCGACGGCGTCAACCGCTGGCGATCCATCCCGTACGCCCGGCCGCCGGTGGGGCACCTGCGGCTGCGCGCCCCCCAGCCGGCGCTGCCGTGGTCGGGCGTGCGGCACTGCCACGGCTTCGGCAACTGCGCGCCCCAGCAACGCCGCTACACCATGCTTGGGGTCGGCCGCTACCAGCCGACCAGCGAGGACTGCCTCACCCTCAACGTCGTCACCCCCGAGGGGGGCGCCGACGAGCCGTTGCCGGTGATGGTGTTCATCCACGGCGGCGGGTACTTCATGGGCAGCTCGGCGACCCCGCTGTACGACGGCGCCGCGCTGGCCCGCCGCGGGTGCGTGTACGTGTCGGTCAACTACCGGCTCGGCGTGCTCGGATGCGTGGATCTGTCGTCGCTGTCGACCCCCGACATCACCATCGACAGCAACCTGTACCTGCGCGACCTCGTGCTGGCGTTGCGGTGGGTCAAGGACAACATCGCCGAATTCGGCGGAGACCCGGGCAATGTCACCATCTTCGGCGAGAGCGCGGGCGCGTGCATCACCGCCACGTTGTTGACCGTGCCCGCCGCCGAGGGCCTGTTCGCCCGGGCGATCTCGGAAAGCCCCGCGTCGGGCCTGGTGCGGTCGAAGGAGGTCGCCGCCGAATTCGCGGCGCGCTTCGCCCACCTGCTCGGCGCGCGCACGCGAGACGGCGCCGCTGCCTTGATGCGGGCATCGGCGGCCGAATTGATCGACGCGCAACAACGCCTGATCGACCAGGGTATGCAGGAACGGCTGGGCGCCTTCCCAATTGGCCCGGCCACCGGCGACGACATGCTGCCGACGGATCCCATCGAGGCCATGCGGAGCGGTCACGCGCACCGGTTGCCGCTGATCGTGGGCACCAACGCTGAAGAGGGCCGATTGTTCACCCGCTTCCTCACCATGCTGCCGACCAACAAATCGATGGTCGAAGAGCTGCTGGCGGATACGGAACCGGCTGCCCGCGAACGCATTACCGCCGCCTACCCCGACTACCCCGCGCCCTCGGCGTGCATCCAGCTCGGCGGCGACTTCGCGTTCAGCTCGGCGGCCTGGCAGATCGCGGAGGCCCACGGTGTCCACGCACCCACCTACCTGTACCGGTACGACTACGCCCCCCGGACCTTGCGCTGGTCCGGGTTCGGAGCCACCCATGCCACCGAGTTGCTGGCCGTCTTCGACGTGTATCGCACCCGGTTCGGCGCGCTGCTGACCGCCGCCGCCGATCGGCGCGCCGCGCTGCGGGTCAGCAACGAGGTGCAACGGCGGTGGCGGTCGTTCAGCCGCACCGGGTCGCCGGGCGACAACTGGCCCGCCTATACCCCCGCCGACCGCGCCGTCATGGTCTTCGACCGCAAGAGCCGGGTCGAGTTCGACCCGCACCCGCACCGCCGAATCGCGTGGGACGGTTTCTCCCTTGCCCAGTGACCTGGCACGCTGACCCTCATGCACGCCGACACCGAGCAAGTCATCGAACGCCCCGGCGATCTCACCGCCGCCTGGTTGGCGGCGGCCATCGGGACCGGGCCCATCGCCGAGTTCGCCGTGGAACGCATCGGCACCGGCCAGATGAGCGAGTGCTACCGCGTCCGGCTCACCTACGCGGACGCCGACGGGGCCGGGCCCGAGTCGGTGGTGCTCAAGGTCGCCGCCTCCGATCCGGTGAGCCGGCAGACCGGGTCGGCCCTGGGTCTCTACGAGCGCGAGGTCCGCTTCTACGGCGACATCGCGCCGCGGCTGGGCGGGCCGATCGCGCCGTGCCACCACGCCGCCGTCGACGTCGCGACGGGCGTGTTCGACCTGTTGCTCGGCGACGCGGGACCGGCCCTCGTCGGTGACGAAATCGCCGGCGCCACAACTGAACAGGCCCGCATCGGCGTCGTCGAACTGGGACGCCTGCACGGCCCGCTGCTCGGCGATGCCACGCTGGCCGAGGCGCCGTGGCTCAATCGCGACGCACCGCTGAACCAGGCGATGATCGCGTCGCTGTACGCCGGCTTCGTCGACCGGTACGCCGACCAGATCGCACCGGAGCACCGGGTGGTGTGCGAACGCCTGGTGGCCTCGTTCGACGGGTACCTCGCCCAGGAGTCGGAGCCGGGCCGGATTCGGGGCCTGGTGCACGGCGACTACCGGCTGGACAACATGCTGTTCGGCACCGCCGGGGCCGACCGCGCGCTGACCGTGGTCGACTGGCAGACCGTGTCCTGGGGGCCGGCGCTGACGGACCTGGCGTACTTCCTCGGCTGCGCGCTGCGGACCGAGGACCGCCGGGAGCGCTACGACGAATTGCTGAGCGCCTACCACGAGGCGCTGGGCCCGGCGGCGCCGCTCGGCCTCGCCGACGTCGTCGAAGGTGTGCGGCACCAAAGCTTTTTCGGCGTGATGATGGCGATCGTCTCGTCGATGTTGGTGGAGCGGACCGACCGCGGCGACCGGATGTTCATGACGATGCTGGCGCGCAACTGCGACCACGTGCTCGACACCGACGCGCTGGCCATACTCCCGACCGCGGTGGCCCCGGAGCCGCTGCGACCGTCGGAGGACGACGAACTCGCCCACGCCCCGACCGCCGAACCGCTGTGGAGCGAAAGCTGGTACGCCGACTTCGCCGATGCGGCACAGGGATTGGGCGGCTGGTTCCGCATCGGCCTGATCGCCAACCAGCAGAAGGCGTTGGTGCACGCGCTGCTGTGCGGACCCGAGATGCCCACCGTCGCCATCGATGCCGAGGTGCCGCTGCCCGCCGACCCGTGGGCGTTGCGCACCGACGCCTTCGAGGTGAGCCACTCCGCGGGGGTTCCGCTGCAGACCTACCGGGTGGACGTGCGCGGGCAAGGCCAGGCCTACCCCGACCCGTCGGCCCTGTTGCGCGGCGAGCCGGGAACCCCCGTCGAGATGACGATGAACCTGGTGTGGGCCACCGACGGCACGCCGTACACCTACCGGCTGACGACGCGCTACGAAATCCCTTGCACCGTCTCGGGAACCGTGACCGTCGGGGACACCAGCTATCGGGTCGACGCGGTTCCGGGGCAGCGCGATCACTCGTGGGGCGTGCGCGACTGGTGGAGCATGGACTGGATTTGGAGCGCGCTGCACCTCGACGACGGCACCCACCTGCACGGGGTGAACATCCGCATTCCCGGGGCCCCGGAGTTCAGCATCGGCTACGCCCAGGACGCGGACGGGAACCTCACCGAGCTGGAGACCGTCGGCTCCCGGGAAGCCTTCGGCGCCAACGGGTTACCGCTGGACGCGACGCTGAGCCTGAGCCCCGGCGAGATCACCGCGGACGTGGAGCTACGCGGGCACGCGCCGGTGCGACTGACCGCCGCCGACGGGCGGGCGAGCCAGTTTCCGCGCGCCTGGGCCACCGTCCGCACCGCGGACGGGCGCAGCGGCGTCGGCTGGGTGGAATGGAACCGCCACCGCGCCGAGTAGGCGCCACGCCGCCCGTCGTCGTGATGGGCGTCTCGGGATCGGGCAAGTCGACGGTCGGGGCGGCGCTGGCGCGACGGCTGCGGGTGCCGTTCGTGGACGCCGACACCCTGCACCCGCCGGCCAACATCGCCAAGATGGCCGCAGGCGAACCGCTCACCGACGACGATCGCCATCCGTGGCTGGAGAAGGTCGGAGCCTGGCTGGCCGCCCACGGCGACGGCGGGGTGGTGAGTTGCTCCGCGCTGAAACGCGTCTACCGCGACCAGCTTCGGGGGCAGTGCCCGCGCGCGAAGTTCTTGCACCTCAGCGGTTCTGCGGAACTCATCGCCGCCCGGCTGACCGCGCGGCCAGGGCACTTCATGCCGCCCGCGCTGCTGGACTCGCAATTCGAGGCGCTGCAACCCCTCGGCGCCGACGAGGCCGGTGTCACCGTCGACGTCGGCCGGGGCGTCGACGCGATCGTCGATGCCTTCCTGGCGGGCGCGTGATGTACGCGATCGCGGTGGGGCTGATCGTGGCGTTGCACTTCGCCTTCATCGGGTACGTGGTGGCCGGCGGGTTCCTCGCGCTGCGCTGGCCGCGCACGATGTGGCTGCACGTGCCGGCGGTGATCTGGGGCGCCGCCATCGCCACGAATCGCGTGGACTGCCCGTTGACGTGGGCGGAACGCTGGGCTCGCCGCAAGGCGGGGCTGGCGCCGCTGCCGCCCGAAGGCTTCATCGACCACTACGTCAGCGGAACGCTTTACCCCTCCGGATGGTTGACGGGCGTGCAGGTCACCGGGTTCGCGCTCGTCGCGCTGTCCTGGGTGTTGTACGTCCGGCGCCACTAGGTGGTGTCGACGAGCGCCTTGGTGGGCGGCACGGCAGCCGCCAAGCGTGGCTACCAGGGACGGCGGCGGCGGGCCTTCACGCGTGTCTTGACGACCCCCTCGCCGACGCGCTCGCGGGCGGCATCGGCCAGTTGGCTGCCCCGCGCGGCGGCCTCGCTGGCGAACTCGCTGCCACGCAGCCGCGCGATCTCGGCGAACTCCGCCCCGCGGTCGCGCGCCACGTCGGCCAGCTCCTCGCCGCGCTTGCGCGCCTTTTTCGCCAGGGGCTCGCCCCGTTCGGCGGCCGTGCTGGCGAGTTCCTTGCCGCGTTTGCGTGCCTTCTTGGCCAGCGGCTCGCCCCGTTCGGCGGCGGTGCTGGCGAGTTCCTTGCCGCGTTTGCGCGCCTTCTTGGCCAGGGGCGCGCCCCGTTCCGCGGCGGTTTCGGCAAACTCGCGGCCCCGCTCCAGCGCGGCCTCGGCGTAAGGGGCGCCCCGCTCGGCCGCCGTGCTGGCCAGTTCGCGTCCGCGCTCGAGCGCGGCCTCGGCGTAGGGCGCGCCTTTCTCGGCGGCGGCGCTGGCCAGCTCGCGCCCGCGTTCGGCGCCGACGTGCAGGCCGCGCGCGATCTTTTCCCCGAGCTCACCGAAGTCGGCGTCGAAAGAATCGTCAGAGCCCGGCAGCGCCGACGACACCCGCTCGGACAGCCGTTCGGCCGCCCGGCGGCCCCGCCATCCCAGCGAGGGCTTGCCCGCCGTGTCGGCGGACGCGATCATCAGCCCTCCCAGCAGGCTGAGGTCGGTCAGAAAGTCCTTGCGCTTCTGCGCTTTGAGCTGCGGGTCGCTCTCGCTCCAGAACATGTGCGCACCGAGGTTGGCCGGCAGCACCGTCAGGGCGAGGGCCGCCGAGGCGAAACGCGGCGCTTTGCCCGTGGCGAGCAGCAAGCCGCCGCCGATCTGGACGGCCGCGGTGACTTGCGCGAATGTCTGGGGGTCGCTGGGAATGCGGCTTCCCACCGGATCCGGCAGGGCCCGAAGGCCGTCGACGGTCGGCGCCGCGGCCTCCGCCGCGGGCTTGGGATTGCGCAGTGAGTCGATGCCTTGGCCGACGAACACCGCTGACAACAGGGGCCTCGCGATTCTGCGGAACAACATGGCAGCTGGGTTACCCCGCCGACCCGCAAACAAACCGTCGGGGGATAGCGGCACCGTCGGCAGCCATTGACTCTGCGCTGACGGTGCGCCCTTCTCGCACTTTCGCGCCGTGGACGCAGAGTCAACCGGTGCGGCGGCCCCGGACTACGGTGGAGCGCGTGCGGGCGTTGATCATCGTCGACGTGCAAAACGACTTCTGCGAGGGCGGCTCGGTGCCGGTGCGCGGCGGGGCGCGCCTGGCGTCCGCCATCGACGACTACCTCGCCGGCGGGCCGGGCTACGACCACGTCGTGGCCACCGAGGATTTCCACATCGACCCGGGCGACCATTTCTCCGACCGGCCCGACTACTCGTCGTCGTGGCCGCCGCACTGCGTCGCCGGCAGCCCCGGCGCCGAGCTTCGCCCCGAACTCGACCCCACCCGGATCGAAGCCGTCTTTCGCAAGGGCGCCGACGCCGCGGCGTACAGCGGCTTCGAGGGCGCCGACGAAAACGGCACCCCGCTGCTCGACTGGTTGCGCGAGCGCGGGGTCGACCGCGTCGACGTGGTCGGCATCGCCACCGACCACTGCGTCCGGCGCACCGCCGAGGACGCGGCGCGGGCCGGCCTGGCCACCAGGGTGCTGATCGACCTCACGGCGGCCGTCGCGGCGGAGTCGGCCGAGCAAGCGCTGGCGGCGATGCGGTCGGCCGGCGTCGAGCTGGTCGGCGGCCGCTGATGGTGGTGCCGCTGGATCGCGACCGCCTGCTCGCCGCGGTGGAGCGGTCGCCGCAGGCGGCCGCCGCGCACGACCGCGCCGGATGGGTGGGCCTGTTCACCGTCGACGGCCGGGTCGAGGACCCGGTGGGATCGCGCCCGCACGTGGGGCACGCGCAGATCGGCCGCTTCTACGACACGTTCATCGGTCCGCGTGACATCACGTTCCATCGCGACCTGGACATCGTCTTTCGCACCGCCGTGTTGCGCGATCTCGAGCTCGAGGTGTCGATGGGCCCCGCGGTGACGATGCACATCCCCGCAATCCTGCGTTACGACCTCCGAGAGTCCAACGGGCACTGGCGAATCGCCCGATTGCGCGCCTACTGGGAGCTGCCGGCGATGATGCTGCAGTTCCTGCGAACCGGCCCGCGCGCGGCGCCGCCCGCATTGCAGCTGTCGCGGGGCCTGCTGGCCAATCAGGGGTGGCGGGGGACCGCCGGGTTCATGGCCGGCTTTCGGCGCGCGGGGGCGCGGCCCAAGCGGCTGGCGCAGGAGTTCCTCGGCGCCGTCGCGCGCAAGGACGGCGCCGGCGCGTTGCGGCTGCTGTCACCAACGGCCGCAATGACTTTGGGCGATGCCGACCGGGTCGACGTCGCCGAACTCGCCGAGCGGCTCGACGGGCTCGGCTGGACCAAGGTGATCGGCGCGGGCCACACGGTCGCGGTCCCGGTCAACTCCGCCCACGGGCGCGGCATCGTGTTCGCCGACGTCGCGTGGCCGGCCAACGCGATCGACCGGATCCGCTACTTTCCCGGTTGATCAGCGCACCACCACCATCAGCGCCAGCGTCGCCGCCGACAGGCCCAGGTAGGCACCGGGAAACGCGATGTTGTAGAGCACCCGCGCGCGCAGGTGCGTGACGACCGCGCCGACGAAGAACAGGACCAGCCCGGCTGCGGCCGCGATGCCCAGCGCCGGTAGGCCCAGGAGCCCGACGACCAGCCCGCCGGCCCCGGCCAGCTTCACCGCGCCCAGCGCCGGCAGCCACGAGCGCGGCACCCCGACCTCGGCCGAGTTCGCCAGGACGAACCCGGCGGGGATGAGGTCGGCCACGGCGATCCCGGCGGTGACGACGGCGGTCGCCGCCGTGATGACGACGTATGCGGCGTGCATAGTGGACATCCGCTTCAACCCCTTGTCTTCCAGCTGTTTCCGCAACGGCGAGCCGAATGGCAGCAGCGCACGTCGCGGCGCACAATCGATAGGGTCATGGTGCAGGTCTCCTTTTGCGACAGAGAGTTCGATGGATGCGCTCATCTTCTTGACGACTCCCGCGCAGGAAAGGTGACCCGTGAGCGCGCCCAAAAATCTGGTGGACCTCGCCCAGCGGTTCGACGCGGATCGTCGGCACCTGAGATCGGTGGCTTTTCGGCTGCTGGGCTCGGCGGCCGACGCCGACGACGCGGTGCAGTCGGCGTGGCTAAAGGCCAGCCGCTCGGACACCGCCGAGATCGCCAATCTCACCGGGTGGTTCACCACCATCACCGCCCGCGAGGCGATCGACCAGCTTCGGGCGCGCGCGCGCCGCGCCGAGCAGCCCCTGGCCGACCCCGACGAGCTGGACCGCCTCGCCGCGACCGCGGCCGACTCCGCGGATGAGGCCGCGCTGCTGATCGACTCGGTGAGCGACGCGATGCTCGTCGTGCTCGACCGGCTCTCACCCGAGCAGCGCGTCGCGTTCGTGCTGCACGACGTGTTCGCCGTGCCGTTCGAGGAGATCGCCAGCGTGCTGGGCAAATCGCCGGCGGCCGCGAAGAAGCTCGCCAGCCGGGCGCGCGGGCGGCTGCACGCCCGCCCGACCGCCGATCCGGACCGCGCGGCCCGGCACGTCGCGGTCGTCGAGGCCTTCCTCGCGGCGTCGCGCGGCGGCGACATCGCCACGCTGCTGGAGCTGCTGGCCCCCGGCGTGGTGCGCCGGGTCGATCCGGCGCTGGTCCCCGCCGACGTGCCGACCGAGGTGCGCGGCGCCCGCCGCGTCGCGGAGGAAACCCGCCGCTTCGCCCGGCGCGCGCGGGCCGGTGTCGTCCTTCTCATCGACGGCGCGCCCGGCGTCGTGATCGCGCCGCGCGGGCGCCCGCAAATCCTGTTGCGCATCGGCGTCGGAGCCGACGATCGCATCGACACGATCGACATCACCGGCGACCCCGACGGCCTGCGGCGGGCCGCGCTCGCGCTGCCGTCCCTGCCAACGGGGGAGCGCCATGTCCGATAGGCCGTTCCGGCGGCGGGACCTGCTGCGGGGCGGCGGGGCCCTCACGGCGGCGTCGCTGGTGCCCTGGGCCGCCGGCTGCACGCCCGACGACGACGCGTTGACGTTCTTCTTCGCGGCCAACCCGGAGGAACGCGACGCCAGGATGCGCATCGTCGACGAATTCCAGCGCCGCCACCCCGACATCAAGGTCCGGGCGGTCTTGTCGGCGCCGGGCGTGATGCAGCAGCTGTCGACGTTTTGCGCCGGCGGCCGCTGCCCGGACGTGCTGATGGCCTGGGACTTGACCTACGCCGAGCTGGCCGCCCGGGGCGTGCTGCTGGACCTCAACACCATGCTCGCCCACGATCGGGACTTCGCCGCGCAACTGGCGTCGGACGGCATCGCGCCCCTGTACGACGCCTTCACGTTCAACGGGGGCCAGTACGCGCTGCCCGAGCAGTGGTCGGGGAACTACCTGTTCTACAACAAGCGGCTCTTCGCCGACGCCGGGGTGCCCGCGCCGCCCAGCACGTGGGACCGGCCCTGGAATTGGGCCGAATTCCTCGACACCGCAACCGCTCTCACCAAGCGGGACGGGTCGGGGCGCACCACCCAGTGGGGGTTCGTCAACGTCTTCGTCTCGTACTATTCGGCCGGCCTGTTCGCCATGAACAACGGGGTGCCGTGGTCCACGCCGCTGAAAAACCCGACCCACTTCAACTTCGACCAGGACGCCTTCATCGAGGCGGTGCAGTTCTACGCCGACCTCGCCAACAAGCACCGGGTGGCGCCCAGCGCATCCGACGTGCAGTCGATGTCCACGCCCGACCTGTTCGCGTCGGGCAAGGCGGCGATTGCGCTGGGGGGTCACTGGCGCAACCAGACGTTCATCCGAGCCGAGGACCTGGATTTCGATGTCGCCCCGCTGCCCGTGGGACCGCGCCGGCAGGGGCAGCCCGCCCGCTCCAACATCGGTTCCACGGGGCTGGCCATCTCGTCGAGCAGCCAACGCAAGGAGCAGGCATGGGAATTCGTGAAATTCGCGACCGGCCCCGTCGGGCAGGCACTGATCGCTGAATCCAGTCTCTTCGTGCCGGTGCTGCGGTCCGCGCTCGGATCCACCGGATTCGCCACCGCCCACCACCGGGTGGACAACCTCGCCGTGCTCACCGACGGGCCCGCGCACTCGGACGGGTTGCCGGTCACCCCGGCATGGGAGAAGATCGTCGCACTGATGGACCGCAACTTCGGACCGGTGCTGCGCGGATCCCGCCCGGCGACGTCGCTGACCGCGATGTCGCCCGCCATCGACGAGGTGCTGCGCAGCCCATGACATCGATTGCCCGGCAACGGACCAAGGGATCCGGCCCATCGCGGCGACGAGCGCGGGCCGGGCGCCTGTTCGTCGCCCCCAACCTGGCCGCGGTCGCGGTGTTCATGCTCTTTCCGCTCGGATTCTCGCTGTACATGAGTTTTCAGCAGTGGGATGTCTTCCGGCCGCCGAAGTTCGTGGGCCTGACGAACTTCCGGGAGCTGTTCACCTCCGACCCGCTGTTTCTCATCGCCATCCGCAACACGGTCATCTTCACCGTCGGCACGGTCGTGCCGACCATCGTCATCAGCCTCGTCGTGGCGGGCGCGCTGAACCGGAAGGTCAAGGGAATCGGTGTATTTCGCACCATCGTCTTTTTGCCCCTGGCCATCTCGTCGGTGGTGATGGCGGTCGTGTGGCAATTCGTGTTCAACACCGACAACGGGCTGCTCAACATCATGCTCGGCTGGGTCGGGATCGGCCCCGTCCCGTGGCTGGTGGACCCCCGCTGGGCGATGATCTCGCTGTGCATCGTCAGCGTGTGGCGCAGCGTGCCGTTCGCCACCGTCATCCTGCTGGCCGCGATGCAGGGCGTGCCGGAAAGCGTCTACGAGGCGGCCAGAATCGACGGTGCCGGCGAGATACGGCAGTTCGCGTTCATCACGGTGCCGCTGATCAAAGGGGCCATGTCGTTCGTCGCGGTCATCTCGATCATCCACGCGTTCCAGGCGTTCGACCTCGTCTATGTCCTCAACGGCGCCAACGGCGGGCCCGAAACCGCCACCTATGTGCTGGGCATCATGCTGTTCCAGCACGCGTTTTCCTTTCTGGAATTCGGCTACGCGTCGGCGCTGGCCTGGGTGATGTTCGCCATCTTGCTGGTGTTGACCGTGGTGCAGTTGCGCCTGACCCGGCAGCGGTCGTTGGAGGCTTCGCATGGGGTCGGCTGAGCGGGTGTTCACGCGCAACGTCTTTCGCGCGGTCGCGGTCTACACCACGCTGCTCGCCATAGCGTGGTGCTGGCTGTTCCCGATCGCCTGGGCCGTGTCGGGCTCCCTGAAGCGGGAGGGCGAGGTGAGCCAGCCGACGCTGCTGCCGGCCCACCCGCGGTGGTCCAACTACACCGACGTCTTCACGCTGATGCCGTTCGGGCGCATGTTCTTCAACACCGTGTTGTACGCCGGCTGCGTCACCGCGGGACAGGTCTTCTTCTGCTCGCTGGCCGGGTATGCGTTCGCGCGACTGCACTTTCGCGGCCGCGACACGCTGTTCGTGTTGTATCTGGGCACCCTGATGGTGCCGCTGACCGTCACCGTGATCCCGCAGTTCATCCTGATGCGACTGGCGGGCTGGGTCGACACGCCCTGGGCGATGATCGTGCCGGGCCTGTTCGGCAGCGCCTTCGGCACCTATCTCATGCGGCAGTTCTTCCGAACGCTCCCTGCCGATCTCGAGGAGGCGGCGATCCTGGACGGCTGCTCGCCGTGGCAGATCTACTGGCGCATCCTGCTGCCGCACGCCCGCCCGGCGGTCATGGTGCTGGCGGTGCTCACCTGGGTCAACGTGTGGAACGACTTCCTGTGGCCGCTGCTGATGCTGCAGCGCAACAGCCTGGCGACGCTGACGCTGGGGCTGGTGCGGCTGCGGGGCGAATACGTCGCCCGGTGGCCGATCATCATGGCGGCCTCGATGCTGATCATGGTGCCGCTCGTCGTCATCTACGCCGTCGCCCAGCGCTCCTTCGTCCGCGGCATCGCGGTGACCGGAATGAACGGATAGCCATGGCCTCGGTGAGCTTCGAACGGGCGACGCGGCGCTATCCGGGATCGGACCGGCCGGCCCTGGACGGCCTCGACCTGGACGTGGGGGACGGCGAATTCGTCGTGCTGGTGGGGCCGTCGGGATGCGGCAAGACGACCTCGCTGCGGATGGTGGCCGGCCTGGAGACGCTGGACTCCGGGCGCATCCGCATCGGCGACCGCGACGTCACCGACGTCGATCCCAAGGACCGCGACGTCGCGATGGTGTTCCAGAACTACGCGCTCTACCCGCACATGTCGGTGGCCCAGAACATGGGCTTCGCACTGAAGATCGCCAAGACTCCCAAGGCCGAGATCCGCGAGCGGGTGCTGGGGGCGGCCAAACTGCTTGACCTGCAGCCCTATCTGGACCGCAAGCCCAAAGACCTGTCCGGCGGGCAGCGCCAGCGGGTCGCGATGGGCCGCGCGATCGTGCGCCGCCCGCAGGTGTTCCTGATGGACGAGCCGCTGTCGAACCTCGACGCCAAGCTGCGGGTGCAGACCCGCAACCAGATCGCCGCGCTGCAACGGCGTCTCGGTACCACCACGGTCTACGTCACCCATGATCAGGTGGAGGCCATGACCATGGGTGACCGCGTCGCCGTGCTGTGCGACGGCGTGCTGCAGCAGTTCGCGAACCCCCGCGAGCTTTACCGCAATCCCGCCAACGTGTTCGTCGCGGGGTTCATCGGATCACCGGCGATGAACCTGTTCACGCTGCCGGTGGTGGACTGTTCGGTGTCGCTGGGGGATTGGCCGATCCCGCTGCCGCGGGAAATCGGCAGTGCGGCGGGTGAAATCGTCGTCGGGGTGCGCCCCGAGCACTTCGAGCTGGGCGGACTCGGCGTCGAGATGGAGGTCGACGTGGTCGAGGAGCTGGGCGCCGACGCGTACCTGTACGGCCGAATCACCGGCTCCGGCAAGGTGATCGAACAGCCGATCGTGGCCCGCGCCGACGGCCGTCACCTACCGGAGAAGGGCAGCCGCGTGCGCCTGCGCCCCGAAGCCGGGCACCTGCACTTCTTCGGCACCGACGGCCGCCGAATCTAGTTGCGCGAGCAGACGCAAAAGCCCCCGCACGCCCGGCGTGTCGGG
>NZ_JCALCJ010000007.1:0-304896 GCF_059812295.1 Mycobacterium sp. NGS63
CTGCCGACGTTGCCGCTGCCGAAGATGTTGTCGCTGCCGACGTTGCCGCTGCCGAAGATGTTGTCGCTGCCGACGTTGGCGTTGGCCAGGATGTTGCCGACGCCCTCGTTGGCGAAGCCGAGGTTGAACGTCGTCGGGCCCTGGAAGAATCCCGACAGCCTGGTGCCGCTGTTGAACACGCCCGAGACGAAGCCCGCCGTCCCGGCGCCCGCCAGGCTCGTGTTGAAGATGCCCGACACGGTGTTGCCCGAGTTGATCAGGCCCGACTCCAGCGCGCCGGTGTTGGCGAACCCCGAGTTGCCGATCACCCCGAGCGAGGAGTTGAAGAAGCCGGAGTTGTTGGCGCCGGAGTTGAAGAAGCCCGACGCGGCCCCGCTGCCGCTGTTGAAGAAGCCCGACGACGGGATGGTGGTCGAGTTTCCGAAGCCGGGGCCCTGCCCGAACAGGTGGCCCTGGTTGTCGCCCCGCCACAAGAAGCCGTTGCTGTAGTTGCCGGAGTTGAGCGCGCCGGTGTCGACGTTGCCGAAGTTCGCGAACCCGGTGTTGTAGTTGCCGTTGTTGAAGTAGCCGGTGTTGTACTTGCCCAGGTTGAAGCCGCCGGTGTTGCTGCTGCCCGGGTTGTAGTTGCCGGTGTTGTAGCTGCCGACGTTGCCGATGCCGGTGTTGGCGATGCCGGTGTTGAACAGCCCCGTGTTGGCCTCGCCCGAGTTGCCGATGCCGGTGTTGTAGCTGTTGCCCGCGTTGCCGATGCCCCAGTTGCCGGTTCCGGAGTTGCCGATGCCGACGTTGCCGGTGCCCGAGTTGAACAGGCCCACGTTGCCCGTGCCCGAGTTCCAGCCGCCGAACCCGGACAGGCCGGTGCCGGTGAGCCCGATGCCGCGGTTGCCGTCGCCGGTGTTGCCGAACCCGATGTTGTTGTTGCCGGTGTTGCCGATGCCGATGTTGCCGCTGCCGGTGTTGCCGAACCCGATGTTGTTCAGCGCCGCGGTCAACGCCGGGCCGACGTTACCGAACCCGAAGTTGCCGCTGCCGACGTTGCCGGACCCGACGTTGGAGTTGCCGACGTTCCCCGAACCGAAGTTGAAGTTGCCGACGTTGCCGAAGCCGACGTTGCCCGCGCCGACGTCGGCGAAGCCCAGGTTGCCCAGGGACCTGGTGGCAGTGTCGGCCAGCGCCCGCAGCGGCTGGGTGAACGGCGTCAGCGCCGACACGGCCGCCGAAGCCCCGGCGTGATAGCCGGACATCGCGGCCACGTCCTGGGCCCACATCTGCTCGTACTCCGCCTCGGTCGCCGCGATGGCGGGCGCGTTCTGCCCCAGCAGGTTCGAGACCGCCAGCCACACCAGCTGCGCGCGGTTGGCCGCGATGACCGCCGGGCTCACGGTGGCCGCCTGGGCCGCCTCGAACGCGGCCGCGGCCAGCCGGGCCTGGGCGGCCGTCTCCCCGGCCTGGGCCGCCGCCGCGCTCAGCCAGCCCAGGTAAGGGCCGGCGGCGACCACCATGGCCGTCGACGACGCGCCCTGCCACGCCGAAGCGGCGAGCCCCGACGTCAACGATGAGAACGATTCCGCGGCCGAGCTCAGCTCGGCGGCCAGGCCGTCCCAGGCGGCCGCTGCCGCCAGCATCGGTCCCGAGCCCTCGCCGACGAAGATCTGCCAGGAGTTGAGCTCCGGCGGCAAGACAACGAAACTCATCACGCGTCCCAACTGGACCCAGGTGGCCGCCGCAATGGCGGCCGCGTTCGTCCTGGCGGGCAGCCAGATGCCCCACACTAGAACGTGCTCAGGCCTCACATGCGGGATCCGCGTGAAAAATAAAACTTTTCGCCGGATTTCGGCGGGATCCCCGGAGGGTCGGGTACGACGGCCGCCGGGCCTATTCCCGCGTCGACACGCTGATGGAGAACTCCGCGACCGCCGGCTCCCCGGGGCGCGCGCACCGGTAGCCGCCGCGGCGCAGCGCGTCCGTCGGCGCCGTCATCGGCTCGAAGCAGATCACGTCCTGGTCGGGCGGCGCGAAGATCTGCGCCGCCGGGTACCCGCGCTGATAGTGCACCTCCAGGCGCCGTCCGCCACCCGACACGGCGAACACCGAGCCGTCGGTGACCTGGTCGTAGGCGTCGTCAAAGGCCTTGTCGCCCAACGCCTCCTCCCTGGGCGGCTGGGGTTCCGATTCGCCGGTGGGCAACCCGCGCCCGTCCAGGCGCAGATGCCGCAGCGGCGGCGTCTCGACGATCCACTCGCCGCGCGCCGCGTCCGGCGGGCGCAGGTAGGGATGGAAGCCGAAGCACAGCGGGACCGCGGTGTCGCCGGTCGCGGTGACCGTGGTGCGAACCGTCAGCGCCCGCTCGGCCAGCCGCACCGCCACCGTCAGCACGTGCGGGTAGGGGAAGCCTTCCAGCAGCCGCGGGTCGGCGGCGAAATCGACCTCGGCGGTCAGCTCGTTGTCCGTCTCCGTCGTGACCCGCCACCCCGGGTAGGCGGCCAGGGTGCCGTGGATGGGCAGCCCGTTGGGGTCGGCCCGCACGCCGTTTTCGCCCGGCGTCAGGGTCACATCCACGCCCTGCGCGGTATAGCTGTTGGCGCCCAACCGATTTGCCCACGGGTACAGGATCGGGATGCCCATCGTCTTGGCCGCCGACAGGTAGGCCTGCAGGCCGCGCCGCTGGCCGAGCAGTTCGGTGCCCGCGTCGGTCAGCGAGGTGCCGATCATGCCGGCCTCCGGCACGAATTCCGCGGCCACCGGCGACGCCGGGTCGCGCAGCGTGACGACGCGCATGCCTACCTCCACTTAGCTCGATAGCGGGTCGTGCTGAATGCGTTCGGGCGGGGCGCCTTTGGCGATCAGGGCGGCCCTGGTGGCGCGGACCATGTTCGGGCCGCCGCAGACCAGGATCTGCCGGTCGCCCCAGCCGCCGTACCTGGTCACCACGTCGGGCAGGCGGCCGGTCTGGCACACGTGCAGCCCGCGCGGGGGCGTCGCGTCGGGATAGTCGGCCGCCCACGACGGGTCGCGGCCGTACTCGGAGACCGGCGACACCGACAGCCACGGGTTGTGCTGGGCGACCTGCCACAGGGTGGGCAGGTCATACAGCTCGCAGCGGTAGCGGGCGCCGTAGAACAGGTGCACCCGTGGGTTCACGGCGTAGCGGGACAGGTCCATGATCAGCGCCCGCAGCGGCGCCAGGCCGGTGCTGCCGGCGACCATCAGCACGTCCCCACCGTCGCGGTCGACCCCCAGGCCGCCGTGCGGACTGGACAGCCGCCACCGGTCGCCGGGCCGGGCTTCGTTGACGATCGCGGTGCTGACCAGGCCGCCGGGCACCTGGCGCACGTGGAACTCGATGCCGCCCCCCGGGTCGGCCGGGATCGCGGGGCTCAGGTAGCGCCAGCGGCGCGGGCACTGCGGCACCTGGACGTTGACGTACTGGCCGGGGTGATAGCCCATCGGGCGATCCAGCCGCAGCCGCACGACCGCGAGGTCGCGCGAGACCCGCATGTGCTCGATCACGGTGCCGTCCCACCACGCGGGGCCCTCGTCGGCGTCGGCCGCCCCGCTCATCACCCCGGTGATCAGGTTGAGCGACTGGCCGGCCGCGGCGTCGACGGCGGCCGTCCACCGTTCGCCGACGTGCGTGCGCAGCGCCGTGTACAGCGCGCGGTGCAGCGTTTCGTAATGGCCCGGCAGCACGCCGTATTTGCGATGATCGCGGCCGAGCTGGGCGAGGAAGGCCACCGGCTCGGCGGCGCGCTGGGCGACCAGCTCCCCGTACACCCAGTGCATGGCGTGCGCGAAAGCCGCCCGCTGGCCGTCCATTTCGGGGGGAAACAGGTCGCGCACCGAGACGTCGAGGGCAAACCAGTTGGCATAGAAGCGGTGCACCAGCGGAGCCCCCGCGCCGTCCGGCCGGAACGCGTCGCGCAGCACCCGCAACGCGTCCGGATCTTCGAGGCTCACGTGCGCCGATTCTAGGCTCGCGCGCTACCTGTGGATCCTCTGGCAAGCCGGGCGAGCTCGACGGATTCGGCATATGGCGGCGCGAAGCCGGATACGATCCGCGCTATCGGGCGGCCGCGGGCAGGGGCCATGGGTCAATTCGCGTCGAGCTACCGAGGGGAAACGCATGTCTTTCGTGATCGCGGCACCGGAGTTCGTGGCCGCGGCGGCAACGGATCTGGCGAACATCGGCTCGACGGTCGGCGCGGCGAACGCGGCCGCCGCGGCCCGCACGACGGCGCTGCTGGCCGCCGGCGCCGACGAGGTGTCGACGAACGTGGCGGCCCTGTTCGGCGCGCACGCCCAGGCCTACCAGGCGCTGGGCGCCCAGGCGGCGGCGTTTCACCGGCAGTTCGTGCAGCTCGTCAACGCCGGGGCCGCAACGTATGCGGCCGCCGAGGCGGCCAACACGTCACCGCTGCAGACCCTGGAGCAGGACCTGCTGGGCGCCATCAACGCGCCGACCATGGCCCTGCTGGGGCGCCCGCTGATCGGCAACGGCACCGACGGCGGGCCGGGGCAGGACGGCGGGCCCGGGGGCATCCTGATCGGCAACGGCGGCAACGGCGGGCCCGGTTTCATCGGGCGCACCGGGATGCCCCCGACGCCCGGCGGTAACGGCGGCCCGGGCGGGCTGATCGGCAACGGCGGGGCCGGCGGAGCCGGCGCCAGCAGCCAGATGGGGAGCACGGCCGGCGGCAACGGCGGCGCCGCGGGGTGGTTCGGCCAGGGCGGCGCCGGCGGGGCCGGCGGAAGCTCGTTGGGCGCCGGCGGACGCATCAACGCCGGGAGCCTCGGCGGCGCCGGCGGCGCCGGCGGGCTGATCTTCGGCGGCGGCGGCGCGGGTGGCGCCGGCGGCGCCGGAACCACCGACAACGGCGGGGCCGGCGGCATGGGCGGCAACGCCGGGCTGTTCGGCGCCGGGGGCAACGGGGGTCCCGGCGGTACCTCGGCCAACGCCACCGGCGGCGCCGGCGGGTCCGGCGGCGACGGCGGGCTGCTGTGGGGCAACGGCGGCAACGGTGCCGACGCCGCGGTGACCGCCGCCGGCAGCGTGGGCGCCGCCGGCGGGAACGGCGGCAACGCCGTCGGGCTGGTCGGCGACGGCGGTCACGGCGGGTTCGGCCTGCCCGGCGGGGCGGCCGGCCGGGCGGGCCTGCTGGTCGGTAACGGGGGCGGCGGCGGCACCGGCATGCCCGGCGCGAACGGCGGCGCGCTGTTCGGCAACGGCGGCTACGGCGGGGCCGGCATCGTCGGCGCCGGTGGACACGGCGGGAACGCCGGCCTGGTCGGGAACGGCGGCGCCGGCGGCGCCGGCGTCGGCGCGAGCGGTGGCGGGTTCGCGCAGTTCGGCCCCGGCGGCGACGGCGGCAACGCCGGGCTGTGGGGCTACGGCGGGGCCGGCGGAGCCGGTGGCAGCGGCCTGGTTCGCGCCACGGCCGGCGGGGCCGGCGGTGTGGGCGGGTTGCTGTTCGGCGGCGGCGGCACCGGCGGGGCCGGCGGCAGCACCACGGTCAACGGCGACGGGGGTGCCGGCGGGGCCGGCGGCAGGGCCGGGTTGTTCGGCGGTGGCGGCGCCGGCGGGGCCGGCGGGGCCACCGCCACCGGGACCGGCGGGGCCGGCGGCGCGGGTGGGGCCGGCGGGATGCTGGCCGGCAGCGGCGGCAATGGCGGCAGCGGCAACGCCGGGCCCACGGGCGGGGCCGGTGGCGCGGGCGGCAACGGCGGAATCCTGGGCAACGGCGGCGCCGGCGGGCAGGGCGGCAACTCCCATGGCCTTGCCTTCGGTGGCGCCGCCGGCGCCGGCGGGTCCGGCGGCAACGCGGGGCTGATCGGCAACGGCGGCAACGCCGGCGCCGACGGCGCCGGTTCCACCGCCACCGTCGGCGGCGCCGCGGGCAGGGCGGGGCTGCTGGTCGGCAACGGCGGCAACGGCGGGACCGGCCAGGCCGGCGCCAACGGCGGCTTCTTCTATGGCAACGGGGGCGCCGGGGGCAACGGGAGCAACAGCGGCGCTCCGATCTTCGGCGGCGGTCGCGGCGGCAATGCCGGGCTGGTCGGCAACGGCGGCGCCGGGGGCAGCGCCATCGTGGGGGCGGCCGGCGGCGACGGCGGCACCGGGGGGATGCTGTCCGGCAACGGCGGGGCCGGCGGCAACGGCGCCCCCGGCGCCCTGGTCGGGGCCGCGCCCGGCTTCGCCGGCGGCAACGGCGGGGCGGCGATCGGGCTGTTCGGCTTCGGCGGCGCCGGGGGAGCAGGCGGCGCGGGCGGGGGCACGTTCGCCGGCGGCAACGGCGGGACCGGCGGCAACGGCGGCCTGATCGGCGGCGGGGGCCGCGGCGGCGACGCCGGCGTCGGCGGCGCGCCCGCCATCGGCGGCAACGGCGGCAGCGCCACCGTCATCGGGAACGGCGGCAACGGCGGGAACGGGTCGGACGGCGGCGCCGGTGGCGCCGGGGGCACCGGCGGGCTGCTGTTCGGCGCCAACGGGGTCAACGGCGCGGCTTAGCCCGGGAAAAATTGCTAGGGTTGAGCGGAACAGACTCAACCTTGACGGCGTTGAACAACGCGACAAGCATTTTTACTAGCCCCCTTTCTGGACCCCGAACGGAGGTGTCGTGGACTCTTTCAACCCGACAACCAAGACCCAGGCCGCGCTCACGTCGGCCCTGCAGGCGGCCTCGGCCGCCGGCAATCCGGAGATCAGGCCGGCCCACCTGCTGTTGGCGCTGCTGACGCAGAACGACGGGATCGCCGCGCCGCTGCTGGAGGCTGTCGGCGTCGAGCCCGCCACCATCCGCGCCGAAACGGAGCGCATCCTCAACCAGCTTCCGCAGGCCAGCGGCGCCAGCTCGCAACCGCAGCTGTCGCGCGAATCGCTGGCCGCCATCACCACCGCCCAGCAGCTGGCCACCGAGATGGACGACGAGTACGTCTCCACCGAGCACCTGATGGTGGGCCTGTCCACCGGCGACTCCGACGTCGCCAAGCTGCTGACCGGCCACGGCGCGTCCCCGCAGGCGTTGCGGGAGGCGTTCGTCAAGGTCCGGGGCAGCGCGCGCGTCACCAGCGCCGACCCCGAGGGCACCTACCAGGCGCTGGAGAAGTACTCCACCGACCTGACCGCCCGCGCTAAGGAGGGCAAGCTCGACCCGGTCATCGGGCGCGACAACGAGATTCGCCGCGTCGTGCAGGTCTTGAGCCGCCGCACCAAGAACAACCCGGTGCTGATCGGCGAGCCCGGCGTCGGCAAGACCGCGATCGTGGAGGGCCTGGCCCAGCGCATCGTGGCCGGCGACGTGCCGGAGAGCCTGCGCGACAAGACCGTCATCGCCCTGGACCTCGGGTCCATGGTGGCCGGGGCGAAGTACCGCGGCGAGTTCGAGGAACGCCTCAAGGCCGTGCTCGACGACATCAAGAACTCCGCCGGGCAGATCATCACGTTCATCGACGAGCTGCACACCATCGTCGGCGCCGGCGCGACCGGCGAGTCGGCGATGGACGCCGGCAACATGATCAAGCCGATGCTGGCCCGCGGCGAGCTGCGCCTGGTGGGCGCCACCACGCTCGACGAGTACCGCAAGTACATCGAGAAGGACGCCGCGCTGGAGCGCCGCTTCCAGCAGGTGTTCGTCGGCGAGCCGTCGGTCGAGGACACCGTCGGCATCCTGCGCGGGCTCAAGGACCGCTACGAGGTGCACCACGGCGTGCGCATCACCGACTCGGCGCTGGTCGCCGCGGCCACGCTGAGCGACCGCTACATCACCGCGCGGTTCCTGCCGGACAAGGCCATCGACCTGGTCGACGAGTCCGCCAGCCGGCTGCGGATGGAGATCGACTCGCGCCCCGTCGAGATCGACGAGGTCGAGCGCCTGGTGCGCCGGCTGGAGATCGAGGAGATGGCGCTGGCCAAGGAAGAGGACGACGCGTCCAAGGAGCGGCTGGACAAGCTGCGCTCCGAGCTGGCCGACCACCGCGAGAAGCTGTCCGAGCTGACGGCCAAGTGGCAGAACGAGAAGAACGCCATCGACATAGTCCGCGAGCTCAAGGAGCAGCTGGAGACGCTGCGCGGGGAGTCCGACCGCGCCGAGCGCGACGGCGACCTGGCCAAGGCGGCCGAGCTGCGCTACGGCCGCATCCCCGAGGTGGAGAAGAAGCTCGACGCCGCGCTGCCGCAGGCCGAGGCCCGCGAGAACGTGATGCTCAAGGAGGAGGTCGGCCCCGACGACATCGCCGACGTGGTGTCCGCGTGGACCGGCATCCCGGCCGGGCGGCTGCTGGAGGGCGAGACCGCCAAGCTGCTGCGGATGGAAGACGAGCTGGGCCGCCGCGTCGTCGGGCAGAAGAAGGCGGTGCAGGCCGTCTCCGACGCCGTGCGCCGTGCGCGGGCCGGGGTCGCCGACCCCAACCGGCCCACGGGTTCGTTCATGTTCCTGGGGCCCACCGGTGTCGGCAAGACCGAGCTGGCCAAGGCGCTGGCCGACTTCCTGTTCGACGACGACCGGGCCATGGTCCGCATCGACATGAGCGAGTACGGCGAGAAGCACTCCGTCGCCCGGCTGGTGGGTGCGCCCCCCGGCTACATCGGCTACGACCAGGGCGGCCAGCTGACCGAGGCGGTGCGCCGCCGGCCCTACACGGTGGTGCTGTTCGACGAGATCGAAAAGGCCCACCCCGACGTGTTCGACGTGCTGCTGCAGGTCCTCGACGAGGGCCGGCTGACCGACGGGCAGGGCCGCACGGTCGACTTCCGCAACACGATCCTCATCCTGACGTCCAACCTCGGGTCGGGCGGCAGCGAGGAGCAGGTGATGGCCGCGGTGCGCTCGGCGTTCAAGCCGGAGTTCATCAACCGGCTCGACGACGTGCTGATCTTCGACGGGCTCAACCCCGAGGAGCTGGTCCAGATCGTCGACATCCAGCTGGCCCAGCTGGGCAAGCGGCTGGCGCAACGACGGCTGCAGCTCGAGGTGTCGCTGCCGGCCAAGAAGTGGCTGGCGCAGCGCGGGTTCGACCCGGTGTACGGCGCCCGCCCGCTGCGCCGGCTGGTGCAGCAGGCCATTGGTGACCAGCTGGCCAAGCTGCTGCTCGCCGGCGACGTGCACGACGGGGACACCGTCCCGGTGAACGTCAGCCCGGACGGCGACGCGCTGATCCTGGGCTGACCTAGTTGCGCTCGAACGTCGACTTGTTGCGGGGGTTTCGCCCAGATCGCTCAACAAGTCGACGTTCGGCGCATTGGTAGGGTGCTGTAACGGGGTTGTGACCTGGTCGGTTTCCTCATTCCGGCGCAACAGCAGATACCCTGTGTGGGATGGTCCCCCTTTGGTTCACGCTCTCCGCGCTGTGCTTTGTCGGCGCGGGGGTGCTCCTGTACGTCGACATCGATCGACGCCGGGGGCGCAGCAGGCGCCGCAAGTCGTGGGCGCGGTCGCACGGGTTCGACTACGAGCGTGAGTCCACCGACATCCTCAAGCGCTGGAAGCGCGGCGTGATCTCGACGGTGGGCGACGTCCCCGCCCACAACGTCGTGCTGGGCCAGATCCGCGGCGAGGCGGTCTACATCTTCGACGTCGACGAAGTCGCCACCGTGATCGCGCTGCACCGCAAGGTGGGCACCAACGTCGTCGTCGACCTGCGGCTCAAGGGGCTGAAAGAACCACGGGAGAGCGACATTTGGCTGTTGGGCGCGATCGGGCCGCGGATGGTGTACTCCACCAACCTCGACGCGGCCCGGCGGGCCTGCGACCGGCGCATGGTCACCTTCGCGCACACCGCGCCCGACTGCGCCGAGATCATGTGGAACGAGCAGAACTGGACGCTGGTCGCCATGCCGATCTCCAGCATGCGCGCCCAGTGGGACGAGGGCCTGCGCACCGTGCGCCAGTTCAACGACCTGTTGCGGGTGTTGCCGCCGGTGCCCCAGGAGGCCGCCGCCGAGGCCGGCGCGCCGGCCGCCATCCGCAGCGCCGCGCCGAGCCGCCCGCTGGCGCCCGCCGGCCGGGTCGAGTTGCCGTCGCGGCGCTCGGGGCAGGACGTGTCCGAGTTTCTGGGTGACGCGGGCCGTCGCCCCGAGCCGGTCCGCCGGGACGAGGGGCGCACGGACTCCCTTCGCCGCCCGCCGCCGACCGGGCGCAACGGCCACCAGGCCACCAACTATCAGCGCTGATGCCGCCCGGCGAGCTTGACCCCCGCGAGGAGTTGGCCGAGCTGGTGCGGCGGCTGTCGGTGGTGCACGGGCGGGTGACGCTGTCGTCGGGCAAGGAGGCCGACTACTACGTCGACCTGCGCCGCGCCACGCTGCATCACCGGGCCTCGGCGTTGATCGGCAGGCTGATGCGTGACCTCACCGGCGACTGGGACTACGCGCTGGTCGGCGGCCTGACCCTGGGCGCCGACCCGGTGGCGACGGCGGTCATGCACGCGCCCGGGCGGCCCATCGACGCGTTCGTCGTGCGCAAGTCCGCGAAAACCCATGGGCTGCAACGCCTCATCGAGGGCTGCGAGGTGGCCGGGCGGCGGGCCCTGGTGGTGGAGGACACCAGCACCACCGGCGCCTCGGCGCTGACCGCGGTGCGCGCGGTGCAGGAGGCCGGTGGCGAGGTGGTCGGGGTGGCCACCGTGGTGGACCGGGCCACCGGCGCCGCCGAGGCCATCGAGGCCGAGGGTCTGGCCTACCGCAGCGTGCTCGGGCTGGCCGACCTGGGGCTGGGCTAGGGCCGTCATAGCTGTGCGGATGTTCCTTGCGCTGGCAGCCTGTCTGGCCGCGTGCCTGACGGGCTGCTCGGGCTCCGGCCACGCCGTCGCGCCCTACGGCGCGCAGGGCGCGCGGCTCGGGGAGTCGCTGGCGCTGCTGGGCTGGAACATGTCGGTGTCGAACCTGCGCTGGGGCGGCGACTACGTGCTGGTCGACGTGGACGCCTCGCCGGCGGATCCGCATGCGGGACACGCCAAACCCGAGGACCTGCGCTTCGGGCTCTACGGCGCGCTGGCGCACCCGATGGAGTCCAACGCGCTGGGCAGCTGCGACGACGCGATGACCACCGTGCACGACATCCAGCACCCGCTGGCCGCGCCGCCGGACCGGCTCACCGGCACGGTTTGCCTTGGGCCGCTTAAGGATCGAAGCCAGGTCCGCGGGGTGTACGCCTACTCGCCGCGCGACCGCATCCCGAACACGTCGGCGGCCTACCCCGCGGCGTTCCCGGTGGGGTTGCTGCCGACCAACGCCAACGACACCGGCCTGACGGTCAAGACCGTCAACCTGTCGGCCTGGCGCGCCGACGGCGCCCCGGTGACCAAGGCGCAGCTCGGCGATCCCGCCGCGTTCAACGGCAACGGCTACATGCTGCTGGGGCTGGAGGCCGACGCGGTGGCGGCCCGGTACCGCGACGACTCCGCCGCGCGCGGCGGGCCGATGATGCTGCTGGCGTCGCCGACGCTGCCCGGCCGCGGGCTGAACCCGGCCTGCGCGACGTACGGGTCGTCGGTGCTGATCCTGCCCGACGCGTCGCTGGATTCGGTGCATGTCAACGCGTCGCTGTGCACCCAGGGCGAGATCAACGACGCGCTGCTGTACGCGACCGTGGCTGTCGATGGCACCCACGCCGGCGTGTGGACGCAGCGGTGAGCGAACCGGGACCCACCGAATGGGGGACGACGGCCGGCGGCGTCGGGCCCTGGCCGGGCGAGCCGCCCGGCGACCCCCGGTATGACCCGAACCTGTTGCGCGACGGCGATTCCCGCAACGTCGTCGACGCCTACCGGTATTGGACCCGGGAGGCGATCATCGCCGACATCGACCGGCGCCGCCACCCGTTGCACGTGGCGATCGAGAACTTCGGCCACGACGCCAACATCGGCTCGGTGGTGCGCACCGCCAACGCGTTCGCGGTCGACACCGTGCACATCGTGGGGCGCCGGCGCTGGAATCGGCGCGGCGCCATGGTCACCGACCGCTATCAGCGCCTGTGCCACCACGACAGCACCGCCGAATTGCTGGCCTTCGCGGCCGGCGCCGGCCTGACCGTGATCGCGGTCGACAACGTCCCGGGCGCGGCGCGGCTGGAGGAGACCGCGCTGCCGCGCGAGTGCCTGCTGGTGTTCGGTCAGGAAGGCCCCGGCATCACCGACGACATCCGCGCCGGCGCGGCGCTGACGGTGTCGATCGCCCAGTTCGGCTCGACGCGCAGCGTCAACGCCGGCGTCGCCGCCGGCATCGCCATGCACGCCTGGATCCGCCAGCACGCCGACCTGTCACGGGCCTGGTAGCCCCGCGCCACGCCTTGTCATGCCGAGTGTGAATCGTCGGCGCCGAATGTGCGCTCAGGGCGGGATTTTGGCGATTTTTCCGCCCTGGTTTCACACCGGAAGCCAAGGATTCACACCCCAATCAGCTCCACAGCGTGACGTGCACCTTCGGGCGGAACCGCGCGACGCCGACCCCGGAGCCGCGGATCATCGCCTGCGTGCACCGCGGCGTGGTGATGAAGCGGACCAGCTCCGACACCGCGGGCTGGCGCACCGACGGCGCCAGCGTCGCCGCGCACCACTCGCCCGAGCGGTCCAGCCCGGGACCGGTCACGTGCGTCAACCGCCCGGCCGCCAGGTCCTTGGCGACGGCGAAGCCGATCGTCAGCGCCACCCCGCCGACCCGCTGCACCTCCTCGAGCGCGGCGGCGTCGCTCTGAAAGATCCGTTGCTGCGACTCCGGAATCGCCAAGTCGCGCAACATCGTTGCGATTTCGCCGTCGACGCCGCCCGCGGCCGGGCCGAGCATCCACTGCTGCTGGCGCAGCAGCGCCGGGCTCGGAATCCCCGCGGCCAGTGGGCTGTTCGGCGCCACGACGGCGATGATCTGGTACTTCAAAAACGGCCGCACGAAGATCGTGTCGTCGTGGCCGGCCGGATGTTCGCTCGCCGGGCCGATCGCGATGTCCACGGCGCGCGCGGCGATCAGGTCGCGGAACCGGCTGGTGGGGTGCACGCTCAGCTCCACCGACAGGTCGTCGGCCCGCGACGAGAACAGCTCGATCAGCCCCGGCGCCGCGTGCTCGGCGAACGCGCTGGACGCGGCGATGCGCAGCAGCCGCCGGCCGTGGGCGGCCTCGGTGACCTCGATCGCGGTTTGTTGCTGCAGGCCCAGGATTTCGACCGCGCGGCTGGCCAGCCGCAGCCCGCCGGGCGTGAACGCCAGCCCCGCGCCGGTCCGGGTGAACAGCGGGTCGTCGAGCTCCTTGCGCAGCGCCGCCACGAGCATCGACACCCCGGCGTCGGAAACACCCAGCTCCGCGGCGGCGGCCCGCACCGAACCCAACCGCACCACCGCCGAATAGGCCCGAAGTTGAGCCGGAGTCACGCCATGAGCTTACGTTTAATGCGTGCGCGACGTGCTTGCCGAGCTGATGTCGATCTGGCGTGCCGGTGACACCGCTGGCCTGGGGACGGTGGTGCGGACGTTCCGGTCCGCGCCGCGGCCGCCGGGCGCCGCGATGGTGGTGGCGCCCGACGGCTCGGTGACGGGGTCGGTGTCGGGGGGTTGCGTGGAGGGCGCGGTTTACGAGCTGGCCGCCGAGGTGGCCAAGACCGGGACGCCGCGGCTGGAACGCTACGGCGTCAGCGACGACGACGCGTTCGCCGTCGGGCTGACGTGCGGCGGCGTCATCGACGTCTTCGTCGAGTCGCTGTCGCGCGCGACATTTCCCGAACTCGGCGCGGTGGCCGACGACATCGGCGAGCACCGCCCGGTGGCGGTCGCGACGGTCATCGCCCACCCCGACGCGCGGTGGCTCGGGCGCCGGCTGGTCGTCCGGCCGGACGCGCAGGCCGGTTCGCTGGGCTCGGCGCGCGCCGACGCCGCGGTGGCCGACGACGCGCGGGGCCTGCTGGCGGTGGGCCGCAGCGAGGTCCTCAAGTACGGGCCCGACGGGCAGCGGCTGGGCGAGGGCATGGAGGTGTTCGTGTCCAGCTACGCGCCGCGCCCGCGGATGCTGGTGTTCGGCGCCATCGACTTCGCCGCCGCGCTGGCGCAGCAGGGCGCGCTGCTGGGCTACCGGGTCACCGTGTGCGACGCCCGCGCGCTGTTCGCCACGCCGGTGCGCTTCCCGACGGCCGACCGCGTCGTCGTCGACTGGCCGCACCGCTACCTCGCCGCGCAGGCGGAGGCGGGCGCCGTCGACGAGAGCACGGTGATCTGCGTGCTGACCCACGACCCGAAATTCGACGTCCCGGTGCTCGAGGTGGCGCTGCGGCTGCCCCGGGTCGGCTACGTCGGGGCGATGGGGTCGCGCCGCACCCACGACGACCGGATGAACCGGCTGCGGGCCGCGGGGCTGACCGACGCCGAGCTGGGCCGGTTGCGCAGCCCCATCGGGCTGGACCTCGGCGCGCGCACCCCCGAGGAGACCGCGGTGTCCATCGCCGCCGACATCATCGCCAAGCGCTGGGGCGGCGGGGGCCGCCCGCTGGCCGAAACCGCCGGGCGGATCCACCACGACGCGCAGGTGACGGGCGACCTAAACGATTACTTAACTCGCTATTGACGCGTGTTTCCCCCCGGCCGACACTGCTGCAATGCAAGTACCGGGACCCTTCGAATACGAACGTGCAACCAGCGTCGACCACGCCGTCGGGCTGCTGGATCGGCTGGGGGACGGCGCGCGGGTGATCGCCGGCGGCCACAGCCTGCTGCCGATGATGAAGCTGCGCATCGCCAACCCGGAGTACCTCGTCGACATCAACGACCTGGCCCCCGAGCTCGGCTACGTGATCACCGACCCGACCCTGGTGCGCATCGGCGCCATGACCCGCCACCGCGAGATCCTGGAGTCCGACACCCTGGCCGCCGTGTGCCCGATCTTCCGCGACGCGGAGAAGGTGATCGCCGACCCGGTGGTCCGCAATCGCGGCACCCTGGGCGGCTCGCTGTGCCAGGCCGACCCGGCCGAGGACCTGGTGACGGTCTGCACCGTGCTGGGGGCGGTGTGCCTGGCCCGCGGGCCCAAGGGGGAACGCGAGATTCCGATCGACGAGTTCGTCGCCGGCCCCTACGAAACCACGCTGGCGCACAACGAAATCCTGGTCGAGGCGCGAATCCCGGTGCGGCTCAACACGTCCAGCGCCTACGCGAAGGTCGAGCGCCGGGTCGGGGACTGGGCGGTGACGGCGGCCGGCGCGAGTCTCACGCTCGACGGGGAAGAAATCGCCGCCGCCCGCGTGGGCCTGACGGCGGTGGGCCCCGACCCCGCCGCGCTGGCCGAGCTCGCCGCCGGCCTGGTCGGGCGGCCGGCCACCGAGGAAACCTTCGCCGAGGCGGGCCGGCGCGCCGCGCAGGCCTGCGACCCGGTGACCGACATCCGCGGCACCGCCGAGTACAAGCGGCACCTGGCCGCCGAGCTGACCGTCCGCACGCTGCGCCGCGCCGCGCAACGCGTGCGCGCAGAAGGGAACTGACGCCATGCAGGTGAACATGACCGTCAACGGCGAGCAGGTGAGCGCCGACGTCGAACCGCGGATGCTGCTGGTGCACTTCCTGCGGGATCAGTTGCGGCTCACCGGAACCCATTGGGGCTGCGACACCAGCAACTGCGGCACCTGCGTCGTCGACGTCGACGGGGTGCCGGTGAAGTCGTGCACCATGCTGGCGGTGATGGCCTCGGGCCACAGCGTGCGCACCGTCGAAGGGCTGGCCGTTGATGGCCGGCTGGACCCGGTCCAGGAAGGGTTCATGCGCTGCCACGGGCTGCAATGCGGGTTCTGCACCCCGGGCATGATGATCACCGCCCGCGCGCTGCTGGACCGCGAGCCCAACCCCGACGAGGACACCATCCGCGAGGCGATCTCCGGCCAGATCTGCCGCTGCACCGGCTACACCACGATCGTCAGATCCATCCAATGGGCGGCCCAACACAACTCGGAGCAGGTGACCTCATGACCACCATCGAGTCCCGCCCTCCCTCCCCAGAAGACCTGGCCGACAACGACCAGAAGCCGTGCGGCCACGGCCGGATGCTGCGCAAGGAGGACCCGCGCTTCATCCGCGGGCGCGGCACCTACGTCGACGACGTCGCGCTGCCGGGCATGCTGCACCTGGCCATCCTGCGCTCACCGTACGCGCACGCCCGCATCGCCGGCATCGATGTGACTGCGGCCCTTGCCCATCCGAAGGTCAAGGCCGTCGTGACCGGCGCCGACCTGGCCGACAAGGGCCTGGCCTGGATGCCGACCCTGTCCAACGACGTGCAGGCCGTGCTGGCCACCGACAAGGTGCGCTTCCAGGGCCAGGAGGTGGCGTTCGTCGTCGCCGAGGACCGCTATTCGGCCCGCGACGCGCTGGAGCTGATCGACGTCGACTACGACCCGCTGGACCCGGTCGTCGACGTCCGCAAGGCGCTCGACGAGTCGGCGCCGGTGATCCGCAGCGACCTGGACGGCAAGACCGACAACCACATCTTCGACTGGGAGACCGGCGACGCCGCGGCCGCCGAGGCGGCGTTCGCGCGCGCCGACGTCGTCGTCAAGCAGGAGATCGTCTACCCCCGGGTGCACCCCGCGCCGATGGAAACCTGCGGCGCGGTGGCCGATTTGGACCCGGTGACCGGCAAGCTGACGCTGTGGACCACCTCGCAGGCCCCGCACGCCCACCGCACCCTGTACGCGTTGGTCGCCGGCCTGCCCGAACACAAGATCCGGGTGATCTCGCCCGACATCGGCGGGGGCTTCGGCAACAAGGTGCCGATCTATCCCGGCTACGTATGCGCGATCGTCGGCTCGCTGCTGCTGGGCAAGCCGGTGAAATGGATGGAGGACCGCAGCGAGAACCTGACCTCCACGAGCTTCGCGCGCGACTACATCATGGTCGGCGAGATCGCCGCCACCAACGACGGCAAGATCCTGGCGATCCGGTCCAACGTGCTGGCCGACCACGGCGCGTTCAACGGCCAGGCGGCGCCGACGAAGTACCCGGCCGGGTTCTTCGGGGTGTTCACCGGCAGCTACGACCTTGAGGCCGCCTACTGCCACATGACCGCGGTGTACACCAACAAGGCGCCCGGCGGGGTGGCCTACGCGTGCTCGTTCCGCATCACCGAGGCGGTGTACTTCGTCGAGCGGCTGGTCGACTGCCTGGCCTTCGAGCTCAAGATGGACCCGGCCGAGCTGCGGCTGCGAAACCTGCTGCGGCCCGACCAGTTTCCGTACCACAGCAAGACCGGGTGGACCTACGACTCGGGTGACTACGAGGCCACCATGCGCAAGGCCATGGACATGATCGGCTACGAGGCGTTACGCGAGGAGCAAAAGGAGCGGCGCGCGCGCGGCGAGCTGATGGGCATCGGCATGGCGTTCTTCACCGAGGCCGTCGGCGCCGGCCCGCGCAAGGACATGGACATCCTCGGCCTGGGCATGGCCGACGGGTGCGAGCTGCGGGTGCACCCGACGGGCAAAGCCGTTGTGCGGCTGTCGGTTCAGAGCCAGGGCCAGGGCCACGAGACGACGTTCGCGCAGATCGTCGCCGAGGAGCTGGGCATCCCGCCCGACGACATCGAGGTGGTGCACGGCGACACCGATCAGACCCCGTTCGGGCTGGGCACCTACGGCAGCCGGTCCACCCCGGTGTCGGGGGGCGCGGCGGCGCTGGTCGCCCGCAAGGTCCGCGACAAGGCGAAGATCATCGCCTCGGGCATGCTGGAGGTGTCCGTGGCCGACCTGGAATGGGACAAGGGCAAATTCCACGTCAAGGGCGACCCGTCGGCGGCGGTGACCATCGCCGACATCGCGATGCGCGCGCACGGCGCCGGGGACCTGCCCGAGGGCATCGAGGGCGGGCTGGACGCCGAGGTCTGCTACAACCCGGAGAACCTGACGTACCCGTATGGCGCGTATTTCTGTGTGGTGGACGTGGATCCGGGCACCGCCGTGGTCAAGGTGCGCCGCTTTTTGGCGGTGGACGACTGCGGGACGCGGATCAACCCGATGATCATCGAGGGCCAGGTGCACGGCGGCGTCGTCGACGGCATCGGGATGGCGCTGATGGAGATGATCGCGTTCGACGACGACGGCAACTGCCTGGGCGGGTCGCTGATGGACTACCTGATCCCCACCGCGATGGAGGTGCCGCACCTGGAGACCGGGCACACGGTGACGCCGTCGCCGCACCACCCGATCGGCGCGAAGGGCATCGGGGAGTCGGCCACGGTGGGATCGCCGCCGGCCGTGGTGAACGCGGTGGTGGATGCATTGGCGCCGTTCGGGGTTCGGCACGCCGACATGCCGCTGACGCCGTCGCGGGTGTGGGAGGCCATGCAGGGCAGAGCGAGGCCGCCGATATAGATGACGACCATCAGTGAGCGGGCCCGGCAGCTGTTGGCGGCGCGGACGCCGTTCGTGCACGCGACCGTGGTGCGCGCCCAGCCGCCCACCTCGTCCTACCCCGGCGACGAGGCGATCGTGTTGGCGGACGGCACGATCGAGGGTTTCGTCGGCGGCCAGTGCGCGCAGAACTCGGTGCGCAAGGCGGGGCTGGGCGCGCTGCAGGCGGGCGAAAGCGTGTTGCTGCGGGTGCTTCCCGACGGCGACGTGCACTTCCCCGAGGCGCCGGGCGCCTGCGTCGTCGTCAACCCCTGCCTGTCGGGCGGGTCGCTGGAGATCTTCTTGACCCCGCAGCTGCCGGCGCCGCTGATCCGCATCCACGGGGCCACCCCGATCGCCGAGGCGCTGGCCCAGCTGTGCGGGGTCCTGGGCTACGACGTCGAGCGCGACGACCATCCGGGCGACGCTAGCGCCACCGCCGTCGTGATCGCCAGCCACGGCGGCCCGGAGGCCGAAATCATCCGCGCCGCACTCGATCACGGCGTCGGCTACATCGGACTGGTGGCCAGCAGGGTGCGCGGCGCCTCGATCCTGGGCCAGCTCCAACTCACCGACGCCGAGCGGGCCCGCATCCACACCCCGGTCGGATTGCCCATCGGCGCCAGGACCCCGGCCGAGATCGCGGTGTCGATCGCCGCCGAGCTCGTCGCCGGTATCCGCGGCGGCGATCTGGGCAGTGCCGTCGTCCCCGACGCGCCGGCCGAGGCCGTCGACCCCGTCTGCGGCATGACGGTGACGATCGGGCCCGCCACCGAGCACCTGCGGCTGGCCGGCGCCGACCACTGGTTCTGCGGTGCGGGATGCCGAACGGCGTTCGCGGACCGGCCAGCCGGCGAATGACCGCGCCGTTCGCCGATCCCGGCGACGTGGTCCGCCGGTTCGATGCGCAGGACTACCTGCTGGACACCGGAACCGCGTCGGCGATCTACCTGGCCGTCACGCTGGGCCGGCCGCTGCTGCTGGAGGGCGAACCCGGGGTCGGCAAGACGACGGCCGCCAAAACCCTTGCGGCCGTGCTGGATACCGAGCTGGTCCGGTTGCAGTGCTACGAGGGGCTGACCGCCAGCGAGGCGCTGTACGACTGGAACTACCAACGCCAGCTGCTGTCCATCCGGCTCGCGGAGGCGCAGGGCGCCGCTATCCAGGAGGCCGACCTCTACACCGAGGCCTACCTGGTGGACCGGCCCATCCTGCGATGCGTGCGCCATCGGGGCGCCGCGCCGCCGGTGCTGCTCATCGACGAAATCGACCGCGCCGACGACGAATTCGAGGCGCTGCTGCTGGAGTTCCTCGGCGAATCCGCGGTCACCGTCCCCGAGCTCGGCACGTTCGTCGCCGAGCGCCCGCCGATCGCGGTGCTGACCTCCAACCGCAGCCGCGACCTGCACGACGCGCTGCGCCGCCGCTGCCTGTACCACTGGATCGACTACCCCGAGCCGGCCCGCGCCGCCGCGATCGTCCGCCGCACCGTGCCCGGGGCGACGGCGCCGCTGATCGAGCACGCCACCCAGTTCGTCGGCCGCGCGCGCGATCTCGACCTGGACAAGCCGCCCGGGGTCGCCGAGACCATCGACTGGGTCGCCGCGCTGGTGTCCCTCGGCGTGGCGGACCTGGTCGACCCGATGGCCGCCGTAAGCCTGGGGGCGCTGGCCAAGACCCCGGACGACCGTACTCTGATTCGCGACGCGTATATCCAGTACAGCCGTACCTGAGAGGACCACAGCATGAAGATCGCCAACCAGTTCACCGTCAGCGCGCCCATCGAACGGGCCTGGGACGTGCTGAGCGACCTGGAGCAGGTGATCCCGCTGATGCCCGGGGCGCAGCTGACCGGCCACGAGGGCGACGACTACCTGGGCAAGGTCAAGGTCAAGGTCGGGCCGGTCACCAGCGAGTTCAGCGGCAAGGTCCATTTCGTCGAGCTGGACCGCACCGCGCACCGCGCCGTCATCGACGCCAAGGGCAAGGAGTCGCGCGGCACCGGCAACGCGGCCGCCACCGTCACCGCCCAGCTGCACGAGGACGGGGACCGCACCAGCGTCACCGTCGACACCGACATGAAGATCGTCGGCAAGCTGGCCCAGTTCGGCAGCGGAATGCTGCAACAGGTTTCGGAGAAGCTGCTGGGCCAGTTCGTCGAATCGCTGGAGGCCGAGCTCGCCGCGCAGCAGGCGCCGACCGCCGCGAGCCCGGCCGCGCCGCAGTCCGCCGCCGGGCCGCGCCACGCGGCCGAGCCGGAGCCCATCGATCTGCTCGACCTCGCCGGCGGCGACCAGCTCAAGAAGTACGGCGCCGCGGCCGCGGCGGTGCTGGCCGTGCTGGCGCTGATCTGGGTGCTGCGCCGGGGGCGCTAGCGGGCTCGTGAGCACCCCACTGCTGCTACGGGGCGTCGACCTGGCCGCGTTCGCGGCCGCGATGGTGGCGCGGCTGCGCGGCGCGGGGGTGCTGGTGTCGGCCAACGGCCAGGCCGGCTTCGTCCGCGCGCTGCGCGAGCTGGTGCCCGGCACCACGCCGGCACTGTACTGGGCGGCCAGGCTGACCCTGGTCAACCGGATGGAAGACCTCGCCGCGTTCGACGCCGTGTTCGCCGCGGTGTTCGGCAATGCCGCCACCGGCACTGCCGGCTCCGCTTCCCTGCCGCTGGCGGGGCCTCGCACACCCGCGGCCGGCACGTTGCGGCAAGCGGGCAGCCGATCCGGTGGGAGTGGCGACGCGGTTCCCTGGGCCACCCGCGCCGCCGCCGAGGCCGCCGGCGCGGCAGAAACGCACGTCCTGCTGCCGGACCTGCTGCCCAGCCGCCTGGCCGCGCTCGCCGACGAACCCTTCGACCGCTTCGACGCGCAAGACCTGCGCCTGCTCGGCTCCTGGCTGGAGGCGACGGTCGCGCGCTGGCCCCGCCGCCGCAGCATGCGGTTCGAGCCCAGCGCCGGCGGCAAGCGCATCGACCTGCGGGCCACGATGAACGCGTCGCGCGCGACCGGCTGGGAGGCGCTGACCCTGGCGCGAACGCGGCCCCGCCGCAGGCCCCGCCGCGTCGTGCTGGCCTGCGACGTGAGCCGCTCGATGCAGCCCTATGCCGCGGTGTACCTGCATCTGATGCGCGCGCTGATGCGCCAGCCCGGCATGCGTCCGGAGGTCTTCGCGTTCTCGACGTCGCTGACCCGGCTCACCGCGGTGCTCTCGCACCGCTCGGCCGAGATGGCGCTGCAGAAAGCCAACGCGAAAGTCACCGACCGCTATGGCGGCACGTTCATCGGCCGCAGCGTCGGCGGCATGCTGGCCCCGCCACACGGCAACGCGTTGCGCGGCGCGGTGGTGATCGTCGCCTCCGACGGCTGGGACGCCGATCCGCCCGATGTCCTCGCCCACGCGATGGCCAGGCTGCGCCGCCGCGCCGCGATCGTGGTGTGGCTCAATCCCCGTGCGGCGCAAGATGATTTCCAGCCGCTGGCGGGGTCGATGGCGGCGGCCCTGCCGTACTGCGACCTGTTCCTGCCGGCGCACTCACTGACCGGGCTGCGCCAATTGCTGCTCGCGTTGTGTCTTTGAGGTCGACGCCCGAGCGGCCGAGTTCGCGGGCCCCGGCCACCAGCGCCGCGGCGACCGAAGCCGCCGTGCGGTAGTCCAGGCCGTCGGGCGGATGGATGTTGGAGATGCAGTTGCGGGCCGCATCGCTGAGCCCCGGCAGCGGCCGGTGCGTCAGGTAGATGCCCAGACTGTCGGCGACCGACAGCCCCGGCCGCTCACCGATGAGGACGAGAACCGTTGCGACGCCGAGGGCTTGGCCGATGTGATCGCCGAGCGCGACACGCGCCTGGGTCGCGATGACCGGCGGGGCAATCCGGTAGCGGTCGCCGAATTCGCGCACCAGTGCGTCGACCATGCCGGCGGCGTGCTCGGTCAGCGCGCGCGGCGAGAGCCCGTCGGCGAGGACAAACCCGATGTCCGCCTTCGTCTTTGGCAGGTTCGACAGGTCGGCGGGGCTGCGTCCGAGGTCGGGCCGGCGCAGGTATTCGCTGCGTGATCCCGCCCGGCTGCACACCCGCAGCGGGTCGTCGATGCCGATATCGTGCAGCCGCCGGACGAGGCCGTCGACGTCGAGTGGGTCGTGCACGGCGTCGCGCGCCGCGGCGTGCGCGGCACGAAACTCCAGCACGCGCCGGGTGGGCAGCGAGTTTCCCGCCCGCCCGAGCCCGATGCGCGACCGCGTGGTCGCCCGCAGCGGCGCCCAGAGGTCTTTCATCAGCCGGCCGCCAGCGCCCGCAGCGGCGAGGTCGCGAGGTCGACGGGCAGGATCCGGCCGTCGGCGTCGGCCATGCCCAGACCCGCCAGCCAGGCTTCGAATTCGGGGGCGGGGCGCAGCCCCAACGCTTTTCGCACGTACAGCGCGTCATGAAACGACAGGCTCTGGTAGCCGAGCATGACATCGTCGGCGCCGGGGACGGTGATGACGAACGCGGTGCCCGCCGCGCCCAGCAGGGTCAGCAGGGTGTCCATGTCGTCCTGGTCGGCTTCGGCGTGGTTGGTGTAGCAGACGTCGACGCCCATCGGCAGGCCGAGCAGTTTCCCGCAGAAATTGTCCTCGAGCCCGGCGCGGATGATCTGCTTGCCGTCGTAGAGGTACTCCGGTCCGATGAATCCGACCACCGAGTCGATCAACAGCGGCCGCAGCGCCCGGGCCACCCCGTAGGCGCGCGCCTCCAGCGTCTGCTGATCGACCGGCCGGTTTCCCACCCCGAGGTGCGCCCCGGCCGACAGTGCCGCGCCCTGACCCGTCTCCAGGTACATGACGTTGTCGCCGACGGTGCCGCGGCGCAGCGACCGGGCGGCGTCGTTGGCTTCCGTCAACATCGCGATGGAGGTCCCGAACGCGGCATTGGCGCCCTCGGTCCCCGCGATCGACTGGAAAACCAGGTCGACGGGCGCGCCCCGGTCGATCAGCTCCATCGTGGTCGTGACGTGGCACAGCACGCACGACTGAAAGGGAATCGCGAAGCGCTGGCGAATGTCGTCGAGCAGGTGCAGCAGGTCCGACGCCGCGTGCGGCGAGTCGGTCGCCGGATTGATCCCGATCACCGCGTCGCCGCAGCCCAGCAACAGGCCGTCGAGCATCGCCGCGGCGATCCCGCGCGCGTCATCGGTGGGGTGGTTGGGCTGCAGCCGGGTGGCCAGTGTGCCCGGCAACCCGATCGTGGTGCGGAAGGCAGCGGTGGTCGTCGCCGCGGCGGCCACCAGGATCAAGTCCTGGTTGCGCATGATCTTCGATACGGCGGCAACCATTTCCGGCGTCAGCCCCGCGGAGATCGCGGTGATCCGCGCGGCGGCGTCGTCGCACGACGCCGTGTCCAGCAGCCAGTCGCGCAGCCCGCCCACGGTCAGGTCCGCGATCGGGCCGAACGCCGCGCGGTCGTGGCCGTCGACGATGAGCCGGGTGACCTCGTCGGTCTCGTACGGCACCACCGCGTCGGTGAGGAACGTCGTCAACGGTATGTCGGCCAGCGCCCATGCGGCCGCGGCCCGTTCGGCGTCGGAGCCGGCGGCGCAACCGGCGAGCTGGTCGCCGGAGCGCAGCGGCGACGCCTTCGCCATCACGTCGACCAGCCCGTCGAACGAGTGCGTGGTCCCCGAAATGGTTTGCCGGTAGCGCATATTTCAGTATGAGGCAGGATCGGCAGTATGGATCAGCTATGGGCCAACCGGGCGGCCAGCTCCGAAGCGGCTGTCGCGCAACGACACCTGAAGAAACTCTGGGCGCTGCCGGGAACCCAGCTCGGGGTGGTGGCGTGGCCGTCGACCCGCAAGGACCGCTCGTTCGGCACCTGGCACTACTGGTGGCAGGCGCACCTGCTGGATTGCCTGGTCGACGCGCAGCTGCGCGACCCGCGGCCGCAGCGGCGCACCATGATCAACCGCCAGGTCCGGTCGCACCGTCTGCGCAACAACTTCTCGTGGATCAACAGCTACTACGACGACATGGCGTGGCTGGCGCTGGCGTTGGAGCGCGCCGCCCGCATCGCCGGCGTCGAGCGCCACCGCGCGCTGCCCAAGCTCGCCAACCAGTTCGTCAACGCCTGGGTGCCCGAGGACGGCGGCGGCATTCCGTGGCGCAAGCAGGACCGGTTCTTCAACGCCCCGGCCAACGGCCCGGCCGGCATCTTCCTCGCCCGCTACGGGGAGCACCTGCAGCGCGCGGACCAGATGAGCGACTGGATCGACGGGACGCTGATCGACCCGGACACGCACCTGGTGTTCGACGGCATCAAGGCCGGCTCGCTGGTGCGCGCGCAGTACACCTACTGCCAGGGCGTGGTGCTCGGCCTGGAAACGGAGCTGGCTGTGCGCACCGGCGCCGAGGCCCGGACGCGCCACGCGCGGCGGGTGCATCGGCTGGTGGCCGCGGTCGGCGAACACATGGCGCCCTCGGGGGTGCTCAAGGGCTCCGGCGGCGGGGACGGCGGGCTGTTCGCGGGCATCACCGCCCGCTACCTCGCGCTGGTCGCCACCGCGCTGCCGGGCGATTCCGCCGACGACGCCGTGGCCCGCGACACCGCCCGCACCATCGTGCTGTCGTCGGCGAAATCGGCGTGGGACTACCGCCAAACCGTGGACGGGCTGCCGCTGTTCGGCCCGTCCTGGGACCGCGACGCCGAGCTGCCGACCGCCGGCGGGCAGGAGGCGCAGTTCATCGAGGGCGCGGTGACGGCTTCGGAGGTCGCCGAGCGGGATCTGTCGGTTCAGCTTTCCGGTTGGATGCTGATGGAAGCCGCCTGTAACGTCACCGCCGTGACGACGGGCAACCAGCAATGAGCGAACATTCCAGCGGCAAGGTCCACCCCGACGCCGAGTCGGCGCTGCGCGGCCTGCTGAAGGACGACATCACCATCGCCGCCGGTGGATTCGGGTTGTGCGGCATCCCCGAGAACCTGATCCAGGCGCTGGTGGACAGCGGCATCAAGGGCCTGACGATCGTCGGAAACAACGCCGGCGTCGACGATTTCGGCATGGGCCTGCTGCTCAAGGGTCGCCAGGTCAAGAAGGTCATCGCCTCCTACGTGGGCGAGAACAAGGAATTCGAGCGCCAGGTGCTGGCCGGCGAGCTGGACCTGGCCCTCACCCCCCAGGGCACGCTGGCCGAAAAGCTGCGCGCCGGCGGCGCGGGGATCCCGGGCTTCTACACGCGCACCGCGTTCGGCACCCAACTCGCCGAGGGCAAGGACATGCGGGTCTTCGACGGCACCGAATACGTGCTGGAGGAAGGCATCCGCGCCGACGTCGCGATCGTCAAGGCCTGGAAGGGCGACACCGCGGGCAACCTGATCTATCGCAAGACGGCGCGCAACTTCAACCCGATGATCGCCACCTGCGGCGACGTGACCGTGGCCGAGGTGGAGGAGCTCGTCGAGGTCGGCCAGCTGGACCCCGACCTGATCCACACCCCCGGAATCTACGTCGACCGCATCATTCAGGGGCCGCGCTACGAGAAGCGGATCGAGTTCCGCACCACCAGCGGCGGCGCCGCGGTCAAGAAGGACAGCCCCATCCGCGAACTGATGGCCAGGCGCGCCGCGAAAGAACTGCGCGACGGCTACTACGTCAACCTCGGCATCGGCATTCCGACGCTGGTGGCCAACTTCATTCCCGACGACATCAACGTGACCCTGCAGTCCGAGAACGGGTTGCTGGGCATCGGGGCGTATCCGGTCGACGACGAGGTGGACCCCGACCTCGTCAACGCCGGCAAGCAGACCATCACCACGATCGGCGGCTCCAGCTTCTTTTCCAGCGCCGACTCCTTCGCGATGATCCGCGGCGGCCACATCGACCTGTCCATCCTCGGCGGCCTGGAGGTGGCCGAGAACGGCGACCTGGCCAACTGGATGGTGCCGGGCAAGATGGTCAAGGGCCCCGGCGGCGCAATGGATTTGGTGTCCGGGGTCAAGCGCGTGATCGTCGTGATGGATCACACCGCCAAGGACGGCAGCCCCAAGATCCTCAAGCAGTGCACGCTGCCGCTGACCGGAAAAGGCGTGGTGGACATGGTCATAACGGACCTGTGCGTCTTCGACGTCGACCCGCAGCGCGGGCTCGTGCTCACCGAACTGCATCCCGGCGTGACCATCGACGACGTCCGCGCCAAGACCGGCTGCGATTTCGTCGTCGCCTGACGCCGGCGTGCGGCCGGCGGATATTGAGTGTGAAACCTTGGCGTTGAGAGTGAAACCTCGGCGGCGAAATTGCCGAATCAGCGCCCTGTCGTCACACTCAACGTCATAACGTCACACTCAATCGACAGCGCCCTGTCGTCAGTCCCGCACCGGCAGTGGCTCATCGTTCTCCTCGGGCGCGCGGCGGCGCCGCTGGTAGCCGCGCCAGGCCGCGATGAACGCCGGGATCATCGAGATGAACAGAATCGCCAGGATGATTTTTTCCAGGTTCTGGTGGACGAACGGCACGTTGCCCAGGAAGTACCCGACCAGCGTCACGCCGCCGCCCCACAGCACGCCACCGACGATGTCGAACGCCAGATAGACCGGGTAGCGCATGTAGGAGACCCCGGCGACCACCGGGGTGAAGGTCCGCACGAACGGCAGAAAGCGGGCCAGGATGATCGCCCATGGCCCGTACTTCTCGAAGAACGCGTGTGACTCCGTCACGTAGTGCTTCTTGAAGAACCGGGAGTCTTCCTTCTTGAACAGGGCCGGCCCGATCCGGCGGCCGATGAAGTACCCGGTCTGGTCACCCAGGATCGCGACTATGGCGACGGCTGGCGCCAGCACCCAGATGTCCAGCGTCCCCTTGGCGGCCAGCAGCCCGCCGGTGAACAGCAGCGACTCGCCGGGCAGCAGCGGGAACAGCAGCCCGGTCTCGACGAAGACGATGGCCAGGATGGTCGGCAGCACGGCCGACGCGAAGTAACCCGAGGGACCGATCCAGGTCATCGGGTCGAGGATGTTGGGCAGGGCCGTCACGGCGGTGCTCATGACGCCCCAACATACCGGCGCCGGGCGTCTGTCAGCCGCTGGGGGACTGGCAGATCTTCCACTGGTCGTCGCGGTATTGCAGGTCGAGGCTGCGCGTCGAACGCAGCGACGGGTCGTAGGCCATGAACGTGGTGATGTTCGCCTCGGCGTGCTGGCCGTTGACGACGACCTGGTCGATGCTGGCGATGACGGGGTACTGCTTGGCCGCCGAGACCCGCTGATAGGTCTCCTGCCACGCGTGTTCGTCGTAGTCGACGTATCCGTCGCGGGAGTTCCCGCACGTGATGGTGCGCAGCACGGTCAGGTCGCCCCGCTGCACCGCGACGTCGTACTGGGAGATGGTGTGCCGAACCTGGTCTTCCTCAGAGACTTTCGAGTGCTTGCCGCGCGTGAGCAACACGGTGCCCAGGATCGCGATCGCCGCCAGCGCCAGCACGACGACCACCAGCGCCAGCACCCAGCCCCAGTTGACCTGCCGCGTCGTCCGAAGCTTCGCCCCCAGCCGCGGCGGAATGGATTGCGGGACAGCCGCTTTGGCGGTCGCACCGGCCTGCGGCGGCGGGCCCTCCTGCCCCGGCGGCGTCGCGAAGACCTCCGTCGCGGGCTCCGGCTGGGTGGCGATGACGGTCGTCTCCTTGGCGTCGAACCCGGGCGCGGTGAACCGGCGCTCGCGCTGCTGGCCCTCGGGGTTCGCCTCGGCGTCGTCGTCCCGATCCGGTTTGTTGATCACCACGGTCTCGGTCTCGGGATCGTTGGGCACCATCGGCTGGCCCTCGGACGCCTCGTCAACCGCGCCGGTCTCGTCGCCCGGCTCGCCGCGCGAATCGCGTGGATCGAACCCGGGCCGCCTCGGCGCGCCCCCACGGTCGGGCTCGGGTGGATTGGGCATGACAGGAGCTTAACTACCCGCTCGGGGGGAACGGCAAAATAGACGCCATGACGTCGATGGGAGATCTCCTCGGACCCGACCCGATCCTGCTGACCGGCGACAGCGACGCCGAGGCGCAACTGAAAACGGGCGAGGGCCCGACCGCGGTCGCCGCCGCGCACCCGTCGGCGTCGGTGGCGTGGGCGGCGCTCGCCGAGGCGGCGCTGGCGGACAACCAGGCCGTCACGGCCTACGCCTACGCCCGCACCGGCTACCACCGCGGCCTCGACCAGCTGCGGCGACACGGCTGGAAGGGCTTCGGCCCGGTGCCGTACGCCCACGAGCCCAACCGCGGCTTCCTGCGGTGCGTGGCGGCGCTGGCCAAGGCCGCCGACGCCATCGGCGAGACCGACGAACACCTGCGCTGCCTGGATCTGCTCGACGACTGCGACCCCGCCGCCCGCGCCGAGCTGGGCCTTTAACAGTCCCCTGCGCAGTCGCGCCCCGGGCACTCGATCTGCACCGTGGCGTGGTCCAGCCCCCGCGCCGCCAGCACCGCCCGCGCGTCGGCCAGCACCCGAGCCGAGTCGCCATCGCTGGTCAGGTGCGCGGTGCACATGTCCTTGCCGGGCGACAGCGTCCACACGTGCAGGTCATGCACCTCGGTCACGCCGTCGACGGCGCCGAGCGCGCTGCGCAGCTCGTCGACGTCGATGTGCGCCGGCGAGGTCTCGGACAGGATGCGCAGTGCGTCGCGGGCCAGCGCGATGGCCCGGGGCAGCACCCACAGCGCGACCAGCACGGCGACCACCACGTCGGCGTAGGGCCAGTGCGTCGTCACGGTGACCACGCCGGCGATCAGCACGCCCAGGCTGCCCACGCTGTCGGCGACCACCTCCATGTAGGCGCCCTTGACCGCCAGGCTGGCCGCCGAGTGCGACCGCAGCATCAGCGCCACCACCAGGTTGGCGAGCAACCCGGCCAGCGCGACCACGATCATCGGCACGCCGGGCACCGACGGGGTTTCCCGCAGCCGCTGGATGGCCTCCCACAGGATGAACAGCGCCACCCCGATCAGCAGCCCGGCGTTGGCCACCGCGGTGAACACCTCCGCGCGGTGCCAGCCGTAGGTGCGCGACGGCGACGAGCTGCCGCGGCGGGCCAGCGTCACCGCGGCCAGCCCCATGAACACCGCCACGACGTCGGTCAGCATGTGCCCGGCGTCGGCCAGCAGCGCGATCGAGTTGATCAGCAGCGAGGTGGTCAGCTCGACGACGAAGAACGCCGCCAGGACCGCCGCCGCGGCGACCATGCGCGGGATCATCCCGGACTCGCCGGTCCCGGCGGGGGTGTGGTTGTGCCCGGCGCCCATAGCGATTCAATATATGCGTGTTGGCGCATATATGGCAACGGCTAGAACCAGGCGCTCCAGAACCGGGTCAGCGAGTTGCCCCAGGCCACCAGCGCGTGTGGCACGCCGGAGAAGTCGAACAGCCAGATCACCAGCCCGAAAAACCACCGGTTGGGTATCTGCGCCAGCAGCAGGACCAGCACGACGACAAAGCCCCACTGCTTGGCCGGCGCCACGGCGCGCTGGGTCTCGGGGCTGAGGTGCGGTTCCAGGGCGTCGTAGCCGTCCAGGCCGGGGATCGGCAGCAGGTTCAGCAACAGCGCGGTGATCTGCAGGAACCCGAGAAACGCCACGGCGGACCACAGCACCGCGTGGTCGGGGTCGTACAGCAGCCGCGCCAGCACCAGCAGCAGCACCGCCAGCACCAGGTTGGCCGCCGGGCCCGCCAGGCTGACCAGGGTGCGGCGGACGGGGGTCATGAACCAGGTCCGCACGTACACCGCGGCGCCCGGCAGGCCGATCCCGCCGAGCGCGACGACCACGATCGGCAGCAGCAGCGACAGCGCGGGGTGGCTGTAGCGCCGCGGGTCCAGGGTCAGGTAGCCGCGGACGGCGACGTCGTGGTCGCCGAAGCGCCAGGCGGTCACCGCGTGCCCGAACTCGTGCAGGCACAGCGAGACCAGCCAGCCGGCGATCACGAAGACGAACACCCCGGCGTAGGACAGCGGCCGCACGCTGGAGCCGGCCTGCCAGGCCAGCACGCCGCCGACCGCCGTCAGCGCGACCAGGCCCAGAAAGATCGGGCTGGGCCGCACCGATTCGTGTTGGCGGGCGGGGAAGCTCACCGGTCGAAGCTACCGGACCAGCAGCCACCCCTCGACGTGGCGGTAGAACGTCGACCGGCGCGCGGCGCGCGGCGCCGCGACCCCGTCGCGCACGACGGTGACGCCGGTGCTGCCCAGCTGCGCCGCGCGGCCGGCGACCCACCGGCGCCACCCGCCGCGCACGCGCGCCCGCAGCCCCGGCACGGCCAGCGTCGGCTCGACCCACGCCCCGGCGACCTCGCCGTCGAACAGCGTGGTGTCGTCGACGACGGCCTCGCCGCGCAGCAGCGGCGCGTCCGTGGGCGGCAGCCAGCCGGCCCGGCCCACGATCACCGCCCCGGTCTCGTCGCGGATCAGCGGCACCCGCTGCGCCGACCCGCGCCGCGCACGCCGCGCCGCGCGCCGCCCGGCCGGGACGCGGTAGATCCGGGTGGCCCGGGTGCGCCGCGGCGGCACGTAGGCGACCTCGACGTCGAGCCGCTCGGCGCGCAGCAACCGGCCCAGCACCGCGGCCAGGTCGGCGTCGGCGCCGACGACCACCAGCCGCCGGTAGGGCCCGACGGCGGCGTCGAGCTCGGCGACGGGCACGCCCGTCAGCGGCCGCGGCAGCCGCCGGTCCCCGAATACCAACACCGCCACGCTGGAATTCACAACGCTCCTCGCAACCTGCTGGGATAGGGTGGGTCACCGGCTGGACCACAATAAATAGGCGAGACCAGGCGGGAGCAAGTCATGCCGGCAATCGTCCTCATCGGCGCCCAATGGGGCGACGAGGGCAAGGGTAAGGCCACTGACCTGCTCGGGGGGCGCGCCCAGTGGGTGGTGCGCTATCAGGGCGGCAACAACGCCGGCCACACCGTCGTGCTGCCCAACGGCGAGAACTTCGCGCTGCACCTGATCCCGTCGGGGGTGCTGACCCCGGGGGTCACCAACGTCATCGGCAACGGCGTGGTGGTCGACCCCGGAGTGTTGCTCGACGAGCTCAAGGGCCTCGAGGACCGGGCCGTCGACACGTCCAGGCTGTTGATCTCCGCCGACGCGCACCTGCTGTTGCCCTACCACGTCGCCATCGACAAGGTGACCGAGCGCTACATGGGCAGCAAGAAGATCGGCACCACGGGCCGCGGCATCGGGCCGTGCTACCAGGACAAGATCGCCCGGATGGGCATCCGGGTGGCCGACGTGCTGCACCCCGACCAGCTGACCCACAAGGTCGAGGCCGCGCTGGAACTCAAGAACCAGATCCTGGTCAAGATCTACAACCGCAAGGCGCTGGACCCGCACCAGGTGGTCGACGCGCTGCTCGAGCAGGCCGAGGGTTTCCGCCATCGCATCGCCGACACCCGGCGGCTGCTCAACTCCGCGCTGGAGTCCGGCGAGACGGTGTTGCTGGAGGGCTCGCAGGGCACGCTGCTCGACGTCGACCACGGCACGTATCCCTATGTCACGTCGTCGAATCCGACCGCGGGCGGCGCGGCCGTCGGCTCCGGGATCGGCCCGACCCGCATCACCGCCGTGCTGGGCATCCTGAAGGCCTACACCACCCGCGTGGGTTCCGGCCCGTTCCCCACCGAGCTGTTCGACGAGCACGGCGAGTACCTGTCCAAGACCGGCGGCGAGTTCGGCGTCACCACCGGGCGGCGCCGGCGCTGCGGCTGGTTCGACGCCGTCGTCGCCCGCTACGCCACCCGGGTCAACGGCATCACCGACTTCTTCCTGACCAAGCTCGACGTGCTGTCCAGCCTGGAGACGGTGCCGATCTGCGTCGGCTACACGATCGACGGGGAGCGCATCCACGACATGCCGATGACCCAGAGCGACCTCTCCCGCGCCGAACCGATCTACGAGGAGCTGCCCGGCTGGTGGGAGGACATCTCGGACGCGCGGGAGTTCGACGACCTGCCCGCCAAGGCGCGTGACTACGTGTTGCGGCTGGAAGAGCTTGCCGGAGCCCATGTTTCGTGCATCGGCGTGGGCCCCGGACGGGACGAGACGATCGTGCGCCGCGACGTCCTGGCGGCCCGCCCGTGACGGATTTCGATCCCAAAGAGCTCGACCCCGACTACGAACATCACGGCGGATTTCCCGAATACGCGCCGGCGACCCCCGGCCCGGGATTCGGCCGGTTCGTCACGGCCATGCGCCGGCTGCAGGATCTCGCCGTGTCCGCCGACCCCACCGACGACGTCTGGGACGACGCGGCCGACCGCGCCGAGGCCCTGGTCGAGGTGCTGGGCCCGTTCACCGCCGACGAGGGCAAGGCGCCGGCCGGGCGGACGCCCGAGCTGCCCGGCATGGGCAGCCTGCTGCTGCCGCCGTGGACGCTGACGCGCTACAGCCCCGACGGCGTCGAGATGACCGGACATTTCAGCCGCTTTCACGTCGGGGGCAACCACGCCGTGCACGGCGGCGTGCTGCCGCTGCTGTTCGACCACATGTTCGGGATGATCTCCCACGCCGCGGGCCGCCCGATCAGCCGCACCGCGTTCCTGCACGTCGACTACCGCAAGGTCACGCCGATCGACGCGCCGCTGCTGGTGCGTGGGCGCCTCACCAGCGCCGAGGGCCGCAAGGCGTTCGTGTCCGCGGAGCTGACCGACGGTGACGACAACGTGTTGGCCGAAGCCAACGGCCTGATGGTGCGGCTGCTGCCCGGCCAGCCCTAGAACGCTCGGAGCCGACCTATCCTTGAGCGGTGACTGACGGCGTGACCGAAGGACAGGACGACGAAACCACCGCGCTCGTCGTGCCCGAACAAACCCCGGAAGACGGCCGGCCGAAGGTGCTGCTGCTCGGCGGCGGCGAACTAAGCCGGGAGCTGGAGGTCGCGCTGCGCCACCTGGGCGCCGCGGTGACGGCCGCCGACGAGCCGTCCGGCGCGATCCGCGGGGCGCGGCCACAGTTCGTGGTGACCGCCACCGACACCCTCGGCGCCGACGCCGTGAAAGCCCTCGAGGCGCTGGGCGCCGACGGCACCGAACTCGTGCCCAACGCCCGCACCGTGCGGCTCACCACCGACCGGGAGGCGCTGCGCCGGCTGGCCGCCGACGAGCTGGGGCTGCCCACCGCGCCGTTCTGGTTCGTCGGGTCGGTCGGCGAACTGCAGGCGGTGGCCGCGCACGCCGGCTATCCGTTGCTGGTCAAGCCGGTGTCGGGGCGGGGGCATTCGGTGGTCTCCGGGGGCGACGACATCGAGGGCGCGTGGGAGCGCGCGCTCGGGAGCTCGGCGGGGCGGGTGATGGCCGAGACGGTGGTCGAGGTCGACTTCGACGTCACGCTGCTCGCGGTGCGCAGCGAGGGCCCGAAGGGTCCCGCGATCGAATTCTGCTCACCGATAGGCCATCGCGACGCCGACGGCGCCGTGCTGGAATCCTGGCAGCCCCAGCAGATGAGCCCGGCCGCGGTGGACGCGGCCAAGTCGATCTCCGCGCGCATCGTCAAGGCGCTCGGCGGGCGCGGCGTCTTCGCCGTCGAGTTGATGATCAAGGGCGACGAGGTCTACTTCTCCGACGTCACCGCGTGCCCGCACCCCAGCGTCTGGGTGACCGTGCGCAGCCAGCGGCTTTCGGCGTTCGAGCTGCACGCCCGCACCATCCTGGGCCTGCCGGTGGACACCATGATGATGTCGCCGGCCGCCGCCCACACGATCACGCCTGACGGCGTGGCCCCGGCCGCCGGCGCGCTGAGCGGCGCCCTGCGGGTGCCCGAAAGCGATCTGCGCATCTTCGACGGCGGGCCGGGGTCCGGCGTCGCGCTGGCCACCGCGCCGGAGGTGGCGACCGCCCGCGACCGTGCCCGACAGGTGGCGAACGCCGTGAATGTGCGAGACTCACGCGGATGAGCTACGCAGGTGACATCACGCCCCTCGAGGCGTGGAAACTACTGAGCGACAACCCCAACGCCGTGTTGGTCGACGTGCGCACCGACGCCGAATGGCGGTTCGTCGGGGTGCCCGATCTGTCGAGCCTGGGCCGCGACGTGGTGTACATCGAGTGGAACACCAGCGCCGGGGCGCCCAACCGGAACTTCGCCGACGAGCTGAAGGACAACGTCGCGCCGGCGCCGGCCGGCGAGGAGCGGCCCGTGATCTTCCTGTGCCGCTCCGGCAACCGCTCCATCGGCGCCGCCGAGGTCTCGACCGAGCTGGGCATCACCCCGGCCTACAACGTGCTGGACGGTTTCGAAGGCCAACTCGACGCCAACGGTCACCGCGGTGAAAGCGGTTGGCGCGCGGTCGGATTGCCCTGGAAGCAGGGATGAGCGACTCGGTCCGATCGCCCCAGGCGCTGCCCGACGGCGTCAGCCAGGCCACCATCGGTGTGCGCGGCGGCATCCTGCGCTCGGGTTTCGACGAGACCGCCGAGGCGATGTTCCTGACGTCGGGCTATGTCTACGAGTCGGCGGCCGTTGCCGAGCAGTCGTTCACCGGCGAGGTCGACCACTTCGTCTACTCGCGCTACGGCAACCCCACCGTGACGATGTTCGAGGAACGGCTCCGCCTGATCGAGGGCGCGCCGGCCGCGTTCGGCACCGCCAGCGGCATGGCCGCGGTCTTCATCTCGCTGGGCGCGCTGCTCGGCGCGGGGGACCGGCTGGTCGCGGCGCGCAGCCTGTTCGGCTCGTGCTTCGTGGTGTGCAACGAGATCCTGCCGCGATGGGGCGTCGAGACCGTCTTCGTCGACGGCGACGACCTCGCGCAGTGGGAGCAGGCGCTATCGGAACCTACCGCTGCGGTGTTCTTCGAGACCCCGTCCAACCCGATGCAGTCGCTGGTCGACATCGCCGCGGTGAGCGAGCTGGCGCACGCCGCGGGTGCAAAGGTGGTGCTGGACAACGTCTTTGCCACGCCGCTGCTGCAGCAGGGCTTCCCACTCGGCGTTGACGTGGTGGTGTATTCGGCCACCAAGCACATCGACGGCCAGGGTCGGGTGCTGGGCGGTGCCATCCTCGGCGACAAGGAGTACATCGACGGTCCGGTGCAGAAGCTGATGCGGCACACGGGGCCCGCGATGAGCGCCTTCAACGCCTGGGTGTTGCTCAAAGGCCTGGAGACCATGGCGGTTCGGGTCGAGCACAGCAATGCCGCGGCGCACCGGATCGCGGAGTTCCTGGAGGGCCACCCGGCGGTGAGCTGGGTGCGCTACCCGTACCTGGCGTCGCACCCGCAATACGACCTGGCCAAGCGCCAGATGTCCGGCGGCGGAACGGTGATCACGTTCGCGCTGGACTGCCCCGAAAGCGCCGCCAAGAGCCGGGCTTTCGAGGTGCTCGACAAGCTGCGGCTGATCAACATCTCCAACAACCTGGGCGACGCGAAGTCCCTCGTCACGCATCCGGCCACCACCACCCACCGCGCGATGGGCCCGGAGGGACGCGCGGCGATCGGGTTGGGCGACAACGTGGTTCGCATCTCCGTCGGGCTGGAAGGCGCCGACGACCTGATCGCCGATATCGACCAGGCTCTGCGCTAGCCGGCTTGCCGCTCGGCGGCCTCGGCGCGTTCGGTCGCGGCCAACGCGCCCTCTTCGGCTCTCTCCTTCACCAGGTTCATCGCGAGCCTGGCGTAGATCATCTGGCTGGTGATGGCCATCTGCCCCCGGCCGCGCCCCAAAAACGAGATGCCCCAGGCGAACATCGCGGCGATGCGGTTGCGGTGGCCGATCAGGTAGTACAGGTGCAGCACCAGCCACGCCAGCCACGCGATGAAGCCGCCGAACTCGATCTTGCCGACCTGCGCCACCGCGCTGTAGCGCGAGACGGTCGCCATGCTGCCCTTGTCGAAGTACTTGAACGGCTTGCGGTTTGCGGGTTCGTCGTCGCCCTTGACCATGTGCTTGATGGCCGTCGTCGCATAGTGCGCGCCCTGGATCGCGCCCTGCGCCATCCCCGGAACTCCGGGCACCGACATCAGGTCGCCGATGACGAAGACGTGCGGGTGTCCCTTGACGGTGAGGTCGGGCTCGACGATCACGCGTCCGGCGCGGTCGGTTTCGGTGCCGTCGGACTGCTCGGCGAGCATCTTGCCCAGCGGGCTGGCCTGGACGCCGGCCGCCCACACCTTGCAGGCGGTTTCGATGCGCCGTTCGCCGCCGTCCTTCTCCTTGATCGTGATGCCCTTGTAGTCGACGGCGGTCACCATCGCGTTGAGCTGGATCTCGACGTCCATCTTCTCCAGCCGGCGCTGGGCCTTCATGCCCAGCTTCGGGCCCATCGGCGGCAGCACCGCGGGCGCGGCGTCGAGCAGGATCACCCGGCAGTCGCTGGGCTGGATGGTGCGAAACGCCCCAGCGAGGGTGCGCTCGGCGAGCTCGACGATCTGCCCGGCGATCTCCACCCCCGTCGGCCCGGCGCCGACCACCACGAAGGTCAGGCGGCGCTCCCGCTCCTCGGGGTCGGTGGTCACCTCGGCGACCTCGAACGCGCCCAGGATGCGGCCCCGCAGCTCGAGCGCGTCGTCGATGGTCTTCATGCCGGGCGCGAAGGTGGCGAACTCGTCGTTGCCGAAGTAGGACTGCTGCGAGCCGGCCGCCACGATCAGGCTGTCGTACGGGGTCACGGTGTCCGTGTCGACCAGCCTCGAGGTGACCGTCTTGGCCTTCAGGTCGATCCCGTGCACGTCACCCAGCAACACCCGCACGTTCTTCTGCCTGCGCAGGATCAGCCGGGTGGTCGGCGCGATGTCGCCCTCCGACAGGATGCCGGTGGCGACCTGATACAGCAGCGGCTGGAACAGGTGGGTCGTGGTCTTCGAGATCAGGACGACGTCGACGTCGGCGCGCTTGAGCGACTTGGCCGCCGTCAGCCCCCCGAACCCGCTTCCGATGATGACGACCCGATGGCGCGACATACGCATTCCCTTCTGTTGGAAGTCTCTGCAGCGCATACCCACCCTATGACGCCAGCCGGCGCCGGGGTCGAAAGAATTTTGTCGGCTGTGCGCCCGCTGCCGCTTAAAGCTCCGAGGCGCCTGGCGCCGTCGGCGGCCTGTAGAGCGGCTTCAGGTCGTGGCCACAGGTCCTGCACACCTTGGCGCCGCGGCTGAATTTCCCGCAGGCCGGGCATTTCTTGAAGTAATCGGCCGTGTCCGCTTTTCGGGCGAGCCAGCGATAGGCCAAGAAAACCAAGACAGCTAGACAGACGGCCGCCACAGCGGCAGCTTTGATGCCGGAGTTCGAGTCGCCATTCGAGAAGCTTTTGACCGCCGACACGAGCTGCGACACCACACCGATGACCAGGAAGCTCAGCAGGAAACGCCACCATGTGCTGGACAAAGTTCGCCGCACGGTCGCACCAACCTTTCGCAAGGGGCCGAATGCCCTGATGGTAAGGCTGCCGTAGATGCCTTGAGGGATCCTTGGTTGGGATCGGTAGCAAACGGGCTCGTATGTAATTGCCATTACCTATGTGACGGACTCTAAAGAGAGCGAGGCCAAGCCGTGTCGCACTATCGCACCGTGAAAAGGATGCTCGGCGCGGCCCTGATGTCAGGCGCCGTCGCCGCGGCCTTGGTGGGCGTGGGAACCGGTGCCGCCCAGGCCGAGCCGTACTTCGGGCCGTGGACATGCTGCCCGGGACAGAAAGAAGGGCATCCCCAAGGCCCCGGTCCGGGATGCCCCTTCTCGGGCGCGCGGGTCAACTGGGACCGGAATGTCTGCCACACGTGGTGGAGCGTCTACTACGGGCACGGAAACGTCGGGCCGTCCACCTGGGATGGACCCGATCCACCGCCACCGGAGGCGACGCAGAAGCCGTGGTGTGGGCCCCCTTTCATGTGTTCAGGCACACCGTGACCAGCGGCTGCTAGCACCGGTTCATCCACAGTTCCGCACTTATCCACAACTTGCGACCCTGCCAAGGAGTTTGAGTCAGCGGTCAGTGGATCGCGCTAGAATCGAACACATGTTCGACCAACTCGACGATGCCGCCGTGGTGGATGCCCTCACCGCGGCGGGGCGCGCACAAAACGTGGAGTGCGCCAAGGAGTTGGCGGCCATCGGTGAGTTATATGCGCGGCGGGCCCCCGACGACGATGCCGAGCGGTTCTCCTGGGTCGTTGATGGGCACGAGAACGTGGTGGCCGAGGTGGCGGCGGCGTTGCGGATCAGCCGGGGCCGGGCCCGGGGGCGGTTGCGCCATGCGATCGCGTTGCGCGAACGGCTGCCGAAGGTCGCCGAGGTGTTCGGCCGCGGCGACATCGATCTTCGGCTGATTGCCGCGCTGGTGACGCGCACCGAGCTGATCGACGACGACGCGGTGATGGCCAAGATCGACACGGCCATCGCCCGCCATGCGGCGAACTGGATGCGGCTGTCGGGTCCTAAAACCGCTGAGCGCATCGACATGTGGGTGGCGCGGTTTGATCCGGCGGGTGTGCGGCTGCCCGAGGAGCGCAACGAGAATCGCTACGTCGACATCGCGGCCACCGAGCCCGGAATGGCCGGGGTGTGGGCGCAGCTGCACGCCACCGACGGGGCGGCTCTGGACCACAAGCTCGATGCGCTGGCGGCCACGGTGTGCGGCGCCGATCCGCGCACCAAGGCCCAGCGTCGCGCCGACGCGGTGGGCGCGCTGGTCGCCGGGGCCGATGCGCTGGGGTGCCAGTGTGGTGAGCCCAACTGCCCAGCGCCGCAACGCTCGCCGAGCACCAACGTTGTTCTCCACCTGCTCGCCGAGCAGGCCGCCGTCAACGGTGGCTCGACAACCCCGGGCTATCTGGCCGGGTATGGCCCGCTGCCCGCGCCACTGTTGGGTGAGCTGGCCCCGTTCGCGAAGATCAAGCCCCTGCTGATCCCGCCGGACGTGGCCGAGGCCGGGTATCGCCCGTCGGCGGCGCTGGCCGAGTTCGTCCGCTTCCGCGATTTGACCTGTCGCTTCCCCGGCTGTGACGCCCCGGCGGAGGTCTGCGACATCGACCACAGCGTGCCGCTCCCGCTAGGCCCCACCCATCCGTCCAACCTCAAGCTGCTCTGCCGCTACCACAGTCGACTGCGTGAGATACACTTTGTGTATGCCTCACGTTGCCGCCGCCGTCTACCTGCGGCAAAGCCTCGACCGCGACCAAACCCAGCTGGCTATCACCCGCCAACGCGAAGATTGCCTCAAGCTGTGTGAGCAGCGCGGCTGGACGCCAACCGAGTACGTCGACAACAGTGTGTCGGCGTCGTCGGCCAAGCCGCGGCCGGCTTATCAGCAGATGCTGGCCGACATCGCCGCCGGCAAGGTCGGCGCCGTCGTCGCCTGGGACGCCGACCGGCTGCACCGCCAGCCCCGCGAACTCGAGGATTTCATCGACCTTGCCGACAAGCACAAGCTCGCACTTGCCACGGTGGGCGGTGACTTCGACCTGTCCACCCCGACTGGCCGCGGCAACGCCCGAATGAAGGGCGTCTTTGCACGGATGGAGATGGAGCAGAAAGCGGCCCGTCAGCGCCGCGCCGCCCAACAGAAAGCCGAACGCGGGCTGCCGCAGTGGCGCCATTCTTTCGGCTACCTGCCGGGACCGGACGGGCCGCAACCCAACCCCGAGACGGCGCCGCTGGTCAAACAAGCGTATGCGGCTGTGCTGGCCGGGTCGTCGCTGAAAGACGTTGCCCGGCTGTTCAACGATGCTGGCGCCTACGGGCTCAACGGCAAGCCATGGACGCCATCAACGGTGTCACTGTTCCTGCGGGCGCCGCGCAACGGCGGCCTACGCGCCCACAACCGCGAAATAGTCGGTAAGGGCACATGGGCAGGGCTGGTCGACGAAAGTACCTGGCGGGCAGCGCAAAACGTGCTCAACGCGCCCGGCCGCGCGCCGGGCCGCAAAAGCGTTCGCCGGCATCTGCTGACCGGGATGCTTAGGTGCGGCAGATGCGGCGCCACCCTGTCGGGTATGTGGGTGATGCAGCCCACGGGCGGCAAACCAGGGCGGCCGAAAGCAGGCCAGACGAAGCCGCCGCGCACTGATTCGCAAGTCGCGCACTCAATCACCTACGGCTGCAAGGGCTGTCGTGGTGTCAGCATCCGCGAGGATCGCATCAAGTCGGTGCTGTATCGCACCGTGTCGGGCCGGCTGGCGATGCCCGACGCGGTGGATCTGCTCAAGACGGAGCTGCACGACACCGCCGAAGCTGAGGCGCTGCGGGTCGAAGCCGAAACGCTGCTGGCGCAGATCGCCGAAGCTGAACGTGAGTACGACGAAGGCATCATCGACGGTCGCCGACTGGCGGGGCGTATCGAGCGGGTCAATGAGAAGCTGTCTGTCATCGAGCGCAAGCAGCAGGATCAGGAGCGCCTACGGGTTTTCGACGGCATCCCCCTCGGTCGGCCTGAGGTTGCCGAAGCGGTCGAAAAGCTGTCACCCGATCGGTTCCGCGCTGTGCTCGACGTGCTCGCGACCGTGACTATCTTGCCGGTCGGCAAGGGCGGGCACACGTTTCGGCCCGAGCGCGTCCGGGTGGAGTATCGCCGATGACGACCGAGCGAGTAGTCATGGTGGTGTGCACTGGCCGCGGCAGCCATCCGCGCCACGTATTCAACCAAGTCACTGTCACAGCCGATGAGCTGACATGTAACACGCACCGCGTCGCCAATTTCGCGGCAGCCGCGGGCATCTACCACGACGGCGCCGAAGTGTTGGCGAAAGCAGTGATGCCCGTTTACAACCCGCGTCAGGGCGCCGCCGGGTGGCGCTGGAAGTGCCCCCTGTGCATCGCCGATGAACGTTTCACCAACGACAGCTTGCGCGCATGGCTGGCGGCGCTGACCGGGCGCGTGGCCGACATTTCGCGGCGCAGTGAGTAGAAACGCCGCCGACGCAAAAGAGTTAAGCGGCAAGTCGGTTAGACTGCTTGACGGGCGCCGCGACGCTACTCACATTTCGCGGGATTAGGGCCACTTCACGCCGCAGGCTTACGGGTGGCGAACTTCGTATTTTCCGAAGGAATCCCGCATGTCTTCGCGCGCACTTGTCGCACGTGGCCGCCTCGGCCACGCCACCCGCTGCCACCCCGAACAGGTACCAGACCGTCGCCGTGATCTCGCCGAAGCCAAGATCGCCGACTATGTCGAGAAGATCCTCGCCGAAGCGCCGCCGCTCAGCGATGAGCAGCGCCACCGGCTCGCCGAGCTGCTGCGCCCGGTCCGTCGCGAAATCGCCGCCGGTGGTGCTGGCCGGTGACCGCACGCACAAACGGGCCGCCACAAAATGAAGTGCCGGCCCCTGCTGGAACCGGCACCCACCACGACGGCCAAGTCGATAACGCCCACAATACCGGACCATCAAGCACCCACACCTACTTGAACGCCGTATACGGCGACCGGACCGGCCGCGTGCACATCGCTGTGGGCAGCGACCCGCACCGCACCGACACCGGCAAGTATGAGTTTGGGCACTGGTCCGAACATGACTTCGCTTGGCCCGCCGAGGCCGACCAGCTCGAAACCGAAATAACGTGCGCTGCGCACGATTCCGACGTGTACGTGTGCGTGTCGCTGATGCACGCAGACAAGCGCCACAAGGCCGCGGCCATCGCCCGCACCACGTTGCACGCCGACGTGGACGGCGGCGGGCTGGACCTCGACAAGGCCCGCCAGCTCGGCGCGTTCGTCGTCGGCTCAGGCAGCCCCGGCAACGGCCACGTGTATATACCGCTGGCCGAACCTGTCCCGGCGCACTGGCACCGGGCGTTGGAGCGTGGCCTCGTCAACTACCTCGGCGCCGACCCGGCCAAGATCAGCGCCAATGATTTGTTGCGGCCGCCGGGCACGCTCAACCACAAGCCGGCGGTCGATGGCGGTGACCCGACGCCGGTCGACTTCCTGATCGAGCCCGACGGCACCACGATGGACCCGCACACACTCGCCGGCCTGCTCGGCGTGACCCTCCCCGCGGTCGAGAACACCGCCGCGAGCGCCACCATGTCGGCGCCGGCCGACGCCGAAGTGTTCGACCTCGCCGAGTATCCGCGCATCGAGCGGGCGCTCAATCAGGTGACCTCACCGCCGGACCGCTCAGCAGACACCGCCCGCGTGGTCGGCGCCTGCTACGACTGCGGCCTGACGCTGCCCCACGCCTACTATGCCGTCAACACGCGGCCGGATCTGGCCGGGCGGCTCGCCGAACGCCGCGACGACGACGTGTTGACAGTCTGGCTCAAGATCGACACCGACCGCCGGCGTAAGCGCCGCGAGGATGACGAGTTTTTCGCCCCGTACAAGCGTGACAATGCCGCGCCGCCAACCGTTTACGGCATCGACGATGACACACCGCAGAAAGGTATACAGCTCGTGAAAGTGTCCAACGTCACCACCGAAAGACCCGAGTGGGCGTGGGAATTCGGCGGCAAGGGCCGCATCCTCAAGGCCGCGATAACCCTGTTCGGCGGAAGGCCCGGCGCCGGGAAGTCAACGTGCGCAAGGTGGTACGCCGCCGGATGGTCTCAAGGCACCTTGCCCGGCTGCTTTGAAGGGCAGCCAGTCAACGTCGCCTACATTGCCACTGAGGAGTCATGGAATTACACCGTCGCGCCGTCGCTGAAAGCCGCCGGGGCCGATATGGACCGCGTTTACTTCGTGCAGGACGGCGGCGACCCGGCCCGCATCCGGTCAATCACCGACGAAGCCGCACTCACCGAACTATTCGTCGCCAACAACATTCGCGCCGCATTTCTCGACCCGCTGATGGGAACTATCAACGGCGGCGCCGACATCAACCGTAACAACGAAGTACGCGACTATCTGGACCCGTGGGTGCGTATCGCCGAAAAAATCGACGGGCCCGTAATCGGTATCTGCCATATGACGAAAGCGCCGACAGGTGACGTTGTCGCGTCGATTACCGGGTCGTCGGCGTTCGGGGAATTAGCGCGATGCGTGTTCGGTTTCGCTATCGACCGCGAATGCGAGAACGGCACCCGCATAATGTCGCAGGCCAAAAACTCTGCCGGGTTCGAGGATTTGTCGCTGGCGTACCGGATCGGCAGCCACCGGGTCACGCTCGACGACGGCCAGACAACCGACATGGCACGGTTCGAGCTGATCGGGCCCACAGACAAGACCGTGCGCGAACTGCTGATCGCCGAACGCAGCACCCACACCGCCCGGTCGGGCACCGACGACTGCCGCAAATGGCTCAAGGGCTACCTGACGCATCACGGCCGGTCTCTCCGCGAGGACGTGGCCGCCGCCGCCACCGAATTGGACTTCAGCCTCAAGATGCTGAAAAACGCCGCGCGGAAGCTCAACGTGCAAACCGAGCGCACCCGCGAAGTCCCGTCCCGGTCGTACTGGTCGCTGCCGGGAGCCGCCGAATGAAAACCATCGGGAAACACCCAGCAACCCAGTCGGCCCCTCAGTCGGTCCCAGGCTCACGCACAGGGACCAACTGGGCCCTTGACTCAAAATCTAGGTACTTACTGCCTGTTCAACACAGTTGGGCCACTCGGTCCCTTGTGTGCGTATGGGACCAACCAAGGGACCGACTGGGACCGACTGGGACCGACTGGGACCGCCCCGCCCGACGGCCACACTCGCCCCGCCCGCACACGCCCGTCCAGCAAACAAACAACACGACGAGAGGAAATCCATGACAACGACCGACCACGCCGCCCAGGCCGCCGTATCTGTGCCTTGCCCAACCTGCAGGGCCCAGCCCGGCCAACCATGCCGCAGCGCCAAGCAGTACCACGTGCCACGCGCGCATAGAGGGCTCGCCCGCGCCCGCGTCGACCAGTTCAAGACCCACCAGCGCATCGAAAAGGCCCTTGCCCGTGTGCGGCAAGCTGCGGCCGCCGGCCGACGCCCCGACAACACCGACATCACGACCGCCTTGGGAAGCTGCGGCTGCATCGCTGAGTGCCGCGCAAACGTCCGCGCCCTGGCCGTCGAGCTGGCACCCTGGCTCACCGACAGCAAGGCCGCCTTGTGAGCGCCCCAACCCGCTGGTTCCCAATCTCCGGGTGGCCGGGGTACCAAGTCAGTGATCGCGGCGCCGTCCGCAGCCTCGACCGGCGCGACCCCCAAGGCCGCCGCCGCCGCGGAAAGCTGCTGCGCCTGACCAAGCACGGCGCCCGCGGCGGGCCCCGCTGCTACCTGTCCGACGCGCCGCGCCGGGCAACGTTCTATCCGGGTTCGTTCTTGCGCCGGCACCTACACGACGACACCGAGCAAGCATGACCCCGACCGATACCGTCGAACTCTCGCGCGCCGAACTACGCGCCGCAATTTTCGGGTTGGCGGCCGTCCAGCGGGCCCGCGCCGCCGCCGGGCACCCTGTGCCCCACGCCGTGATTTCCGCCCGGCAGCACTTGGAAACCGCCTACAGGTCCGGCCCGGTGGCGCGTGCGCGCCACGAAAACGAAGGCATTGCAGCACAATCGGGTGAGTGGATCGGATCAGCCCTTGCGGCGCGGATTCTCGGATGGTCAAAACGCACAACCCAGCGCCGCGCCGCAGACCTCGACGGCCGGCTTATCGGCGGCCGCCTGGTCTTTCCGGCCCGCGCCGTCCACGAGTATGCGAAACAGATCGGCAGACACAATGACTGAACTTCCCTTCGCGGTCGAGCAGCAGCTCGCCGACATGCCCGAAGCCGATTTCGACGCCCTCGTCGCGCGCGTACGCCCACCCGAAGAACCCGCCGACCCGAAGGCGCGAGCCGCCGCAGCACTCAGACGCCAGAGTGGCGCCAACGTGCGCGGCAAGAAAGCAAGCAAACAAGCTGCTGCGGATGCCCTCCGCCGATTCGCAGCTGGCCGCTGAGATACGAAGGGAAACAACGACATGCAATCCTGGAACAGCCCCCGCGAGAACGCGCTGTACAACGTTCGCCCCGTCCTTAAGCAGCTCGCCGACCGCAACATCGACTTGCCCGACACTGTCACCGCCGCCGCGGCCACGTTACGCAGGATCGAGACCAGCCAGCCGACCGAACCGCCCCGCACCGCGATCCGCGAGGCCATCATCGCCGGCGCCGACCAGACCCACCTCGACGCCCTGGTCCTGACCGAGCTGGGACATTCCCGTTTGGTCGCCGAACACAGGCAAGCGCTTCTCGACGCAGCGGTCGCCGTCCTCACTGCCATCCGCGGCGCGCACGACACGATTTTCGAGCAGCTCGCAGCGTTGGCGCACAAGCAAATCGAGCACCTCGAAGCTGTGGCCGAGCTGCCAACAACCGACGTGATGACGCTGGTACGCGACGGCAATCACGCCGGCGCTCGGCTCATCGCCGAAACCGACGCAGCCGCAACCGAACTCGAAGTGCTCTACGATCTGCGCGACGACTTCCTCAGCGGCGGCCTGGACAAATTGCGGCTTGGACACGTCGACTGCTCGCGCTGGTGCGATCCCGACAAGCTCGGCCGCGGCGCAACGTCGGCCGAGCGGTTCCTCGACGGACTGATCGAGCAGCAAAATCGCTTATGGTTTCCAACGCAACACGAAGCGATCGAGCAAGCTCGTCCGATATTCGAAGCCGCGCAACGCAAAGCCGACGAGCACGCCGCGATCCGGCGCGCCCAAAACGCCGCCGCACACGCATTCGCGCGCTGAAAGAGGCAGCAGCATTCATGTATGGCGACATGGTCGACGCTCGCGCTTCCTCCTTTCGCGCAAGCAATCTCGCCGACACTTGTCGCACACCAGCGCAGCGGCCCGGTCGTGCCGCGTGAACACGGCCGGGCCGCCGCTGGCCCCCTGGGGGATGCCTCCCTTAAACGGCGTTTCCGCACCCCCCGTGGCTAGGCGATCTACCCCCTGAGTTACCAGAGATTTTGAGCCTTGGAGAGCCCTTGTGACTACTAGACCCCGCGGCCTGCGCGCTTCCGGACGCCGGCTTTGGGATGCGGTGACCGGCGATTTCGACCTGGATGCGCCCGAGCTGGCGCTGCTCGAAGAAGCCTGCAAAACCCGCGATTTCATCGCCGAATTGCGGGCCAAAGTCGCCCAAACCGGAGCTCTAATCGACTCAAACCAGGGCCCGCGGGTGAACCCGGCGGCCGTCGAAGCCCGCCAGCAGTCGCTGGCCTTGGCGAAGCTGGTTGGCGCGCTAGGGCTGCCGAAGGGTGCCCTCGACGACCTCGACGAAGGAAAGTAAGCCGTGGGTTACAGGCCGAAGAAGCGCCGCCCGGCCGCCGTGCAGGCTAAGCCGGTCGCCGAGATGCCGCACAACTTGGCGGTATTCGACGCCGCGGATTGGTTGCCGCCGGATGCGCCGCCCGAACCCGCCGACGGCTACGACTGGGCGGCCTGGGACGCTTTCGACGCCGCCCACCAAGCCGCCTATACGCGGTGGAATCGGGCCCGCGCCGACTGGTTCGCCAAGTACGAGCTGCCGCCGCTAGAGGCCGCGATAGCGACGCCCGATGAACCGTTCGCGGCACCGCCGCGGAAGGTCGACGAGCGAGACCTCGCTGTGCTTGAGCCGCGACCGGCGGCGGGGCGGGCGTCGCCGCTGGCGCGGCTGGGCCGGGCTCCGTCAGGGCTGCCGCCGGTGGTGCGCAACACGACTCGGCGCGATCGGTTCCGCGCGAAAATCCGGCGCGGCGAGCCGCCGTGCCACCTGTGCGGCAAGCCGATCGACTACGAGGCCGATCACCTCGACCCTCGGTCGTTCACGATCGACCACGTTGTGCCGTTGGCCGCGGGCGGCGAGGACAACCTCGGCAATCTGGCGGCATGCCATCGCGGCTGCAATATGAGCAAGGGGGATGGCACGGTGCGGCGGCCGCCGGCCGGGCCGACGGGTTGCCTGCCGGGCTCGTGCGACAAGCACCGTGGCGTGCATCATCCGCGGCCGGGTGTGGCGTTTGAAACGGCGCGGCGTTGGACCCTGGATGCTGCCGGGCGTTCAGCTCGCCGTCGCACCCGGCGGCCAGTGGGCGGGTCGTATCGGCCTGATGCCCGTTGACCAGCGCCGACTCGCCCACCGGCGGGGTCGCCGCCGGTGGCGCGGAGCACGACTCGGCGCGATAGGTTCCGCGCGAAGATTTCGCCGCGGCGAGCCGCCCTGCCATTTGTGCGGTGAGCCGATCGACGGTGCTAGAAGATCGACACCCGTCCTAACGGCCGCCGGGTGCGTGGCGCCGGTTGGGCGGGGGTGCGACAAGCGTGATCACATGAAGCGACCGCGGCGCCTGAAAGCCGCTACGTCCTCGCGCGAAAGCGCGAACCACTCGCCGCGCGTGTGTTTGCCCTCCCTCTTGAACCGCTCTTTCCAGTAGGTCTCAATCCCGTCAGGATCGTCGGTCTCCAAGGCATGGATTACGTTAGGTTCCTCGGGCAGCAGAAGCCCTAGTTCGTAGTTGCGCTTCCCCACGTGCTTCGTTTTGCCGACCTTGTAGTACTTGGTCGTCCCCATCCGCTGGAGGTAGACGTATCCGGTCACGATGGGTGGTGGGGGACGCACCGAAATGTCCTGATTCTCTCCACCATTGGCGCTCGTAACCGGCTCGGGGAGCAGGTCCAGCAAATCGGCGTATTCCGGGTCTGACTCGGCGAGTTCTCGCAGCTTGGAGCTCAAAACGCCGCTTCGTTGCCCGCCTAATGACCGCAGTGTGGTCCGGGTCGGCAGGGTTGGGTCTGAGCGGCGAGCGACGCGCACCTCCTCTTCGACGGGGATCCTGCCGAAGCGACGCACCATCACCGCCACTTGCTTGAGCGCTTCATTTGGGTCAGTTCGCTGATTGACAGGATTCGGCTCGAACCCTGCGTCGCGTAGGGCGTCGCTCCATCGCGCCCAGTACACGCCTTGCCATGCTCGCCGCGTGATGCCGGTCAGCGTCTCGAATCGCATCCGGCCGACTGGTTTACCGCCATCGTGCGCGGTTGCCTGTTGAATCGCGGCGATGATTTGCTCGCGGGTATAGCCGGTCATCTACGCATCATCGCGCATGACCGCGGAGCGGTATCAGCAGTTCAGCCGATCCCGGCCCGGCTGTTTGGTGAGTTCCCGCTCCGCCCGGCCTCAGAGCCGGGCTACCAAACCCCACCCGAGTACGAGGCCGCCCTCACCGGCACTCAACAACAGCGAGCCAGCCCCACCCTCGGCCCAAAACTTGGGGTAGTCCATCAGCCGCCGCTCCGACGAACAGCTCGCACGACCACGCCAACGAGCCCAACTATCGTCACGACGACACTGGCCAACCACACCAGGAACATCACGAAGCCAACGACGTTGAGCAAGACCGCCCCTGATCCTCCCCCAGCAGCGGCGCTGAAGGCGAGCTGCATGACGACAAACGCCACGATGGCGGTGACTGGGCCGGCGGCCGCCATGATGACGAAGGGTCGCAGGGACTTCGATGGCCGCCGCTGCGGGGCGATCTGATCGGTCCACTTACTGCCGTCGAAATACCGCTGGGCGTCACCGCCGCCGGGGTCTGGATACCAACCGGGCGCCGTCATGCTGTTCCCCGCATGGTTCGTAGCGTAGAACGCCGGGTCCAGCGCCAGGGGTCTGTCCTTAAGAATCGAAAGACCCCCCGGTTCCGCGGGCCGGGGGGTCTTCCTTAACGCTTGTGGCTTAAGCAGCCGGAGGCAGACGCTTTTCCAAAGCCGCCAGCGTGAGCACGATGCCGCGAACGATGTCGTTCGGCTCGTCCCCCTGCTCCCGGATGGAATGGGTCAGCGGTGACTCATCGGGATCGACGAAGACGAAGATCTCGTCTATCGCTTTTCTCCGGGCTGCTTTGGCCGCTTCCTTGATGTAAGCAACAAACGGGTGTTCCATTTGAAGCCCTCCTTTCGATCTGTTTAGTGGGTTGACAGCTAACACTGTCCGGTCAAGCGTAAACCGCAATGCAACCAAATCTGAAGCTTGTAGTTCCGCTGCTCAAGCTAAGAAACTACTAAAATCCCAGGCGGCAGGCGTTTGACCGTCGTCGACCGTGGCAAATGTTGCACAAGTGCACAACGAAGTGTGATCTACGTCTCAATCCGTAGACAGTATGAGCATTCCCTCAAAACGCTCCGCCCGGTCACGCGCCCCTCTACTATGCGGTGCAGACCTTTTGGTCTGGTTAGTGGTTGGAAGGCCCCTCGGATCCGCGTCCGGGGGGCTTTCTTCTCGCGCCACTAGAGTGTTCTCCACACATTCGCTACCACCACCTGCTCAAGACCTTCTACAACCGGGTGGGCGGATGGCACGATCGCCAGGAGCCCGACGGGACCGTGGTGTGGACGTCCCCGTCGGGCCATGAGTACACCACCAAACCCGGTGGGACGCTGCTCTTTCCGGCGCTGGCCGTCCCGACCGGGACGCTGGTGCTGCCCACGGACATGCCGCCGCCGGGAGAAAACCGCGGACTCATGATGCCCACCCGCAAGCAAAGCCGCGCCCAGGAACACGCCGCCCGCGTCAGGTGGGAACGCGCCGTCAACGAAGCCCGCCTCGCCGCCAAGGCCGCACGGCGCGCCGAACGCATCGCCGCCCGCGACGAGCCGCCGCCCTTCTAGCCTGGACGAGAGCGCATCAGCCGGACTGGGAGCGTCAGTGATCACTTTGGACCGTTTGGTCAACGTGTTGGGTGGTTACGGGGTCCGTTTGCGCTGGTCGTCGCTGCCCAGGTCGACCGAACTGCGCAGCGTGGTGATCCGCGAACCCGAGGCCCCCGTGCTGGGCGATGTGCTGCTGGCGATCGGCGCGCGGTCACTCGACGAAGCGGTGCGATGGGCGGCCTCGGCGCGTGCGGTCGTGCTGGTGATGCGCGACGGCGAGGAGCCGATCACGTTCGACGGCGACAGCGAGCCCGGCGCGGTGCTGGTCATCGACGGCTCGGTGTCGTGGAGCGAGGTGGCCGCGGTGATCTACGGGCTGGTGCTGGAGGGCCGCGAGACGGAATCCGGGCGGGGACCCACCGACCTGTTCGCGCTCGCCGACAGCCTCGCGGAGTCGATCGGCGGCGCGGTGACGATCCAGGACCGCCTGCTGCGGGTGCTGGCCTATTCGCGCCTGCAGCAGCACGCCGACCCGGCGTGGGCGGCCACCATCATGGACCGCCAGACGCCTGAGCAGCTGCGCGCTCTGTTGGAGGCCCGGGGCGTGCTGGAGCACCTGGCGGCGTCCGACGATCCCCTGTTCGTCGGCGAGGACGCCGCGTCCGGCCTGACCGGGCGCATGGTCGTGGCGGTGCGCTCGGGGCGACAGCTCATGGGCTCGTTGTGGGTGGCGTGTTCGGCGCCGCTGGACGACGCCGCCCGCGCCGCCCTGGCCGATGGCGCGCACACGGTGGCCCTGCATCTGCTGCGGTCCCAGGCGAGCGCGGACCTGGAGCGGCAGGTCGAATCCGACCTGGTCATCAGGTTGCTGGAGGGCGCCGCCGACGCCGCCACGCTGGCCAGCAGGCTGGGCCTGCCGCACGGCCGGCTGCGGGTGATCGCGCTGCAAGCCTTCATCGGCGCCGACCGCGACGCCGCCCTGCTGCTGGCCTTCGACCGCGCCACCACCGGATTCGGCTGGTCGCGGCCGGGCCGCAGCGCGCTGGCGGGTAACACCGTCTACACCGTCCTGCCCGGCGAGCAGCCCGAGGCTGGGCGGCGCTGGGTCGCGGACCTGCGGGCGGCCCTTCCCGAACGGGTGACGGTGCTGGCCGGCATCAGCGGGGCCGCCGACCTCGTCGACCTCGCCGCCGCACGGCGGGAGGCCGACGAGTGCCTGGCGCTCGACGAGGCGTCGCCCGACACCACGCCGCCGGCCTACGACGAGTCGTGGGACGACATCCTGCTGCAGCGGCTGCGCACCGCCGCGCGCGCCGGCCGCTCCCCGACCCGTGGACCGGTGGCCGAGCTGCGCCGCCACGACCACGCCAACGCGACCGACTACCTGGCGACGCTGCGGGCCTGGCTGGAGGCTCAGGGCGACCCGGTCGCGGCGGGCGAGCGGCTCGGCGTGCACGAAAACACCGTGCGTTACCGGCTGCGCAAGATGGCCGAGATCACCGCCCTGCCACTGGACGACGCCCGCAAGCGGTTGGCCATGATGATCGAACTCGCCGCTCTCGACTACTAGCCCGCTGTCGAAACACCACAAAGCGCCGCGGTCCCGTTGTCCCGCCGGGCCAACCCCCGCGGCGGCCAGCCGCGCGACCATGGGGTGACAACGTAGCGAGCACAGGAATGTCCGATGACCACCCCACGTCCCGACCTTGGGCGGCTGTTCGGTCGTAGCCCGCTGATCCGCGGCAGTGACCGCATGGAGGCGCTGATTTTGGCGTTGGCCGTCGCGGTGTCGCTGCTGACCGTGCCGATCGCCGCGGCCGTGGGCACCGCGACCTACGATGCGCGCAGCCGCCTCTACGCCGAGCAGGCCCAGTCTCGCAGCACGGCCATCGCCACGGTCATCGGCGCTGACGGGCGCGAAAACCCGGAAAGCCCAACGGTTATGGTGCCGGCGCGCTGGTTCGCCGCCGGGGCCCTACACAGCGGCGACGTCCTCGCCAAGCGGCCCGTCAAGATCGGCGACGAGGTCGAGATCTGGGTGGACGAGGAGGGTGCCGCGATCGGCCGTCCGGCGATGACCGCGCTCGACGAGGCGGTGTCGTCCGCGATGGCGATCTGGTGTGCCGTGACGTTGTCCGCGGTGGCGGTGTACGCCGGTGCGCGGATCGCCCTGGACCGGCGGCGCGACTCCCAATGGCAACAGGACTTCGACCGGCTCGTCGGGCTGCCCTGAGAGGCACCTGAGAGGCCTTGTCGAGTCCGGACAACGGGCCCCCGCGCGGTTGTCCGGTTTCGGCAAACCCCACGGTGCCGGCGCGCACCACCATGGGAAGTACCAATCGAAAGTACGGAGGTGTGTGATGGGCGGACCCGAGTCGGTGATCGTCGTCGGCGCCGGCATCGTCGGGCTGTCGACTGCGTGGTTCCTGCAGGAGCACGGAGTCGACGTGACGGTGGTGGACCGCAGTGGCATGGCCGCCGGCGCGTCGTGGGCCAACGCCGGATGGATCGCCCCGGGACTGATCTTCCCGACGGCCGGCGACCGGGCCACCGTGGCACTCAACGAGGAATGCCTGCAGGCGTCGGACGTGCTGGTCGCCAACGGGATCGACGCGCCGGTGACCGACGCGCCGATCACCGCGGTGTTTCGCGACGCCGACCAGGCGCAGCGCATGCTGGGCAGGCTGAACGAGCTCCAAAGCGCCGGGCAGACACTGTATGTCACCGCCCTCGCGGGCGACGCGCTGCGCGAGCAGGTGCCGCTGGCATCGCCGGCGGTCACCGCCGGGCTCAGCATCAACGGCCAGCGCTTCGTCGAACCGCGACGATTTGTGGAAGCCCTGGGCCGCTCGGTGCTGCAACGCGGGGCGACGATGCACCGGCTGGAGATCCGCGAGGTCCTCAGTTCGGACTACGGCGTCGCGCTGTACCCGCACCGCGGCAGGCGGTTGACCGCCGACGCCGCGGTGATCGCCACCGGGGCAAGGCTTTCGGGCTTGGTAAGCCGTTGGCTTCGGGTGCCGCTGGAGGTCGGTCGCGGCTATTCGTTCACCGTGCCCGTGGACCGCCCGGTGCCGGGTCCGATCTACCTGCCGGATGCGGGCGTGGCCTGCACGCCCTACCGGGGCGCGTTACGGGTTTCGGGCGCTCTGGAATTCGGCCGGCCGAACGGTCCGCGGGCACGCAAACGGGCGAATGACATTGCCGCCGCGGCAAGTTCGCTGTTGGACGGGGCGCGCTGGGACGTGCGCACCAACCTGTGGGTCGGTGCGTGCACGGCGGCTCTCGACGGCCGCCCCGTGATCGGCGAGGCCGCCCCCGGCATCTATGTGGCCGGCGCACACGGCATGTGGGGATTGGCGCACGGCCCGGTGACCGGTCTGCTGTTGGCCGAGCAGATCACCACCGGCAAACAACCCCAGGCTTTGGCCGAGTTCGACCCGCTGCGCCGCATGCTTGCCCGTCACGGGCCACCTCTACTCACCGCGAAAGGACGCTGACGACAATGACTAACCGACTCGCTAAGCCGGGCATGGTGCTGACCATCCGCTACGACGCCACCGGTGAAACCGAAACGTTTCTGCTCGGCCGGCGCAACTCCGAAGGCGCCGACGTCAAGGTCTATTCGATGGCGTCGCCGCTGGGCCGATCGATCGCCGGGGCGCGTCCCGGCGAACAACGCATCTACGCCATACCCAATGAGACCGGCCAACTCGTGACGCTGCTGAAGGCGGTGCCCTACCGGCACCGAGACGCCGCGCCGGCCGCCTGACCACCACTACCGATGCGAGAGGAACCGACATGAGAAGCAGGCAACGCACCTGGATTTCGCCGCAAGCCTACGTGCGGCTGCAACGCGAACTGGCCACCCTGCGGGAAGCGCGCGACGCCCGCTCCACGGACGACAGCAACGCCGCCGTCGCGCGCGCCTGGCAGACCCGCATGCGACGGATCCATGAACTTCTCGTGGATGCCGACGTCGGCGCGGATCCCCCCGACGACGGAATCGCCGAACCCGGCATGGTTTTGACGGTCCGATACGACGACACCGGCGACGAGGAGACGTTCCTGCTGGGTGTGCGCGACGCGGAATACGGCGACCTGGAGGTCTACTCGATTCAGTCGCCGTTGGGGGCGGCCATCGCGGGGGCACGCCCCGGCGAGCGACGCACGTATGCGTTGCCCAACGGCGCCACGCTGGCCGTCACGCTGCTCAAGGCCGTGCCCTATAGCAAGCACGCGGCCGGGGTGCACGGCGCGCGGCGGCAGACGATAAACAAGGTGATCGCATGACGTTTGACGTGATTGAGCCGGTGGCGGCGATATTGTTGCTGATGGCGTTGTACTTCCTGGCCAGGGCCGCCGCGCACGGACGCATGTAGCCGGCGATAAAGAGCCGCCACTGCGACTTCAGGTCTAGGCTTTCAGCAATTCTGCTCGAGATGTCGTCGAGAGGTTGGCTCGGCCATGACGGTGTTCATCAGCTATTCCAGCCGCGACCGGGAGGCGGTCAACAGTCTGGTCCAGGATCTGCACGACGCCGACGAGCAGGTGTGGATGGATCAGCGCCTTGCGGGCGGTGACACCTGGTGGCGGGCCATCCTCGCCCAGATTCGCGACTGCGACGTGTTCGTCTTCGCGATGTCGCAGAACTCCATCGAGTCCAAGCCGTGTCAGGCCGAGCTGCAGTACGGGCAGGCGCTCGGCCTGCCCATCCTGCCGGTGCAGGTCGGCCCGGTCGACAGCATGCAGATGAATCCGCTCGCAACGGTGCAGGCGATCGACTACCGCCACCCCACACCCGGCACCGCCATGCGGCTGAGCGCCGCGATGCATCGCGAACGGGAACGGCGCCGCCCGCTACCCACACCGCTGCCCGATGAGCCACCGGTGCCGTTCGAATACCTCATCCGGCTCTACACCACCATCGCCGGACCCAATCAGCTCAGTCCGCGCGAGCAGGCCGCCCTGGTGGCCCAATTGCAGGTGGGCCTGCGCGAAGACGGCGAACACGATACGGCCCGCCAAGACATCGTGACGCTGCTGACCAAGCTCCGAGACCGGGAAGACGTCACTTACCGGACGCGGACGGATGTCGAGGCCCTCCTCGCGGCCATCGAGGCGGAGCCGCGCCCCCAGCCCCTTGTCGCGACCGGTGCCGGCGCGCAGTCCGTCGTGACGCAGCCGCCGGCCCGCGCCGAGCGGCCCCCCGCGAAAGGCGCGGCCGCGCGAGATCCCCTCAGCGCCAAGGGGAAACCGCGCGGCAAAGTCGCCTGGGTGGGCGGCCTCGTGCTCGTCGCCGGGGCGATCACTGCCGCCGCGCTGTTTCTCACCGTCGGCCGGCACCCCGCGCCGACGACCCCGAAGGCGCCGATGGGCTCCCAGCGCGCAACATCTGCGCCGGCCACGGCATCCGGGCCGGAGGTGGTGATCCAGAACAAACACGTCACGGTCCCGGCCAAAGTGCGGCCGGGCGCCTTGATCACCGTGATCAACAGGGATTCCGACTTCTATGACATCGCCGCCGACCAGGCCAGCTCCTTCGGCTTGCCGATGTTCCAGTGGTACGTGCAAGGCAACTCGCAAAGCGTCATGGACGCACCCGGCCAGCCCGGCAATTACCCATTCCACGACGCGCGGAACCCGTCGCTGCGCGGCGTCCTGGTCGTCGAGCCGTAGCAGCTCAGAACGGCCAGGCGCTCGCGTTGGTCTTGTACTTGGCGGTGAGCGGGGCGCAGAAGTCGTCGGCGGTGCCGGCGAGCAGGATGTAGTAGGCCTCGCCGCCGCCGCGCCGGCTCTCGAACGAATTCGGCGTCGTCCACCCGCTGTTGCACATCGCGGTGTCCGACCCCGAGGTGGGCCTGCGCCAGTTCGTCTTGGCGCAGGTGGCCAGGGCGTCGACGTTTCCGGTGGCGCTCTTGGCGGCGACGAGCATCGCACCGCCCCATCGGCCGTCGTTGCGCCGGTAGGCGCGCGCGCCGAATCCCGCTCCCGATCCTGAACCGTTGGTCTGGCACGCCAGCGCCCGGCGCAGCAGCCCGAACGGCGCCGCGAGCTGAGGGTTGGCGACGGCCGCTGCGGCGGTGATGAATTGGGCCGCGTCCGAGCCGTCGACCTCCTGGACATTCGGGTTGCCGAGGCTGGTCAGCTGCTGGGCGATTCCGGCATTGCTGCCACCGCCGATGATCGGCCCGCCGCCGCTGGACGTCATCGGCGGCAGCGCGGCGTCGGCGGCCGCCGTGGGCATCGCCAGGAGTTGACCGAGCGAAAGCGCACCCACCGCGGCGATCGAAGCGATCCGAACCATAGCCTTCGAGATAGCCACCTACAGCCCCAGGTCCTTGGCGATGATGGTTTTCATGATCTCGTTGGTCCCGCCGTAGATCGTCTGGATTCGGGCGTCGACGAAGGCGCGGGACACGCTGTACTCCCGCATGTACCCGTAGCCACCGTGCAGCTGCAGGCAGCGGTCGGCGGCGCGCACCTGCAGATCGGTGGTCCACCACTTCAGCTTCGCGGCGCGCGCGGCCGTCAGCGAACCCCTGAGGTGCTCGGCGAGGCAGTCGTCGAGGTAGGTGCGGGCGATATCGAGCTCCGTGGCCAACTCGGCGAGCACGAATTGACTGTTCTGAAAGCTTCCGATCGGGGCGCCGAAAGCCTTGCGCTGCTCCACGTATCGCAGCGTCTCGGCGAAAATGCCCTCGGCGGCGGCCACCGCGCCCACCCCCAGCGCGAGGCGCTCCTGCGGCAGGTTGCGCATCAGCTGATAAAACCCGTCGCCCTCCCGCCCGAGCAGGTTGTGCGCCGGCACCCGCATGTCGGTGAAGGTGAGTTCGCTGGTGTCCTGGGCGTGCAGGCCGATCTTGTCCAGGTTGCGGCCGCGGTGCCAACCCGGGGTGTCGGCGTCGGCCACCAGCAGCGACAGGCCCTTGTGCCGATCCGGCGACGTGCGCACCGCGATCACGAACAGGTCCCCGCTCTGCCCGTTGGAGATGAACGTCTTGGCGCCGTTGACGACGTAGTGGTCGCCGTCCCGCACCGCGGTGGTGCGGATGCCGGCCAGGTCGCTGCCGGTGCCGGGCTCGGTCATCGCGATGCCGAGCACCGTCTCGCCGGTCACCACCCCGGGCAGCCACCGTCGCTGCTGCTCGGGCGTGGTCAGGTCGGTGAGATAGGGCAGCACCACGTCGTTTTGCAGGGTGAAGGCGATGGCCTCCGCGGCCGCGCCCGCGCGCTGCAGCTCGTCGATCACGATCGCGTTGTAGCGAAAGTCGTCGACCCCGGGGCCGCCGAGGTGTGCCGGCACCGAAAAGCCCAGCAGCCCAAGCCTTCCCGCCTCGAGGAACAGCGAACGGTCCCACTGACCGCGCCGCTCCCAGTCCTCGTGCGCGGGCACCACGGTCCGCTGCACGAAATCCCGTACCAGCTCGCGGAACTGGTGATGCTCTGGGGCGTAGGACAGGCCGCTCATCAGCGGAAGGCGTCGCTACCGGTGAACGCCTGGCCCAGGACGAGCTGGTGCATCTCCGGCGTGCCCTCGTAGGTCAGCACCGATTCGAGGTTGACCATGTGCCGGATGACGGGGTATTCCAGCGATATCCCGTTGCCGCCCAGAATCGTTCGGGCTGTCCGGCAGATCTTGATCGCCTCGCGGGTGTTGTTGAGCTTGCCGAAGCTGACCTGTTCGGGGCGCAGCCCGGGGCCGTCCTTGAGGCGGCCGAGGTGCAGCGAGAGCAGCTGGCCCTTGTGCAGCTCGACCGCCATGTCGACGAGTTTGGCCTGCGTCAGCTGGAATCCGGCGATCGGGCGGCCGAACTGGGTGCGCTGGGTGGCGTAGTCGAGCGCGGCCTGCCAGGCCGAGCGCGCCGCCCCCATCGACCCCCAGATGATCCCGTAGCGCGCTTCCGACAGGCACGACAGCGGGCCGCGCAGGCCCGTCGCCCCGGGCAGCATCGCGTCGGCGGGCAGCCGCACGTCGTCGAGCACCAGCTCGCTGGTGATCGACGCCCGCAGCGACAGCTTGTGGTGGATGGTGTTGGCGGCGAAGCCCGGGGTCCTGGCCGGTACCACGAAGCCGCGAATCCCGTCGTCGGTGGCGGCCCACACGATCGCCACGTCGGCGACCGAGCCGTTGGTGATCCACAGCTTGCGCCCGTTGACCACCCAGTCCGAACCGTCCCGTCGCGCACGGGTTTTCATCGCGGCCGGGTCGCTGCCGACGTCGGGTTCGGTCAGCCCGAAGCAGCCCAGCAGCTCGCCGGCGGCCATGCCGGGCAGCCACTGCTGCTTCTGCTCCTCCGAGCCGAACTTCCAGATCGCGAACATCGCCAGCGACCCCTGCACCGAGACCATCGACCGGATGCCGGAGTCGGCGGCCTCCAGCTCGGTGCAGGCCAGGCCGTAGTGCACCGCCGAAGCGCCGCCACAGCCGTAGCCGTGCAGATGCATGCCCAGCAGGCCGAGCTCGCCGAACCCCTTGGCGAGCTCGCGCACCGGCAGGTCGCCGATCTCGAACCACTCGGCGACGTGGGGCAGCACGTGCTCGGCGCAGAACTTGCGCACGGTGTCGCGCACCGCGAGCTCGTCGCCGGACAGGGAGGCGTCCAGGCCCAGGGGGTCGTCGCGGTCGAAGGCGGGGGGCGCGTCGGTGCTCATGGGAATCAGCCTGCCACTAACCGCGGTAGTCTCGCGCCATGCTTAGGCTCCCGCGGCCGGCCTGGCTCGGTCTCGACGTCGTCGGCGTGCTGGTGTTCTGCGCCCTCGGGCGCCGCAGCCACGACGAAGGCCTCAGCGTCGGCGGCGTCGCGACCACGGCGTGGCCGTTTCTCACCGGGACCGTCGTCGGATGGCTGGCCTCGCGCGGCTGGCGCCGGCCCACCGCGCTGGCCCCCACCGGGCTGATCGTGTGGCTGTGCACCGTGGTCGTCGGCATGGCGTTGCGCAAGGCCATCTCGGCGGGCGTGGCGGCGAGCTTCGTCGTGGTGGCCGCGTCGGTCACCGCGGTCCTGTTGCTCGGGTGGCGGGCGCTCGCGGGGCTGGCCCTGCGTCGCCGCGTCGGCGGCTGACGCGCGATGACCGACAACGGATGGGATCCCGCCAGCGGCGCCGGGGTCAACGCGGCGTTCGGCGCGGTCGTGCGGGCGGTGGCCACCAACAAGGGGCTGCTGGACGACCCCTTCGCCGAGCCGCTGGTCCGCGCCGTCGGGGCGGACTACTTCGTCCGCGTCATCGGCGACGACGTCTTCTCCGACGACGGCGGCGCGGACCCGGTCATGTCCGGGCTCATCGACATCCTCGCGGCGTACACCCGATACGCGGACGAGTTTCTCGCCGACGCGGGCAGGGCCGGCATCCGCCAGGTGGTGATCCTGGGGTCGGGCCTGGACACGCGCCCGTACCGACTGTGGTGGCCGCGCGGCACCACCGTGTACGAGGTCGACCGGCCGCAGTTGCTCGACTTCAAGTCCGAACTGCTGCGCGGGCTGGGCGCCGAGTTGACCGCCAACCGGTGCGCGGTGGGCGCCGACCTGCGGCTGGACTGGCTGGACGCCCTGCGCCGGGTCGGCTTCGACGCCGCGCAGCCGACGGTATGGGTCGCCGAGCAGCTGCTCGTCGGCTACCTGCCGCCCGACGCCCAGAACCGCCTGCTGCAGGAGGTCACGGCGTCCAGCGCCGCCGGCAGCCGGTTCGCCGCAGACCACATGCCCACCTGGACCCCGATGCACGTCGAGGCGGGCCGGGCGTTCGTCGACGGGTGGCGGCACCAGGGCCTGGACATCGACCTGGCCCGCCTGATGCATCCGGGCGAATACCGCTACGTGCCCGAGCATCTGGCGTCCCACGGCTGGCGGACGGCCGAGCGCAACGTCGTGGATTTGCTCACCGTGATGGGATTGCCGGAACTGTGGCGGGGCGGCCCTGACGACCTGGCCGTCGTCCCCGGCTTCGTGACCGCGTCGCGAACGTAATGGAATGACCAGGGCCGGCAGGCGTTAGATCGTTACGTGGCCCCCACAACCCGGCTCGACTTCGTGTCGGCCACCCACGACGACCCGCTGGCGCAGCCGCTGCTGGCCGAGTTGGCCGTCGAGTACGCGCAGCGCTACGGCGGCACGCCGGACACGCACCTGACCTGGCTGCCCGTGCCGGCGGCCGAGCTGGCGCGGCCGGACGGGGGCCTGCTCATCGGGGTGGTGGACGGCGCGCCGGTCACCGGCGGCGCGTTCCGGCGCTACGACGCCCGCACCGCCGAGCTCAAACGGATCTGGACCGACAGCGCGCACCGGCGCCGCGGCTACGCGCGGGCGCTGCTGGTGGCGCTGGAGGAGGAGGCCGCCGCGCGCGGCTATCGGCGCCTGTACCTGATCACCGGCAACCGCCAGCCCGAGGCCGAGGCGCTCTACGACGCGACCGGCTACACCCGCATCCCCGCCGACCCGCTGCCGGATTGGGGGCCGTTCCGTCCGATCGCCTTCGAAAAGTGGCTGGCATGATCCTGGGCTTGGCGCTGGACGGATACGGCTGGCATCCGCAGGCATGGCGCAGCACCCTGGCCCCGGATCCGGGCGCACCGTCGGTGCTCGACGGCCGGTACTGGGCATCCCTGGCGGCCGACGCCGAGCGCGGGCTGCTGGACTTCCTCACCATCGACGACACCCTGATGCCGCAGATCGGGCGCAGCTCCCGGATTCATCCGGACCGGCTCACCGGCCGCGCCGACGCCGTCCTGGTCGCCGCCCGCATCGCCCCCGCGACGCAACACATCGGGCTGATCCCGGTGGCCACCGTCACCCACACCGAGCCGTTCCACATCTCCAAATCCATTGCCACCCTTGACTACGTCTCGCACGGGCGGGCGGGGTGGCAGCCCCGGGTCAGTTCCACCACGCACGAGGCCGCCCTGTTCGGCCGACGCGACCCGTCGCAAATCCCCCTCTTCGACGAGGCCGTCGAATACGTCGACGTGGTGCGCCGGCTGTGGGACAGCTGGGAGGACGACGCGATCATCCGCGACGCGGGCACCGGGCGCTACGTCGACGTCGACAAGCTGCACTACGTCGACTTCACCGGGAAATACTTTTCCGTCAAGGGGCCTTCGATCACGCCGCGACCGCCGCAGGGCCAGCCGGTGGTGGCCGCGCTGGCACACGCCGGCCCCGCCTACGAGTTCGCCGCGGCCGCCGCCGACGTCGTCTTCATCACGCCCACCTTCGGCGGCGCGTCGGTCCCGGCCATCCTCGACGAGGTGCGCGCGGCCGGCGGTGGCCACCTGAAAGTCCTTGCCGACGTGGTGGTTTCGTTCCACGGCGAGGGCGACTTCCGTTCCGACACCCTCGTCTTCGCCGGCCGCGCAACAGAATTGGTGGACCTGCTGCTGGGCTGGCAGGAGCTGGGCATCGACGGCGCGCGCCTGCGGCCGGCCGTCAACGCCACCGACCTGCCGGTGATCGTCGACGAGGTGGTGCCGCTGCTGCAGCGGGCCGGGCGGTTCCGCGACTCCTACCGGCCGGGCGAGACCCTGCGCGCCCGGCTCGGCCTGCCCGTGGCGCCCAACCGCTACGCCGCGGTGAACCGATGAGCCCGGTGCCGCTGTCGGTCCTCGACCTCGCCCCGATCAGCGCCGGCGGCGACGCGGCGACGGCGCTGCGCAACACCATCGAGCTGGCCCAGCACGCCGAGCGGTGGGGCTATCGCCGGTTCTGGATCGCCGAACACCACTTCGTGGCCGTCGCCAGCGCGGCACCGGCGGTGTTGATCGGCCAGATCGCGGCCGCCACCAACACGATTCGCGTCGGTTCGGCGGCCGTGCAGCTCAGCCACACCACGGCCGCAGCGGTGGTCGAAAGCTTCGGCATGCTCGACGCGTTCTACCCGGGCCGCATCGACCTCGGCGTCGGCCGCTCCGGGCAGCGGCGCATCACCAAGCCGCGGTCACGCAAGCCCCGGCCGCCCGAACCCCCGCGGGAATGGCGGGAGGTCGACGGCGTGGTGATCCCGCCGCCGTTCGACCTGCGCGCGCTGCTGGGCAGCGGCCGGGTGCGGGCGACCATGGCTATCCTGCAGCAGCCCGAGGCCGTCGCGCCCGACTTCGCCGAGCAGCTCGGCGACATCCTGGCGATGCTGGCCGGCACCTACGAGGTCGACGGGTTCGACGTGCACGCGGTGCCCGGCGAGGGCGCCGCGCTGACGCCGTGGATCTTCGGCAGCAGCAAGGGACGCAGCGCCCGGGAGGCCGGCGCGCGGGGGCTGCCGTTCGTGGCCAGCTACCACCTCACCCCGGCGACCGCGCTGGAGGCCATCGACGCCTACCGGGACGCCTTCGTCCCGTCGGAAGCACTGCCGCGGCCCTACGTCGTGGTGTCGGCCGACATCGTCGTCGCCGACGACACCGCCACCGCCAAGCACCTGGCGTCCAGCTACGGCCACTGGGTGTATTCGATCCGCGCCGGCGGCGGCGCCGTCCCCTATCCCGACCCCGACGGGTGCGTCCCGCTGACCGACGAGCAGCTTGCGGTCGTGATCGACCGGGTGGCAACGCAATTCGTCGGCGACCCGTGCGAGGTGGCCGGCCGGCTGGAAGCGCTGCAGCGCGCCACCGGCGCCGACGAGCTCGTCATCACCTCCGTCACCCATCGCCACGAGGACCGGCTGCGCTCGCACGAACTGATCGCCAAACGATGGCTGGGCGGATGAGCGTGCGGGAGGGCAAGCAGCGCAAGCCGATTCATCTGGCCGCGCACTTCCCGGGCGTCAACAACACCACGGTGTGGACCGACCCCGACGCGGGCAGCCAGATCGAGTTCGAGTCGTTCGTGCATCTGGCGCGCACCGCCGAACGGGGGCTGTTCGACTTCTTCTTCCTCGCCGAGGGCCTGCGCCTGCGCGAGCACCGCGGCCGCATCTACGACCTCGACGTGGTCGGCCGCCCGGACACGTTCACCGTGCTGGCGGCGCTGGCGGGCGTCACCGACCGGATCGGGGTGACCGGCACCATCAACACCACGTTCAACGAACCCTTCGAGGTGGCAAGGCAATTCGCGTCGCTCGACCACCTGTCGGGCGGCCGCGCCGGCTGGAACATGGTGACGTCGTCGGACGCCTTCACCGGCGCGAACTTCCGCCGCGGCGGCTTCCTCGACCACGCCGACCGGTACGCGCGGGCCGAGGAGTTCCTCGCCGTGGCGCGGCAATTCTGGGACAGCTGGGAGGCTGGCGCCGTGCTGGCCGACGTCGCAGCCGGCGTCTACGCCGATCCCGATCGGATCCGCAGCGTCGCCCACCGCGGCCCGCAGTTCGACGTGCGCGGGTTCGCGACGCTGCCCGCGGGCCCGCAGGGCCATCCGATCCTGCTGCAGGCCGGCGACTCCGACGACGGCCGGGCGTTCGGCGCCCACCACGCCGACGCCATGTTCACCCTGCATTCCTCGCTCGAGGACGGCCGGCGCTACTACGCCGACGTCAAGGGCCGCGCCGCGTCGTACGGCCGAGACCCCAACCGGCTCAAGGTCTTTCCGGCGGCGACATACGTCATCGGCGACACCGACGCCGAGGCGCAGGACAAGGCGCGGCACATCCGCTACCAACAGGTCAGCGGCGCGACGGCGATCGCGATGCTCGAGCAGGTGTGGGGCCGCGACCTGTCGGGCTACGACCCGGACGGCCCGCTGCCCGACGTCGACCCGACCGGCGACAGCCTGACCCAGGGCCGCGTGCGGCACGTCGACCCGCTGGCGGTCGCGCGGCAATACCGCGAACTCGCCGCGGCGGAGAACCTGTCCATCCGCGAACTGGTCATCGCCGTCACCAGCCGCCAGCAGTTCGTCGGCACGCCGGCACACATCGCCGACGAGATCGACACCTACGTCCAGGCCGACGCCTGCGACGGGTTCATCCTGGTGCCGCACCTGACGCCGCGCGGCCTGGACGAGTTCGTCGAGAAGGTGGTGCCGCTGCTGCAGGAGCGCGGCGCGTTTCGCACCGAATACGCCGGGGAGACGCTGCGGGAGCATCTGGGGCTCAGCGGGCCAGCGCGGTAGCCGCCTCCGTCGCCTCGCGGATTGGCCCCCGCCACACGTCGCCGTGGCCGGGCAGCAGCACGTCGGTGTCCAGCAGCGCCAGCGCGTCCAGGCTGCGCAGGCAGTCCTGTTGGCTGTGGCTGAACACCGCGGGCAGCAGCTGCGGCCCGCGATGACGCAGCAGCGGGTGCCCGGTGATCAGCGCGTCGCCGCTGGCCAGCACGCCGTCGACCACATACGAGCAGTGCCCGCTGGTGTGCCCGGGCGAGAACACGGCCGTGGGGTGGCCCGGCAGCCCGGCGGCCACGTCGGCGGTCAGCGGCAGCGCCGACGGGATGCCGTCGCGGATCAGGCCGCCGCTGCGCACCACGTGCAGGCCCCACGCCGCCCACCGCGGCCGCCAAATGCGCAGTGCCACATCGAAAACCGAGACCTGCTCCAGGTACTCCCGCTTGGCGTGGCCCACCTCGTCGGCGTGGCAGTACACCGGGGTGGCGTGCTCGCGGGAAAACCAGATCGCCGAGCCCAGGTGGTCGACGTGCGCGTGCGTCAGCACGATGGCGCGCACGTCGCCCGCCTCGTAGCCCAGCTGCCGCAGCGAGGCCAGGACGTCGTCACGGTCCCCGGGATAGCCGGCATCGATCAACATGACGCCGGTGCCGTCGACGACCAGCGTCCAGTTGACGGCCTCGCCCCGGGCGAGGTACACGGTGTCGGTGACCTGATCGAGGGTCGGTGCCATGCCCGCGAGTCTAGGAGCGTCGCCACCAGGAGTAGAAATAACTGGTGGCTGAACTGAAACTCGGATACAAAGCGTCCGCCGAACAATTCGCACCGCGCGAGCTCGTCGAACTGGCCGTCGCCGCCGAAGCGCACGGCATGGACAGCGCAACCGTCAGCGACCACTTCCAGCCGTGGCGGCACGAGGGCGGGCACGCCCCGTTCTCGCTGGCCTGGATGACGGCCGTCGGCGAACGCACCAAGCGGATCATCCTCGGCACGTCCGTGCTCACCCCCACCTTCCGCTACAACCCGGCCGTCGTCGCGCAGGCGTTCGCCACGATGTCCTGCCTGTACCCGGGCCGCATCTTCCTCGGCGTGGGCACCGGTGAGGCGCTGAACGAGATCGCCACCGGATACGAGGGCGAGTGGCCGGAGTTCAAGGAGCGGTTCGCCCGGCTGCGCGAGTCGGTGCGGCTGATGCGCGAGTTGTGGCGCGGCGACCGCGTCGATTTCCCCGGCGAGTACTACCGGCTCAAGGGCGCCTCGATCTACGACGTGCCCGACGGCGGGGTTCCGATCTACATCGCCGCGGGCGGACCGGCGGTGGCCAAGTACGCCGGGCGGGCCGGCGACGGCTTCATCTGCACCTCCGGCAAGGGGGAGGAGCTCTACACCGAAAAGCTGATGCCCGCGGTGCGCGAGGGCGCCGCGGCCGCCGACCGCAACGTCGACGACGTCGACAAGATGATCGAGATCAAGATCTCCTACGACCCGGACCCCGAGCTGGCGCTGGAGAACACGCGGTTCTGGGCGCCGCTGTCGCTGACCGCCGAGCAAAAGCACAGCATCGACGACCCGATCGAAATGGAGAAGGCCGCCGACGCGCTGCCGATCGAACAGGTCGCCAAGCGCTGGATCGTCGCGTCGGATCCCGACGAGGCGGTCGCGAAGGTCAAGGACTACGTCGACTGGGGCCTCAACCACCTGGTGTTCCACGCGCCCGGCCACGACCAGCGCCGGTTTTTGGAGCTCTTCGAAAAGGACCTGGCCCCCAGGCTGCGGCGACTTGGCTGAACCTAGTGCGATCTACATCGCCGCTCCGGAACCGGAGACCGGCAAGTCGACGATCGCCCTGGGGCTGCTGCACCGGCTGACCGCGACGGTCGCCAAAGTCGGTGTGTTCCGGCCCGTTACGCGTGCCGTCTCGGGCGAGGACCGCGACTACATCCTGGAACTGCTGCTGGAGCACACCACCGCGGGCCTGCCCTACGAGCGGTGCGTCGGCACGACCTATCAGCAGTTGCACGCCGACGGCGACGCCGCGATCGCCGCCATCGTCGACGCGTATCACGAGGTGGCGCAGGCGTGCGACGCGGTGGTGATCGTCGGGAGCGACTACACGGACGTGATACGGCCCGCCGAGCTTTCGGCCAACGCGCGCATCGCGGTCAACCTGGGCGCGCCGGTGCTGCTGGCGGTGAGCGGCAAGGGCCGCACCGCCAAGGAGGTCGCCGGCGTCGTCGAGGTGTGCCTGGCCGAGCTGACCGCGCAGCACGCCCACACCGCGGCGGTGGTGGCCAACCGGTGCGAGCCGGCGGAGTTGGCGGAGGTCATCGAGGCCCTGCGGGCGTTCGATCCGCCCGGGTATGTGTTGCCCGAAGAGCCGCTGCTGACCGCGCCGACGGTGGCCGAGCTGGAGCGGGCCGTCGACGGGACGCCGGTCAGCGGCGAGGAGCCGCTGCGGGAGCGCGAGGTCACCGGCGTGCTGGTCGCCGGCATGACCGCCGACCACGTGCTGGAGCGGCTGCGCGACGGCATGGCGGTCATCACCCCGGGCGACCGTTCCGACGTGGTGCTCGCCGTCGCCAGCGCCCATGCGGCCGAAGGGTTTCCGTCGCTGTCGTGCCTGGTCCTCAACGGCGGGTTCGATCTGCACCCGGCCATCGCCGCGCTGGTGTCCGGGCTGCGGTTGCGGCTGCCGATCATCGCCACCGCGCTGGGCACCTACGACACGGCCGGCGCGGCCGCCGCCGCCCGCGGCCGGGTCACCGCGGCCTCGCAACGCAAGATCGACACCGCGCTGGAGCTGATGGACCGCCACGTGGACATCGCGGATCTCCTGGCGCGCCTTGCCATTCCGATTCCGACCGTGACCACCCCGCAGATGTTCACCTACCAGCTGCAGCTGCGGGCCCGCTCGGACCGCAAGCGCATCGTCCTGCCCGAGGGCGACGACGACCGCATCCTCCGGTCGGCCGGCCGCCTGCTGCAGCGCTGCGTCGCCGACCTGACCATCCTGGGCGACGAAGCCCAAATCCGGCTGCGCTCGGCCGAACTCGGCGTGAACCTGGACGGCGCCACGGTGATCGACCCGCTCACCAGCGAATCGCGTGGCCAGTTCGCCGAGCAGTACGCGGAACTGCGCAAGGCCAAGGGAATCACCGTCGAGCACGCCCGCGAGATCATGCGCGACGCCACGTATTTCGGCACCATGCTGGTCTACAACGGCGTGGTCGACGGCATGGTGTCCGGCGCCGCCCACACCACCGCGCACACCGTGCGTCCGGCGTTCGAGATCGTCAGGACCACGCCCGACGTGTCCACCGTCTCGAGCGTCTTCTTCATGTGCCTGCCCGACCGGGTGCTGGTCTACGGCGACTGTGCCATCGTCCCCAACCCCACCTCCGAGCAGCTCGCCGACATCGCGATCAGCTCCGCGCGCACCGCCGCGCAGTTCGGCATCGAGCCGCGGGTGGCGATGCTGTCGTACTCGACCGGCGAGTCCGGCGCGGGAGCCGACGTCGACAAGGTCAGGGCGGCAACGGATCTGGTGCGTGAGCGGGATCCGGCCTTGCTGGTCGAGGGACCCATCCAGTACGACGCGGCCATCGAACCGTCGGTCGCGGCCACCAAACTGCGCGATTCGCCGGTGGCGGGCCGCGCCACGGTGCTGATCTTTCCCGACCTCAACACCGGCAACAACACCTACAAGGCGGTGCAGCGCAGCGCGGGGGCGATCGCGATCGGCCCGGTGCTGCAGGGGCTGCGCAAGCCGGTCAACGACCTGTCCCGGGGCGCGCTGGTCGAGGACATCGTGAACACGGTCGCCATCACCGCGATCCAGGCGCAGGGCGCGCCATGACCGAGCGCCTGGTGCTGGTGATCAACTCCGGCTCGTCCTCGCTGAAATACCAGCTCGTCGAGCCCGATTCCGGTGTCACTCGCACGGGCGGCGGCATCCAGCAGATCGGGGAGCCGTCGTCGCGGGTCGCCGATCACGAGGAGGCGCTGCGGGTGGCCTTCGCACAGCTGGCCGACGCGGGCGTGGACCTGAAGTCGTGCGGCCTGGTGGCGGTCGGACACCGGGTCGTGCACGGCGGCAACGACTTCTACCGCCCGACGGTGCTCGACGACGATCGGATCGCCGAGCTCGAGAAATTGTCGGAGCTGGCGCCGCTGCACAATCCGCCCGCGGTGCAGGGCATCCGGGTGGCGCGCAAGCTGCTGCCCGACGTGGCGCACATCGCCGTGTTCGACACCGCCTTCTTCCACGACCTGCCGCCCGCGGCCGCCACGTACGCGATGAACCGCGAGCTGGCCGAGCGCTGGCAGATCCGCCGCTACGGATTTCACGGCACGTCGCACCGCTACGTCGCCGAGCGGGCCGCAGAATTCCTGGGGCGGCCTTTCGGCGACGTGAATCAGGTTGTGCTGCACCTGGGCAACGGAGCCTCGGCGTCGGCGATCGCCGGCGGGCGGCCGGTCGACACCTCGATGGGGCTGACGCCGCTGGAGGGGCTGGTGATGGGTACCCGCAGCGGTGACATCGACCCCGGCGTCATCAGCTACCTGTGGCGCAGCGCGAACATGGGCGTCGACAAGATCGAATCCATGCTCAACAACCAGTCGGGCGTCTGGGGCCTGGCCGGTGAGCGCGACTTCCGGCGGCTGCACGCGATGATCGAATCCGGCGACGGGGCAGCGCAATTGGCCTATGACGTGTTCATCCACCGGCTGCGCAAGTACGTCGGCGCCTACCTGGCCGTGCTGGGCCACACCGACGTCATCACCTTCACCGCCGGCATCGGCGAGAACGATTCCGCTGTGCGCCGCGACGCGCTGGCCGGCCTCGATGAGTTGGGCATCGTGGTCGACGAGGGCCGCAACGCCGGCGCGGGTGAGGGCGCGCGGCGGATCTCGGCGGACTCCTCGCCGATCGCCGTGCTGGTGATCCCGACCAACGAAGAGCTGGCGATCGCCCGCGACTGCGTCAGCGCGGTGTCCGGATAGGCCGGTCGTTTACCGCTTGGTGCCCGTCCAGGCGGGGCTGCCGCATGAAGCCGTCAATGTGCCGTCCCGGATGACGGTGCGGTCACCTTCGGTGGCGAAGACGCCCTGTCTCGTGGAGTATCCATTGCTGACCCTGAACGACCCGTCGGCGTTCAGGGTTCCGGTGTACCTGTCGCCGTTTTGCACAACCAAGGTCAGCGAGTTGCCTTGATGGGTGATGGTGACGGTACCGTCAACGGCCGGCCCGCAGCCGGAGGCGGCCTGGTGGATCAGGTAGGTGCCGTCGATCCCCGGTTGGGGACCCGGGTGTCCAGCCGCAGCACGGCGGGCGTCAATTCACGTAAGTAGGCGGGGATGTCGGCGGCGGTGAGCGGATGGCCGCCACTCCAGTACAGGGCGGGGTCGCTGTTGAGGGCTTCGGCGAAGGCGCCGGCCTCGGTGGGGTGGCTGCTCAGGAAGCCGATCATCTTGTCGCGGTCGCATTCGGCGTTGTTCATGGTGCCGCCGTAGAGGCCGTCACGATCGCCGGGCAGCGGCTGCGTGGCCACGGGACCGTTCCCGCGTGGTTGCAGGGTGGGCGGAGGTTGGGTGTTGCTCGGCGGCGGTATGGCGGCGGGAGGCATGAACGCCTTCGCCCCGGGATCGGTGGCGGCGTTGAGTACCAGCTCCGCAGTCGCCTTGGGCGACAGGGCATTACGCAGCAGCAGGGCGGTCGCCGCGACCGCGACGACCAGGACCACCGCCGCCGCGATCAACCAGCTGCGCCTCAACCGTCTCGGCCGGGTGGGCAAACCTTCATCCATGGTCCAGCCTTTCGACGAGCCGACGAGTATCGACACGTGTCCCGGATTGTATCCCGGTTATGGCGACCTACAGGAAACCCAGGGCGCGGCGGCCGGCCCCGACCGACGGCGTGGGATCGGTCCCGACGGTCCGGGTGAGCAGCTCGGCATAGACGTCGCGAAAGTCGGTGGTGTACTTGAGGTCTCCGTGGTCGAGATCGGTCAGGCTGGGCTGTTCGCCGTAGAAGCCGCCCTTCACGGGAACGCCCGCAACGAAGACGGGACCGGCGGTGCCGTGGTCGGTGCCCTCGGATGCGTTGGCCCGCACGCGGCGGCCGAACTCCGAATACGCCATCAGCACGACGTTGCGGCCGTAGCGGTCGGCGGCCATCGACTGCAGGAATGGGGTCACCGCGGCGTCGAGGGTGCCCAGCAGGCGCTGCTGGGTTTCGCGTTCGCCGGCGTGGGTGTCGAAACCGCCCAGCTGCACCGCGTAGACCCGCGTGGGGACGCGGGCCCGCACCGCCCCGGCCACCATGTCCAGCTGCGCGGCGAGCGAATTGTGTCCCTGCGCACCGGGTTTGACCGCCGCGAACGACTTGCTGGTGGTCCGCGCGGCGCGATACGCCTTGCACACCGCGGCCATCGCCGGCGTGTCGTCGGGGTCATCGGCGCCCAGCGCGCCCATGACGGTGTCGAGCCGGTCTGCCCGGCGGGCACCGGCGTGCCCGGCAGAAAGCGCTGCGGCCGTCTGCTTTTCGCCGACGGCCAACGGGGGCAGGACGGGGCCGATGTTGACCGCGCGCAGCGGGTCGTCGCCGGTGGCGTCGAGCCAGCGGCCGATCCAGCCGGTCGAGACGGGCTCGGCCGGCGACGCCGTCTGCCAGATGTCCATGGACCGGAAGTGGCTGTGGTCGGGCTTGGGGTACCCGACGCCGCGCACGATCGCGAGCCGGCGCTGGTCCCACAGTTGGGCCAGACCCTTCATGGCCGGGTTCAGCCCGAGCTGCCCGTCGATGCGGATGACGTCGCCCGGGGGGTAGGCGAGGTCGGGCCGCGCGTCGTGATAGGCGTTGTCGGCGTAGGGGATCAGGGTGTTGATGCCGTCGTTGCCGCCATAGAGCGTCACGATCACCAGCACGCCGGCGCCCTCGGGCAGCGGGCGGTCCCGGGCTGCCCGCATCAGGTCGGGCCATTCGACCGCGACCGCCGTCGACAGCAGGCCGGCCGCCCCGACGCCGGCGCTGGCGATCAGGAACTTGCGGCGGTTGAGCTCGGTCATGACGTCAGGTACTCCGGTGTGTTGACCGCGGCGGCGACCAGCTGTGGCGGCGCGCCCACCAGGGGTTCCAGCGCGTCGGCGGTGCGGTCCGACCAGGCCCCGACGCCGATCAGGTAGCCGGCCGCATCGATGCGGTCGCCCGGGGCGGCGTCTTCGACCGTCGACAGGTCGCCGGCCTGCGCGAGCCGGCTCGCGGCGCGCAGCCGGGCCGCGGCGCTGGCCGTGGACAGCCACACCGGGCCGCGCGGCCACCCGCCGACGCTCGGCGGGTAGAACGGCCGCTGGCCCAGCCCCCGCAGCGTCGCGTCGGCGAGCTTGGGCTCGAAGGGGACCCGCAGGGCCCGCAGCACGCCGACGAGCCATTCGACCGGGGTGTTCACCACCGTGGCCCGCCCGGCGGTGAACTCGCCGTCGGTCAGGATCGCCCGGGTCAGCGCGCGCAGGTCGCGGCCCGGTCCGTACGCGGCGACCAGCCGGTCGAGCGCCTGCGGGGACGGCGGGTCATCGGAGGCCAGCTGCTGCCAGAGCCGTCCGGCGACGTAGCGCGCCGAGTTGGGCTGGGCCAGCACCGCGTCGCAGAAGCCGGCGGCGTCGTAGTTGCGGGTGGCGCCGAACAGCGTCTTTGCCGTCGCGTCATGGCGGTTGGGGAGCACCGAGGTTCGGCCGTCGGCGCCGATCACCCACCCCGTCAGCGCCCGGGCGCCGGCGCGGACGTCGTCCTCGGTGTAGCCGTTGCCGTGGCCCAGCGCGAACAGCTCCATGAACTCGCGGGCAAGGTTTTCGTTGGGGGCCTTGGCCGTGTTGGTCTGCCCGTCCAGCCAGCGCAGCATCGCCGCGTCGGTCAGCATCGCGTAGGCCAGGCTGCGGAAGTCGCCCAGCGACCCGGTGCGCAGCTTCTGATTTTGTGCGGCCATGTGCGCCGCCACCCGGACCTTACCCGCGGAGGTGGCAAAGTGGTTGTGCCACAGCAACGTCAGCTTTTCGTGGACCGGCTGGTCGACGCGGACCATGCGGCTCAGCCACCAGTCGGACAGCACGCGTTGCTGCTCGGACAGCTGTTGGTTGAATTGCTTGCGGGCAGCGGGCGTCGCGCGCTTGCCGGGGGCGCGCGGCGGCTGCAGGGCGGGCATCGGGGTGGCGATCGCGCCGGGGTCCGCGTCGGGATCGGTGGCCAGCATGGCGTCGACGTAACCCGGCCAATCGCGGGTGGCGGCCGCGTCGACCTCGGGCCCGGTCACGCCGAAGCCGGCCCGCCGCAGCGCGCGGGCCGTGGTGATCCACCGCGCGGACTGCCCCGGCATGTGTCAACTGTGCGGCACGAACCTATGTTTTCGCTGAGTGTGAGCCTGTGGATGGATGGAAACGCGGGGCGGGGTTGTCGTGCGATTGTCCGCTGCATGAGCGAACCTTTCATCGGCAGCGAGGCAGTGGGCGCCGGCACGCTGAGCCGCCACCAGCTGCGCACGCAATACTGCGCGGTGCTGCCCAACGTCTACCTGTCCAGCCGGATCCGGCCATCGCTCCAGCAGCGCATCGTCGCGGCGGGGCTGTGGTCGAGGGGGCGGGGAATCTTCACCGGCGCCGCCGCCGCGGCGCTGCACGGCGCCAAGTGGATTCCCGACGGCGTCCCAATCGAGCTGGTTTACGGCAACTCCCGGCCGCCGCCGGGCGTGTTGACCCGGCGCTACCTGCTGCTCGACGGTGAAACGCAGACCCTGGACGGGCGCCCGGTCACCACGCCCGAGCGCACCGCGTTCGACGTCGGCCGGCGCGGAGCCGTCCACTCCGCCGTCGCGCGGCTGGACGCGCTCGCGGCCGCAACGGGTTTCAAGGTCGACGACGTACTGCGCGTTGCGCAGCGCCATCCCGGTTCGCCGGGGCTGCGGCGGCTGGAGGCCGCGCTCGAACTCGTCGACGCCGGCGCGCAATCACCCCGCGAGAGCTACCTGCGGCTGCTGCTCATCGACGCCGGGTTCCCGCGGCCGCAGACCCAGATCCCGGTGCTGGGCCCCGATGGCATTCCCTTCGCCCACATCGACGTCGGCTGGGAGGAGTACCTGGTCGGCGTCGAATACGAGGGGGAGCAGCACCAGGCCGACCGCGCGCGGTACGTCTACGACATTCGGCGCCTGGAAAGGATTGAGCGCCAGGGCTGGCTCATCGTTCGCATCGTCGCCGAGGACCGGCGTGCCGCGATTGTGCAGCGGGTCGGCGTTGCGATGGCGGAACGGGGCTGGAACGCCGGTTAACAGATCGATTGTGAACCTGCGGCTTTTAGTGTGAGCCTGTGGCGGCCGCTGAGCGATTTTCCCGCCCACGATTCACACTGGAAGCCAACGATTCACACTCGATGTCCGCGGCGGCGGGAAGCCGCGCAAAACGATTGTGAACCTACGGCTTTGCGTGTGAGCCTGTGGCGCCGGCAGAGCGATTTCCCCGCCCACGATTCACACTGAAAGCCAACGATTCACACTCGAAACCAAAGCCTCAGAACGTACTCGTGGGCCGCACGTTGTTCGCCATATCCACCAGCGTGTACCGGTGCCGCTGGGTGGGCGCGACGCGGGCCAGGCTGCGCAGCGACGCCTCCACACCCAGGCGCAGGCCGTGCTCGGTGAACGGGAAGCCGAGGATGTGGTTGGTGCTGGCCTCGTTGTCGTCCAGCCAGTCCATCGCGCCGCCCAGCACCAGCGCGCGGATCTGCAGCACGCGTGGCTCGGTCGGCGGCAGCGCCTCCACCCGCCGGGCCGCGTCGCGGATCTGCGCCTCGGTGATCTCGCCGGCCGAACGGCCGGACATCAGGGTCACCGCGCTGGTCAGTCGCGCGGTGGTGAAATGCCTTGAGGTGGGCGGCACCTCGTCCAGTGTGTTGACCGCGTCCTCCCGATCACCCTCGGCCGAAAGCGATCTGGCCAAGCCGAAGGCCGCGGAGATCACGCCGTCGTTGGTCTTCCACACCGTCTGGTAGAACTTGTGCTCGTCGGTGTCGCCGGCCAGCTCCGCAGTGGCCGCCAGCGCCAGCTTGGGCCCGAGCTCGCCGGGAAAGGTGTCCAGCACCTCGGTGAAATGCTTTGTGGCCGAGTCGTAGTCGCCGGTGAGCAGCTCGGCGACGGCCTTGTACCACACCAGCCGCCACCGCCACCCGACCCGTTCGGCCAGGTCGTCGAGCTTGCGGGTGGCCTTGGCGACGTCGCCGAGGTCGAGCAGCGCGCGGACTTCCATCAGCGGCAGCTCGATCGACTCGGCCACCTCGATGCCATCGGCGTCCAGCGAACCGTGCCGCGCCGCCCGCAACGAGTCCAGCGTCTGCACCGGCTGGGACAGCACCGTGGCCTGCAGCACCGGCGCGGCGACGTCGGTCGGGTCGACCAGCGGCACCGGCAGCGCGGTCACGATCTCCCGGGCGGTCAGCTTCTCCGAATGGACCTGGCCGTCCAGGTACACGTCGGTGTGCGCGACCAGCAGGTCCACCCCGAACGTCGAGCGGCTGGGCGAAAAGACCGTCGACAGACCGGGTCGCGGGATCCCGGTGTCCTGGGCGACCACCTCGCGCAGCACGCCCATCAGCTGGGCGGACATCTCCTCGGCGGTGGAGAACCGGCGGCGCGGGTCGGCATCGGTGGCGCGGCGCAGCAGCCGCCCGAACGAGTCGTAGGTCTTCAGCACGGGATCGTCGTCGGGCAGCCCGTCGACGTAGCGGCCGTTGCGGGTGCGCAGGCTCAGCGTCAACGCCGCCAGCGTGCGCCCGACCGTGTAGATGTCGGTGGCGATCGTCGGGCCGGTCCGCACGATCTCCGGCGCCTGGAAACCCGGTGTGCCATACAAATATCCGAACGAGTTGACCCGCGACACCGCGCCCAGGTCGATCAGCTTGAGCTGCTCCTCGGTGAGCATGATGTTCTCCGGCTTGAGGTCGTTGTAGACCAGGCCGATCGAATGCAGATAGCTCAGCGCGGGCAGGATCTCGAGCAGGTAGGCGATGGCCTCGGCGACCGGAAGTTTCTCGGTTTTCCCGTCTTTGAGCCCCCGCCGCAGCGACTGCCCGCCGATGTACTCCATCACGATGTAGCCGACCGGATCGCCGTGCCGGTCGGTGTGCTCGACGAAGTTGAAGATCTGCACGATCTGCGGGTGCACCACCTCGGCCAGGAACTGGCGCTCGGCCATCGCGATCGCCTGCGCCTCGGCGTCACCGGAGTGCACCAGGCCCTTGAGCACGACGGGGCGGTCGTTGACGTTGTGGTCGACCGCCAAATAGACCCAGCCCAGACCGCCGTGGGCGATGCAGCCCTTGACCTCGTACTGGCCGGCGACGATGTCCCCGGGATTCAGTTGCGGCAGAAAGGAATACGGGCTGCCGCAGGACGGGCACCAGCCCTCGGACGCCCCCTTGTTCTCGGCGCCGGACCGCCCGACGGGCTTGCCGCAGTTCCAGCAGAAGCGCTTGGACTCCGGGACCACCGGGTTGGTCATCAGCGCCTCGAGCGGATCGATGTCGCGCACGCGGGGGATCTCGACCAGGCCACCGCCGAGCTGCCTGGTCGGCGGCAGCACCCGCGTGGCCGCCGTCATCCGTTCGGGCGCGTCGGTGTCGATGCCGGGGATGAGCGGGAACTCACCGAAGTCGTCGTCGTCGTCGAAGTCGGGACGGAACAGCGCCTGGGTGGCCTGGGGCCGCGACTCCGCGGCCGCCCCCGTCTGCACGTCCGGCGCCTGGGTGCCCGGTTCGTCCGTGTCCATCGGTTCGGCCATCAGTCCACATACCTCGGCGTGGGGGGGCCGGGCGCGGGCCCCAACACCGTCAACCACTTGCGGTACAACGTGTTCCACGTCCCGTCGCGGCGGATGCGTTCCAGGGTGCCGTTGACGAACCGGACCAGCCCGGTGTTGTTCAGGTTGATGCCGATGCCGTAGGGCTGCGTCGCCATGTTCGGCCCGACGATGTGCAGGTTGGGGTCCTCCTCGACCAGCCCCGCCAGGATCGAGTCGTCGGTGGAAACGGCGTCGATCTCGCGCTGCTGGATGGCCACCAGGCAGTCGGCCCAGTTCACCACCGACACGATCGTCGGCGGGGGGTCGATCTGTTGGATCCGGTGCAGCGACGTGGTGCCCCGGGCCACGCACACCCGCTTGCCCGACAGGTCGGCGGGCTTGACTATCGGCGCGTCGCGCAGGGCGAGGATGCGCTGGTTGGCGTCGAGGTAGACGGTGGAGAAGTTGACCAGCTTGCGCCGCTCACAGGTGATGGTCATGGTCTTGACGACCACGTCGACCTCCGCGCGCTGCAGCGCGGTGATGCGCTCGTCGGTGGACAGCACGCGGTACTCGACATGCGATGGGGCGCCGAAGATGTCGCGCGCGATCTCGCCGGCGATGTCGACGTCGAAGCCGGTGATCTCGCCGGTGATCGGGTCGCGGAAGCTGAACAGGTTGCTGCCGATGTCCAGCCCCACGATCAGCCGGCCGCGCGCGCGGATGTCGGCGACGGCGGCGTCGGCCTCGGCCTTGTTGGGGAAGGGGCGCAGGCTGGCGGTCGGGTTGCAGTCCTGGCTGGTCGTGTCCGGCGGCAGCGGCGGCTGCGGCGGCAGCTCCTGCATGCCGACCGGCGTCGGTGGCGGCAGCGTCGGCACGGTCGCCACGGTCAGCGTCTCGGTGTGGCTGCAGCCCGCCAGCGTGACCGCCGCGGCCAGCGCCCCGCAGGCCCGCGCCACCCGCGCCATCACCGGTACTCCTTAAGCCGGGGCCACAGGCCCAACGCGACGGCGATGGCGGCGCCGAGGGACAGCACCACGCCGCCGACCTGCGCACCGGACAGCCCACTGCGCGCGTTGAGCACGTCGTTGCGCAGGTGGGTGCGGCTCTGGTCCATGGCCTTGCCCAGCTCGTCCTCGAGCTTGTCGAAGGCCGGGGTGGAGTCGTCCTCGCCGCTGCCCAGCGCGACCCGGGTGGCCTCGCGGTAGTTGCCCACCGAGATGTAGGAGTTGATCCGGTCGTTGGCCTGGCGCCACCGCAGCAGCAGCTGGTCGGCGCCCTGCAGGTCCGGTTTGTCGACGGCGTCGCTGCGGGACAGGTACTGGTCGAGCTGGGAGTGCATGGCGTCGATGCGCTGATAGAACGACTGCTTGCGCACCTCTTCGTCGCCGCGACGGATCAGCGACAGCGTCTCGTCGGCGCGGGCCTGCTGGGCGGTGATGGCGACGTTGGTGACCGTCCGCAGCGACTCCGCGGCGGTGTCCTTGGCGCTACGACTCGCGGTCGTCGAGATAGTCAGTGCGGTTCCGACCCATACCACCATGACGAGGATACCGAGGGCGCCGACGACCAGGCCCGGGTTGATGCGGCGCCGCGTGCGCCGGGCCAGCCACCGATGGGAGAACACGCCGAAGACCACGGTGCTGGCCACGACGAGGATCACCGGCGCGGGAAAGTGGGTGGACGCGGTGGTCTCGCTGTCCACGCGTTCCGACGTCGCCTGATACAGCTGCTGCGCGTCGGGCAGGATCCGCGACTGCATCAGCCCCGAGGCCTCCGACAGGTACGACGACCCGACCGGGTTGCCCTCCCGGTTGTTGGTGCGCGCGGTCTCGATCAGCCCCGTGTAGACGGCCAGTTCGGCGTTGATCCGGCCCAGCAACTGCACCAGCGGTTCGTCGGTCAGCCCGCTCGACGCCCTCGTCACCGCCACCGCGGCGTCGGTGATGGCCTGCTCGTAGCGCTGCCGGACCGGCTGCGGCTCGGCCTGGGCGATGAACGCCGTCGCCGCCGCCGCGTCGGCCACCGACAGCGTGGTGTAGAGCCGCCCGGCGGCGAACGACAGCGGCTCGGTGTGGTTAAGGACCGTGGACAGCACCTGCTGGCGGTGGTTGATGGTCGTCGACGTGGCGAACGCGCTGGAGACCCCGAGGGCCGCCAGCACGATCCCGATGGTCAGGATGCGGCCCGGCGTCGTCGCGATGAACCACCAGCGCGGATGGGCGGGTTCGGCCGGCGACCGCGACCCCTTCGGCTCGGTCGACGGGTGCGCCAGCTCAACGGTCACGTCTGCTCAGCCCTCATCTCGAACCCGGATAAGCGAAGTCTAAGAGAATGTCGGGGCAGATGTGGGGAGGCGACCCAATTGTCGGGACCGCCTGCATATCCTGAACCGGTGCAGGGCGACGGTGACGGGTGGGTGGTATCCGACAGCGGCGCTCACTACTGGGGTCGCTTCGGCGCGGCCGGCCTGCTGCTGCGCGCCCCCCGGTCCGACGGCACGCCCGCGGTGCTGCTGCAGCACCGCGCGGTGTGGAGCCACCAGGGCGGCACGTGGGGGTTGCCGGGCGGCGCCCGGGACAGCCACGAGACCGCGGAGCAGACCGCGGTGCGCGAGGCGCACGAAGAGGCCGGCCTGCTGGGCGAGCTGCTGACGGTGCGGGGGACGGTGGTCACCGCCGAGGTCTTCGGGCACGGCGGCGCGCACTGGACCTACACCACCGTCGTCGCCGACGCCGCCGCATTGCTGGACACCGTCCCCAACCGGGAAAGCGCCGAGATGCGCTGGGTCGCCGAGAGCGACGTCGCCGACCTGCCGCTGCACCCCGGCTTCGCGGCCAGCTGGCAGGGGCTGCGCACCGCGCCGGCGCTGTTGCCGCTGGACCACGCCGACGAACGACGGCACCACCTGCCGCGCACGATCGAGATCGAGGCCGGCGTCTTCGTGTGGTGCATGCCCGGCAATCCGCTTCCGGCGGACCAATCGCCGCCGAGCCCGCGGATCAGCTCGCTGCTGCAAGCGCTGAACTGAGCCGCCGCGCGGCCGCCCGCGGGTCCTCGGCCGCGGTGATCGCCCGGACCACCACGATTCGCCGCGCGCCGGCGTCGAGCACCTCGGGCAGCCGCTCGGCGTCGACGCCGCCGATCGCGAACCAGGGCGTGTCGCCGCCGAGTGCGGCCGCCGCGCGCACCAGGTCCAGGCCCGGCGCGGCGCGGCCCGGCTTGGTCGGAGTGGGCCAGCACGGTCCGACGCAGAAATAGTCGGCGCCACCATTCGCGGCGTCGGCGAGCTGGCCGGGGTCGTGGGTGGACAGGCCCACCAGCGTGTCCGGCCCGAGGATGTCGCGCGCCGCCGGCAGCGGCAGGTCGCCCTGGCCCAGGTGCAGCACGTCGGCGCCGGCCAGGCGGGCGATGTCGGCGCGGTCGTTGACCGCGAACAGGGCCCCGTGCCTCCGGGCCGCCTCGGCCAGGATCTCGCAGGCGGCCAGCTCGTCGCGCGCCTCGAGCGGGCCGAACCGCCGCTCGCCGGCCGACCCCTTGTCGCGCAGCTGGACGACGTCGACCCCGCCGGCCAGGGCGGCGTCGGCGAACTCGGCCAGGTCGCCGCGCTCGCGGCGCGCGTCGGTGCACAGATACAGCCTCGCTTCACGGAGCCGGGCGACACGTTCGTGCACACCGCGACGCTAGCGCGCTAGCGTGGGACGGGTAGATAGAGCACGGGAGTCTCTTGCGAGCGGGGACTGAGAGTGGGCGCGCGGCCCTTACCGTCGAACCTGATCCGGGTCATGCCGGCGAAGGGAGCAGAGGATGGCGAACCGGCTGGCCGTTATCGGCGGCGGCGTCATCGGGCTGTCGGTGGCGCGCCGGGCCGCGCAGGCCGGATGGTCGGTGCGGGTGCATCGCACCGGCGAACCGGGCGCGTCCTGGGTGGCCGGCGGCATGCTCGCCCCGCACAGCGAAGGCTGGCCCGGCGAGGAGCGGCTGCTGCGGCTGGGCCTGGAATCGCTGCGGCTGTGGCGCGAGGGCTTCACCGACGGGCTGCCGCCGGGGATCATCACCGCGCGCGAGTCGCTGGTGGTGGCCGTCGACCGCGCCGACGTCGCGGATTTGCGCACCGTCGCCGACTGGCTGTCCGACCAGGGCCACCCGGTGGTGTGGGAGAGCGCGGCCCGCGACGTGGAACCGCTGCTGGCCCAGGGCATCCGCCACGGCTTCCGGGCGCCCACCGAGCTGGCGGTCGACAACCGCGCCGTCCTCGACGGCCTGGGCCTGGCCTGCGAACGCCTCGGCATCGAGTGGGCGGGGCCGGTGCACGACCTGGCCCGCGTCGACGCCGACGCGGTGGTGATCGCCAACGGCATCGACGCGCCGTCGCTGTGGCCGGGGCTGCCGGTGCGCCCGGTGAAGGGCGAGGTGCTGCGCCTGCGCTGGCGCAAGGGATGTATGCCGTTGCTGGGCAGGGTGATTCGCGCCCGCGTGCACGGACGGCAGGTGTACCTGGTGCCGCGGGTGGACGGGGTGGTCGTCGGCGCCACCCAGTATGAGCACGGGCGCGACACCGCCCCGGCCGTGTCGGGGGTGCGCGACCTGCTCGACGACGCGTGCGCGGTGGTGCCGGCCCTGGGCGAGTACGAACTGGCCGAGTGCGCCGCCGGGCTGCGCCCGATGACGCCCGACAACCTGCCGCTCGTGCAGCGCCTGGACGGGCGGACCCTGGTCGCGGCCGGCCACGGGCGGTCCGGGTTCCTGCTGGCGCCGTGGACCGCCGAACAGATTGTGTCCGAACTGGCCCCGGTGGGGGCCCACCCATGATCGTCACGGTCAACGAGCAACAGGTCGAGGTCGACGAGCGGACCACGGTCGCCGCGCTGCTGGAGTCGCTGGGCTTCCCGGACCGGGGCATCGCGGTGGCGATGGACCTGTCGGTCCTGCCGCGATCGGCGTGGGCGACACGGCTTTTCGACGGCGCAAGGCTAGAGGTGGTGACGGCGGTGCAAGGTGGCTGATTCCAAACTGACGATCGCGGACCGCAGCTTCGCCTCGCGGCTCATCATGGGCACCGGGGGCGCGACGAACCTGGCGGTGCTCGAGCAGGCGCTGATCGCGTCCGGCACCGAGCTGACCACCGTGGCGATCCGCCGCGTCGACGCCGAGGGCGGGACCGGGCTGCTGGACCTGCTGAACCGGCTGGGCATCACGCCGCTGCCCAACACCGCGGGGTGCCGCGGCGCGGCCGAGGCGGTGCTCACCGCGCAGCTGGCCCGCGAGGCGCTGAACACCAACTGGGTCAAGCTCGAGGTCATCGCCGACGAACGCACCCTGCTGCCCGACGCGGTCGAGTTGGTCCGCGCGGCAGAGCAATTGGTCGACGACGGGTTCGTCGTGCTGCCCTACACCAACGACGACCCCGCGCTGGCCCGCCGGCTCGAAGACGCCGGTTGCGCGGCCGTGATGCCGCTGGGCGCCCCGATCGGCACCGGCCTGGGCATCACCAACCCGCACAACATCGAGATGATCGTCGCGCGCGCCGGCGTGCCGGTGGTGCTCGACGCCGGCATCGGCACGGCCAGCGACGCCGCGCTGGCGATGGAATTGGGTTGCGACGCCGTCCTGTTGGCCACGGCGGTGACCCGCGCCGCCGACCCGCCGGCGATGGCCGCCGCGATGGCCGCCGCGGTCGGCGCGGGCTACCTGGCCCGGCGCGCCGGGCGGATCCCGAAGCGGTTCTGGGCGCAGGCATCCAGCCCGGCTCCATGAAACGCTATGTCGCCCTGGGCAGTTCGATGGTCGCCGGCCCCGGCATCCGGCCGCGCGCGGCGGGCGCGCCGCTGTGGTCGGGCCGCTCGGCCCGCAACTACCCACACCTTCTCGCCGAACGGCTGAGCCTCGAGCTGGTCGACGTCACCTTCTCGGGCGCCACGACCGCCCACGTGCTCACCGATCGCCAGCACGGCAGCCCGGCCCAGATCGACGCGCTGGACGGCTCGGAAAGCTTGGTCACGGTGACCATCGGGGGCAACGACGTCGGCTACGTTCCGCTGTTGATGGCCGCCTCGCTGCCGCACGCCATGCGGCGCCTGCCGCTGCTCGGCCCGCGCCTCTCCGAACTGCTGGACCGTGACACCCGCGATCGGGCGCTGGCCGGGGTGTTCGATTCGTTGTGCGCGGTCGGGACGGCACTGCGCCGGCGCGCCCCGCACGCCCGGGTCTTGTTCGTGGACTACCTGACGATCCTGCCGCCCGCGGGCACGCCGGCGCCCCCGCTGGGCGAGGCGGATGCCGAGCTGGGCCGCCACGTCGCGGCGACGCTCGAACGGCTGACGGCCGAGGCGGCGGCGGCAACCGGATGTGAGGCCGTCGGCGCCGCCGCGGCGAGCCGGCTACACCACGCGTGGGCGGCCGACCCGTGGACGGTCACGCCCGCGCGCTACGGCGTGCCGCTGCCGGGCCGGCCCGCACCGCTGCACCCCAACGCCGCCGGGATGCGCGCGGTGGCGGATCTGGTTGTGGCGCAGCTGTAGCGGCTCAGCCGTTGGTGCGCCACCACTGGTACAGCGCGTTGACGTCGGTGTTGGACGCGCGGATGTGGCTCAACACGTTCTTGGCGTCGGTGGTCCAGGTGATCACCGCGGCGTTCTTGTAGGTTCCGCACGCCACCTGGCCGGCCGTCTGACCGTTACTGCCCTGGTGCCAGGTGCCCGGCGACTGTCCCTGGTCCCCGCACGGGCTCAGCGACACGCCGTTGATCCCGGAGGTGAACGCGGCGGCCAGGTCGCTGCCGTTGTTGAACAGTTGATAGACGCCGGCGGCCGGCCCGTTGGGGTCCGGGCTCTGCCCGCAGTCGAGCTCGGCGAGCACGGGGCCCGACAACTGCGCCGGCTCACAGGTGTTGAGGCCGTAGCCCTTCGACAGCACGCCGGCCAGCGTGTTGATGTCGGCCGAGCTGCCGGTGCCGGGATCGGCGGCCGCCGTGGCGGCGCCGACGAGGGCGGAACCGCCCATCAGCGCCACCGCCGTCGCGGCGCGCAGCGCATTCGTGAGAGGGGACATTTCGAACTCCTTTGTTGTGTTGGAAAACCGAAGATCGTCACCGGGTTTCGGGGCCGGCGGAGCGGAAAGCGCTGCGGCCCAGCCATATACGTCAGCCGTTGGCGCGCCACCACTGGTAGAGCGCCTGGGCGTCGGCGTTCGAGCCGCGGATCAGGCCCAACACGTTTTTGGAGTCCGTGGTCCAGATGATCTCGGCGGCATTCTGGTAGGTGCCGCACGCCACCGATCCCGAGTTGGCGCTGTTGGTGCCCTGGTGCCAGGTGGTGGGCGATTGCCCGCTGTCCCCGCACGCGGTCAACACGTCGTCCTTGATGCTGGTCTTGAACGAGGCGGCCAGATTGTCGGCGTTGCTGAACAGGATGTACCTGGCCTGAACGGGGCCGCCCGGGTCGGGACTTTGCCCGCAGGTGAGCACGGCCAGCTCGCCGGCGTCGAGGTTTCCGGCGTTGCAGTTGTTGAGGCCGTAGCCCTTCGACAACGACCCGGCCAGCGTGTTGACGTCGGCCGGGTTACCGGTGGGGTCCGCGGTCGCCGTGACGGCGCCGGCCAGCGCGCAACCACCCGCGAGCGCGGTGGCCGCCGCGGCGCGCAGCGCCTTGCTGAGATCAGGCATCCTGGCTCCTAACATCGGACCGTTAAAGGGATCGTAGGGCTATGTCCTGTCAATGCAACACATTCCGCTAGAAATTGTCTGTCTGGGAATCCTTTCGGCGGCTCGGCACAATGTTGCCGTGATTTTGCGTTTGAGTGGACCTTATCGGCAAAGCGGTTGAAAACCAGGGGTTCTCGCGCTCGTCAGGGGTGCGGTCCCGCGCCCGGCGGGACGGCCGGAATAACGGATATCTGTGGAGATGGTGGCGTTTTCACGCGGCTCGGGTAGGGTAAGCACCGCCTCACGCCAGTTAAATTCTTTTCCCCTGGAGAATCCATGACAGAGCAGCCGCCCCCGCCTCCACCCGGATACCCGCCGCAACAGCCGGCCGGCCTGGCGCCGAGCAACAACTTGGTGTGGGCGATCCTGGCGACGTTGTTCTGCTTCCCCATCACCGGGATCGTCGCGATCGTGAAAGCCGCCTCGGTCAACGGATTGTGGGCGCAGGGCTTGCACGCCGAGGCGCAGGCCGCGGCCGCCAGCGCCCGGAAGTGGGTGATCTGGTCGGTCGTCATCTGGGCCGTGTGGGTTGCCGTCCTCATCATCGTCTCGGTGGCCGGTGGTCTCGATGCGGGCACGACGAACGCGCTTTCCCCACTCGCGACGTTCTGAGGCCGCGGCCCTGGGCGCGCCGCTGATGGTGGCCGCGTCCGCCGCATTGGTGTGCGCGGCCACCTGGGTGGGCGATCCGACGACGCCGGGTGGCCCGCTGCCGGTGTGTCCCACCAAGGCGTTGTTGGGCATCGACTGCCCCGGATGCGGCAGCGCGCGCATGCTGTATTCGCTGCTGCACGGCGACGTGGCGGCGGCCGCGAGGTTCAACGCGCTGGGTTTGGTGGCGCTGGTGTTGTTGGTCTGGGCGTATGTGGCGTGGACCTACGGCCGCGTGGCCGGCCGGCGGGTCCGGGGCTGGCAACACCAGCGGTGGTCGGCGGCGGTGGCGCTGGCGTTGGTGGCGGTTTGGTTTGTGGTGCGCAACATTCCTTTTGCGCCATTCAGCGCGCTGTATGTCTAACCTGGGGCGCGATGGTAAAAAAATCGCGGACGATCCCCGCGGCGCTCGCCGTGATCGTCCTGACCGCATCCCTGTCCGGTTGCTCGCATCGCTGCCCTGACGCGCAGCCGGCGACGGCCAATCCCGCCGCGGCGGCCTTCGCCTCCACACTCCACGACAAGGTCGCGGCCGACGCGATGATGACGCACCTGTCGAAGCTGCAGGACATCGCCAACGCCAACAATGGCAACCGCGCCGTCGGCTCCCCCGGCTACGAAGCCAGCGTCGACTACGTCGTGAACACGTTGCGCAGCAGCGGATTTGACGTGCAGACGCCCGAATTCTCGGCGCGGGTGTTTCACGGCGACAAGCCGATGGTGACGGTTGGCGGCGCGACCGTGGAGGCGCGGCCGCTGGAGTTCAGCCGCGGCACCCCGCCGGACGGGGTGAGCGGGCCACTGGTCGCGGTGCCGCCCGGGGACAGTCCGGGCTGCAAGCCCTCCGACCTGGACGGGCTGCGGGTGCAGGGCGCGGTGGTGCTGGTGGACCGCGGCACCTGCCCGTTCGCCCAGAAGGAGGACGCCGCGGCGCAGCGCGGCGCCGTCGCGATGATCGTCGCCGACAACGTCGACGAACAGCAGATGGGCGGCACCCTGGGCGCCGACACCGACGTGAAGATCCCGGTGGTCAGCGTCACCAAGTCGGTCGGGATGCAGCTGCGCGGTCAGCCGGGACCGACCACGATCAAGCTCAACGCGAGCGTCCAAACGTTCAAGGCCCGCAACGTCATCGCGCAGACCAAGACCGGGTCGCCCCACGACGTGGTGATGGTCGGCGCGCACCTCGACAGCGTGCCGGAGGGCCCGGGCATCAACGACGACGGGTCGGGGGTGGCCGCCGTCCTGGAGACCGCCATTCAGCTGGGGAACTCGCCCCAGGTGCACAACGCGGTGCGGTTCGGCTTCTGGGGCGCCGAGGAACTCGGGCTGATCGGGTCGCGTAATTACGTGGAGTCGCTGAACCTGGACGGGCTCAAAGACATTGCGCTGTATTTGAACTTCGACATGCTCGCCTCGCCCAACCCCGGTTACTTCACCTACGACGGCGACCAGTCGCTGCCGATGGATGCGCGCGGCCAGCCGGTGGTGCCGGAGGGCTCGGCCGGCATCGAGCGCGCGCTGGTCGCCTACCTGAAGTCGGCCGGCAAGACCGCGCAGGACACCTCGTTCGACGGCCGCTCGGACTACGACGGATTCACCCTGGCGGGCATCCCGGCCGGCGGCCTGTTCTCGGGCGCCGAGGTCAAGAAGACCCCCGATCAGGCCAAGCTGTGGGGCGGAACCGCCGACCAGCCGTTCGATCCCAACTATCACCAAAAGACCGACACCCTCGACCACATCGACCGCACCTCGCTGGGAATCAACGGCGGCGGCGTCGCCTACGCGGTTGGCTTGTACGCGCAGGACACCGGCGGCCGCAACGGGGTTCCGGTACTGGCGGACCGCACGCGCCACGTCCTCGCCAAGCCATGATCCGTCGGCTGGGCGCGGCGCTGGTGCTGATCGGCCTGGTGGCGGGGTGCTCGGGACCGCGTCCCGCGCCCCCGGCCGGGGCGCCTGACCTCGGACGGGGGCTGGCCGCCAAGGTGACTGTCGACCGGTTGGTCGCCCACCTGCGCGCGCTGCAGGACATCGCCAACGCCAACCGCGGCAACCGCGCCGACGGCACGCCGGGCTACGACGCCAGCGTCGACTACGTGGCAAAGGCGTTGCGGGACAGGGGTTTCAAGGTATCGGCGACGCAGTTCGACCGGCTGGTGCCCGGTTCGCCGGGCAAGCCGGCGCTGACGGTGGCGGGCCGCAGCTATCCGGTCGACCAGGCGTCGCCGCTGGTCCGCACGCCGCCCGGCGGGCTGACCGGGCAGCCGGTCCGGCCCATCCGGCCGTCGGGCTGCGCACCCGGCGACTACCCGGCGGCCGTGCCCAAAGGCGCGATCGCCGTCGTCGACGACGCGGGCTGCTCGGTGGTCGACAAACAGGACAGCGCCGTGGCCAGGGGCGCCGCCGCGCTGATCGTGCTCAGCGCGGCCACCGGCCAGGGCGCGCCACCGACGCTGTTCGTGCCCGCTTACTTCAAGCGGCTGCGGGTGCCCGTGGCCGTCGTCGGGGGGGCCGGGGCCACCGCGCTGGCCCGCGACACCGCGCCCGTGCGTCTGGTGCTGGACGCCGAGAACGTCCAGATCTCGTCGCGAAACGTGGTGGCGCAGACCGAAACCGGCTCCCCGCACGACGTGATCATGGTCGGGGCGCATCTCGACAGCCCGCGCGGCGGACCGGGCATCAACGACAACGGGACCGGCGTGGCGGCGGTGTTGGAGACGGCGCTGCAGCTGGGCCCGTTGGCGCCGGTGAACAACGCGGTGCGGTTCGCGTTCTGGGGGGCCGACGAGGACGGCATCAACGGCGCCATGGATTACGTTTTCGGCATGGACGGCGACCAGCTCAACGACGTCGCGATGTATCTGGACTTCACCATGATCGGTTCGGCCAACGCCGGCTACTTCACCGACGACGGCGACCAGTCCGGTCCACCGGGGGCCGGGATCTTCTTCGGCGACGTGCCCGACGGCTCGGCCGGCATCGAGCGGACCTTGGGCGCCTACCTGTACCAGTCCGGGAAGCGGCCCGCCGACACGCCGTTGAACACCTTGACCGACTACCACCCCTTCATGGTGGCGGGGGTGCCGATCGGCGGCCTGGCCGCCGGGTCGACGCAGACGAAAACCACCGTGCAGGCACGACTCTGGGGCGGCCAGGCCGGTATCCCGTTCGATCCCAACTACCAGAGCCCGCGGGATACCGTCGACGCCGTCAACCGGGAGGCGATGGCGATCATGGGTTCCGCCGCGGCGTTCGCGGTGGGCACCTATGCCGAGTCGATCGGCGGCGCCAACGGCGTCCCGCCGCACGACAAGCGGCACCGCACCCGGGTGTCGTAGCGGGCACGGTCACAAGATCGTCAGGTGCTGGTCTCGCGCACCGAAAACTGTTGACAATGCGATGGACTGGTCGAAGGTCACAAACGTGCCCCGGTTTGCAACGGCGAGCGCCAGCAAGTACGCGTCGGTGACCTGCTTGGAACTGTGTATGCGCAAAGGATCTATTGTCTCGGCGTCGAGAACGCTCACGGTGCATGGCCAAAACTGGTGATGCTGCGTCTGGGTCGCCCGGGCCAGCAAGTCGATGGCGTGGCGGGGCGAGATGGGGCTGGGATAACGCGGTTGGCTGATGATGCTTACGAAGCCATTCTGGGTGATCGCACACGACGCCCAACCCCGCGCGATCTCCTGGGTGATCCATGCCCGAGCCCGATCGTGGTCGACGTGATCTCGGTCGAGCAAAGCCAGCAGAACATTCACATCCAGAAGCGACCGCATCGATCAGGCCAGCTCCTCGTCGCGAAGCAGGTCGATAAGGGCGTTGGAGACCGCAGCGCCGCGGTGCGGCAGCGGATCGAAGCCATGAAAAAGCGCGGAGGCCTCGGACTGTCCCGCCGGTGGAGTGTCGTGCCTGGTCAACGCCTGGCGGGCCAGATCGGAGAGCACCGCTCCCACGGGCCGCTTCTCTCGGCGGGCTCGCTCCTTGACGGCCAGCAGGACGTCGTCGTCGATCGCCAAGGTGGTGCGCATGCATCTGATGCTAACGCATCACCTTGCTGCGTTACCCGTCGTCGTGGTGCCGTTCTTGTCGTCGGCCTGGTATACTCGAACGTATGTTCGATGGATCGGGTTCGGAGTCGCGTGCTGAGGCGATCGCGCGGATGGACGAGATGATCGAGCGTCGTTATCCGTCGACGACGGCGGAGTCGGTGGCGTTGGTCAATCGGATTGCGGCGGCGGCGCGGGCGGAGAATCGGGAGGCCGCTGCGCAGTTGGCGGCGATCGGGGAGCTGTTCGGGTATCGGCTTTCGCGCTGTGGCGAGGACGAGAGTTGGGCGATTGACACGATGGCGGCCGTCGCCGCGGAGGTGGCCGCGGCGTTGCGGATCAGCCAGGCGATGGCGGGCAGCCGGTTGCATTATGCGCGGGCGATGCGCGAGCGCCTGCCGAAGGCCGCCGATGTGTTTCGGGCCGGCGACATCGACTACCGGATGTTTCAAACCCTGGTGTATCGCACCGATCTGATCGTCGACCCCGACGTGCTGGCGACGGTGGATGCGCAGTTGGCGGCCAATGTGGCGCGCTGGCCGTCGATGACGCGGGGCCGGCTGGCCGGGCAGGTGGACAAGATCGTGGCCAAGGCCGACCGCGATGCGGTGCGCCGCCGCGCTGAGCGCCAGCGTGATCGCCAGGTGTGGATCGGCGATGTCGGCGATGGTCTGGCCGACATTTCGGGCAGCCTGTTCAGCGTGGATGCCCACGCCTTGGACAAGCGCCTGGACGCCTTGGCCGCCACGGTGTGCGCGCATGACCCGCGCAGCCGTGAGCAGCGCCGCGCTGATGCGTTGGGGGCGTTGGCGGCCGGGGCTGATCGGCTGGGGTGTCGCTGCGGGCGCAGCGATTGCGCGGCCGGCGCCCGCCGCGCGGCCAGTCCGGTGGCCATCCACGTGATCGCCGAGCAGGCCACGATCGACGGTCTCGGCGACACTCCGGGTTCGGAGTGGGGTGCTGATGGTTTGATCCCGCCCGAGGTGGTGGCCGAGCTGGCCAAGTCGGCGAAGCTGATGCCGTTGTTTCACCCGTGCGATGCCCCGCCGGAGAAGGGCTATGTGCCGTCGAAGGCGTTGGCCGATTTTGTGCGGTGCCGGGATTTGACGTGTCGCTTTCCCGGTTGTGACCGCCCCGCGGTGGATTGCGAGCTCGACCATACGATCCCCTATGCCCAGGGTGGGCCCACGCATGCGGCCAATTTGAAGTGCTACTGCCCGCTGCATCACTTGATCAAAACGTTTCTGGGTTGGAGCGAACGCCAGCTGGCTGATGGGACGTTGATCGTGACCGCGCCGTCCGGGCACACCTACGTCACCACCCCGGGCAGCGCGCTGCTGTTCCCCAGCCTGTGCCGCGCCGCCGGTGGGATGCCCGCCCCCGAAGTCGACCTCGGGCCGCCAGATTATTGCGCCGAGCGCACCGCGATGATGCCGCGGCGGCGGCGCACCCGCGCCCAAGAGCGCGCCACCCGGGTGGCCACCGAACGCAACCACAACCGCCAAGCCCGCCAAGCCCGCCGGGTCGCATGGCCCAGCTACTTTGATCCCGTCCCACCCGGCACCGACGACGACGACCCGCCGCCATTTTGATTGCCGGGCAACGCTTTACGCACATCAGCACATCGTGGCACGTCAGGGCATCGGCAATTCGCCGGATGAATACGTCCGCGGCCGTTGATATTTCGGAACGGGTGAGCATTGCGCGGCCGCGGGGCGATGACTCGCCTTGCACATTTCGAATGGGCTGTCAGGGTTAGCCAGGGCATCTAGAATGAGAGCCCTTCGATGCTGCCTTGCAGCCCGGCCGGGATGAGGTCCGTCATGAGTCGACGCCTGAAGGCGGCAATCGCCGGCGCGGGGGCGGTGTTGGTGGTGGCCGGGTGCACCACGATGGTGGACGGGCGCGCCCTGTCGATGCTCAACGACCCGTTCCGGGTGGGCGGATTGCCGGCGGCCAACGGCCACAGCGGCACCCGTCCGAACGCGCCCGGTGCCACCGGCACGGTGGTCAACACCAACAACGGGCCGATCGACAAGTTGTCGTTGCTCTCGATCAACGACATCGAGGAGTACTGGAAATCGGCGTACAGCCAATCGCTGAAGGGCAGCTTCATTCCGGTCGGCAAGATCGTGTCCTACGACTCGGAGGATCCGAGCAGCCCGATCATCTGCCACAACGACACCTACAAGCTCGCCAACGCGTTCTTCAGCTCGCGCTGCAACCTGATCGCCTGGGATCGCGGGGTTTTCATGCCCGTCGCGCAACGTTACTTCGGGGACATGTCGGTGACCGGCGTGCTGGCGCACGAGTTCGGCCATGCCCTGCAGCAGATGGCGAAACTGGTGACCAGGAGGGACCCGACGATCGTCCGCGAGCAGCAGGCGGACTGCTTCGCGGGGGTCTACTTGTTCTGGGTGGCCGACGGCAGGTCACCGCGCTTCACGCTGAGCACCGCCGACGGCCTCGACCACGTGCTGGCCGGCATCATCACCACCCGCGACCCGGTCGAGGATGCCGATACCCAGAACGACGACGAGCATGGGTCGGCCCTGGATCGGATCAGCGCCTTCCAGATGGGCTTCATCAACGGCGCCACGGCGTGCGCGGGCATCGACAAGCAGGAAATCGAGCAGCGCCGCGGCGACCTGCCGACCGCCCTGCGCATCGATTCGAGCGGCGACCCGGAAACCGGTGAGGTCCCCATCAACGAGGACACGTTGTCCACGCTGATGGAGCTGCTCGGAAAGATCTTCTCGCCGCAGAACCCGCCGACGTTGTCCTACAAGCCAAGCGCCTGCCCCGACGCCCAGCCCAGCCCGCCGGCGTCCTACTGCCCGGCCACCAACACCATCGCCGTCGAGCTTCCCGCGCTGGCCAAGGTGGGCAAGGTCGCCGCGGAGAACGAGCGCACCCTGCCGCAAGGCGACGACACCGCCCTGTCGATCGTGATGTCGAGGTACGCGCTGGCCGTGCAACACGACCGCGGCCTGCCGATGCAGAGCCCCTGGACCGCGCTGCGGACCGCGTGCCTGACCGGTGTCGTGCACCGCAAGATGGCCGAACCCATCGAGCTGCCGTCGCAGAAGCAGCTCGTGCTGACCGCGGGTGACCTCGACGAGGCGGTCTCCGGGCTGCTCACCAATCGCCTGGTCGCCAGCGACGCCGACGGCACCAGCGTCCCGGCAGGCTTCACCCGGATCGCCGCCTTCCGCGGTGGCGTGGCGGGCAACATGGACGCTTGCTACTCGCGCTATCCCGGATAGCTCACGAGACATCCGCTCGCGCCGACGGGGACTCGCGCATCCAGGCGACCAGGAACACGGTCACCAGTAGCCACCCGATGGCAACCGACGGAATCGCCCAGACCCGACGCACGAGCAGCGCGCTCTCGCACTTGTCGACCACGCCGCCGTCGAGCTGCGGAACCTTGGCGGTGAAGCCATTGCCGCATTCGATCGGGAAGCCATACGTGTCGTGTTGGTCGAGGGCGACCGGAAACCACAGCGCTGCCAGCCCGATCAGCGCCAGCACCAGCCCCGCCACTCCCAGCAGTATCCGGCGATTGTCCACGGCTGTTCTGCCCCCCAATTATGTAAATGATCGATGTGGATTTCACGTCATGCAGACATTGGCGAAAAGCAGCACCGGCCACGACACGATCGACCCCAGGAACGACACCGCGAGGTCAACCCCGTGCATCTGGTGCAGGTGTTCGATGTGCGTCGCCGACCAGATGGTTCCCACCAGCAGGTACGGTGTGCCCAGGAGGATTCCGATGGCCATCAGCTGGGCGATGCTGAGTCGGTAGTCGAGGACCCGACGAAGTTTCTCCAACATGTGCAATCCCTCTCGGCCGGGCCAAGGGGGCCCCGCCAAGTGCTGATTATGTTAACGAAGGTTCCGCGTCAACCGCAACGCCGCCTCGACGGCGAGCGCGGGCACGTCGAGGGTCTTCGAGCGCAGGTCGTGGCGCGCGCCGGTGATCTCAACGACCTCGGTGGGCGCGTTGATCAGCGCGGCGGCGTCGCGCAGTTCGCCCGGCGTGCCGAACGGATCGGACGTTCCGTGGGTGAACACGGTGGGCACCCGGATGTCGGGCAGGTGCTCGGTGCGGGGCCGTTCGGGCTTGCCGGGTGGGTGCACCGGATACGAGAACAGAGTGAGCGCCGCGACGGCGGCGTCTCCGGAAGCGACCACCATGGACGTCTGCCGGCCGCCGTAGGAATGCCCGCCGGCGATCAGCGGGCCGCCGGAAAGGCCGCGGCACAACGCGATCGCCTCGACGATCCCCGCGCGATCGGCCGCGGCCGAGCCGGACGGCGGGCCTTTGGGCCGGCGCCGGCGGTACGGCAGGTTGTACCGCACCGCGAGCCAGCCGCGTCGCGCCCACTCGTCGCAAACCTGGCACAACAGCGGGGATTCCCGGTCGCCGCCGGCGCCGTGGGTCAGCACCACGACCCCGGACGGCGTGCCGGACGGTTCGTGGGCGACTCCGGCGATCGGCTCCAGATTCATATCAGCCTGAACAAGGGCGAGACGGGGCCGTGGCCGTGGCCCAACGGGTAAGCGGCGCGCAGGGATTCGGTGACCCAGCGCTTCCCGAAGCCGACCGCGTCGGGCATGCTGTAGCCGTGCACCAGCGCACACGCGACCGCCGACGCCAGCGTGTCCCCGCCGCCGTGGTCGTTGCCGGTGGCGATCCGCTCGGCGTCGAACTCGTAGCAGGAGGTGCCGTCGTAGAGCAGGTCGCAGCTGCGGTCGGACGAGCGCAGGTGTCCGCCCTTGACCAGCACCCAGTTCGGGCCCAGCGCGTGCAGCGCCTCGGCCGCCGCCCGCTGCGAAGCCGAGTCGACGACGTCGATGTCCACCAGCAACCGCACCTCGTCGAGGTTCGGCGTCACCAGGGTGGCCAGCGGAAACAATTTGTCGCGAAGCGAATCCAGGGCCGAGGCGGCCAGCAGCGGGTCGCCGTGCATGGACGCGCACACCGGGTCGACGACCAGCGGGACCGTCAACCCCAGCCGGCGCCAGGCGTCGGCCACCGCGCCGATGATCGGGGCCGACGCCAGCATCCCGGTCTTGGCGGCCTGCACGCCGATGTCGGTGACCACGGCTTCGATCTGCCCGGCGACCACGTCGCCGGGCACCTCGTGAAAGCTCTTGACCCCCACCGTGTTCTGCACGGTCACCGCGGTGACGGCGACGCATGCGTGCACGCCCAGCAGCGCCATGGTGCGCATGTCGGCTTGAATGCCCGCGCCGCCGCCGGAGTCCGATCCGGCTATGGTCAGCACCCGCGGCGGGGTGGTCCCAGTTGGCGCCAGCGGCAGGTAATTCACTGGGTGATGGGCAAATACACCCGGTTGCCGTGCTCGGCGAACTCGCGTGACTTGTCAGCCATGGCGGCCTCGATCGCCTCCTCGCTGTCGAGCCCGTGCGCCGCCGCGTAATCGCGAACGTCCTGGGTGATCCGCATCGAGCAGAACTTCGGCCCGCACATCGAGCAGAAGTGCGCGGTCTTGGCGGGCTCGGCCGGCAGCGTCTCGTCGTGGAATTCCCGCGCGGTGTCCGGGTCCAGCGACAGCGCGAACTGGTCGTTCCACCGGAACTCGAAGCGCGCGGTCGACAGCGCGTCGTCGCGCTCCTGGGCGCGCGGATGCCCCTTGGCCAGGTCGGCGGAGTGGGCGGCGATCTTGTAGGCGATCACGCCGTCCTTGACGTCCTTGCGGTCCGGCAGCCCGAGGTGTTCCTTGGGGGTCACGTAGCACAGCATCGCGGTGCCGGCCTGGGCGATGATGGCCGCGCCGATCGCCGAGGTGATGTGGTCGTAGGCCGGCGCGATGTCGGTGGCCAGCGGGCCCAGCGTGTAGAACGGGGCCTCCTCGCACAGCTCCTCCTCCAGCCGCACGTTCTCGACGATCTTGTGCATCGGGACGTGCCCGGGTCCCTCGATCATCACCTGTGCGCCATGGGATTTCGCGATCCCGGTCAACTCGCCCAGGGTGCGCAGCTCGGCGAACTGCGCGGCGTCGTTGGCGTCGGCGATCGAGCCCGGCCGCAGGCCGTCACCCAGCGAGAAGGTGACGTCGTAGCGGGCGAAAATCTCGCAAAGCTCGTCGAAGTTGGTGTACAGGAACGACTCCCGGTGGTGCGCCAGGCACCACGCCGCCATGATGGAGCCGCCGCGGGACACGATCCCGGTGACCCGCTTGGCGGTCAGCGGCACGTACCGCAGCAGCACGCCGGCGTGCACGGTCATGTAGTCCACGCCCTGCTCGCACTGCTCGATCACGGTGTCGCGGTAGATCTCCCACGTCAGCTCCGTCGGGTCGCCCTTGACCTTCTCGAGGGCCTGATAGATCGGCACCGTGCCGACCGGGACGGGTGAGTTGCGCAGGATCCACTCGCGGGTCTCGTGGATGTTCTTGCCGGTGGACAGGTCCATGATGGTGTCGGCGCCCCAGCGGGTGGCCCACACCATCTTGTCGACCTCCTCGGCGATCGACGACGTCACCGCCGAGTTGCCGATGTTGGCGTTGACCTTGACCGCGAACGCCTTGCCGATGATCATCGGCTCGCTCTCGGGGTGGTTGTGGTTGGCCGGGATCACCGCGCGGCCCCGGGCGACCTCGTCGCGGACCAGCTCGGCGGGCACGCCCTCGCGGGCGGCGATGAACGCCATCTCGGCGGTGATCTCGCCGGCGCGGGCCCGCTGCAGCTGGGTGCCGCGGTCGCGCACCACGCCGGGCCGCGCCGGCAGCCCGGCGGCCAGGTCGATCACCGCGTCCGGGTCGGTGTAGGGGCCCGAGGTGTCGTAGAGGTCGAAGTGGTCCCCGGTGGACAGGTTCACCCGCCGGAACGGCACCCGCGCGCCGCCGTCCAATTCGAGGTAGGCCTTGCTGCTGCCGGCGATGGGTCCGGTGGTCACCGACGGCTCGATGGTTACGGTCATGGTTGTCATCTCCCTACGCCGGCATTACCCGGTCAGGTTCGTACGGTCGACGGCCCCGAGCCGTCCTCTCAGCGCACTGGGCGTGCGCTCCCGCGTCTGAACTTTTTCGTCGAATGGTTCCGCACGCGACGTTACCCCAGAAGGCCAGCACAACGACGGTAGCCCGGAATACCCAGGTAATGGCAGGATGCAAACGTGCCACAGCCCATGCCAAGCGAGGCCGCCGCGAGGTACCTGAACGTCGGGGCGTTCCGGTTCTGGTTCGTCGGTCAACGCTGGGAATGGTCCGACGAGGTGGCCCGGATGCACGGCTATGAACCGGGGACCGTGGCGCCCACCACCAAACTGCTGCTGTCGCACAAACATCCCGACGACCGCGCCCACGTCCAGGACCTGCTCGACTACGCCCTGCAGTCCGAGGAGTCGTTTTCCAGCCGCCACCGCTTCCTCGACACCAAGGGCAACGTGCACGACGCGATCGTGGTGGCCGACCGCATGCTGGACGACTCCGGCGCGGTCGTGGGCACGGCCGGCTACTACATCGACCTCACCCACACCTTCGACGAGGCCCGCGACGAGACGCGGCAGGAAGTGCTCGACGAGGCCCTGCCGGAGCTGTTCGAGAATCGCGCGGCGATCGAGCAGGCCAAGGGCGTGCTGATGTACGTCTACCGGATCAGCGCCCAGCAGGCCTTCCGGGTCCTGCAGTGGCGGTCCCAGGAGACCAACGTGAAACTGCGCGCGCTGGCAAAGCAATTGCTCGACGAGGTGTCGACGCTGCCGGCCCCGCCGGCGGCCGCCCAGAGTCAGTTCGACCATGTGCTGCTGACGGTGCACGAACGGATTCCGCCCGACCCCTCCGGGTAAAGATAGGCTTCGAAACATTCTTTCCTGGGCATTCTGCGAATCGTGGCGGTGAGAAGCATGCAACTGTTGGCGGTTGATCACGAGTCCCGCGAGGACGCCGTATTGGTTCGCGTCAAAGGTGACGTCGACTCCAGCACCGTCGACCAGCTCACCCCGCACCTGGCCGCCGCGCTGCAGGTGTCCGCCAACCACCCGGCCCGGCTAGTGGTCGTCGACCTGACGCCGGTGACCTTCTTCGGCAGCGCGGCGCTGAACGCGGTGCTCGACTGTCACGAGGCGGGCAAGGCGACCGACACGGCGGTTCGCCTGGTGGCCGACCACGACGTGGTGCTCCGGCCGATCCAGGTGACCGAGCTGGATCGCATCCTCGAGGTCTACCCGACGCTGTCGGATGCGCTGCAGCGCGACCAGCAGGCATGAGCTCCCTGCCCGCTGACCTGGCGGCCGCGGTCGAGCTGGGCGGGGAAATGGGCCGCCGGTTCGCCGAGTTCGATTGGGCGGCCCACCCATTGGGGCCGCCGGAGCGCTGGCCGGCCGAGTTCCGCGCGGCGGTGGTGACGGCGCTGACGTCGCGGTTCCCGATCGTGCTGTGGCTGGACCCGCGGGAGCTGTTCCTGATCTACAACGACGCCTACATACCCGCTTTGGCCGACAAGCATCCGGCCGCGTTGGGCCGCCCCGGCCGGGACGTGTGGTGGGACATCTGGGAGCCGATCAGCCCGATGCTGGACAGCGTCGTGGCCACCGGCGCGGCCACCTGGTCCAACGACCTGCTGCTGTCGATGGTGATGGAGGGCCGGCGCCGGGACCGCTACTTCACCTTCACCTACGGCCCGTTGATCGGCGACCGCGGCGGCGTCTCGGGGATCTTCTGCGCGGTCACCGAGACGACCGAGCGGGTGCTGGGGGAGCGGCGCCTGCACCTGCTCAACACCGTGGCGTCCGCGGTCATGGAAACCCAGGCGATCGATGACGCCGTGAACGCGGCGGTCGAGGTGTGTACGGCCCAGCCGGCGGACCTGCCGTTCATCGCGGTCTACGTCGCCGACGCGGGCGGCGCCATCGCGTTGCGGGGTGCGACGGCGTCGATGCTGCCGATCTTGCCGCGCTCGTTCGCCCAGTTGACCGACTCCGACCCGACGTCATGGGCACGGACCGACACGCGGGAGATCGGCGACATCGCGGCGGCACTTCCCGGCATCAGGAGCGCCCTGGGTGTCGACTGCCCGGAAGGGGCGCTGGTGTTGCCGGTGGGCGAGGGCGCCACCGCCGGCGCGCTGGTCGTCGGCATCAACCCGCGCTGCCCGCTCGACGACCAGTACCGGGGCTTCTGTCAGCTGCTGGCCGACCAGCTGTCGTCCGCGTTCGCGCAGATCGTCTCCTACGAACAGCAGCGGCAGCGGGCCGACGCGCTGGCCGAGCTGGATCGCGCCAAGACCGCGTTTTTGACGAACGTCAGCCACGAATTCCGCACGCCGCTAACGCTTTTGCTGGGGCCGCTGGATGACGCGCTGTCCGACGCGCCGCCGGACAGCGTGCTGGCGGACCGGCTCAGCACGGCGGGCCGCAACGCGCGGCGCCTGCAGCGCCTGGTCGACTCGCTGCTCGATTTCTCCCGCATCGAAGCGGGCCGGGCGAACGCGAAACTGGTGCCCACCGACGTCGGCGCGCTTACCGCTCACATCGCCTCGTCGTTCACCGAACTGTGTCAGCGGGCGGGGCTCGAGCTCGTGGTGGACTGCGGGGCGGCGCCGGCCGAGATCGATCCGGGCATGTGGGAGACGATCGTCCTCAACTTGCTTTCCAACGCCGTCAAATACACCCTGTGCGGCTCGATTTCGGTCGAGGTGCGCGCCGAAGCCCCGCATTGCCGAATGACGTTGCGGGACACCGGGGTCGGGATCGCCAAAGAGGACCTGGACCGCCTGTTCGAGCGCTTTTACCGGGCCGAGAACCTGCGCGGCCGCAGCGTGGAGGGAACCGGGATCGGGCTGTCGCTGGTGCGCGGCCTGGTCGAGCTGCAGCACGGGACCGTGGAGATCGACAGCGAACCGGACCGCGGGACCGCCGTCACCGTCCGGCTGCCGCTGGCGGTCGCCGGCGCCGCGGCCGAGCAACCCCCGACCGTCGCGCTCGACGACACCAACCCCTACGTGGCCGAGGCGCGCCAATGGGTGACGCCGGTCGCCGAACCGGCCGCCTCACACCGGGAGCGCCAGCTGGTGCTGATCGCCGACGACAACGCCGACATGCGCGCTCATTTGGACCGGGTGCTGTCGGCGCACTGGGACACGGTGGTGGTCGCGGATGGGCAGGCGGCACTGGCCGCGGCGACGCGGCTGCACCCGGACGCGATTGTGACGGACGTGATGATGCCGCGCCTCGACGGCTTCGACCTGCTGGCGGCGATCCGCGCGGACCCGGCGGTGGCGGCGACGCCGGTCCTGATGCTGTCGGCCCGCGCCGGGGCGGAGGCCGTCGACGAGGGGTTCGCCGGCGGCGCCGACGACTACCTGCCGAAGCCGTTCCGGTCCCAGGAGCTCGTCGACCGGGTGGCGTCGCGGTTGTCCGCGGTCACCCGCGAGCGCGACCGCCAGCGGCGCGAGGCGCAGCTCGACCTGGCGCACTTCGACTCCGCGCTGCAGGCCACCGATTCGGTCACCGGAATACTGGACGCCCTGCTCGACTACGCCCGCGGCTCGGGCGACCCGGTCGCGGTGGGCGTCGGGGTGGTGGACACCGAGCACCACGCCCGGTTCGAATACGCCGGCGACCTGCCCGCCGAAGTGCGCGACCGCTACCACGTGGTCGCCCTCGATGCGCCGCTGGTCGGCGTCGACGTGATCAGCGGCGGCGAGCCGATGGTCATCCCCGACACGTTCGACCTGCCGCCGCGCTATGCGCACGCGGTGCGCAACACCGCGGCCGATGTGCGCGCCTGCGTCGCTCATCCGTTGCGGGACAACGCCGGTCGCGTCATCGGCGCGCTGTTGTTGCTGTGGCCCACGCCGCGGCCGTTCGGCACCGCCGAGCTCGACACGTTCGCCCGGATGGCCGAGCTCACCCAGGCGGCGCTGGACCGGGTCCGCGTCATGGCGCGCGAACACCGCATCGCCGTCGACTTTCAGGAACATCTGCTCGACCTGGATCGCGGCTCGACCGCCGGCGTCGTGGCGGCCGTCTACCAGCCGGCCGGAGAGACGATGCGAGTGGGGGGCGACTGGTATTCGGTCACCCCGCTGGGCCGCGCCGGACGGATCGGGATCTCGGTCGGCGACGTCGTCGGGCACGGCCTGGCCGCCGCGATCGTGATGAGCAGGTTGCGCGCCGCGGTGGCCGCCTCGGCGCTCACCGCCGCCGAACCGGCCGCGGTGCTGGCGGCGCTGGACCGGTACGCGGCCAGCGTCGACGGCGCCCGCTGCGCGACGGTGGCCTACGCCCTCATCGACATCGGGGCCAACGCCGCCGCCGGGGCCGCCACGGTCAGCTACAGCTGCGCCGGGCACCCCTACCCGCTGCTCGTTCCGCCCGACGCGGAGCCGGTCTTCCTCGAGTCGGGCCGACGGCCCCCGGTCGCGGTGCACGACGAAAACTGCGACACCGAGCCGGCCGCGACCGCGACGGCCGACCTGGCACCCGGCAGCCTGATCCTGCTCTACACCGACGGGCTCATCGAGCGCGCCGGCGAGACGCTGGACGACGGGTTCGCCCGCCTGAAGGAGGCGGCCGCCGACTGCGCCGACCTGCCCGTCGAATCCGTCTGCGCCGAGTTGCTGGCGCGGATGACGCCGCCGGGCGGCTACTGCGACGACGTCGTCGTGCTGGCGCTGCGTCCCAGCCACGCGGCCGCGCGCAGCTTCACCACCGTGCTGCCCGCCGCGCCGGCGCAGATTCCCGTCGCGCGCCGGCAGCTGCGCAGCTGGTTGGGCCGCGTCGCCGTCGACCCGCGCCGCGAGGACGACATCCTGCTCGCGACCGGGGAGGCGGTCACCAACGCGATCGAACACGGGAGCCGCAGCGAGGCCCGCCGGACCGTGTCGGTCGAGGCCTTCCTGCGCGGCGAGACAGTCGCGGTCACCGTCAGCGACACCGGCCGGTGGGTGGGCGATTCGTCGGCCAGCCTGCGCACCCGGCGCCGCGGCCGCGGGCTCACCCTGATCGGCGGGCTGGCCGACCGCGTCGACACCGTGCGGACCGCCGCGGGCACCCGGGTGACGCTCGAGTTCGAGCGCGCGGTCGGCTAGACCTCTTCCATCGCCTCGCCGAGCTCCTCGAGGAGCTTGTTGTGGTGATTGCTCGCCAGGACGTGCCCGGTGGCGATGACCAGGGCGACGGGCCAGTCGATGAGCTCGAACGCGGCCAGCGCGGCCAGGCCGCCGTAATAGGCCAGCTGTTCCGGCCGGGGAATGCCCACTTGGCCAAAAACCGGAAGATTTACGGCGAACGTCTCGCCTTCCCGGATTTTCTGTACCGCGTCCCGCTGGGATGTCCCCCTACGCGCCTTCTTTTCCGCCATCATTTGCCTTTCGGTAACACAGCATTTGCCGCCGGGCCGGGTCGTGCGGTCACTGTCTGGAGTATGTCGAGGACCGACGCCCTGACCGATCCGCTGGTTTCGACGTTAGCTTCCGTGCTGGCCGTGCCGCTGCGGCAGCTTTACGCCCTGGCGTGGCGGGCGGGGTTTGTTGAGGTCGTCGAGCCTGCTCAGAAGCATCGGCTCGATCCCGAGCTTCGAACCGTGGTCCCACCACCGCCACGGCTACCGTCGCCGCAGCGGCGGCTCCTAGGCCCTGAGCCCACCCGAGCGGACCGATCGGCGTACAGCCGAGCAGTTGGCTGACGCCGGGGATGCTGATCAGGGTCCCCGCGAACGCGAGCGAGCCCGCCGCGGTGAGCACGACCAAGGGGGCCTGCGACTCCAGCAGCGTCTGACCCAGCTCGGTGCCCACCAGGGCGACCAGCGCCACGGTGGACGCGCGCTGCGGGCGTCCGGTGACACCGGCCATCGCCCACGCCGCCGTCGCCGCCGCGGCGGTGGTGACGCCCCGCACGGCCACGGCGTGCCACAGGGCGGGCTGATCCGCGCCGCGCAGGTTGGGGTCCACGGTGCCGCGCGGCTTGCTGACCGCCAGCGCCGCCGCGGGCAGCGCGTCGGTCAGCGTGTTGACCAGCAGCAGCTGGCGGGTGTTCAGCGGCGAGGTCCCGGTGATCGCGCTGCCGATGATCGCGAAGATCACCTCGCCGGCGTTGCCGCCGAGCAGCACCGACACCGCGGCCTGCACCCGCCGCCACAGCTGGCGCCCTTCCTCGATGGCTTCCAGCAGCGCGTCGATGCGGCCGTCGACCAGCACCACGTCGGCCACCAGGTGCGCCGGGTCGCTGCCGTGCGCGACCACGCCGATGCCGACCGTGGCGGCCCGAATAGCCGCGGCGTCGTTGGCCCCGTCGCCGACCATGGCGGTGCGCGTCCCGGCGCTCTCGAGCGTCTGCACCACCTGGACCTTGTTCTCCGGTGTCATCCGGGCGAAGATCACGCGCTCGGTCACGACGCGCTCTTGTTCCTTGCGGGACAACGAATCCCATTCCGCGCCGCTGATGACCTGGCCGGCGGTCACCGGCAGGCCCAGCTCCTCGGCGATGGCCTTGGCGGTGATGGGGTGGTCGCCGGTGATCAGCTTGATGCCCACGTTCTGGGAGCGCAGCGTGGCAATCACGTCGGCGGATTCCGGGCGCGGGGTGTCGGACAGGCCGAGGAACCCCGTCAGCGTCAGCCCGCCCGCGCAGTAGTCGGCGATGCGGTCGGGGTTGTCCCGGATCGCCCTGGCCTGTTGCGGGCTCAGCCGGCGCCGCGCCACCGCGATGACGCGCAGCCCGCGCGCGGCCATCGCGGCGACGGTGCTGTCCATCCGGCTGACGTCGCCGCAGGCGGCCAGCACCACCTCGGGTGCGCCCTTGACGGTCAGCTCGGTTCCGGTCGCCGAGGCCGAGAACGCCCGGCCGGAGCGGAACGGCAGGTGCGCGGCGGGGATCGCGCCGTTGGCGACCCCGGCGTTCTCGGCGGCCTCGACGATGGCGACGTCGGTCGCGTGGGCCTGCGGTCCGCCGTTGGCCGCCGGGGCGGCGTGCGCCGCGCAGCGCAACACCTCGGCTTTGGCGGCCTCCGAGACAATTGAAGCGCCCGTCGCGGGTCGGACCTCCGACACCCGCAGCCGGTTCTCGGACAGCGTCCCGGTCTTGTCGAAGCAGACCACCTCGATGCGGCCGAGCGCCTCGACCGAGCGCGGAACACGAACCAGGGCACCGTATTTCGTCAGCCGGCGCGCCGACGCCGCCTGCGCCAGCGTCGCCACCAACGGCATCCCCTCGGGCACCGCGGCCACGGCGATGGCGATCGCGCTGGACACCGCCTGCTGCAGCCCGATGCGGCGCACCAGCCCGAGCGCGCCCACCACCGCGCCGCCGGTGATGCTGACCGGGAGCGCCCGCGTGGTGAGCTGGCCGAGTTGGTGTTGCAGGCCGATGTCGGACGACAGCGCGCCGGAGATGAGGTCGGCGGCGCGGCGCTGCTGGGTGTCGGCGCCCACCGCGGTCACCAGCGCGACCGCGGTGCCCGCCACCACGGTGGTGCCGGCGAACAGCATGCAGCGGCGTTCGGCGAGGGGCGCGCCGGGCGTGGCCTCGACCTGCTTGTCCACCGACAGGGACTCGCCGGTCAGCGACGACTCGTCGACCTCGACGTCGACCTCCTCGATGATCCGGGCATCGGCGGGCACCACCTCGTGGGTGCGCACCTCGATGACGTCGCCGGGCCGCAGCTGCTCGGCGTCCACGTCGGCGTAGGACCGCCGCCCGCCCGGGCCGGTGAGCACCCGACGGGCCGGCGGAACCTGCAGCGCCAGCAGGTGGGTCAACCGCTTTTCGGCGCGCAGCCGCTGGGCCGCGGCCAGGATCGAGTTGCCGGTGAGCACCGTGCCCACCAGCACGGCGTCGACGGGCGAACCGAGTATCGCGCTGGCGGCCGAGCCGAGCGCCATCACCGGCGTCAGCGGGTCGGAGAGTTCGGCGCGGACGGCCTTGGCCAGCTGCCAGATCCCTTGCGCCAGCGACTCATTCGGCTGGACACCGGGATGGTAGGGCTGCGGGGCGGCTTCGGCGGATCCGGCGTCGGGCAGTGCCTTGCGGACCTGCTCGACGGACATCGCGTGCCATTCGTGGGTGGCCGCCGGGCGCGGTGTGTCCGCGTTGAGGATGCCGCGCGCGAGCAGGTAGCCCGAGAGCAGCCCGGCCGCGGCGCCGGCGTTGACCGCCTCGGACCCGAGATTGCCCCGCACGCCGGGGATCAGGAACAGCGAGCCCATGGCGGTGGCGCCCGCCGAGATGCCGGCGCCGCGCTGCACGGCGGACCGCGCCGCGGGCAGCGCGTGCAGCACCCGCCAGGCGGCCGCCAGGTCGGGCAGCAGCAGGTCGGCCTGCCAGGGCGGCGGGCCGTGGGCGGGCAGCACGCCCAGCGCCAGGTTGGCGCTCGAAAGGGCTTGCGCCCCAGCCGAAGACAGCATCGCCACACGGCGGCCCGCCTCCTGCAGGTCGGTGACCGCGCGCGCGAGCGCCTTGTCTAGCGCCTTTTCCGAGGACCCGTTCGTGGCTCTCCGCAGCGGGCGGATGTCGTCGAACGCGGGCCGCAGGTCGTCGAGCGACTCGGTGTCGACGGTGACCAGCTCCGCGCCGCTGCGGTGCGCCTCGGCGACCACGGCCGAGGCCAACGGGTCGTGCACGGGAAGGAACAGCGCCTCCACCTTCGAACCCGGTTGCCCGTCGGTGGTGCCCGGCACCGGGCGCCAACCCTGCCGCAGGCCGTCTGCGTCCAGCATGAGCAGGGCCCGATCCCACGCCGCGGACAGCTCCCCGTCCGCCGCGCCGCGGATGCCCGCCACCCGCAGGGTGTCGGTGCACAGGACGCGGGGATCGATGACGATCGCGTCGACCTTGTCCAGCTTGCGCACGCTCTCCGGGCGCATCGGCAGCACCGCGTGCCGCTCGGCCAGCCCGCGGGCCAGCGTGGTGGCGAACGCCTCGGGCGTGGTCCGGTTGGCCTTGGGCGCGGTCACCGCCACGGCGGTGGCGGCCATGTTCACGTTGCGGGTCCCGGCGCCCATGGCGGCGGTGCTCACGGCCTGAAGCAGGGCGAAGCGGCGGACGCTGCGTTCCATGCCCCGGGCGGGCTGCGGTCGCGGCGACAGCCGCGCGGGCGGCTGGTCGGCGTGCCGGGCCAGCTCGGGTTCGTGGTGCTCCCAAGCCTGCGCCTCGGCGCGGACCTCGGCGGCCTTCAACGTCTGCATCGTCAGCCCGATCGCCAACGACGACAGCGACTGCGAGAACGCTTGGCTGGTGGCGTGGGCCAGCGTCAGCACGGTGTCGGTGCCCGGCCCGCCGATGGCGTCCTCGAGCGTGCGCCGCAACCACGGCTGGTAGTCGAAGAACGTCAGGCTCGCGCCGACGACCGGTGGCAGGGGCCGCAGGCGCATCGCGCGGCCGGTGAGCGCGAAGCCCAGCCCGGCGGCGTTGGCGGCCATCGTCAGCGCCCTGGTCGCCAGCACGACGCCGTCGCCGGGCAGGTTTCCCACCGACGCCGGTTCGTCTTGGCCTGCGCGGCAACGCTTTTCGGCCGCCTCGACCAGCCGGCACAGGTCCCGCAGCGACGGGTCCTTCGCGCCGACGCCGACGACGACGCGGGACAGTGGATAGTTCAGGCTGGCCGAGGTGACGCCGGGATGAGCGCGGACCGCGTCGAGCACCGCCCGGCCGAGTTCAGCGTCGGCGGCATCGGCGAGGCCGCGCACCTCGATCCAGGCGCGGTGCTGCCCGCGCCAGCAGTGCCGGCTCAGCGCTTCGGAGGGCAGCTCGCCGGACAGCGCCCTGGCGCCCTCGCGCACCGGTATCGCCGCGATGTCGATGCCGGCCCTGGCGACCTGCAGGCCCGCGGAGACAGCGCGCGCGGGCAGTGACCGTTGTATGAGTGTTGTGATGCTCAACAGTCGATCAACGGTTCCCGCTCAGTTGGTGCTGCGCAGCGCGCCGCCGGCGCGGCGGCCGGTCGTCTTCTTGGCCGCTTTGCCGGGAGCCTTGCGCGCCGGCGCTTTCTGCGCCTTGGCCGGCGCCTCGCTTTGCGTCGGCACGGTCGTCAGCTTCGCCTTGGGCGGCGCCGACGCCTGCGGCTGGCGGCTCAGCCGCTGCAACACCAAGGCCCCGCCGCCGACGGCGAGCAGCACCGGCCACTCGACCAACCCGGCCACGCCGAGCGCGCCGATGGCCAGCGCGGCGGCCGCCGTCGACTTCCTGCCCGAGTCGAGCCCGCTCTGAATGCCTTCGGCGGCTCCCTTGACGCCGCCGACGACCCCGTTCACCGCCGCGCCCCCCACCGCTCCCGCGACGCTGGTGGTCGCCGTCGCCGCACGATTCACCGTTCGACCTACGTTGCGGACCACTCCGCCAACGACACTCATGCTGACTCCCTGGGTAAACGCACTGGTGTAATCACAGTACGCCGCTTGGGGGGCATCGGCGATGTGAACATCCGGGATTCATATCCCTTGCAAACTATTTCATATCGATATCGATAAGCACCGGCGCGTGGTCGCTGGGGGCCTTGCCCTTGCGTTCGTCGCGGACGATCTGCGCGCCGGTCACGCGCGCGGCCAACGCCGGCGAGGCGAGGATGAAGTCGATGCGCATGCCCCGGTTCTTCGGGAACCGCAGCTGGGTGTAGTCCCAGTAGGTGTAGACGCCCGGGCCCGGGGTGAAAGGCCTTACCACGTCGGCGAATTGCGTGTCGACGATGGCGTCGAAGGCCCGGCGCTCCGGCTCGGAGACGTGGGTGGCGCCGGTGTAGAACTCGGTGCTCCAGACGTCGTCGTCGGTAGGGGCGATGTTCCAATCGCCGACCAGGGCGATCGGTGCGGCCGGGTCGTCGCGCAGCCAGCCCGCGGCCGTATCACGCAGCGCGGCAAGCCAATCCAGCTTGTAGTAGTAGTGCGGATCGCCCAGCGCGCGGCCGTTGGGGACATACAGGCTCCACACCCGGACGCCGCCACAGGTGGCGCCGATGGCGCGCGCTTCGGCCGTGGCGGCGATCTCCGGCTTGCTCGACCAGGTGGGCTGGCCCTCGAAACCGACCCGCACGTCGTCGAGGCCCACGCGCGAGGCGATCGCGACGCCGTTCCACTGGTTGAAGCCGACGTGTGCGACCTCGTAGCCGAGTTCGAACAGCGGCAGCGTGGGAAACTGGCCGTCGGCGCACTTGGTCTCCTGCATGGCCAGCACGTCGACGTCGGCGCGCTCGAGCCAGTCGGTGACGCGAGGCAGGCGGCTGCGGATGGAGTTCACGTTCCAGGTGGCGAGGCGCACGCTTGCTCCTTAACTCGGCGCGGGGAAGTAGCGGGTGCGGTGGTGCAGCCGGAACCCCAACGCCGCGGCCAGGGCGGCGTCGTCGGCGTCGTGCACCCGCAGGTAACCGCGGGTCGCGCCGAGGCTTGCGCCCCAGGCCAATAGCGCTTCGCCGTCGTCCGGTGTGATCGCCGTCGAGAGGCCGACCCAGCGGGTGCCGTCCGGCGCGTCGGACACCACCGCGCCCGGCGTGGCGGCGGGCGACGCCGCCGGCTCGGCGCAGGGTCCGCGCACGTCGCGCACCATCACCCGCTCGGTGTGCCCGCTCACCCACCCCGGCGGCACCGGCAGCAACCGGTCGGGGATGCCCAGCCGCGGGGGCAGGCCGAGGGCGTCGTACCACGCGACGATTTGCGGGATCGCCCCGGCCGCGGCCGAAATGTCCAGCGGCATGGCCGAATTGGCGGCGAGGCCGGCGCCGGGCGCGGCGCGCAGCAGCCAGCCGCCGAGCCAGGCCTGGTCGTCGGCGGGCCGGGCCGCCGCGGCCGCGCGCTCGAGCGCCCGGATCTGCGAGGTGCGCACCGGTGCGTCGGTCAGCTCGCGCAGCGCGACGACGTCGGCGGGCGCGCACTCGACGACCGCGCCCGTCTTGGTCCGCACCCGCACCACCGGGTCGACCGCCAGCAGGTGTCCGATCGCGTCGGTCAGCGGCGGCACCGACCCTTTCGCGCGCCGGTAGCGAATCGTCACCCGCGTTCCCAGGGCCGGCCACGAGACCATCAGTGACCGAACGGGTCCGGCCCCTCGCCCGGTAGCCACGACAGGCCCGGCACGCCCCAGCCGTGGGACTTCACCGCGCGTTTCGCGCTGCGCGCGTACCGGCCGATGAGGCGGTCGAGATAGAGGAAGCCGTCCAGGTGCCCGGTCTCGTGCTGCAGCATCCGCGCGAACAGGTCGGTGCCCTCGACGGTGACCGGGCTGCCGTCGGCGTCGAGCCCGCTGACGCGCGCCCACTTCGCCCGGCCGGTGGGGAACGACTCGCCCGGCACCGACAGGCAGCCCTCCTCGTCGGTGCCCGGGTCGGGCATGGTCTCGGGTATTTCGGAGGTTTCCAGGACCGGGTTGATGACGACGCCGCGGCGGCGGTCGGTCAGGCCGCGGTCCTCGGCGCAGTCGTAGACGAACAGCCGCAGCGAGTAGCCGATCTGGTTGGCGGCCAGGCCGACGCCGTGCGCGGCGTCCATGGTGTCGTACAAGGTGGCGATCAACTCGGGCAGCTCGGCCGGCAGCGAGCCGTCGGCGCCGACGGCCACCGGCGTCGTCGGGGTGTGCAGGACCGGGTCGCCGACGATGCGGATGGGTACGACTGCCATGGTCGGCTAGCTTATCGGCCGACTCGCGGGTCTGGATTACGGCTTGAGGGTTCGCGGCGTGGTTCAATATTCGCCGAAACATGCCCCTACATAAGTCAAGTCATTCGAGCACGTTGAGAATCGCCGGAAGGGTCCAGGGGAAGCGATATGGACAGCGCCATGGCGCGGGCAAATCGATCGGGGGACGACGCTGACATCGCCGATGGCCTCACCCGCCGTGAACACGACATCCTGGCGTTCGAGCGCCAGTGGTGGAAGTACGCGGGGGTCAAGGAAGACGCCATCAAGGAGCTGTTCTCGATGTCGGCGACGCGCTACTACCAGGTGCTCAACGCACTGGTCGATCGGCCCGAGGCGCTGGCCGCCGACCCGATGCTGGTGAAGCGGCTGCGGCGGCTGCGCGCCAGCCGGCAGAAGGCGCGCGCGGCGCGCCGCCTCGGCTTCGAGGTGACCTGACCGGCCCGTGCCTGTGCCGGCCCGGCCGCTTTCCTGGCTACAGTGGGCTCGATGAAAGAACGCGTTCCCGACTCCACGGGGCTCCCCCTGCGGGCCATGGTGATGGTGCTGCTGTTCCTGGGCGTCATCTTCCTGCTGCTCGGGTGGCAGGCGCTGGGGTCGTCCGGGAACTCCGATGACGAGTCGGCGTCGCCGGTCTCCACGGCGACCAGTTCCACCAGCGCGTCGGCCACCCCGAACAACTCCCCGGCGACCAAGGCCGAGGTGCGCGTGTACAACATCTCCGCCAAGGAGGGCGTCGCCGCGCGGACCAAGGATCAGCTCACCGCCGCCGGCTTCAAGGTCACCGACGTCGGCAACCTGTCGATCGCGGACGTCCCGGCCACCACGGTGTACTTCACCGACGCCGACGGTGAGCACGCCACCGCCGACGCGGTGGGCAAGCAACTGGGCGCGCCCGTCCAACCGCGGATTTCCGCGCTCGACGGCCAGCCGCCCGGCGTCATCGTTTTGGTGACCGGCTGACGTTAGGCTTCGGTTATGCCCAAGCACCGCAACGTCGCTGCCGCTAACCTGTTCGCCCTGTTTATCGCGGCCTTGGTGAGCGGGTGCTCGTCACCCCAACACGCGTCGACGTCGCCGGGCACCACGCCGGCGGTGTGGACCGGGTCGAGCGCGCCGACGGCGACGGCGGGGACCGACGGCGCCGAGCAGCAGCCCGCGGCGCACAGCCTGAGCACCCAACTCAAGGGCCCCGACGGGGTTCAGGTCGCGACCGCCAAGTTCGACTTTTCCAACGGCTACGCCACGATCACGATCGCCACGTCCGGCCCCGGCCACCTCGCGCCCGGTTTCCACGGGGTGCACATCCACAAGGTGGGCAAGTGCGAGGCCAACTCGACCGCCCCGACCGGTGGCGCGCCCGGCGACTTCCTGTCCGCCGGCGGGCACTTCCAGGCGCCCGGGCATTCCGCCGAGCCCGCCAGCGGCGACCTGACCTCGCTGCAGGTCCGCAAAGACGGGGTTGGGATGCTGGTGACCACCACCGACGCCTTCGGCATGGAGGACCTGCTGGCCGGAGAGAAGACGGCGATCATCATCCACGCCGGTGCCGACAACTTCGCCAACATCCCGCCGGATCGGTACAGCCAGACCAACGGCACACCGGGGCCCGACCAGACGACGATGACCACCGGTGACGCCGGCAAGCGGGTGGCGTGCGGTGTCATCGGTGCCGGGTAGCAAGCCCTTCAAAAAAGCCGGGGCCCGTATCGATTTCGCGCCCTCGCCGCGGCCGACGATCGGTGTGGAGTGGGAGTTCGCCCTCGTCGACGCCAAGACCCGCGACCTGAGCAACGAGGCCACCGCGGTGATCGCCGAGATCGGCGAAAACCCGCGCGTGCACAAGGAATTGCTGCGCAACACCGTCGAGGTGGTCAGCGGCATCTGCGAGTGCACCGCGCAGGCGATGGAGGACCTGCGCGAGACGCTGCGCCCGGCCCGTCAGGTCGTGCGGGACCGCGGCATGGAGCTGTTCTGCGCCGGCACCCATCCGTTCGCGCAGTGGTCCGCCCAGAAGCTGACCGACGCGCCGCGCTATGCCGAGCTGATCAAACGCACCCAGTGGTGGGGGCGCCAGATGCTGATCTGGGGGCTGCACGTGCACGTCGGGATCTCCTCGGCGAACAAGGTGATGCCGATCATGACGTCGCTGCTGAAGTACTACCCGCACCTGTTGGCGTTGTCGGCGTCGTCGCCGTGGTGGGGCGGCGAGGACACCGGCTATGCCAGCAATCGCGCGATGATGTTCCAGCAGCTGCCGACCGCCGGGTTGCCTTTTCACTTTCAGCGGTGGTCGGAGTTCGAAGGCTTCGTCTACGACCAGAAGAAGACCGGCATCATCGACCACATGGACGAGATCCGTTGGGACATCAGGCCTTCGCCGCACCTCGGCACGCTGGAGGTGCGGGTCTGCGACGGCGTGTCGACCCTGCGCGAGCTCGGCGCGCTGGTCGCGCTCACGCACTGCCTGGTGGTGGATCTGGACCGCCGGCTCGACGCCGGCGAGAGCCTGCCGACCATGCCGCCCTGGCACGTTCAGGAAAACAAATGGCGCGCGGCGCGTTACGGCCTGGACGCGGTGATCATCCTGGACGCCGAGAGCAACGAGCGGCTGGTGACCGAGGACCTCGACGACGTGCTGAACCGGCTCGAGCCCGTCGCCAAGTCGCTGCACTGCAGCGACGAACTGGCGGCGGCGGCCGACATACCGCGCCTGGGCGCCTCATACCAGCGGCAGCGGCGGGTGGCCGAGGAGCACGACGGGGACCTGCGCGCGGTGGTCGACGCGCTGGTGGGCGAGTTGGAAATCTGATGCCCGAACCCGTTGAGCTGGCGATGTTTCCGCTCGAGTCGACGCTGCTGCCCGAACAGGATCTGCCGCTGCGCATCTTCGAGCCCCGCTACGGCGCGCTGGTGCGGCGTTGCCTCGAGCGCGACGAGCCGTTCGGCGTGGTGCTGATCGCGCAGGGCCGGGAGGTCGGCGGCGGCGACGCACGCTGCGACGTCGGCGTGCTGTCGCGGATCGCCGAACACGCCGACCTGGGCGCGGGCAGATACGCGCTGCGCTGCCGCACCGGCGAGCGGATCCGGGTGTCGCAGTGGCTGCCCGACGATCCGTACCCGCGCGCGACGGTGGCGGGGTGGCCCGACGAGCCGGGGGCGCCGGTGAGCGACGCGGCCCTGCTCGACCTCGAGGATCGGGTGGTCGCGGTGTTCGAGCGGATCGCCGAGGCGCAGGGTGCGCAGCTGCCGGAGCGCGCGGTGCTGCTGGGCGAGCGCGAATCCACCGAAAGTCGCGCCGGGCGGCGGCTGTTCGCGCTGGCGTCCCGCATCCCGATCGGTGCGGCCGACCGCTACGCCGTGCTGTCGGCGCCGTCGGCCGCGGACCGGCTTACCGCGCTCGGCGAGGCCGTCGACGCGCTTGCCGACATGGTGGAGTTCCAGCTGTCCGAATAGGGGGCCACGCGATGAGTGCCGACCTGACGATCGACGTCGACGAGGGCGTGGCGGTGCTGACGCTGAACCGCCCCGACCACCTCAACGCCTACACCGCCGAGATGGGCCGGCTGCTGAGCCAGGCCTACCGGGACTGCGACGCCGACGACGACGTCCGCGCGATCGTGGTGACCGGGGCGGGGCGCGCCTTCTGCGTCGGGGCGGACTTCTCCGGCAACATCTCGCCGTTCGACGCCCCCGCCGACGAGAGCGCGTTCTCCGCGTCGCCGATCGACCCGGCCGCGTTCGAGTTGCGCAAGCCGGTGATCGCCGCGCTCAACGGCCACGCCATCGGCATCGGGCTGACCATCGCCCTGCAGGCCGACATCCGCATCGTGGCCGAGGACGCCAAATACGGTGTGGTGCAAGTGCGCCGGGGCGTGATTCCGGACTGCATGTCGCACTGGACGCTGGCACACCTGGCCACGCTGGGGGTGGCCGCCGAGCTGCTGCTCACCGGGCGCACCTTCAGCGGTGCCGAGGCGGTGACGCTCGGCGTCGCGAACCGGGCGCTGCCCGCCGGGCGGGTGCTCGGCCACGCACTGGAGACGGCGCGCGACATCGCGGCCCACGTGGCGCCGATGTCGGCGGCGCTGTGCAAGCGGTTGCTGTGGGACGCCGCGATCAACAACTACAGCCCGCGACAGGTCGCGTCGCTGGAGACCCTGCTGCACCACCGCGTGATGGGCACCGCCGACGCCCGCGAGGGCGTCAGCGCGTACCTGGATCGCCGCCCGCCGCGGTTCAGCTCGCGGCTGTCCGCCGAGTGGACTGAGCTGCCGGAGCCGTGAGGCGGCCTCGGCTCTCCAATTCGAGTGTGAATCCTGGGCTTTGGGTGTGAAGCGTGGGCGGAAAAATCGTCTCGGTGCCGCCCTGGGCTCACATTCGAATCCCTGGGCTCACACTCGATCCCGGGCGGTGCTAAACGGATTTGGCGAACGCGCGTAACGAGTCGAGCTGCGCGGGATCCAGCGAGGGGCGCACGGCCTGGCGCGCCGCGTCGAGGTCGGCGGCCGTCACGTCCGTGGCGTCGAGGGATCGCCGCATGGCGGTCAGCGCGGCCTCGCGCAGCAGCGCCACGCAGTCGGCGGCGCTGTAGCCGTCCAGCCCGGCGGCCACCCCGTCGAGGTCGACGTCGGCGCTCAGCGGGATGGATTTGCCCGCCGTGCGCAGGATTTCGCCGCGGGCCGCGGCGTCCGGCGGCTCGACGAACACCAGCCGCTCCAGCCGGCCGGGGCGCAGCAGCGCCGGGTCGACCAGGTCGGGCCGGTTGGTGGCGCCCAGCACCACGACGTCGCGCAGCGGCTCGATCCCGTCGAGCTCGGTCAGCAGCGCGGCCACCACCCGGTCGGTGACGCCGGAGTCGAAGCTCTGCCCGCGCCGCGGCGCCAGCGCGTCCACCTCGTCGAGGAACACCAGCGACGGGGCCGAGTCGCGGGCCCGCCGAAACAGTTCCCGCACCGCCTTTTCCGAGCTGCCCACCCACTTGTCCATCAGCTCGGAGCCCTTGACGGCGTGCACGCTCAGCTGCCCGGTGCTGGCCAGGGCGCGGACCACGAACGTCTTGCCGCAGCCGGGCGGGCCGTACAGCAGCACCCCGCGCGGGGGGTCGACGCCGAGCCGGGCGAAGGTGTCGGGATGCTGCAGCGGCCACAACACCGCCTCGGTCAGCGCCTGCCGGGCCGCGGCCATGTCGCCGACGTCGTCGAGGGTCACGTTGCCGACCGTGAGTTCCTCGGCGGCCGAGCGCGACAGCGGCCGGATGACGCTCAGCGCGCCGACGAGGTCGTCCTGGCCGAGCTCGGGCGGCCGGCCGTCGGCGCTGGCGCGAGACGCCGCCCGCAGCGCGGCCTCACGCACCAGCGCGGCGAGGTCGGCGACGACGAAACCCGGTGTGCGCCCGGCGATTTCGTCGAGATCGAGATCGCCGGTGGGCGCGGGCTTGAGCAGCGCCTCCAGCAGCGCCTTGCGGGTGGCGGCGTCGGGCAGCGGCAGGCCGAGCTCGCGGTCGCACAGGTCGGGGGCGCGCAGCCTCGCGTCGAGCTGGTCGGGGCGCGCGGCGGTGGCGATCAGGGCGACGCCGCGGGTGGCGACGGCGGTGCGCAGTTCGCCCAGGATCAGGGCGGCCACCGGCTCGGCGGTGGCGGGCAGCAGGGCGTCGGCGTCGGCGATCAGCAGGACGCCGCCGCCGTCCCGGACGCGCTGCACCGCCGCGGCCACCGTCTTCAGCCGATCGTCGGCGGCCAGCGCGCCCACCTCGGGGCCGTCGAGTTCGACCAGTCGGCGGCCGTCGCACACCGCGCGCACCAGCGTCACCTTGCCCACGCCGGCCGGCCCCGACACCAGCACCCCGAGGTTGGTGCCGGCGCCCAGGCTCTGCAGCAGGTGTGGTTCGTCGAGGGAGAGCTTGAGCCATTCGGCGAGCTTGGCGGCCTGCGGCTGCGAGCCCTTGAGTTCCTCGACGAGGACTGCCGGCGCGCCGGTGGTCAGCGGTTCGCGCACCGCCGTCCCGGCCCCGGTTCCCCAGGTGACCAACGAGTTCGGCTGAACGCTGACCGGCCCGTCGGGGTCGACGCCCGTGACGGTCAACAGCTCCGAGGTCCAGCTGATCCCGACCGCGGCCGCCAGCGCGCGGGTGGCCTGCGACGTGGAGGTGCCGGGACCCAGGTCGCGGGGCAGCAGCGACACCGCGTCGCCGACGGTCATCACCTTGCCCAGCAACGCCTGGCGCAGCGTGACGGGCGTCAGCGACGCCGCGGCCATCGCCGAGCCGGACAGCGTCACCGACCGCGCGCCGTAGACGGTGACCGCGCCGACGATCACCGCGGTGCCCTCGCGCAGCCCGGCGTTGGACAGCGTCACGTCGTCGAGCAGCACGGTGCCGACCGGGGTGTCCGGGTCGGCCAGGCCGGCCACCGCCGCGGTAGTCCGCGACCCGGTCAGCGACACCGCGTCCCACTCCCGGATGCCCAGCGCCGCAACGGCATTCGGATGCAACCTGACCACGCCGCGGCGCGAGTCGACGGCGGAGGTGTTCAGCCGGGCGATGAGGGTGAGCTGACGGGCCGCGCCGCCGGCGGTCATCTCAGGCGCCCGCTCGGCTTCCGCAGCCCGAGCCGCGTCATCGACCGCCGGTTCGGCTGCGCCCGCCGGTTCGCGCGCCGCACGGCGCGCCGCTGCTTGGGCCGGTCGTCCCAGACCTCGGGGTGGTTGGCGAGCCAGCGCTTGGTGCGGATCGCGAACGGGACGTGGCACAGGTAGGCGATGATGATCACCCAGATCGTGATGAAGGGCTGCAGCACCGCGGCGGCGGCGAAGAGCACCAGCACCACCAGCACCGCGGTGGCATAGCTCGGCGGCACCCGCACCGTGTGCATCTTGCGCATCGGGATGCCGCTGACCATGAGCATCGCCGTGCCGGTCACCCAGATGCACAAGAACCACACCGAGGTCCACCAGCCCTCGCCGAACTGCAGCTTGAGCCCCATCAGGCCGATCATCGAGACGGCGCCGGCGGGCGCGGGCATCCCGACGAAGAATTCGTGCGCGTAGGGAGGCAGGGTCCCGTCGTCCTGCAACGCGTTGTACCGCGCCAGGCGCAGCACGACGCACACCGCATACAGCAGCACCACCACCCAACCGACCGGCCATTTCGACAGCATCGACACGTAGAGCACCAGCGCGGGTGTCACCCCGAAATTCACCGCGTCGGCCAGCGAGTCGATTTCGGCGCCCATGCGGGACTGGGCGTCCAGCATGCGGGCCACCCGGCCGTCGAGCCCGTCCAGGATGGCGGCCGCGACGATCAGCGCCATCGCGGGCACCGGCTGGTGTTGCAGCGCAAACCGGATCGAGGTGAGCCCGGCGCAGATGGACAGCACCGTCATCGCGCTCGGCAGGATCTGCAGGTTCATCGCCCGCCCGCGGGGCCTGCTGATCATGGCAGCTCGGCCAGGACGGTCTCGCCGGCGACCGCGCGCTGGCCCACCTGCACCAGCGGCACCGTCCCGGACGGCAGGTAGGTGTCCAGCCGGGAGCCGAACCGGATCAGGCCGTAGGTGTCGCCGATCGACAGCTTGTCCCCGACGCGGGCGTGGCAGACGATGCGGCGCGCCAGCAGCCCCGCGATCTGCACGGCCACCACGTCGGCGCCGGTGTCGGTGCGCAGCCGCAGGCTGGTGCGCTCGTTGTCGGTGCTCGCGGCGGCCAGGTCGGCGGAGCCGAAGCGGCCCGGCCGGTGTTGCACGGCGATCACCTCACCGCTGACCGGGGCGCGCTGCACGTGCGCGTCCAACAGCGACAGGAAGATGCTGACCCGCGGCAGCGCCGCATCGCCCATGCCCAGTTCGGCCGGCGGGGCCGCCGCGTCGATCACGCAGATCTCGCCGTCGGCGGGCGCGACGACGGCGCCGGGCCGGGTGGGCGGCACCCGCGGGGGGTGGCGGAAGAACGCCGCGCACGCGCCGGCGGCCAGCAGGCCGGCCCGGCGCAGCCAGCGGTGGTTGCGCCCGGCCAGGGCCGTGACCAGGCCGGCGGCGACGAACGGGCGGCCCGCCGGGTGCACCGGCGGAACGGCGGAGCGCACCAACTCCAACGCGTGCTGGGGGCTGAACGCCGGGTCCTCGGCGGTGGGCCCGACGGTGCGGGGGCGTCTTGCCACGCGGCCATCTTACGGAGCCCCGGTGGTTCGCAGCGGCGCGCACGGGGAACGATGCGGGGGACATGCATGCAGACGACGGGCGCGCGATGCGGCTGCGCCGCGCGAAGATCGGCGTCACCGCCGCCTTCGTCGCCCACGCGGTGCTGTTTTCGTCGTGGGCCGCCCACATTCCCCGGGTCAAGGCCGAGCTGGGCCTGTCGGACGCGGCGCTGGGCACGGCCCTGTTCGGCGCGCCGCTGGGATCGGTCGCGGCCACGCTGCTCGGCCACTGGGCGCTGCCCCGCTGGGGCAGCCGCCGGTTGGTTCCCGTCCTGGTGGCCGGCTACGCCGCCGCGGGCACGACGGTCGGGCTGGCCACCTCGGGACCGTGGCTGTTCGCGGCGCTGGCGTTGTGGGGCTTCTTCCAGGGCGGGCTGGACATCGCGATGAACACCCAGGCCGCCGCGGTCGAGCGGCTGGCCCGGGCGCCGATCATGGCCCGCTTTCACGGCATGTGGAGCGTCGGCGCGCTAATGGGCGCCCTGATCGGCGCGGCCTGCGTCGGCGCGAGCATCGGCCTGCTGGCCCAACTGGTCGTCCTCGGCGTCGTGGTGCTGCTCGTCGTGGAGGCGCTGACGCGTCACCTGATTCCCGACGGGGCGGCCGCGCCCGACCCCGGCGCCGGGCGGCCGAAGCGGGCGTGGATGTCCAAGACGGTGGGACTGCTGGCGGCGGTGTCGTTCGTGTCATTCCTGTGCGAGGGCGCCGCCACCGACTGGTCGGCCACCTACGTGCGCAACGTCGTCGGGGCCGGCCCGGGCGTCGCCGCGCTGAGCTACGTGGCCTACACACTGACGATGGTCGTCACGCGGTTCGGCGCCGCACGGCTGCACGCGCGGGTCTCCAGCCGCGCGTTGCTGCCGGCGCTCGCGCTGCTCGCCGTCGTCGCCATGACCGCGACGCTGGCGACCGCCGACCCCGCGGTCAGCGTGCTCGGATTCGCCGGCCTGGGGGCCGGCGTGGCGCTGCTGGTCCCGACCGCGTTCAGCGCCTCCTATTCGGCGAGCGGCGCGGGGTCGGCGATCGCCCTGGTCGCCGCGACCGGCTGGGTGGGCTACCTGCTCGGCCCGCCGTTGATCGGGCACCTGGCGGGACGGGTCGGGCTGTCGGCGGCGCTGGTCGTCATCCCGGTGACGATGTGCGTCGCCGCGATCGCCATCCGGCGCAGCGCGGCCTTCGACAAGGCCGACGAGTTCCACCGCGAGCTCGCCAGCCCACCATCGGGCTAGTGGCGATCGCAAGCGCGGCCGCGCCGGGCGCTGCGGGTCGCCACCATCGGGCTAGGTGAGGTCCCAGACCTGCAGCTCGGTCCCTTCGGTCACCTCGACGACGTCCTCGGGGATGTCCAGCAGCGCGTTCGCCGACGCCAGCCACCGCAGATGGTGCGACGCCGGCGGCCCGTAGCTGGTGACGCTGCCCGCCTCGTGATCGAGGATCGCGCGCCGGAACTGGCGCTTGCCGCCCGGCGAGGTCAGCGATTCGGCGAGCACCGCGGGCCGGTGCGGGCGCTCGGGATCCGGCAGGCCCATGGCCCGGCGCAGCGCGGGACGGATGAACACCTCGAAGGAGACCAGCGCGCTGACCGGGTTGCCGGGCAGGGTGACGATCGTCGCGCCGGCCACCCGCCCGATACCCTGCGGCATGCCCGGCTGCATCGCCACCTTGACGAATTCCACCCCCTGGTCGCCCTCGCGGCCGAAGGCGTCCTTGACGACCTCGTAGGCGCCGGCGCTGACGCCGCCGCTGGTGATGATCAGGTCGCAGTCGGCGGCGTAGCGGTCCAGCAGCGAACTGAACTGTGCGACATCGTCTTCGGCGGTCGCCACGGCGACCACCTCGGCGCCGGCCTCGCGCACCGCCCCGGCCAGCATGATCGAGTTCGACTCGTAGATCTGGCCCGGCCGCAGCGGCTCGCCCGGCGTCACCAGCTCCGACCCGGTCGACATGACCAGCACCCGCTGGCGCGGAATCACCGGCAGCTCCGCCATTCCCAGCGCCGCCGCCAGGCCGAGCACGGCCGGCGTCACCACCTGGCCCTTGCGCAGCACCATGGTGCCCGGCGCGACGTCCTCGCCGGCGCGGCGGATGTGCTTGCCGGGCCCGCGGGGCGCCAGGATCGCCACGTCGTCCACGCCGCCGTCGGTGTCCTCGACCGGGACGACGGCCGTCGCGCCGGCCGGCAACGGCGCGCCCGTCATGATGCGGTGCGCCGTCTTCGGCTGCAGCGTCAGCTCGTCGGTGCGCCCGGCCGGAATGTCCTCGGCGACCGGCAACACCACGGGGTGTTCGGGCGAGGCGTCCGTCGTGTCCTCGGCGCGCACCGCGTACCCGTCCATCGCGGAATTGTCGAACACCGGCAGCGCCAGCGGCGCGACCACGTCGTCGGCCAACACCAGCCCCTGGGCCTCGGCCAGCGGGACCGCGACCGCCGGGCGGGCACGGATCATCTCGGTTACGACTCGCTGATGCTCTTCGACTGAACGCACCCGGCCATTATCGGCCTGCCCGATCCGGGGCCGTCCGACGTAGAGTCGAGAACGTGATTACCGGGTTGGCCCACACCGGGGTGTGCGTTCCCGATTGCGAGGCCGCGGTGGCGTTCTACCGCGACGTATTGGGCCTGCGTGTGCTGTCGCCGCCGTATGTCATGACCGGTAACGCCATTCGCGACGACATGGGCGAGCTGGTGGCCGACCCGAGCATGAAGGCGGCCATCGTCGGATTGCCCGGTGACGGCGACCGGGTGCTCGAGGTGATCGAATACCTCAACGTCGAGGGCTCGGCCCGGCGCGCGGCCCTGACCGATCACGGGCTCTCGCACGTCGGGCTGGTCTGCGAGGACCTCGACGCCACCCGCGCCGAGCTGGAGCGCAAGGGGGTCCGGTTCCTGGTCAGCGGGATCGCCGACGTCGCGCGGGTGCGCACGACCTGGTTCGCCGACCCCTGGGGCGTGGTGTTCATCCTCGTCGAAAAGAGCCGGCCCGAGCGACCGTACTTCTCCCAATGGGACTGAAGGTCGGCATCATCGGTGCCGGCGCCGGCGGCATCGCGATGGGCATCGAATTGGCCCGCGGCGGTTACGATTTCACGATCTTCGACCGCGCCGACGGCTTCGGCGGGACCTGGCGGCACAACACCTTCCCCGGTGCGGCCTGCGACGTCCCGTCGCACCTGTACTCGTATTCGTTCGCGCCCAACCCGCGCTGGAGCAAGACGTATGCGAACCAGCCCGAGATCCTCGCCTACTTCGAGAGGGTCGCCTCCGACCACGGCCTGGCCGCACACCTGCGCGCGCACACCACGATCACCACGGCGCGGTGGTCCGACGCCCGGCGGCGCTGGACGCTCACCGCCGACGACGGCCGCGAGCACGACTTCGACGTCGTGGTCAGCGCCGTCGGGATGCTCGACGTGCCGCACATCCCCGACATCCCGGGCGCGCGGCGGTTTCGCGGCCGCCAATTCCATTCCGCCCGTTGGGATCACAGCAAGTCGACGGAAGGGGAGCGGGTCGCCTCCATCGGCACCGGCGCCAGCGCGATCCAGTACGTGCCCGCGATCGCGCTGAAGACCAAGCACCTCACCGTGTTTCAGCGCACCCCGATCTGGATCGCGCCCCGGTTCGACTTCCCGTTCACCCCCGAGCAGCACGAGGAGTTCGAGCGCAACCCGGCCGCGGCGCGCAAGCTGCGCGACGAGGCGTTCGACGCCTACGAGTCGTCCAGCTTCGACGCCGACGCCGCGCAGATCCGGGAGGCCACCGAGCTGGCCCGCAGCTACCTGGCGCGCAAGGTGGCCGACCCCGAACTGCGCGCCAAGCTGACCCCGGACTATCCGGCCGGCTGCAAGCGGCCGCTGATGTCGCGCGAGTGGTATCCGACGTTCGCGCTGCCCCATGTCGCGCTCGAGACGGCCGCGATCGCCGAGCTGACCGAGCGCGGCGTGCGCACCGCGGACGGCGTCGAGCACCGCGTCGACACCGTCATCTACGGCACCGGGTTCACCGCCGCCGACTACCTGGCCAGCATCGACGTGTACGGCACCGGCGGGCGCCACCTGCGCGACGAGTGGGGCGGGGGCGCGGAGGCCTACCTGGGCACGCTGATCGCCGGGTATCCGAACTTCTTCACGCTGTACGGCCCGAACACCAACGGCGTCAACTCGATCCTCTACATCCACGAAGCGCAGACGACGTTCATCCGCCACATCCTCGACGCGATGGGCGGCCGGGGCGCGCGCACGGTCGAGGTGACGCCGGAGGCGCAGCGCCGCTACAACGACGAGATCCAGGCCGCGATGGAGGGCAAGGTCTGGCTGGCGTGCACCAACTACTTCCGCCATCCCAGCGGCAAGGTCGTCACCCAACTGCCCTACAGCGGCCGGACGTTTTACGAGCGCACCCGCGCGATGGTCGACGGCGACTACTGGATCCAGTAGTTGTCGTGGCGGATGAACCACTCCCGGCGTTCGTCGTCGGTCATGTCGGCCAGCGCCGCGAAGCCCTCGAAGTAGGCCTCCCGCGGTGCCCCGGGCGCGAACAGCATCAGGACCGACGCCGGCTCGTCGGCCTCGTTGCGGAAGCCGTGGACCCCGCCGGGCGGGACATAGAGGAAGTCGCCCGGATGGCCGTCGGCCCACTCGGTGCCGTCGTAGAGCTTCATCGTCCCGGACAGGACGAAGAACGCCTCGGACATGGCGCGGTGGAAGTGCGCGGGCGGGCCGCCGCCGGCCGGGGCGATGTCGACCCGGTACAGGCCGTAGTCGCCGCCGGTGGCCCGCTGATCGGCCAGGTAGTGGTACTTGGTCCCGAAGGTTTCGTAGTCCGGTGGCTCGTCGGCGCGCTTGAGCCAGGCGCTGACTTCGGGCTCGTCTTTGGTGTAGCGAGGCGGCGGATAGGGCGGGACGGCGAGCGACATGGCTCCAGTGTGGCCCCACCGGGTGTTCTTGCACTCGGCATAGGCGAGTGCTAAGAATGACGTTGGCACTCGCGACCCGCGAGTGCCAGGTCGGGACGGTGAGACCAGCCTGGTCGTCCGTCGCGGGCACTGCGCCCGGCCAGCGTAAGTAACGGGGTGACCGTCACCCGGTGACCCCTGTCATTCCCGATCCGGAGGAATCACTTCGCAATGGCCAAGACAATTGCGTACGACGAGGAGGCCCGTCGCGGCCTCGAGCGGGGTCTGAACAGCCTCGCCGACGCGGTAAAGGTGACGCTGGGCCCCAAGGGCCGCAACGTCGTCCTGGAGAAGAAGTGGGGCGCCCCCACGATCACCAACGATGGTGTGTCCATCGCCAAGGAGATCGAGCTGGAGGACCCGTACGAGAAGATCGGCGCCGAGCTGGTCAAGGAAGTCGCCAAGAAGACCGACGACGTGGCCGGTGACGGCACGACGACGGCCACGGTGCTGGCCCAGGCGCTGGTGCGCGAGGGGCTGCGCAACGTGGCGGCCGGCGCCAACCCGCTGGGCCTCAAGCGCGGCATCGAGAAGGCCGTCGAGAAGGTCACCGAGACCCTGCTGAAGTCGGCCAAGGAGGTCGAGACCAAGGACCAGATCGCCGCCACCGCGGCCATCTCCGCGGGCGACCAGTCGATCGGCGACCTGATCGCCGAGGCGATGGACAAGGTCGGCAACGAGGGTGTCATCACCGTCGAGGAGTCCAACACCTTCGGCCTGCAGCTCGAGCTCACCGAGGGCATGCGGTTCGACAAGGGCTACATCTCGGGATACTTCGTCACCGACGCCGAGCGTCAGGAAGCCGTCCTCGAGGACCCCTACATCCTGCTGGTCAGCTCCAAGGTGTCGACCGTCAAGGACCTGCTGCCGCTGCTGGAGAAGGTCATCCAGGCCGGCAAGCCGCTGCTGATCATCGCCGAGGACGTCGAGGGCGAGGCGCTGTCCACCCTGGTCGTCAACAAGATCCGCGGCACCTTCAAGTCGGTGGCCGTCAAGGCTCCGGGCTTCGGTGACCGCCGCAAGGCGATGCTGCAGGACATGGCCATCCTCACCGGTGGTCAGGTCATCAGCGAGGAGGTCGGCCTGACCCTGGAGAACGCTGACGTCTCGCTGCTGGGCAAGGCCCGCAAGGTGGTCATCACCAAGGACGAGACCACCATCGTCGAGGGCGCCGGTGACTCCGACGCCATCGCCGGCCGGGTGGCCCAGATCCGCGCCGAGATCGAGAACAGCGACTCCGACTACGACCGCGAGAAGCTGCAGGAGCGCCTGGCCAAGCTGGCCGGCGGTGTTGCGGTGATCAAGGCCGGCGCGGCCACCGAGGTCGAGCTCAAGGAGCGCAAGCACCGCATCGAGGACGCGGTCCGCAACGCCAAGGCGGCCGTCGAGGAGGGCATCGTCGCCGGCGGTGGCGTGGCCCTGCTGCACGCCTCGCCGTCGCTGGACGAGCTGAAGCTCACCGGCGACGAGGCGACCGGCGCGAACATCGTGCGCGTCGCGCTGTCGGCTCCGCTGAAGCAGATCGCCTTCAACTCCGGGCTGGAGCCCGGCGTTGTCGCCGAGAAGGTCAGCAACTCGCCCGCCGGCACCGGCCTGAACGCCGCCACCGGTGAGTACGAGGACCTGCTCAAGGCCGGCGTTGCCGACCCGGTGAAGGTGACCCGCTCGGCGCTGCAGAACGCGGCGTCCATCGCGGGCCTGTTCCTGACCACCGAGGCCGTCGTCGCCGACAAGCCGGAGAAGGCGGCCGCTCCCGCGGGCGACCCGACCGGCGGCATGGGCGGCATGGACTTCTAAGTCTGAGCACGAAAAAGCCCGGTCTCCCCTTGGGGGCCGGGCTTTTTCGTGTCTTGCGCCGAGCGTGGGGGATGCGGACGTGCGCACTGCGAAATCGATGCACAGGCCTCACGGTCGACGCACACGCAGACGCGCGAAGGCGGTGAGTATGTCTGCGTGGACCCTTTTCGAGGTAGCCAAGCGCTCAGGCGTGGCGCCGTGACCCGCGGTCAATTGCGCACACGGTATCGCGCGATATTCCGCGACGTGTACATCGACAGAGCCGCAAAAATGACAGCCGCGGCCAAAGCGCGCGCGGCCTGGCTTTCGACCGGTGCGACACTGGCCGGCCTGTCCGCCGCGGCGGTACTGGGCACGAAATGGCTTGACGCGGCTGCGCCCGCGGAGATCGTCCGCGCCGACCGTCATAGTCAGCGGGGAATCGTGGCCCACAGCTATCAGTTGGCGGATGACGAGGTGCGGGCTTTCCGCGGCATGCGCGTGACGACCCCCGCCCGGACGGCCTTTGACATCGGCCGTGGCATGCCCCCGGCCCAGGCGATACCGATCCTCGACGCGTTGCTCAACGCGACGGGCATCAGCCCCGCGGACGTCGCCGCTGTGGCCGACCGCCATCCCGGGACCCGCGGCGTTCGACGGCTGCGGGCGGCGCTGGAACTGGTCGACGGCGGCGCCGAGTCGCCGCAGGAGACGCGAGTGCGGCTGCTATTGGTAGGCGCTGGATTGCCGAGGCCGGAGACCCAGATCGAATTTCGCAACCTGCACAGGCGGCGGATCCGCGTTGACATGGGGTGGCGCGAGTGGAAGGTCGCCGTCGAATACGACGGGGTTCAGCATTGGGACGACCCTGATCAGCGAGCCTGGGACATCGAGCGCATCGCGCTGCTGGAGGCGGCCGGCTGGGCCGTGATCAGAGTCAGCGCGGCGATGCTGTCGCGGCCGCAGGCGATCGTCGAGCGCGTCAGGGCCAAGCTCGTCGAACGTGGGGCCTATGGACGCTCGCAAGCCAGTTCCCGTACGCAAGGCCCACGCTCGGCGGCCTAGGGTAGACGCGTGGCTCTTCCGACCCCCTCTCCCACCAGCACGGCCGTCGTCACCGGGGCGTCGTCGGGCATCGGCGCCGACATCGCCCGCGAACTGGCCGGCCGCGGCCACGGCGTCACGCTCGTCGCCCGCCGCGAGGACCGCCTGCGCGACCTGGCCGACGAACTCGCGACCGGCGTGCGCGTGGAGGTGATCGGCTGCGACGTCGCGGATCCCGCCGCCCGCGCCGCCCTGCTCGACGAGGTCGACCGCCGCGGCCTGACCGCCGACATCCTGGTGAACAACGCCGGCATCGGCACCATGGGTTCGGTGACCAAAACGCCCGTCGCCGACGAGATCGCCCAGGTGCGGGTCAACGTCGAGGCCGTCATCGACCTGACCACCCGCGCGGTCCAGCAGATGGTGCCGCGCGGTCGCGGCGCCATCCTCAACGTCGGATCCACCGCGGGTTACCAACCGTTTCCGGGGCAGGTCGGCTACGCGGCCACCAAGGCGTTCGTTAACAACTACACGCAGGGGCTGCGCGGTGAACTCGCCGGCACGGGCGTCACCGTCGCGCTGCTGTGCCCGGGGCCGGTGCGCACCGAGTTCGTGCAGAGCGCCGGCATGGACGAGCGCGACTTCGCCGACGCCTTCCCGAAGTTCATGTGGAAGCCGTCGCGAGAGGTGGCCCGCGCCGGGGTCGACGCCCTGGCCCACGACCGCGGGACCGTCATCCCCGGGCTGCCCAGCCAGATCAGCACGCGCCTGTTTCAGTTCATGCCGCGGCGGGTGCTGCTGCCGCTGCTGAAGAACCAGCATCCCAGCCTCAGAAGGGACCGTTCAGCGCGCTGACCCAGGCCAGCGCCGCATCCAGCCCTCGACGGGAAGCGCGAGCGCGTTGCACAGCGTGCAGATCGTGCGGTACCAGCCGACGGCCGTGAGCAGCTCGATCCGCTGTTCGTCGGACAAGAAGCGGCCCAGCGCGGCCCACGTCGGCTCCGACCACGACCCGGTGCGCTCCAGCTCGTCGACGGCCTCGATCAGCATCCGCTCGTCGGCGCTCCAGCGCGGGTCGTGCGGGCCGCCCAAAACCAGCGCGTCGCACTCGTCGTCGCTGACACCTGCGATCGGACCCCAGAACGCCGCCTGCCCGCCCCACTCGTATTCGCAGCCGACGAGCGCGCAGCAGCGCAGGATCGCGATCGTGCGGGTGCGTGGCGGCAAAAGCGCTGCGACGTAAAGGGATTCACCGAGCTTGCGCAGCCGGGTGGCGAGCGCCGGGTGGCGCTGCAGGCAACGCACCAAAAGCAGCGGCTCGTAGCTGCGGTCGGGGTGGCCCCAGCTGTTGATGGCGGTGGCATCTTCGGAGCTCCAGGGCGGAGCGAGCGGTGCGACGCGGCTCACGCCGACGACTGTACGGCCCTAGGTCGATGGCAGCGACCCGCAGCGCCCGGCTTCGCCGCGCTTGCGATCGCCGCTAGGTCGATGGCAGCGAGAACACCACGCAGTCGTGCAGGCAGCCCTTGGCCGCGCTCGGGGAGTCGGCCTCGCGGTGCAGCAGCGCGCGGGTCGGCACGACGCTCAGGCGGGCGGTCTCGGCGTCGCCACCCGTCACTTCGGCTTCGCCGTCGACGATCAGCGAATAGCCGCCGGGCTCGGTCGGGGGCCACAGCAGGGTGACGTCGCGGCGCTGGGCCAGGTTCTGGCGGGTGCGGCCGCCGATCAGCCCCACGTCGAGGGTCGCCTCGCGCAGCGTCGGTTCCACCGTCACGGTGTGCGCGTGATAGCCGTCGTCAACGGTGATCAGGTACGCGAACGGGAAGTCGGCGAGGGCCGCGGCCAGCCGCTCGACGTCCACCTTCTTCTTCGTGCGCATGACTTCGAGAATAGGCGCGAGCTAGTCGGGCAGCTCCGGCACCATGATGCCCGGCTCTGGCGTGTCCGGGCCGCGCTCGCCCTTGTTGAAGAAGCCCGAGCTCGGTATGCCCGGCTCCCGGGTGGCGGCCGGGTTGCGGAAACCGGAGTCGCCGGCGGCGCCGCCCGCGGCGGGGAAGAAGCCCGACGGGGCGGCCGTCGTGGTCCGCAGGGCCGGCGGGGTGGGGGTGGGCCCGCTCGCCGCGCTGACGCCGGAGCTCCCGTGGCTCGACCCGACGCCGGCGGCGGCGACGGCGCTCGCGTCGGCCGGGGCCGAGAACGCGCTGCTGGTGCTGACCATTCCCGAGCTCGCCGCGGCCGGGGCCAAGCCGCCGGTCGAGGCGTTGACCGAGTTGAGCAGGCTCGAGCTCAGGTTGGCCGCGCCGACCCCGCCCGTGACGTAGTGGCTGGAGTTGAGCATGGACTCCGCGCCGCCCTGGGCCGTCAACGTGTTGTCCTGGAAGAACCCGGTATTGCCGGCGCCGTTGTTGAAGAAGCCGGTGTTGATCGATCCGGAGTTCAGGAAACCGGTGTTGGAATTACCCGAGTTCCCGATACCGAAGTTTCCATTCCCGGAGTTGAAGAAGCCGATGTTGTTGTTACCGGAATTGAACAAACCGATGTTGCCGGTGCCGGAATTAAAACCACCGAAGCCGAACTGATTATTACCGGTCAGCCCGATGCCGAAGTCGTTGTTGCCGGTATTGCCGAACCCGATATTCCCGTTGCCCAGGTTGCCCCAGCCGATGTTGTTGCTGCCCGAGTTACCGGAGCCGAGGTTCTGGCTGCCGCTGTTACCGTAACCCAGGTTTGAATTGCCGCCGCCCGACGTCCCGGGAAAGCTGAGGCTGAGTTGGCCGTCCTTGAATGTGATGCCCAACTTCTGCAGGACCTGTTGCCAGGGCGCCAATTGCGCGGCCGCCTGCGACGCGTCGGCGTGGTAACCGAACATCGCCGCCACGTCCGCCGCCCACATCGCCTCGTAGGCGGCCTCGGTGTCCATGATCGCCGGGACGTTGAACCCGAACCAGTTGGTGGACGCCAACGCCTGCACCAGCGCACGATTCGCCGCCACCACCGCGGGCTGCACGGTGGCCGCCACCGCGGCCTCGAACGCCGCCGCGATCGCCGAGGCCTGGCTGGACGCCGCCTCCGCTTGCGCGGCCGCCGCGCTGAGCCAGCTCACGTACTGGGTCGCGACGGTCATCATCGCCGCCGCCGAGGCGCCCTGCCACGACCCGTTGGCCAGATCGTTCGTCACCGAGAAGAACGACGACGCTGACGACGCCAGGTCCTCGGCCAGCCCGTCCCATGCTTCGGCCGCAGCAAGTAACGGCGCCGCCCCGGGACCGGCGAAGATTAGTGCCGAGTTGATTTCTGGCGGCAACCACGCAAAATGCGGGCTCGTCACTAACCCAACTTAACCGGGATAGGGCGCCCTTCGTGGCGTTATGGACCAGGTACCGGGGTGGGCTTTCGTCCCCGGACCAACTTGCCGGGCCGTGCTTCCGTGGGAACGCCATTTTCAGCAATTATTTCGCCCGAGACGATCGTGGCGACATAGCCGTCGGCGGTCTGGTCCAGCCGCCGCCCGCCTGCGGGCAGGTCGTGGCGGATCACCGGCTTGTGCAGCCGCAGCCTGGCGTGGTCGATGACGTTGAGGTCGGCCTTGTAGCCGACCGCGATGCGGCCGCGGTCGCCCAGCCCGGCCACCCGCGCCGGCACGGACGTCAGCTCGCGGACGGCGTCGGGCACGCTGAACCGCCTGGACCTGCGGTCGCGCGCCCAGTGGGCCAGGAAATACGTCGAGTAGCTGGCGTCGCAGATCATGCCGTAGTGGGCGCCGCCGTCGCCGAGCCCGAGCACGACGTCGTCGCGGTGCAGCAGCTCCCCGACGGTGTCCAGCGAGTTGCCCTGCAGGTTGCTGGTCGCGACCAGCAGCATGGCGCGGCCGTCGTCGTCGAGCAGCCGGTCGTAGGCCTCCTCCATCGGGTCCACCCCGCGGGCGCGGGCGCGGGCCCCGATGCTGGTCGACGGGTCGGGCTCGTAGTCCGGGGTGTCGCCGAGCGGGAAGATCCAGTCCCACATCTGCGCCACGTACAGGATCGGGTGCCCGGCGCCGGGCTTGTCGGCCAGGATGCGGGCGCGCACCTCCGGCTTGCGCATCTCGGCCACCCGCTCGGCCAGCGGCAGGTGCGCGATCTCGCGGTAGCTGGGGTAGAGCACGAACGGGTTGGCGCTCAGCTGCAGGCCGATGATCAGCCCGATCGGGCGCGGCAGCAGCTGCGCGGTGACATCCCCACCCGCCGCGTTCGCCTTCTCGATCATCGTGATCGCGTCCGGCCACGTCGGGTCCCCGGCATTGGCTACAACCAGCGTGAACGTCACCGGCAGTCCGACGTCCTCCGCGACGTCGAACACCGTCTGCAGCACGGGCTGGTAGCCGCCGGCGGGGATGTCGGGCACGAATTGCAGCAGGCCGCCGCCGGCGTCGACGACGCCCCGGGCGATCTGTTCGATCTCCTCGCGCGCGGCGTCGTAGCTGGGGATCGGCGAACCGCTTTCGGTCTTGTGGATGGTCAACCGCGACGACGCGAAGCCCAGCGCGCCGGCCTCGATCGCCTCCTTGGCCAGCGCCCGCATCTTCGCGAGGTCGTCGGGGGTGGCCGGCTCGCGGTCGGCGCCGCGCCGGCCCATCACGTACACCCGCAGCGGGGAGTGCGGGAGGTAGGCGGCCACGTCGATGTCGCGCCTGCCGGCGTCCAGGGCGTCGAGGTATTCGGGGAAGGTCTCCCAGGTCCAGGGCAGGCCGTCGGTCATGACCACGCCGGGGATGTCCTCCACGCCGGCCATCACGTCGACCAGGACATCGTGGTCTTCCTGGCGGCACGGCGCGAAGCCGACCCCGCAGTTGCCCATCACCACCGTGGTCACCCCGTGCGCCGACGACGGGGTCAGCCGCTCCGACCAGATGGACTGGCCGTCGTAGTGGGTGTGCAGGTCGACGAACCCGGGCGTGACCAGCAGCCCGGCGGCGTCGATCTCGCGCGCGGCGCCGTCGCCGTTCACCGAGCCGACGGCCCTAATGACGCCCCCTTCTACCGCGACGTCCCCGACGTACGGCTCACCGCCCAGCCCGTCGACGATGGTGCCGTTGCGGATGACGAGGTCGTAAGTCATTCAAACAATCTACGACCGCGTCGGTGGGTCGTGCCAGGATCTTCGGATGATTGACCACATCGGAATCAACTGCGCCGACTACGGCAAATCCCAGGAGTTCTACGACGCGGTGCTCGGCGTGCTGGGCTACTCGCGGCAGCTGGACGTCGGTCCCGCCATCGGGTACGGCCGCGACGGCAAGCCGACTTTTTGGATCGCCGACGGCGACGGCGCCGGCCCGAATCGCGAAGTGCACGTCGCCTTCACGGCCGCCGGCGAAGACGCGGTGCGCGCCTTTTACGCCGCGGCGGTGGGACTCGGCGCCGAGTCTCTGCACGAGCCGCGCCTGTGGCCCGAATACCACCCGGGCTATTTCGGCGCGTTCGTGCGCGACCCCGACGGCAACAACGTCGAGGCGGTCTGGCACGGCGGCCCGTAGGGTCGCGGGTATGGCCGAAACCTCCAGCACCGACAGCGCGGCCCGAGAGCTGCTGCGCGACGCGTTCACCCGGCTGATCGAGCACGTCGACGAGATCACCGACGGGCTGACCGACCAGACGTCCAGCTACCGCCCGACCCCGAAGGCCAACAGCATCGCCTGGCTGATCTGGCACAGCGCGCGGGTGCAGGACGTCCAGCTGGCCGACGTGGCCGGGGTCGAGCAGGTGTGGACCCGCGACGGCTGGGTGGACCGCTTCGGGCTGGACCTGGCGCGCAACGACACCGGTTACGGGCACGGGCCCGAGGAGGTCGCCAAGGTCAAGGCGCCCGCGGCGCTGCTGGCCGGCTACTACCACGCCGTGCACCAGCTGACCCTCGATTACGTCGCCGGCGTGACCGCCGAGGAGCTGGCGCGCGTCGTCGACACCAACTGGGACCCGCCGGTGACGGCCGGCGCGCGGCTGGTCAGCATCATCGACGACTGCGCCCAGCACCTCGGCCAGGCCGCCTACGTGCGGGGATTCGTCGGGTTCTAGGCGTGCGATTCGCGACGACCGCGGTGTTGTGGCTGGCCACCACCGTCGCGCTGGCCGTGGCCATCCCCGCGGCGTGGGCGCAGCTCAACGTGGTCAGCGAGGACGGCTACGCCGCGCTGGCGCAGCGGGCCGCCGCCGACCCCACCCTGCAGAAAGCGATGGCGGCCGAGCTCACCACCCGCGCGATGGCGCTCATCGCCGCCCACGGCGGCGGCCGCTACCCGGTGGACGGCTCCGAGGTGCACGACGTCGCCAGCGCCTTCACCGCGGGGCCGGAATTCCCGCCGCTGTTCGCCCGGGCCAACCGGGCGGTGCACGGCTGGCTGTTCACCGATCCGCGGGCCGGCGGCGACCAGTGGGTCCTCGACGTGGGCCCGATGCTGCACGACGACGCGTTTCGGCGGGTGCTGAGCCGCCACCACGTCACGGCGCCGGCGAACCTGACGATCCCGCTCGCGGTGTCGATGCCCTCGTCGCTGCGGCAGGGACAGCTGAACCGGCTGGCCGCCTGGGGTCCCTGGGTGAGCATCGGCGCGACCGCCCTGAGCGGCCTTTTCGCGCTGCTGACGCTGGCCGCCGCCCGCCGCCGCGGCAAGGCCCTGACCGGCCTGGGCGTCTCGGCGCTACTCGTCGGCGCGGCGGGATGGGCGGCCATCGAGGCCGGCGGCGGCTACGTCAACGGCGCGCTCAACCGCACCACCGGCAACGTCCGCCAGGTCGCGGAGGTGATGATCGCCCACGCCGGGGCGGGCCTGCGCGACTGGCTCAACCTGACGTTGCTCGCCGGCGCGGCGCTGATCGGGTTGGGCGTGCTGGTCGCGATCCTGGGCGGGCTCGCGAACAAAGGTCAGTCGCTGTAGACGACGGAGCGGTCCGGCGGGCGGGGCTCGATCGGCTGCGGGCGGACCCGGGCCGGCCGGGAGCGCACCCGGATCGGCCACCAGAACCAGCGCCCCAGCAGCGCGGCGATCGACGGCGTCATGAACGCGCGCACGACCAGCGTGTCGAACAGCAGGCCCAAACCGATGGTGGTGCCCACCTGGCCGATGATCCGTACGTCGCTGACGGTCATCGACGCCATCGTGAAAGCGAACACCAGCCCCGCGTTGGTCACCACCTTGCCGGTGCCGCCCATCGACCGGATGATGCCGGTATTCAGGCCGGCATGGATCTCCTGTTTGAACCGCGACACCAGCAGCAGGTTGTAGTCCGAACCCACGGCCAGCAGGACAATGACCGACATCGCCAGCACCAGCCAGTGCAGTTGGATGCCCAGGATGTGCTGCCAGAACAGCACCGACAAACCGAACGAAGCCCCGAGCGAAATCGCCACCGTGCCAACGATGACCGCGGCGGCGACCAGCGCGCGGGTCAGGATCAGCATGATGATGAAGATCAGGCACAGCGACGAGACGCCGGCGATCACCAGGTCCCATTTGGCGCCGTCGGAGATGTCCTTGAAGACGGCCCCCGTCCCGGCCAGGTAGATCTTCGCGTCCTCCAAAGGTGTTCCCTTGAGCGACTCTTCGGCCGCGGTGCGGATCTTGTCGATGCTCGCGATTCCCTCGGCCGAGGCGGGGTCGCCGCGGTGCAGGATGATGAAGCGCGCCGAGCGCCCGTCCGGGGACAGGAAGTTCTTCATGGCGCGCTGGAAGTCCTTGTTCTTGAACACCTCTGGGGGCAGGTAGAACGAGTCGTCGTTCTTGGCGGCGTCGAAGGCGTGGCCCATCGCCGTCGCGTTGTCGCTCATCTCGTCCATCTGGGCGAAGATCCCGGACATGGTGCTGTGCATGTCCAGCATCATCGTGCGCATGTTCTGCATGGTCTCGATCATCGGCGGGAATTGCGCGATCATCTGCGGCATCAGCCGATCGAGGTCCTTGATGTCACCGACCAGGGTGTCGAGCTTGTCGGTGATCTGGTCCACGCCGTCCAGCGCGTCGAAGATCTGGCGAATCGACCAGCAGATCGGAATGTCGAAACAGTGCCTCTCCCAATAGAAATAGCTGCGGATCGGCCGCCAGAAGTCGTCGAAGTCGGCGATGCGGTCGCGCAGCTCGTTGGTGATCTGCTGCATCTCCACGGTGTCCCCGACCATGCGGTGCGTGGTCGCGACGAGCTGCGTCATCAGCGCGTACATGCGCTGCATGGTGGCGATCGTCTTGGTCATCTCGTCGGCCTGCTTGAGCATGTTGTTCATCTGGTCGCGCTGGTATTTCATGCTCTGCATCTGCCCGGCGCTCTGCATGCTCATCTGGAACGGGATCGACGTGTGGTCCATGGTCGTCCCGTCGGGCCGGGTGATCGCCTGCACGCGGGAGATGCCGGGGACGCGGAAAATGCCCTTGGCCAGCCGGTCGAGCACCAGGAAGTCGGCCGGGTTACGCATGTCGTGGTCGGCCTGGATCATCAGGATCTCGGGTTTCATCCGGGCCTGGGAGAAGTGGCGGTCGGCGGCGGTCAGGCCCTCGTTGGCGGGGATGAAACTGGGCAGGTACTCCCGGTCGTTGTAGCTGGCCTTGTAGCCGGGCAGGGTGATCAGGCCGATGAGGGCGACGGCGCACGTGACGGCCAGGATCGGCAGCGGCCAGCGGACCACCGCGGTGCCGACCCGACGCCAGCCGCGGACCCCGATCCTGCGCTTGGGGTCGAACAGGCCGAACCGGCTGCCGACGGTCAGCACCGCCGGTCCCAACGTCAGCGCGACCGCCACCGCGACCAGCATTCCCACCGCGCAGGGGACACCCAACGTCTTGAAGTACGGCATGCGGGCGAAGCTGAGGCAGAACGTCGCCCCGGCGATCGTCAGGCCGGAGCCCAGGATGACGTGGGCCGTCCCCCGGTACATGGTGTAGAACGCCGTTTCCCGGTCCTCACCGGCCTGCCGGGCCTCCTGGTAGCGGCCGATGATGAAGATGCCGTAGTCGGTGCCGGCCGCGATCGCCAGCGACGTCAGCAGCGACACCGCGAACGTGGACAGCCCGATCCAGCCGAAGTGGCCGATCAGCGCGACCGCCCCCCGCGCCGCGGTCAGCTCGAAGCCGACCGTGACCAGCAGCAGGATCACGGTGATGATCGAGCGGTAGACGAACAGCAGCATGATCAGGATCACCGCGACCGTGGTCAGCGTGATCTTGAGCATCGACTTATCGCCGCTGTGGTGCAGGTCCGCGGCCATCGCCGCCGCCCCGGTCACATACGCCCTGACCCCGGGCGGGGCGGGCACGCTGTTCACGATTTTGCGCACGGCCTGAACGGATTCGGTGGCCAGCGGCTCGCCCTGGTTGCCCGCGAGGTTCACCTGGACGGTGGCGGCCTTGCCGTCGTTGCTCTGCGCGCCGGCCGCGGTGAGCGGGTCACCCCAGAAGTCCTGGATGCTGAGCACGTGCGTCTTGTCTTCGCGCAGCTTGCGGATCATCGCGTCGTAGTACTTGTGGGCGTCGTCGCCCAGCGGCTGGTCGCCCTCGATCACGATCATCGCCGCGCTGTCGGTTTCGCCCTCGCCGAAGGCGTGCCCGATGCGCTTCATCGCCACGACCGACGGCGCGTCCCGCGGGCTCAGCGACACCGACCGCTCCTGCCCGACGATCTCCAGCGACGGGACGAACAGGCTCATCACGACGGCAATTCCCACCCAGCACAAAATGATTGGCACCGCGAAGGTGTGGATCGTGCGCGCCAGGAACGGCCGCTCCGGGTGGGGGGTCGCGCTGTTGGCGAAGGGGGTGGTCACGCGGACTTCACCAGACAGAAGGTGTACGCGTGGACCTCGTTGGAGACGCGCTCGGCCTTGACCACGTCGTCGACCGTGATGCGGCAGCCGACGCTATCGCCGCTGGCGCGCGCCATGAGGCTGCCCATGACGGCCGCCTTGTCGGTGGTGACGCGCAGCGACCACGGCAGCGGGGCCCCGTCGACGCGCTGGGGGTCGCCGTTGACGTCGAAGTAGCTGATGTCGGCCGTCGTCCCGGACGGGCCGAACACCTCGTAGACGATCCGCTTGGGGTTGAACGGCTTGGGGTTTTGCAGGTTGCTGTCGGCATACGACTCGCGCTTCTGCGACCCGAAGTAGCCGTGCACCCGGAACACGACGAAGCCGCCGACGACCACCACCACCAGGATCACCAGCGGAATCCACGTTCGGGACAGCACCTTGAAAATCGGATATCCCCTTCAACGGTTGGCGTGGGCGCCGGCGCGCGGCCCCGGCAGCGCAGCTAAGGCTTGCCTAAGTAAAGCATGCTGTTTCGTTCACCCCGGCGGGACCGTTGACTCCTTCCCCTCGCGCCCTGGAGTGTAACGCATATCACGTGCGTAACGGGCAAAACTTCTGCTCGGAGCCGGTTCCTGGAAATCACGCGACGTGCGTTATACAAATCACACAATGTGCGTTATCCTCTGCCGATGGCGCAACTCGCCTTCCAGCGCGCCCGCACGGAGGAAAACAAGCGCCAGCGTGCGGCGGCGCTCGTCGAGGCCGCACGGTCGCTGGCGGTGGAGACCGGCGTCGCGTCGGTCACCCTGACCGCCGTCGCCAGCCGCGCCGGAATCCACTACTCGGCGGTGCGCCGGTACTTCACCTCCCACAAGGAGGTCCTCTTGCACCTGGCCGCCGAGGGATGGGTGCGATGGTCGGACGCGGTGTGCGCGGAACTCGCCGAGCCGGGACCGCTGGAGGCACAGCAGCCGGCGCGGGTGGCCGAGACGCTGGCCAACGGCCTGGTCGCCGACCCGCTGTTTTGCGACCTGCTCGCCAATTTGCACCTGCACCTCGAACACGAGGTGCATGTCGACCGGGTCGTCGAGATCAGGCGCACCATCGCCGCCGCCGCGATCGCGCTCGCCGACGCGATCGAGCGCGCGCTACCCGTGCTCGGCCGCTCCGGCGCCTTCGACATCCTGATCGCCGCCTACTCGCTGGCCTCGGCCTTCTGGCACATCGCGAACCCGCCGGAGCGCCTCACCAACGCCTACGCCGAGGAGCCGGACGCCCTGCCACCCGAGTGGAACATCGATTTCGCATCCGCACTTACCCGAGTGCTGACGGCTACCTGCGTCGGCCTCGTCTCCGAGTCGTCATGAACGGGAAAGGAGACCACGGCGCCGTGGCCTGGCGAACTGCAACCGGTGCGCCGGATACCAAGCGCCGCAGCGAAACCCACAAGAAACCGTGGGTCATAGCTAGGGTTATACATAGGCCATCTAGTGTTTCGCCCGTGGTGAAGGACTTGAAGCGCCCATGACGACGACTGAGCCGAGGACGGAGCCGCTGATGAAGCTGGGCTCCGCCGGCAGCGAGGGCGACAAGGTCGCCCCACCGCGCGCCAAGAAAAAGAAGAAGGGGTTGCTGGGCCGCTTCTGGCTGGTGCTCACGATCGTGGCCGTGGTCTCGCTGTCGGGATTCGTCGTATACCGATTGCACGGCGTCTTCGGCGTTCACAAAGGTTCGTTCGGTGGCGGCACCTCGGGCGAGGTTCTCGACGAGTTCAACGCCAAGACGATCACGCTGCAGGTCTGGGGCCCACCGGGCAGCACGGCGACGATCAACTACCTCGACGAAAATTCCCATCCGCAGCAGGCCCTCAACGTGCCCTTGCCCTGGAGCAAAGTATTGAGTTCAACGAAGCCCGGCATCCCGGCAAACCTGGTGGCACAAGGAGACGGCAGTTGGATCGCCTGCCAGTTCGTGGTGAACAAGCACGACGGGAGCGGTGACGTCATCAAGACTCCGAATCGCTCAGATCCCAACCAAACCGTCAACGCCTTCGTCTATTGCCTGGACAAGTCCGCATGAGCGCGCCAGACGAAACTCCGCCGCGCGTCGACCAGCCGCTGATCCCGCCGTTCCTGCCGCGGATGATCCACCGGCTTGCCCTGCCCGTCGTCCTGGTGTGGTTGGGCATCGTGTTCGTGACCAACACCGTGGCCCCGCAGCTGGAGGTCGTCGCCAAGACCCACTCGGTGTCGATGAGTCCGACTGACGCGGCGTCCTTTCAGTCGATGATGAAGGTCGGGTCGACGTTCAAAGAGTTCAACTCCGACAACTCGGCCATGATCTTGCTGGAGGGCGACAAGCCGCTCGGGTCCGACGCTCATCGCTATTACGACGAGATCGTCAAGCGCGTCGAGCAAGACAAGAAACACGTCCAGCACGTCCAGGATTTCTGGAGTGATCCGCTGACGGCGGCGGGTTCCCAGAGCCATGATCAAAAGGCCGCGTACGTCCAGGTCTACCTCGCGGGCAACATGGGCGGTGGCCTGGCCAACGAGTCCGCCCTGGCGGTGCGCAAGATCGTGGACTCGGTGCCCGCGCCACCGGGAATCAAGGCGTATGTGACCGGCGCTGGGCCGCTATTCGCTGATCAGTCCCACGCGGGTGAGAAGGGCGTCGCGGTTGTCACGCTCATCACCTTCGCGGTGATCATCCTGATGCTGCTGGTCGTCTATCGGTCGGTGGTCACCATGCTGATCATGCTGGTCATGGTGTTCGTCGAGCTGGCAGCGGCCCGCGGCGTCGTCGCAGTGCTGGGAAACTACGGAATCATCGGGCTTTCCACCTTCGCCAACAACATGCTGGTGCTGATGGCGATCGCCGCCGGGACGGACTACGCCATCTTCGTGGTCGGGCGCTATCACGAGGCGCGCGGGCTGGGCGAGACCCGCGAAAAAGCGTTCTACACCATGTTCCACAGCACCGCGCATGTCGTGCTGGGGTCCGGCCTGACCATCGCCGGCGCGATGTACTGCCTGAGCTTCTGCCGGTTGCCGTACTTCCAGTCACTGGGGGTGCCGTGTGCCGTCGGCATGCTGGTGGCGGTTCTCGCGGCGTTGACGCTGGGCCCGGCGGTGCTGACGGTGGCGTCGTTCTTCAAGCTCATGGATCCGAAGCGCACGCTGCAGACCCGGGGCTGGCGTCGCATCGGCACCGCGGTCGTCCGCTGGCCCGCACCGGTTCTCGCGGTGACCATCGGGGTGGCATTGGTTGGCCTGCTCGCCCTGCCCGGTTACAAGACGGACTACGACAACCGCCACTTCCTGCCGGCCGACACCCCGGCCAACGTCGGTTACGCCGCCGCGGACCGTCACTTCGACCAGGCTCGGCTCAATCCTGAGCTGTTGATGATCGAGACCGATCACGACCTGCGCAACCCGGCCGATTTCCTGATCCTGGACAAGGTTGCCAAGGCGGTCTTCCACATCCCCGGTATCGGCCGGGTGCAGACCATCACCCGGCCGTTGGGCACGCCACTCGACCACAGCACCCTCGGTTTTCAGATGGGCGCACAAGCCGCGGGGCGGATCCAGACCCAGCACTATCAGGAAGAGCAGGCGGCGAACCTGCTCAAGCAGGCGGACGAGCTCAAGAAGACGATGGCGACGCTACATCAGCAGATGCAGGTGACCCAGGACCTCAGTAACACGACGCACGAAACCACCAGGCTCACCAAAGAAACCGTGAAGATCACCGAGGCTTTGCGCGACGACATCGCCAACTTCGACGACTTCTTCCGGCCGATCCGCAGCTTCTTCTACTGGGAGAGGCACTGCTACGACATTCCGATCTGCTGGGCGCTCCGGTCGGTCTTCAACGCGCTCGACGGCATCGACCAGGTGGCTCAGAACATCGTGGAGCTCAGCGCGAATCTGGACAAGCTGGACCAGATCCAGCCGCAGCTGGTGGCGCTGATCCCGCCGCAGATCGAGAGTCAGCAGCGCAACCTCGAGACCGTCATGTCGAATTATGCGATCACGCAGGGTCTCAACGAACAGGCGAAAGCGCAGTCCGACAACGCCACCGCCCAAGGCGATGCCTTCGATAAGGCTAAAAATGACGACACGTTCTACCTCCCGCCGGAGGCGTTCAAGAGCCCGGATTTCGCGCGGGGTCTCAAGCAGTTCATCTCGCCGGATGGGCACTCCGTCCGGTTGATCATCTCCCATGAAGGCGACCCGGCGAGTCCCGAAGGCATCCGCCACATCGAACCGATCAAGCAGGCCGTGCACGAGGCGATCAAGGGCACGCCCTGGGAGGGCGCCCATGTCTACCTCGGCGGCACCGCCGCGACGTACAAGGACATGCACGACGGCTCCAACATCGACCTGCTGATCGCCGGAATTGCCGCAGCCACACTGATTTTCATCATCATGCTGGTGATCACCCGAAGCGTCGTGGCGGCCTTTGTGATCGTCGGTACGGTGTTGCTGTCACTGGGCGCCTCATTCGGGCTCTCCGTGCTCCTATGGCAGTACATCCTGGGCATGAAGTTGCACTGGATGGTGCTGGCGATGGCGATCATCCTGCTGCTGGCGGTCGGCTCGGACTACAACCTGCTGCTCATATCGCGGTTCAAGGAGGAAATCCACGCCGGGCTGAAGACAGGGACGATCCGCGCGGTGGCCGGTTCGGGCTCGGTGGTCACTTCCGCCGGTCTGGTGTTCGCCGCCACCATGGCCACGTTCATGTTCAGCCCGCTGCTGGTGATGGCCCAGGTCGGTACGACGATCGCGCTGGGCTTGTTGTTCGACACCTTGATCGTGCGGTCGTTCATGACACCCTCGCTGGCCAGCCTGCTCGGGCGCTGGTTCTGGTGGCCGCAGCACGTGCGTCCACGGCCGGCCAGCACCATGCTGCGGCCGTACGGACCGCGCCGCGCCGTGCGCGAGCTGATCCTCAACGACGTCGACGAGCACCCGGCGGGCGGATTGGTACAACCGCGCTGATTTTGGGGGGCCAGGCGTGGTTCAGGCGTAGGTGCGCAGTTGCACCATCTTGCGCATGACGTCGCTCAGCTTGTGCACCGGCGCCCCGCACGTCAGGCAGTAGCCGCCCGGGCAGCGGTTGATCCGGTCGACCTGCGCCAAGACCTGGGCCTTGAGCCGGCGCACGCAGCCGATGCACAGGATCTCGACGACGTTGCCCGACGGGTCGAGGTTGGGCCGGTTGCACTGGTCCACGGCGTGCCGGTAGACGATGTGGGTGGCGCGGTTGGCGCAGCCGGCGTCGGCTTGGCAGGCGATCTCCTGCCAGTCGAGGGCGGCCAGCGCGTCTGACTGCGGGTCGACGACGCTCATCGCGTCCTCACTGAGGCGGCGCATCCCGGCATGAGCATGATGTAAGTCCTGGCTAAACTGGTCGAGCGGACTGACGACTCCGCATCAGCGGAATGCCAGTCAAGAACTATTGATTTGTCCCCAGACTCGGGGAAAAACGTGATTCCCGACAGTCGCCGAGTTTAAACTCGTACGCCAATAAAGACCAGGGTGGATTTACGACCAGTTCCATACCGACATGTCGCCGGGCGGGTACTGGTTGCACACATCGGTGGCCTTGGCCACGACGCCCTTGTTGTTGAAGAAGATCTTCATGTGGTTGACCCAGGCGAACGTCAGGGGATCGCCATTGTAGAAATTCTCAGAGTAATTCCTGCGGTCGGCCGGCGACAGGGAGTAAAACCAGTGCGCCTTGTCGATGACCGCCTGCTGCAGGTTGGGGTGGTTGTTGAAGTCGATCATGTACCGCTGGTAGTACACCGGGCTGGTGTCCCGGGCGGCCGCCAGGTACTGCTCGGCGTCGCAGGTGGTCTGGATCTGCCTGCGGGGGACCGGAAAGTCTTCAGTGGAATCGGCCGCGGCGGTCTTGGGGAAGGCCGCAGCGGCGAGCAAAAGTGCAACGAAAACGGCGCCTGCACGCACGCCAGAACTCAGCCGAGACATAGTGGCTACCGTAACACTTTCGGGCCCGGTGCGGGGGGCCCGATCCCGAATTCGTAGCCCATCTCACTATCCGTCGCGATCAGGGACGATGACGTGGCGCGGGTCCGGTCGCAGTTCCGGCGGGGCCTGGCTGTAGTCGCCGAACGGACCGTCGCGGCGCTCGACCGCCGCGCGCACCCCGTCGGCCTGGGCGGTCTTGATGAAATCGAGCGCGTCGGGGGTGTTGCGCATCAGGCCGTCGAGGATGCCGCCCAGCAACTGGGTGGACGCCAGCCCCATGTTCTCGTAGGCCTGGTTGACGATCAGCTTCTGCGCGCGCAGCTGCGACAGCGGGATGCGCGCCAGCTCGGCGGCGATCTCGGCGACGCGGGCTTCCAGCCGTTCGAACGGCACCGCCTCGTTGATCAGCTCGACCTCCGCGGCCTGCACACCGGTCAGCGGCCGGCCGGTGAGCGCGTGCCACTTGACCCTGGCCAGGCCCAGCCGGTACAGCCACATGCCGGTCAGATACGCCCCCCACATCCGGCTGTACGGGGTGCCGATCACGGCGTCCTCGCTGGCGATGACGAGGTCGGCGCACAGCGCGTAGTCGCTGCCCCCGCCGACGCACCAGCCGTGCACCTGCGCGATCACCGGCTTGGTCGCCCGCCAGATGGCCATGAACTTCTGATGCGGTCCGGTTTCGCGGGCGGTGATGACGGCGAAATCCTTGCCGGGGTCCCACCGGCCGTCGGTCATCATCGCCTCACCCCAGTGCTCGAAGCCGCCGCCGAAGTCGTAGCCCGCACAGAAGGCGCGGCCGGCGCCGCGCAACACGATGACTTTGACGCCGGGGTCGCGCTCGGCCAGCCCGACGGCCGCCTCGATCTCGTCGGGCATCGGCGGAACGATGGTGTTGAGCTGCTCGGGGCGGTTCAGCGTGATCGTCGCGACCGGGCCGGCGGTTTTGTACAGCAGGGTCTCGAATTCGGGGCTCGGCCCGGGTGTTGGCATAGCCCCAAACTTAGGGATCGGGCTGGCGATTTTCCGGCGATGACGCATAGATGCGGTCGCCGATTTTGAGATACGGCGTCGTGAGGTAGGCCGAGAAGACGACGACGGCAAGGAAGATGGCCGCGGCGAGGACGGCGTTGGGCCAGATTTTGCCCACCCCGGCCGCGAAGGAAACGATGCCGATGATCGAGGTGGCCCAGTAGAACCGGCGGCCGGGACGACGCTCGGCGATGAAGCGGAACCGCGCCTGCGCCGCCCCGGCGATGATGAAGATCAGCCCCGTCGCCAGCAGGGTGAGTTCGATGCGGTCGGTCGCTGTCACGCCGACGATCTTATGGGGTCTAGCATTTCCCCTCGGGGGGCGTGAAAGGGTCGTCTGCGGTCAGGGCGGAATGGGCAGGATTTTTGCGACGGCGGCGGCCGCGATAGCGCTCGCCCCGCTCTCGGTCGTGGCGACCACACCCGTTGCGGCGCAAGCGGCCCCGTGCGCCGGCGAGGGATCGAACCCCGTGTCGTGCCAGAACTGCCTGGCCTACGTCGAGGCGTATGGGACGGCGAACGTCTGCTACAACCCCGCCCCGCCCCGCACGGTCCAGCCGTCGCCGAGCCGGGTGCCGGTGTGGACCCCGGAGCCGGTCCCGCCGGAGCCCTTGCCGCCGGTGCAGCCGCCGGAGCGCGTTCCGCCCAGTTCCCCGCCAACCACGATCGCCGTGCAGACCCCGAAGCTCAACCCGGTGGGGCCCGGGGCGCCGCAAAACGCTCCGGTGGTGACACCGCCGAAGGGTCTGGAGGCGCCACCGCAGGCGGTCGAGGACGCCAAGGCCGCACCGGCGACGCGCATCAACCCCGCCAGCCCGCTGGAGCCGCCGAGTCGGGTGTATGACTTCAATCGCCAGGTGCAGAACGTGGTCGACGCCCATAACGGCAACATCGACGTGGTCAAGGCCGGCAATCAGGACCTGGTGCGCCCCCGGCATTGGGACTACATCGACTACGACGACAACCACCGGCCGGCCCTGTACAACCCGCTCAGCGAGGCGATCACCTTCCGCTACTTCTACGACGGCGCCGACCGGGAGGCGTTCGTGCCCGCCGGCGGCCGGATCGTGCTCGACGCCGCTGCCTCCGGCGTCTTCCCGTTCACCGCGGTCGGTTACAGCCATGTGGCGGCGGGCAGCTTCCGCGGCGGGGCCTCGATACCGCCGCCGGGGTCAAACGGCCCGCCGCCGCCGCAATACATCCCGCCGCCGCGCCCGGAGGTCTACCACGACGTGGCCGTCCAGGTGGCCGCCGACAACCAGACCGTGGCGGTGGGCCAGGTGGAGGTGCTGGGCCACGACGCCGGCCAGCCCGCGGGCGGCCAGGACACGTTCCTGTTCGACGACTCCACGCTGGCCTGGGGTCAGGTGAACGAGCCCGGCAGCGCCGCCCAGATCAGGGTGATCAGGACGCAGTCGCTACCGGCTGCCGGGCCGACCGACAACGGCGGCTACCTGGTGGCGCTGACCGCGCTCAAGGAACCGACCCAGCCCGGCGAACACTGGTGGCGCTCGGCGCTGAGCTACGGGGGGCTGGCGACGGCGGCTTGCCTGGTCGCGTTGCTGATCAGTCGCCGGAAACGGGGCGAGGACGACCCGTTTATGGATGGTTGACGCAGAACGCCACGCACATCGCGTCGACGGGAATCGGCACCCATTGCAGTTGCCCGTCGGCCTGGCGCCCGCAAAAGATGGGGCCGGGGTTGCCCCACACCTTGGCGCCCTCCGGGGAGCATGACTTGCCGATGTCGCTGTCGGCGTGCGCCGGGCCACTTCCCATGAGGAGCGCGATCGGAGCGACCGCCGTCACCATCGCCAAGCCGACGAACCTCAGTGCGCCCATGAGCCATGCCTTCCTCGACAACTTCCGCTGCATCACGATCGAGCTTAACTCTCGACCCTGCCCGCTCACGCGGTGAGCGTCCGCCACAGGAACGAGAAACTGAGCGCCGACTTGAACGCCACCTGTTCGTTGTCGGCCGCGCCGGCGTGCCCGCCCTCGATGTTCTCGTAGTAGCGGACCCGGTGGCCGGCGGCCTCGAGCGCGGCCGCCATCTTGCGGGCATGGCCCGGATGCACCCGGTCGTCGCGGGTGGACGTGGTCAGCAGCACCGGCGGGTAGTCGCGGGCCGCCGAAATGTTCTGGTAGGGGGAGTATTCGGAGATGAACTTCCAGTCGTCGGGGTTGTCGGGGTCGCCGTATTCGGCCATCCACGAGGCCCCCGCCAGCAGCAGGTGGTAGCGCCGCATGTCCAGCAGCGGCACGTCGCAGACCAGCGCGCCGAACTTCTCGGGGTATTGGGTGAGCATGATGCCCATCAGCAGCCCGCCGTTGCTGCCGCCGCGCGCGCCCAGCCGTTCGGGCGTCGTGATTCCGCGCTTCACCAAATCGGTTGCCACCGCGGCGAAGTCCTCGGCGACCTTGTGCCGCCCCTCGCGCATCGCCTGCGTGTGCCACCCGGGTCCGTACTCGCCGCCGCCGCGGATGTTTGCCACCGCGTAGGTTCCCCCGCGGGCCAGCCACAGCCGGCCCAGCACGCCGCTGTAGGCCGGCGTGTTGGCGGATTCGAATCCGCCGTACCCGCTCAGCAGCGTGGGGGAGGGTCCGTCGGCATCGGCGCGCCCGACGACGAAGTACGGGATCGGCGTGCCGTCGTCGGAGTTGACGAAATACTGTGCCACGGAGAGGTTTTCGGCGTCGAAGAAGGCCGGGGCGGACTTGATCGCCTCGAGCGTCCCAGCGCCGCGCATCAGCCGCGACGGCGTGAGGAATCCGCTGGAATCGAGGAAGAATTCGTCGCCGGTGTCGTCGGCGGCGACCACGACGGTGTTGGTCGCCGCGGGGATGCCCGCGACGGGCTCGCGGCGCCATTCGCCCGGCCTGGCGACCTCGACGCGGCTGGCCACGTCGGCCAGCGTGACGATCAGCAGGCGGTCCTTCGTCCACGCGTAATGGTTGAGGGCGGTGTGCTCGTCGGGCTCGAACACCACCCGCAATTGCGCTGTGCCGGCGAGGAACTCGTCGTAGCCGGCCGCCAGCAGCGACCCCGCGGCGTACGTGGCGCCGCCGAGGTGCCAGTCGCTGCGCAGCTCGATCAGGATGTGATCGCGGTGGATCGACACGCTCGCGTCGGTGGGCGCGTCGATGCGGATCAGCTCCTCACCGCGCAGCTCGTAGACCTCCTCGTTCCAGAAGTCCAGCGCCCGCCCGATGAACGTGCGCTCGAACCCGGGCGTCCGGTCGACCGACGCGGAGACGCGGACGTCGGAGCGGGCGCCCTCGAAGACGGTCTCGGCGGCGGTCAGCGGCGTGCCGCGCCGCCAGCGCTTGACCACGCGTGGATAGCCGGACTCGGTCAGCGAGTCCGCGCCGAAGTCGGTGCCCACCAGTACGGTGTCCGGGTCGGCCCAGGCGATCTGCGACTTGGCCTCGTGCAGCTCGAAGCCGCCGGCGACGAATTCGCGTGTCGCCATGTCGAATTCGCGCACGATCGACGCGTCGGAGCCGCCGCGGGACAGGCCGACCAGCGCGCGGGTGTGGTCGGGTTCGATCACGCCGGCCCCCGCCCATACCCATTTTTCGTCGTCGACCCGGCCCAGTTGATCGACGTCGATCAGCACGTCCCACTCGGGGGCGTCGGTGCGGTAGCTGTCCAGCGTGGTGCGCCGCCACAGCCCGCGCGGGTTGGCGGCGTCGCGCCAGAAGTTGTAGAGATACTCGCCGCGGCGCACCACATACGGAATCCGCGCGTCGGTGTCGAGCACCTCGAGCGCCTCGCCGCGCATCCGCTCGAACTCCGGCCCGCCGAACTCCGCCAGGGTCGGTTCGTTGCGCGCCCGCACCCACGCCAGCGCGTCGTCGCCGGTCACGTCCTCGAGCCACATGTAAGGGTCAGCCGTCATGGGAGCCATTGTCGCCCCGGCGGTAGTGTGAGGTGAGTTACACGAGGTCGCACGAGGAGGCGGGCAGATGACTGTTTTCGCACGTCCGGGCTCTGCCGGGGCACTGATGTCGTATGAATCCCGGTACGGCAACTTCATCGGGGGCGACTGGCTCGCGCCGGCGGGCGGGCGCTATTTCGAAAACCCGACGCCGGTGACCGGCCAGACCTTCTGCGAGGTGGCCCGCTCCGACGAGGCCGACATCGACAAGGCGCTCGACGCCGCGCACGCGGCGGCCCCGGCCTGGGGCAGGACCGCGCCGGCCGAGCGGGCGGCGATCCTCAACAAGATCGCCGATCGCATCGAGCAGAACACGGCCGCGCTGGCCGTGGCCGAAGTCTGGGACAACGGCAAGCCGGTCCGCGAGGCGTTGGCCGCCGACATCCCCCTGGCCGCCGACCACTTCCGGTACTTCGCCGGGGCGATCCGCGCGCAGGAGGGTTCGCTGAGCCAGATCGACGAGGAGACCGTCGCCTACCACTTCCACGAGCCGCTCGGCGTGGTGGGGCAGATCATCCCGTGGAACTTCCCGATCCTGATGGCCGCGTGGAAGATGGCGCCGGCGCTGGCGGCGGGCAACGCGGTGGTGCTCAAACCCGCCGAGCAGACACCGGTTTCGGTGCTCTACCTGATGTCGCTGATCGGTGACCTGCTGCCGCCGGGAGTTGTCAACGTGGTCAACGGATTCGGCGCCGAGGCGGGCAAGCCGCTGGCGTCGAGCAACCGGATCGCCAAGATCGCGTTCACCGGGGAGACCACCACCGGGCGGTTGATCATGCAGTACGCCAGCCAGAACCTGATCCCGGTGACCCTCGAGCTCGGCGGCAAGAGCCCCAACGTGTTCTTCTCCGACGTGATGGCAGCCGGCGACGAGTTCCAGGACAAGGCGCTGGAGGGCTTCACCATGTTCGCCCTCAACCAGGGCGAGGTGTGCACCTGCCCGTCGCGCAGCCTGATCCAGGCCGACATCTACGACGAGTTCCTGGAGCTGGCCGCGATCCGCACCAAGGCGGTCCGGCAGGGCGACCCGCTGGACAGCGAGACGATGCTCGGTTCCCAGGCGTCGAACGACCAGCTGGAAAAGATCCTGTCCTACATCGAGATCGGCAAGAACGAGGGCGCCAAGGTCATCACCGGCGGGGAGCGCGCCGAGCTGGGTGGCGACCTCTCCGGTGGCTACTACATGCAGCCCACCATCTTCGGCGGCAACAACGCGATGCGGGTCTTCCAGGAGGAGATCTTCGGGCCGGTGGTGGCGGTGACGTCGTTCGCCGACTACGACGACGCCATCTCGATCGCCAACGACACCCTCTACGGGCTGGGTGCGGGGGTGTGGAGCCGCGACGGCAACACCGCCTACCGGGCCGGCCGCGACATCCAGGCCGGCCGGGTGTGGGTGAACTGCTACCACGTGTATCCCGCGCACGCGGCGTTCGGCGGCTACAAGCAGTCCGGCATCGGCCGGGAGAACCACAAGATGATGCTCGACCACTACCAGCAGACCAAGAACCTGATGGTGTCCTACAGCAATAAGGCGCAGGGCTTCTTCTGATGGGCTCGGGTGCCCCGCCGGGGGTGGCGATCACCGCGGCCGCCGCCGAACTGCTGGCGCGGCTGCACGAGCGGCACGGCCCGCTGATGTTCCACCAGTCCGGCGGCTGCTGCGACGGGTCGTCGCCGATGTGCTACCCGCGCGGCGACTTCCTGGTGGGCGACCGCGACGTGCTGCTGGGCGTGCTCGACGTGGGCTCGGGCTCCGATGGGGTGCCGGTGTGGATTTCGGGCCCGCAGTACCAGGCGCACTACGCCGACAAGCACACGCAGCTGGTGATCGACGTGGTGCCGGGCCGCGGCGGCGGGTTCAGCCTGGAGGCCCCGGAGGGCGTGCGGTTTCTGTCCCGCGGGCGCGCGTTCACCGACGAAGAGCGGGCCGCGTTGCGGGGCGCGCCCGTCATCACCGGCGCCGCCTACGAGCGCGGCGAGCGCCCGCCGGCGCGCGGCCGGGTGGTGGAGTGATCCCGCTGCCGCGCCCGTGGCTGCTGGCCGGCGCCATGCTGGTCGGCTGCGCGGTCGGGCTGTTGGCCGGGGTCGCGCTCACGGTGCTGGTCCACGCGAGGATGCGCCCGGACGTCGTCATCGCGCTGGTGGTCGGGATTCCCACCGTCACCGGGCTGCTGACGGTCCTGCTCTCCGGGCGACGCTGGGTCACCATGGTCGGCGCGTTCGTCCTGTCGCTCGCGCCGGGATGGTTCGGCGTGCTCGTCGCCATGCAGGTGGCCTCCGGTGGCTGACAAGGACAAGGACAAGGACAAGGACGACGCCGAACGCGAGTCGAGCCCGGGGACCGAGGCCTTCGTCCCCGATTTCGACGACGACACCGGCTCGCAGCCGATTCCGGTCGCGGAAGAGCAGGGGGACGAGCCCGCCGCGGAGCCGGCCGCGGAGGAGCCTGTCGAGGAGGCGGGGGCCGAGGCCGACGGCGCGCCGGTGCAGCCGGTCACCGTTCCCGGCCGCTACATCTACCTCAAGTGGTGGCACCTGGTCCTGGTGGTTTTCGGCGTGTGGGCGGTGGCCGCCGTCGTCGGGCTCGGGCTGTTCTACTGGTGGTACCACTCGGTCGACAAGACGCCCGCGGTGTTCGCGGTCCTGGTCTACGTCGTGGCGTGCGCCGTGTGCGGCGTCATGCTCGCGATGGTGCAGGGCAATTCGCTCCTGTCGGCGCTGTCGCTGGCGGTCATGTCCGGGCCCTTTGCCTCCGTCGCCGCCGCGGCCCCGCTGTACGGGTACTACTACTGCGCGCACACCGGCCACTGCCTGATCGGCGTCATCCCGTACTAACGGGCTCGCCGTGAGCCGAGGCCACTAGGGTGGTGGCCGTGACTCATTACGACGTCGTCGTCCTCGGGGCCGGTCCGGGTGGGTATGTCGCCGCCATCCGCGCGGCGCAGCTGGGCCGCAGCACCGCAATCGTCGAGCCGAAGTATTGGGGCGGGGTGTGCCTCAACGTCGGCTGCATCCCGTCCAAGGCGTTGCTGCGCAACGCCGAGCTCGCCCACATCTTCACCAAAGAGGCCAAGACTTTCGGCATCAACGGGGAGGCGACGTTCGACTACGGGATCGCCTTCGACCGCAGCCGGAAGGTGGCCGAGGGCCGCGTCGCCGGCGTGCACTTCCTGATGAAGAAGAACAAGATCACCGAGATCCACGGGTATGGCCGGTTCACCGACTCCCGCACGCTGTCCGTCGAATTGAACGACGGCGGAATCGAGACGGTCACGTTCGACAACGCCATCATCGCCACCGGCAGCAGCACCCGGCTGGTTCCCGGAACGTCGCTGTCGGCCAACGTCGTCACCTATGAGGAACAGATCCTCTCGCGCGAGCTGCCGGCCTCGATCGTCATCGCCGGGGCCGGGGCCATCGGTATGGAGTTCGGCTACGTGCTGCGCAACTACGGGGTCGACGTGACCATCGTGGAGTTCCTGCCCCGCGCGCTGCCCAACGAGGACGCCGACGTCTCCAAGGAGATCGAAAAGCAGTTCAAGAAGCTGGGCATCAAGGTCCTCACCGGAACCAAGGTCGAGTCGATCGACGACAACGGCGCCGAGGTGCGCGTGGTCGTCAGCAAGGACGGCAAGGCCGAGGAACTGAAGGCCGAAAAAGTGTTGCAGGCCATCGGTTTTGCGCCCAACGTCGAAGGCTACGGACTCGAGGCCGCAGGGGTCGCCCTGACCGACCGCAAGGCGATCGGCATCACCGACTACATGCGCACCAACGTCGACCACATCTACGCCATCGGCGACGTCACCGGCAAGCTGCAGCTGGCCCACGTCGCCGAGGCCCAGGCCGTGGTGGCGGCCGAAACCATCGCCGGCGCAGAGACTTTGGCGCTCGGCGACTACCGCATGCTCCCGCGCGCGACGTTCTGCCAGCCCCAGGTCGCCAGCTTCGGGCTCACCGAGCAGCAGGCCCGCGACGAAGGTTACGACGTCGTGGTGGCCAAATTCCCCTTCACCGCCAACGGCAAGGCCCATGGCCTGGGCGATCCCAGCGGCTTCGTCAAGCTGGTGGCCGACGGCCGCTACCGCGAGCTGCTGGGCGGGCACCTCATCGGCCACGACGTCTCCGAGCTGCTGCCCGAGCTGACGCTGGCCCAGAAGTGGGACCTGACCGCCACCGAGTTGGCCCGCAACGTGCACACCCACCCGACCATGTCGGAGGCGCTGCAGGAGTGCTTCCACGGCCTGGTCGGCCACATGATCAACTTCTGAGTGCGCCGATGATCATTCGCAGCGACACCGTGCTGGGCGTCCTCGGCGGCGCCGCGACGGGTTATGTCCTGTGGCTGGTGGCCTTTTCGATCGCCGACGACAACGCGGCGGTGGGCCGATGGGCCCCGACGGTGCTGTTGTTGTCGCTCGCGCTGGCGGTGTGCGCCACGCTGTGGGCGTCGCTGCAGCGCCGCCGCCGCAGATACGCATGGTCGGCGTTCGGCTTCGGCCTGCCGATCCTGCCCGTGGCGCTGACGCTGGCCGTGCTGGCCGACGTCTACTTCTGACTCGGACTAACGAGGGTGGTCCAACGGGATCGCCAGCGCCGACATGGTGGCGGCCAGCCCGTCGTATTGGCTTGCCAGCAGGCAGAATTCGATGAGCTGGCGCCGGTCCAAATGACCGGCCAGCTGCTGCCAGGTGGCATCGGACAGCGTGCGGTCCTTGACGAACTCGTCGGTCGCCCTCAGCAGCGCCTGCTGCCGCGCGGACAGTATCCTGCGGGGTCCGTCGCCGTCCGGCGCGTCCGGCCAGGCGAAGATCACCGCCTGCGTGTCGGGGTCCAGCCCCGCCCGGCGCGCCAGCCGGCGATGGTGTTGCAGCTCGTATTCGCACGCGCGCAGATGCGCCACGCGCAGGATCACCAGCTCGGTGTCGGGCGCGGGCAGCCGTCCCCGCAGCAGGCGGGCGCCGTAAAACGCCCAGGCCCAGAACAACAACTGGCGCTGCCCCAGGGTGGTGAACAGATGAAACTCCGGTGCCTTCACCGTGCGCGCGCCGAGCTTGGCCACCACCCAGTTGATCGGGCCGAGCTCGCGGAATCGGCCCGACGGGATGCGGCCGTGCGCCGGGGCGGTCACGGCTGCTTCACCAGATACGGGGACACGGTGCTGCGGTGCTCGTCGAGGTCGAGCGCGCGGCCCAGCGCCGGGAACGCCCGCTGCGGGCAGTTGTCCCGTTCGCAGACGCGGCAACCCGCCCCGATCGGTGTGGCGATCTCGCCGGACAAGTCGAGTCCTTCCGAGTACACGAGACGGTGCGCGTGGCGAAGCTCGCAGCCCAGCCCGATTGCGAAGGTCTTACCGGGCTGACCATACCGCGCGGCGCGGCGTTCCACGGTGCGGGCCACCCACATGTAGTTGCGGCCGTCGGGCATCTGGGCGATCTGCACCAGGATCTTGCCCGGGTTGGCGAACGTCTCGTAGACGTTCCACAGCGGGCACGTCCCGCCGCTGGAGGAGAAGTGAAAGCCGGTGGCCGACTGTCGTTTTGACATGTTGCCGGCCCTGTCCACCCGCACGAACGAGAACGGCACCCCCCGCATCGTCGGGCGCTGCAACGTCGAAAGCCGGTGTGCGATGGTCTCGTAACTCACCGAGTAGAACGACGACAGCCGCTCGACGTCGTAGCGGAAATTCTCGGCGACGTCGTGAAACTGGCGGTAGGGCAGCACCGCGGCGGCGGCGAAGTAGTTGGCCAGTCCCAGCCGCGCCAGGGTGTGCGACTCCTCGCTGGTGAACTTGCCCTCGGCGACGAGGCTGTCGATCAGGTCGCCGAACTCGAGGTACGCCAGTTCGGCCGCCATCTTGAAGACCTGCTGACCCGAGGACAGGTGGTTGCTGATCTCCAGCGTCTTGGTGCCGGGCTCGTAGCGGTGCAGGACGGTGTCGCCGAGGTCGATGCGCCGGATGATGTGCACGCCGTGCACCTCGGTGAGCCGGCGGGTCAGCTCGCGGGCCAGGTCGCCGTGGTGCAACCGCATCTTGGTGGTGAGGTCCTCGGCGGCGGTGTCCAGCTCGTGCAGGTAGTTCTGGCGTTGGTAGAAGTAGTCGCGCACCTCTTCGTGCGGCATGGTGATCGACCCGCTGCCGCTGCCGTCGGAGTAGCGCTCCTCGGTGGCGGCGGCCAGCTGCGCCGTGGTGATCCGGTAGCGCCGGTGCAGGTTGACCACCGCGCGGGCCAGGGCCGGATGCGCGCCGACCATCTCGGCCACCTCGGTCGGGTCGACGTCGATGTCCAGGTCGCGGTCCATGGTCACCTCGCGCAGCTCGGCGACCAGCCGGGTGTCGTCCTGGGACGCGAAGAAGGTCGCGTCGACCCCGAACACCTCGGTGATCCGCAGCAGCACGGCCACCGTCAGCGGACGGACGTCGTGCTCGATCTGGTTGAGGTAGCTCGGCGAGATCTCCAGCATTTGCGCCAGCGCGGCCTGCGAGAAGCCGCGCTCGTTGCGCAGCTGGCGGACGCGGGAGCCGACGAACGTTTTGGCCACCCGACGAGCCTACCGGCCGCTGCGAAGGCGCGATTCGCAGAGTTGGCACCGCGGCGCGCTGCGGCCACGATTGGTGTTTTCGAGAGGCGATTTGGCATCATTCGCGTCGGGGTGCGGGGTTAACCTGAGGTACCGACGAGGAGGAAAAGGGGGAGAGCCGTGAGCCTGGACAAGACCATGATGCCGGTGCCCGACGGCCACCCCGACGTCTTCGACCGCGAGTGGCCGCTGCGCGTCGGTGACATCGACCGCACCGGGCGGCTGCGGCTGGACGCCGGCGCCCGGCACATCCAGGACATCGGCCAGGACCAGCTGCGCGAGATGGGCTTCGAGGAGACGCATCCGCTGTGGATCGTCCGGCGCACCATGGTCGACCTGATCCGCCCGATCGAGTTCCAGGACATGCTGCGGTGTCGGCGCTGGTGTTCGGGCACGTCGAACCGGTGGTGTGAGATGCGGGTTCGCATCGACGGGCGCAAGGGCGGCCTGATCGAGTCCGAGGCGTTCTGGATCAACATCAACAAGGAGACCCAGACGCCGTCGCGCATCGCCGACGACTTTTTGGCGGGGCTGCACAAGACGACGGACGTGCACCGGTTGCGGTGGAAGGGCTACCTGAAGCCGGGCGGCCGCGACGACGCGACCGAGATCCACGAGTTCCCGGTCCGGGTGACCGACATCGACCTGTTCGACCACATGAACAACTCGGTGTACTGGAGCGTCATCGAGGACTACCTGGCCTCGCACCCCGAGCTGATGCAGGGTCCGCTGCGCACCACGATCGAGCACGAGGCGCCGGTCGCGCTGGGGGACAAGCTGGAGATCATCTCGCACGTCCACCCGGCCGGCTCGACCGATCAATTCGGCCCCAACCTGGCCGATCGGCCTGTTACAACGCTCACATACGCCGTCGGCGACGAGACAAAAGCCGTCGCCGCGCTCTTCGCTCTGTAGCGAAATCGCCGCCCCCGCAGATTTGGGCCCTGACCTGCGAGAATGTGGTTACTGACGGGTAGCTTCTGAAACGTTTCAGCCGCGGCGCTTCTTCGCAAGATTTGCAAAATCGCTCGAAGTCGTTGCCGAAATTGGCAAATGAAACGGGTGGACCTGCGGTAACAAGCTGTGCCATCGTCGAGTTAGCACGCCAGTGAAGTTGAGCCTCTAGCTACAGCTGTGCGGCGGTAACCATTCACATGATCCGTTAAGGAGTAGGCCGATGTCTGTCGTTGGCACCCCCAAGAGCGCCGAGCAGATCCAGCACGACTGGGACACGAACCCGCGGTGGAAGGGCGTCACCCGCACCTACAGCGCCGAGGACGTCGTCGCGCTGCAGGGCACCGTCGTGGAGGAGCACACCCTGGCGCGCCGCGGCGCCGAGGTGCTGTGGGAGCAGCTGCACGAGCTGGAGTTCGTCAACGCGCTGGGCGCGCTGACCGGCAACATGGCCGTCCAGCAGGTGCGCGCCGGCCTGAAGGCCATCTACCTGTCGGGTTGGCAGGTCGCCGGTGACGCCAACCTGTCCGGCCACACCTACCCGGACCAGAGCCTGTACCCGGCCAACTCGGTGCCGCAGGTGGTTCGCCGGATCAACAACGCGCTGCTGCGCGCGGACCAGATCGCCAAGGTCGAGGGCGACCGGTCGGTGGAGAACTGGCTGGCCCCGATCGTCGCCGACGGTGAGGCCGGCTTCGGCGGCGCGCTCAACGTCTACGAGCTGCAGAAGGCCATGATCGCCGCAGGCGTCGCGGGGTCGCACTGGGAGGATCAGCTGGCCTCGGAGAAGAAGTGCGGCCACCTCGGCGGCAAGGTGCTGATCCCGACCCAGCAGCACATCCGCACCCTGACCTCGGCCCGCCTGGCGGCCGACGTCGCCGGCGTCCCGACGGTCGTGATCGCCCGGACCGACGCCGAGGCGGCGACGCTGATCACCTCGGACGTCGACGAGCGCGATCTGCCGTTCATCACCGGTGAGCGGACCAAGGAAGGCTTCTACCGGGTGCGCAACGGCCTGGAGCCGTGCATCGCCCGGGCCAAGGCCTACGCGCCGTACTCCGACCTGATCTGGATGGAGACCGGCACCCCGGACCTGGAGCTGGCGGCGAAGTTCGCCGAGGGCGTCAAGTCCGAGTTCCCGGACCAGATGCTGGCCTACAACTGCTCGCCGTCGTTCAACTGGAAGAAGCACCTCGACGACGCGACCATCGCCAAGTTCCAAAAGGAGCTCGGCGCAATGGGATTCAAGTTCCAGTTCATCACGCTGGCCGGCTTCCACGCCCTGAACTACTCGATGTTCGATCTGGCCTACGGCTACGCCCGCAACCAGATGAGCGCCTACGTGGAGCTGCAGGAGCGCGAGTTCAACGCCGAGGAGCGCGGCTACACCGCGACCAAGCACCAGCGCGAGGTCGGCGCCGGCTACTTCGACCGCATCGCCACCACGGTCGACCCCAACTCGTCGACCACCGCGCTGACCGGCTCGACCGAAGAGGGCCAGTTCCACTGAGTTAGTCTGCCGACCAGACGCAAAAGTCCCCTTTTTGCCGCGCAATTAGGGGCTTTTGCGTCTGCTCGCGCATATAAGGAGGAGTAATGGCAGCGATCCAGCGGGTGGGCGTTGTCGGGGCCGGGCAGATGGGCTCCGGCATCGCCGAGGTCGCCGTGCGCGCGGGTGTCGACGTGACCGTGTTCGAGACCACCGAGGCGTTGATCACGGCGGGCCGCAACCGCATCGTGAAGTCGCTGGAGCGGGGGGTCAGCGCGGGCAAGGTGACCGAGCGCGAGCGCGACCGCGCGCTCGGCCAGCTCACCTTCACCACCGACCTGAAGGACCTGGCCGACCGGCAACTGGTGATCGAGGCCATCATCGAGGACGAGGCCGTCAAGGCGCAGGTGTTCGCCGACCTGGACCGGGTCGTCACCGATCCCGACGCGGTGCTGGCGTCCAACACGTCGAGCATCCCGATCATGAAGATCGCCGCGGCCACCAAGAACCCGCAACGCGTACTGGGCCTGCACTTCTTCAACCCCGTCCCGGTGCTGCCGCTGGTCGAGTTGGTGTGCACGCTGGTCACCGACGAAGCCGCCGCCGCACGCACCGAGGAGTTCGCCGGCGCGGTGCTGGGCAAGCAGGTGGTGCGCTGCTCCGACCGGTCCGGCTTCGTGGTGAACGCGCTGCTGGTGCCCTACCTGCTGTCGGCGATCCGGATGGTGGAGGCCGGCTTCGCCAGCGTCGAGGACGTCGACAAGGCCGTCGTCGCCGGGCTGTCGCACCCCATGGGGCCGCTGCGGCTGTCCGATCTCGTCGGCCTGGACACCCTCAAACTCATCGCGGACAAAATGTTCGAGGAATTCAAGGAACCGCAATACGGTCCGCCCCCGCTGCTATTGCGCATGGTCGAAGCGGGCCGGCTCGGCAAAAAGTCGGGGCAGGGCTTCTACTCGTACTGACGGCTCGGCGGCCGTTCCCTTACTTCTCGCAGGTGAACTGGTTGACGTCGGTGTAGCCCTGGTGGAACAGCTTGGCGCAGCCGGTCAGGTACTTCATGTAGCGGTCGTAGACCTCTTGCGACTGGATGGCGATCGCCTGGTCCCGGTTGGCCTCGAGCGCCGCGGCCCAGGTCTCCAGGGTCCGCGCGTAGTGCAGCTGCAGCGACTGGATCCGCGTCACCTTGAACCCCGCGCCCGTCGCGTGCTCCTCGACCGACGGGATCGTCGGCAGCCAGCCGCCCGGGAAGATCTCGGCCAGGATGAACTGGGTGAAGTGGACGATCTCGTGGGTCAGCGGCAGGCCCTTGGCGCGGGCGTCCTTGAAGGTGGGACGCGAGATGGTGTGCAGCAGCATGACGCCGTCGGCCGGCAGCACCCGGTAGGCCATCTTGAAAAAGCGCGTGTAGCGAACGCGGCCGAAGTGCTCGAATGCGCCGATCGAAACGATGCGGTCGACGGGCTCGTCGAACTTCTCCCAGCCCTCCAGCAGCACCCGCCGGGTGCGTTTGGTGTCCATCGCGTCGAACGACTTCTGCACGTGCTCGGCCTGGTTCTCCGACAGCGTCAGGCCCACCACGTTGACGTCGTATTTCTCGATGGCGCGTCGCAGGGTGGCGCCCCACCCGCAGCCGATGTCCAGCAGCGTCATCCCCGGCTCCAGGCGCAGCTTGGACAGCGACAGGTCGATCTTGGCGATCTGGGCCTCGGCGAGCGTCATGTCGTCCCGCTCGAAGTATGCGCAGCTGTACGTCTGGCTCGGGTCGAGGAACAGCCGGAAGAAGTCGTCCGACAGATCGTAGTGCGCTTGCACATTCCCGAAATGCGGCGTGAGCTGCACAGACATTAGGAGTATGGCCTTTCGTTATCTCGGGGTTCCGCGCGTCCTGAAACGCCAGGCTCCGCGGGTACACCCCCGATGCATCCCCTGCATGCTAGCCGTTGAGGCTGTGCAAGTCGCCTTGCCGACACCCGCTTTGCGTCACACACCGATCACAAGACCCGCAGCACAGCCCCGACGGCGAGGCCCACCACCAGCAGCGCGCCCGCCTGGCGCACGTGTACCCACGCCAGCGCCGCGTACCACAGCGGCCACACCGGAAAGTTCGGCGGCGGCTCGTCCGGCCGCGGGCGCCGGAAGTGCGGCCACACCTTCACCAGGCGCGGCAGCGCCAGCGCGACGGCCAGCGCCGGCCAGGGCATCGCCCCCGCCGCGACGGCGGCGGCGACCAGCACGTAGAAGCCGACCATCATGCCCAGCGTCACCACCCGGGCGCGCGCCTCCCCGAGCAGGACGGGCAGCGTCCGGATGCCGAGCGGCTCGTCGTAGGGGATCTTGTCGATGTGCTTGCCCATCAACACCGTCGTGCACAACAGGCCATAGGGCAGCGACGCCAGCACGACGTCCCAGCCGACGGCCCCCACCGCGGAGTAGTAGGTCCCGCACACCATCAGCGGGCCCCACACGACGAAGACGTCCGGCTCCCCGAGGCCGCGCTTCTTCAGCCGCAGCGGCGGCGCCGTGTAGGCGACGCTCAGCGCGAACCCGCCGAGCGCGAACGCGATCACGGGCCAGCCGCGCGCCCACACCAGCGTGACCAGGATCGCCAGGTCCGCGACGTTCACCGCCAGGATCGCCAGCCCCAGCGTGCGTCGGCTGATCAGCCCGGACAGCACCGGGTGCGGCGCGTACAGCGCGCGCGGATAGCCGGCGCTGTCGGTGCCGACCTGCGTGTCGTACAGGTCGTTCATCAGGTTGTTGGCCGTGTGCGCCAGCGTGATCCCGAGCACGGCCAGGACCAGCCAGCGCCAGTCCAACCCGGGCCTCCCCACCGCCAACAGCGCGGCGACCAGGCCGGAGACCAGCGTCATGGGCAGCACGGCCGCGCGGGTGACGACGAGCCAGCGCGTGACGGCGTCGACCGGCCCGTCCGGCGGCGGGTTGGTGGTGCGGATCGCGTAGCCCCACGACTTCAGCCGTGAGCCCACGCTCACGTCAGGCATCTGGCTCGCGCGGCGGCACGATCGGCGAGGGATGCGGCTGCCCGCGGAACTTCTCCAGCGACCCGCCCGCCTCGACGATCCCGCAGATCGCGCTCCAGCTCAGCATGGTCAGGTAGTCGATCAGCTCGTCGGAGGTCATCCGCGGGTCGGAGATCCACGAGTGGGTGGCCAGCTGCACGCCGCCGACGATCATGTAGGCCCACGGCTCCACCCCGCCGGTGTCCATCCCGGCCTCCTGCATGCGGCGGCGCAGCATCATCGCGAGCATGCGGGCGATGATGCGCTCGGAGTCGGCGATCACTTTGCTCTTGGTGGGCGAGCTGTTGGCCATCACGAACCGGTAGGGCTCCGGTTCGTCGGCCACGGTTTCGACGTACACCCGGATGATCTCGCGGGTCAGGTCGAAGCCGTCCAGGTTGGACGAGAGCGCCCCGGCCATGTTGGGGATCAGCGTCGACTGCGCGAAGCGCATCAGCACCGCGGTGGTCAGGTCGTTCTTGTCGACGAAGTAGCGGTAGAGCACGGTCTTGGAAACGCCGATCTCCGCGGCGATTTCGTCCATGCTCAAAAATCGGCCGTGGCGGCGGATCGCCACGATGGTGCCGTCGACCAGCTCATTACGGCGCTCCACCTTGTGTTGGTGCCAGCGCCGCTTGCGACCATCCGTCTTGACGGTCACAGCCGGGATCCGCTCTGCCACTCTCGCCGCTTCCCACTCATCAGACGCTCTCGATACTACGGCTTGCGGGGCCCGTTTCGGCGGATGGGCCGCCCGTGCGCGGCCTCTCAAGCAGGGCGGTAACACTAACTGGCCGCGGCGGGACATGATGGTGTGGTGGCACACCGCGCCTCGCACCCCGGCGACCTCCCGGGTTCGCCGCCGACCCGGCGGGCCCGCGCGTCCCTGGCGGAATCCTTCGCCGGCGCCGATCCGGAGGCCGACGCCGAGCGCCGGGTGGCGCTGCGGCGGATGAAGACGGTGGCCCTGGGCTTTTTGCTCGGTGCCACCGCGGTGTACCTGGCCTGCCGCTGGGCGCAGGCGCACGCCGCCGCCGGCGACTGGGTGGGTTACGTCGGCGCCGGCGCGGAGGCCGGCATGGTGGGCGCCCTGGCCGACTGGTTCGCGGTGACCGCGCTGTTCAAACACCCGCTGGGCATACCCATACCGCACACCGCGATCATCAAGCGCAAGAAGGACCAGCTCGGCGAGGGCCTGGGCACCTTCGTGCGGGAGAACTTCCTGTCGCCGCCGGTCGTCGAGACCAAGCTGCGCGACGCCCAGGTGTCCAGCCGGCTCGGCAAGTGGCTGTCGGAGACCGCGCACGCCGAGCGGGTGGCCAGCGAGACGGCGACGGTGCTGCGGGTGCTGGTGGAACTCTTGCGCGACGAGGACGTCCAACAGGTGATCGACCGGATGATCGTGCGCCGCATCGCCGAACCCCAGTGGGGCCCGCCGGTGGGCCGGGTGCTGGGCACCCTGCTGGCCGAGAACCGCCAGGAGGCCCTGATCCAGCTGCTGGCCGACCGGGCGTTCCAGTGGTCGCTGAACGCCGGGGAGGTCATCCAGCGGGTGGTCGAGCGCGACTCGCCGACCTGGTCGCCGCGGTTCATCGACCACCTCGTCGGCGACCGCATCCACCGCGAATTGATGGACTTCACCGACAAGGTGCGCCGCAACCCCGACCACGAACTGCGCCGCTCGGCGACGCGCTTTTTGTTCGAGTTCGCCGGCGACCTGCAGCACGACCCGGAGACCATCGCGCGCGCCGAGGCGGTCAAGGATCAGCTGATGGCGCGCGACGAGGTCGCCAACGCGGCCGCGACAGCCTGGAAGACGCTCAAGCGGCTGGTGCTCGAGGGTGTCGACGACCCGTCCAGCGCGCTGCGCACCCGCATCGCCGACACCGTGGTCCGGATCGGGGAGTCGCTGCGCGACGACGCCGACCTGCGCGACAAGGTCGACAACTGGATCGTGCGGGCCGCCCAGCACCTGGTGTCGCAGTACGGGGTGGAGATCACCGCGATCATCACCGACACGATCGAGCGCTGGGACGCCGAGGAGGCCAGCCGGCGCATCGAGCTGCACGTGGGTCGTGACCTGCAGTTCATCCGGATCAACGGCACCGTGGTGGGCTCGCTGGCCGGCCTGATCATCTACGCCGTCGCGCACCTGCTTTTCTAGGGGTGCTAACAAGTGCTTGCAAAAGCAAGCACTTGCCCGTACTGTGGGCCGCGTAAAGATTGACGACCCGCGAGCCGAGGAGTACGCGATGCCACCGGAGGAGAAGCTCTCCGCCAAGGTGTCCACCGCGGCCTCCGACATGGCCTCCGACATCGGCAGCTTCATCCGCGACCTGCGCGAGAACGCGCAAGTCTCGGTGCGACAGCTCGCCGAGCGGTCGGGTGTCAGCAATCCTTACCTGAGCCAGGTCGAGCGCGGATTGCGCAAGCCGTCCGCCGACGTCCTGAATCAGATCGCCAAAGCGCTGCGGGTTTCCGCCGAGGTGCTCTACGTGCGGGCCGGGATCCTCGAGCCCAGCGACCCGAGCCAGGTGCGCGACGCCATCATCACCGACACGGCGATCACCGAGCGCCAGAAGCAGATCCTGCTGGAGATCTACGCGTCGTTCACCCAGCAGAACGAAGCCAATTTTGAGGAGTGTCCGGGCGAATCCGACAGCGACGACTGATTCGCGGCTCGCGCAGAGCCGCGCGGAGGTAGGTGACGAATAGATGCCCGGCCGTCTGGTTACCCAGCAGAACGGGTGCTACGTCACCACGCGGTCCTGACCACTCCCCCAGAGGAGCCGCCGCTTGACCTTTATCCCAGATCAGAGGCACTAACCCCGATAACGAAACAAATTATGGAAGGAAACACCATGGCCGAAAACCCGAACATCGACGACTTGCGGGCCCCGCTGCTGGCAGCGCTCGGCGCGGCCGACTTGGCCCTGGCCACGGTCAACGACTTGATCGCCAACCTGCGTGAGCGGGCCGAAGAGACCCGCACCGAAACCCGTAGCCGTGTCGAGGAGCGGCGCGCACGCCTGTCCAGGCTTCAGGAGGACCTGCCCGAGCAGCTCACCGAGCTGCGCGAGCGGTTCACCTCGGACGAGCTGCGCAAGGCCGCCGAGGGGTACCTCGAAGCGGCGACCAGCCGGTACAACGAGCTGGTCGAGCGGGGCGAGGCGGCCCTCGATCGGCTGCGTAGCCAGCGGCCGTTCGAGGACGCGTCGGCGCGGGCCGAGGGCTATGTGGACCAGGCCGTCGAGCTGACCCAGGAGGCGCTCGGCACCGTCGCCTCGCAGACCCGCGCGGTCGGTGAGCGGGCGGCCAAGCTGGTCGGCATCGAGCTGCCCAAGAAGGCCCCGGCCAAGAAGGCGCCCGCCAAGAAGGCGCCCGCCAAGAAGGCACCGGCCAAGAAGGCTCCGGCCAAGAAGGCTGCCGCCAAGAAGGTCACCCAGAAGTAGTCGGGCACGACCACTCACTCGACTCCGAGTCGCCCCACGGCGGCTCGGAGTCGACGTTTTGGACGCTCGCCGCATACGCTTGACGCGTGACCGCCGTGAATACCGTCCTGTTCGTCTTGAGCCTCGCCGTCCTGGCGACGGTGCTGTACGCGTTCGTGCATGCGGCGCTGCAACGCTCCGACGCCTATACCGCGGCCGACAAGCTGACCAAGCCGGTGTGGCTGGTGATCCTGGGCGTGTGCGGCATCGTCAGCCTGTGGCTGGGCGTGCTGGGCATGGCGATCGCGGCGGGCGCCGCCGGCATCTACCTCGTCGACGTGCGGCCGAAACTGCTGGAAATCCAAGGCAAGTCGCGCTAGCGCGATGAAGGCCCCGCTCGTCGCGCTGATGGCGGTGGTGGTCACCCTGCTCGCCGCGCCTCCCGCTCACGCTGATTCGGCAACCGCTCCGCAGCCTCCCTTCGTCGACCACACCGAGTGGGTGCACTGGCAGGGGCTGCCGAGCCTGCGGGTCTTCCCCACACCGTCCGGGCGAGCCGCGTCCCGACAGCCCGGCGACGCGGACGTCACCGAGGCCTGGGGTGAGGTGCTGGCGGCCGCGCCGGACGCGGACACGCCAGGCATGCGCGCGCAGTTCGTCTGCCACTGGCAGTTCGCCGAACTGGCGCGCCCGGGCAAGGCCAGCTGGAACCTGGAGCCGTGGCGCCCGGTGGTCGACGACGCCGAAATGGTGGCCACCGGCTGCAATCCCGGCGGTCCCGAAGAAGCCTTCTAGTGGCGAGCCGACCCACCCGGGCCCAGCTGGCGGCCCGGATCGACCACACCCTGCTCAAACCCGAGGCCACCCCCGACGACGTGGCCGCCCTGGGCGCCGAGGCCGCCGGACTCGGTGTCTACGCGGTCTGCGTCTCGCCGTCGATGGTGCCGGTGGCTGTCACCGCGGGCCGGGGCGTGCCGGTGGCGGCGGTGGCGGGTTTCCCGTCGGGCAAGCACGTGTCGGCCGTCAAGGCGCACGAGGCCGCCCAGGCCGTCGCCGACGGCGCCGCCGAGATCGACATGGTCATCGACGTCGGCGCCGCGCTGGCCGGCGACGTCGCCGCCGTGCGCAATGACATCGAGGCGGTGCGCGCGGCCATACCGGGGGCGGTGCTCAAGGTGATCGTGGAGTCGGCGGTGCTGCTGGACGGCCCGGGCGAGCGCACGCTCGCCGACGTGTGCCGCGCCGCCGAGGACGCCGGCGCCGACTTCGTCAAGACCTCGACCGGGTTTCATCCCGCCGGCGGGGCATCGGTGCGTGCGGTCGCGCTGATGGCCGAGACCGTCGGCGGGCGGCTGGGCGTCAAGGCCAGCGGCGGCATCCGCACCGCCGCCGACGCACTGGCGATGCTGGACGCCGGCGCGACCCGGCTGGGCCTATCCGGCACCCGGGCCGTGCTCGACGGGCTGGACCCCGAAAGCTAGCGCGCGCGGCGCCGACTGTGAAGCCATGGCGTCGGCTGTGAAGCGAGGGCGACGCGATCGCCCGAAATCCCGCCCTGCACTCACACCGAAAGCCGTGAGTTCACACCCAAAGCCGTGAGTTCACCCTTGCGCGCTCAGAGGTGGGCGAAGCAGGGGTCGTTGCTGTTGTCGTTGGGGATGGTGGCGTTCTGCGTCGAAAAGTGGCTCGTCACACCGGTATCCGTGACTTGCACGCTGTCGGCGTGGATCCCCAGCGGGTAGTTCTTGGTCAGGTTCGACGTGAAGTCGTTGAGCGTGGACTGCACGGACTCCTTGGGCAGCGTGAAGCCGAGCGCGTTGAAGCTGACGATCTGTAGCTCGATCCCGTTACCGGACACCACCGGCTTGGCCGTGATGTTGTCCAGCATCCCCTTCAACTCGATGGTCCCGTCGGCCGGATGAGTGGTCACGCTGTTGGTGACGAAAGGACCCAGGACCGGGATCGCGTTCTGCACCGACTGCTTGATGCCGTCACTGGTCCAGGTGATGGTGGCGTCCAGTGAGCCGACGGTGCCCTTCGAGTTGGCCGTCGACCGCAACCGCACGTCTTTGATGTTGATCGAGAGCTTCATGCCCTTGGCGTCGCGGACGTTGTTGCCGGCCGTCTGCACCGAGATGTTGGTGTAGTGCTTGGTCATCTGCTGCCACAGCATCAGCGGCGTCACGCCGAACGACGCGGTGGCCTGGTCCTTGACCTCGCAGGCCACGGCTTCGGCGACCTTTTTGTCCGCCACGTGACGCACGTACAGCTCGGCCCCGATCAGCCCCGCGATGATGAGCGCGAAGACGATGACGCAGACGAGCAGGATGGACAGCGGGTCGCGCAGGAAGCGACGTTTTCTTTTCACCGGTGCCAGTTCCTCGGTCGGAGCAGCCAGCTGATCCGTCGGGGCCGCGGCCGAGCTCGGTGGCGGCGGGGGGCCGGGCCGGTGCACGGCCGCATTGGGCGAGCTCAGCTGCTCGGTCCGTTCCGTCTGGTAGCCGGGCTCCTGACCCAACGCGGCCGTCGGCGGCGCCTGAGCCGGGTCGGGCGGCGGGACGTGGCCCGGGCCGCCGGTGCCGATCCGCTCGGTCGGCCGCTCGGTGGGGGGCTGGCCGAAGGGGCCCTGGTTGCTGGGACGAGCCCACGTCGACGGGCCCTCGTCCGGTGGTCCTTGCGGGTTCGTCACTTGACCGATTCTGCCCTATCCAACTGAGCGAAGTCCGAACGGTTTCGCAGCACCGCGATGCTGTCCCGGGCCGCGGCCACCCGCTCGACGTCGATGTCGGCGACCACCAGCTGCGGGTCGGCACCGGCGGAGGCCACCACCTCACCCAGCGGCGAGGCCAGCAGGCTGCCGCCCACCCCCAGCGGCGCGCCCGACCCGGACGTGGTCGCGGCCTCGCCTGGGTCGGCCTGACCGACGGCGGCCACGTAGCTCATCGAGTCCAGCGCGCGGGCCCGGGCCAGCAGCGTCCACTGCTCGAGCTTGCCGGGCCCGGATCCCCAGGACGCGCAGACGACGATCAGCTGGGCGCCGCGGCGGGCCAGCTCGGTGTAGAGCGCCGGGAAGCGGACGTCGTAGCAAACGCTCAACCCCACCGCCACCCCGTCGACCTCGACCACCACCGGCTCGCGGCCCGGCGCGACCGTGCGCGACTCGGTGAAGCCGAACGCGTCGTAGAGGTGGATCTTGTCGTAGTGGGCGTCGGGCCGGTTGGGTGCGCCCGGCCCGGCCACGATCAGCGTGTTCGTCACCCGCCCGTCGCCGGCGGGGCTGAACATGCCCGCGACGACGGCGATCCCGGCCTCGGTCGCGATCCGCCGCACCCCGTCGGCCCAGGGCCCGTCGACCGGCTCGGCCACCGGCGCCAGGGGGACGCCGAACCGGCACATGGTCGCCTCCGGGAAGATCACCAGCGCGGCGCCCGCGTCGGCGGCCCGGCCGGTGTACTCGCGCACCTGCTGCAGGTTGGCCGCCGGATCGCTGCCGCTGAGGATCTGCGCCAACGCGACTCGCATGGCAATCAGCCTAGGCGTGGGTGGCGATCCACTCCGCGGTCAGGCGTTGTTCGCGGCTCACCAGCTCGGCCAGCTGGGCGCCGATCAGCCGCTCCACCTTGCCGCCGATGAGCGGGACCCGGACCTGCACGGTGATGCGGAACTCAAGCCGCGCGCCGCCGGACTCCAGCGGTGACAGGTCGGCGGTGCCCGACACGGTCACCGGGGTGCCCTCGATCGAGCCCGCGATGGACGCCGCCGCCGCGCCGTCGGTGACCGGTCCCCACGCCTCCTTGCGCCGGACGCACAGATCGCCGCGGTGCAGCTGCTTGACGAGGGCGTGCAGGTTGTGGCTGCGCACCAGTTGCAGGGTGACCACCTCGACGGTGCCGTCGTCGATCCGCATCGACTCCAGCCGCGCCTCGTCGACGGGAATGTCGGCCAGCCTGGCCTTCCAGTACCCCTCCTCCAGGAAGGCCCGATGGATCTCTTCGACGCTGTTCTCGTAGTCGGCCGACAAGTCGAATGAGCGCGGCATAGCTGGCCAGGCTACCGTTACGGCCTGTGGGCGGTTCGCTCTTTGCCGGTGCGCATGTCGCCGAGGCGGTACCGCTGGCGCCGCTGACGACCCTGCGGGTCGGGCCGGTCGCGCGGCGGCTGATCACGTGCACCAGCACCGAGCAGGCGGTCGCCGTCCTGGGGCGGCTGGACTCCGGCTCCGCAGCGGGCGACGGGCCGCCGCTGGTGTTTGCCGGTGGCTCCAACCTGGTGATCGCCGACACGCTGACCGATCTGACCGCCGTGCGACTGGCGAACGACGCCATCACCATCGACGGCAACGTGGTGCGCGCGGAGGCGGGCGCGGTGTGGGACGACGTGGTGGTCAAGACCATCGAGCACGGGCTGGGCGGGCTGGAATGCCTGTCCGGCATCCCCGGATCGGCCGGGGCCACCCCGGTGCAGAACGTGGGGGCCTACGGGGCGGAGGTGTCCGACACCATCACCCGGGTGCGGGTCCTGGACCGCGCCGACGGCGCGGTGCGCTGGGTGCCGGGCGGCGAGTTGGGCTTCGGTTACCGCACCAGCGTTTTCAAGCGGTCGGGCGAGTCGGGACGCGAAATCCCTTCCGTGGTACTGGAAGTCGAGTTCGCGCTGGACGCCTCGGGGCGCAGCGCGCCGCTGCGCTACGGCGAGCTGACGGCCGCGCTGGGCGCCACCGCAGGCGAGCGCGCCGACCCGAAGGCCGTCCGCGAGGCGGTGCTGACGCTGCGGGCGCGCAAGGGCATGGTCCTCGACGCCGCCGACCACGACACCTGGAGTGTGGGTTCGTTCTTCACCAACCCGGTCGTCGCGCCGGCGGTCTACGAGCGGCTGGCGGACACCGTCGATGCGCCGGTCCCGCACTTCCCGGTGCCCGACGGCGTCAAGCTGGCCGCGGGCTGGCTGGTGGAGCGGGCGGGGTTCACCAAGGGCTATCCCGAGGACGACGCCGCGCCCTGCCGGTTGTCGACCAAGCACGCGCTGGCACTGACGAACCGCGGCGGCGCCACCGCCGCGGACGTCATCGCGCTGGCCCGAACGGTCCGCGACGGGGTCCGTGATGTGTTTGGCATCACACTGCAACCCGAGCCCGTTCTGCTCGGCTGCAGGCTGTAGCGGTTAACCCGCGAATTGCACCGCGACCTCGAATTGTCGTGGCGCGGTTGGGGTCTTTTCTCCCGGTATCTTTATGTGTCGTGAGCACTTCGGATTCCCCGCCGCCGATCAACCGGCGCCTGGCCTTGACGGCCCTGGGACTCGGCGTGTTCGTGCCCAGCGCGCTGGCTGCCTGTGCCGGGCCGGTGGCCAAGCAGGCCGAGAAGAAGGAGACGCCGGCCCCGCAGCTGAAATTCGAGCCGGCCCCGGCCACGACCGACGTGGTCCCGATCGCGCCGATCAGCGTCCAGGTCAGCGACGGCTGGTTCCAGAAGGTGGCGCTGACAAACTCGTCGGGCAAGGCGGTTGCCGGGGCGTTCAACGCCGACCGCACCGTCTACACGACCACCGAGCCGCTGGGCTACGACGCGACCTACACCTGGACCGGTTCGGCCGTCGGCCACGACGGCAAGGCGATCCCGGTGTCCGGCAAGTTCACCACCGTGTCGCCGACCAAGAAGATCGGCGGCGGCTTCCAGTTGGCCGACGGCCAGACCGTCGGGGTGGCCGCGCCCATCATCATCCAGTTCGACGCGCCGATCAGCGACAAGGCCAACGTCGAGAAGGCCCTCACAGTCACCACCAACCCGCCCGTCGAGGGCAGCTGGGCCTGGCTGCCCGACGAGGCGCAGGGCGCGCGCGTGCACTGGCGCCCCCGCGAGTACTACCCGGCCGGCACCACCGTCAACGTCGACGCCAAGCTCTACGGGCGGCCGTTCGGTGACGGCGCGTACGGCGCCGACGACATCTCCCTGCACATCCAGATCGGCCGGCGGCAGGTGGTGAAGGCCGAGGTGTCCTCGCACCGCATCCAGGTCGTCACCGACGCCGGCGTCATCATGGACTTCCCGTGCAGCTACGGCGAGGCCGACAAGGCCCGCAACGTCACCCGCAACGGCATCCACGTGGTCACCGAGAAGTACTCCGACTTCTACATGTCCAACCCGGCCGCCGGGTACAGCAACATCCACGAGCGCTGGGCGGTGCGCATCTCCAACAACGGCGAGTTCATTCACGCCAACCCCGCCAGCTCCGGCGCCCAGGGCAACACCAACGTCACCAACGGCTGCATCAACCTGTCCACCGGTGACGCCGAGGAGTACTACCACACCGCGATGTACGGCGACCCGGTCGAGGTGACCGGCAGCTCGATCCAGCTGTCCTATTCCGACGGCGACATCTGGGACTGGGCCGTGGACTGGGACACCTGGGTGGCCATGTCGGCGCTGCCGCCGCCCACGGCCCACCCGCCCGCGTCGCAGATCCCCGTCACCGCCCCGGTCACCCCGACGGACGCCCCGACCCTGTCGGGCACCCCCACCACGACGACGACCACGACGACGTCTAGGCCCGGCGGTTAAACCGCGACGCGGTGGCCTGGTCGCGCGGCCGCAGGACGATCGTGTCCAGGTTGACGTGGGAGGGCCGCGAGGCCACGAACCCGATCACCTCGGCGACGTCGGTCGCCGTTAGCGGGGTTATCCCGGTGTAGACGGCGTCCGCGCGCTGTTGGTCGCCGTCGAAGCGCACCAGCGAGAACTCCGTTTCGACCGCGCCCGGCGCAATCTCGGTCAGCCGCACCGGTTTTCCCAACAGCTCGCCGCGCAGCGTGCGGTGCAGCGCGCCCTGGGCGTGCTTGGCCGCGGTGTAGCCGGCGCCGCCGTCGTAGGTCTCAATCGCGGCCACCGAGGTGACGGTGACGACCAGGCCGTCGCCGGAGTCGATCAGCCGGGGCAGCAGCGCGCGGGTGACCCGCAGCGTGCCCAGCACGTTGGTCTCCCACATCCACCGCCAGTGCTCGAGGTCGGCGTCGGCCACCGGTTCCAGGCCCCGGGCGCCGCCGGCGTTGTTCACCAGCACGTCCACCCGGCCCAATTGGCCGGCCAGCGCCTGCACGGCGGCGTCGTCTGTGACGTCGGCCACAACGGCGCTGCCGCCGATCTCGCCTGCCAGTGCGTTGATGCGCTCGGCCCGGCGCGCCACGGCGACCACGTGAAACCCTTGTGCAGCAAGCGTTTTGGCGGTCGCCTCACCGATACCCGAACTGGCACCGGTGACCACGGCCACCCGTTGAGACCGCCGAGTCGCATTCACCGGAACAACTTTAGTGAACGTGCTAAATTCTCGGGGTGCACCACAGCGCCCTGATCAACAACACCGCCGCGTGTCTTTGCGCGGCGAGTGCGTGTTGTTGCCGCGCACTTTGCCGCTCCTGACCTTCAGGTGTGGCCAAGCCGGCCATCAGGAATTCGGACAAAGGACGCTCGTGCGCTCGACTACTCTCACCCATAGCCACCATTCACCCGGCCGCAAAGGCGGTGTTCGGATGCATCGTCACATCCTGCCGCCCGCGTTGCATATCTCCGATTCGGCGGCGGCGTCCGTCTTTCGGGCCGTGCGGTTGCGCGGCCCGGTCGGTCGTGATGTCATCGCCGCGGTCACGTCGCTGAGCATTGCCACCGTCAACCGCCAGGTCATCGCGCTGCTCGACGCCGGTTTGCTGCGCGAGCGCGCCGACCTGGCCGTGTCCGGGGCCATCGGCCGCCCGCGGGTGCCGGTGGAGATCAACCACGAACCGTTCGTGACGCTGGGCATCCACATCGGCGCGCGCACCACCAGCATCGTGGCCACCGACCTGTTCGGCCGCACGCTGGACACCGTCGAGACCCCGACGCCGCTCAGCCCCGCCGGGCCCGCGTTGGCGTCGCTGGCCGACAGCGCCTGCCGGTACCTGCGGCGCTGGCACCGCCGGCGCCCGCTGTGGGTCGGGGTGGCCATCGGTGGCACCGTGGACAGCGCCAGCGGCCTCGTCGACCACCCGCGGCTCGGCTGGCGGCAGGCGCCCGTCGGGCCCGTGCTGGCCGACGCGGTGGGCCTGCCGCTGTCGGTGGCCTCCCACGTCGACGCCATGGCCGGCGCCGAGCTGCTGCTGGGCCTGCGGCGATTCGCGCCGAGCTCGCCGACCAGCCTGTACGTCTACGCCCGCGAGACCGTGGGTTACGCGCTGGTGATCGGCGGCCGGGTGCACTGCCCGGCCAGCGGCCCGGGCACCATCGCGGCGCTGCCCGTGCATTCCGAGCTGCTCGGCGGCACCGGGCAGCTGGAGTCGACCGTCAGCGACGAGGCGGTGCTGGCGGCCGCGCGCCGGCTGAAGATCCTGCCCGGCCCCCCGCCCGCGGCGCCCGGATCGCGCGGCTCGGGTTCCACCACCGCGCTGACCGACCTGCTGCGGGTGGCCCGGGCCGGCAACCAGCAGGCCAAAGACCTGCTGGTGGAGCGGGCCCGGGTGCTCGGCGAGGCGGTCGCGCTGCTGCGCGACATGCTCAACCCCGACGAGCTGGTGGTCGGCGGCCAGGCTTTCACCGAGTACCCCGAGGCGATGGAGCATGTCGAGGCGGCGTTCGCGGCGCGCTCGCTGCTGGCCCCCCGCGATATCCGCGTCGCCGCCTTCGGCAACCGGGTGCAGGAGGCCGGGGCCGGGGCGGTGTCGCTGGGCGGGCTCTACGCCGACCCGCTGGCCGCGATGCGGCGCGCCGGGGCGCTGGAGACGCGGCTGCGGGAGGTCGCGGCCGACGAGTCGCCCGCGTAACGCGACCAGCGCGCTTGGGCCTGGCCGCGAGCCGTCCTGTAAAGATGAGAGCGTGCGCCACGACGACGTCTTCCGGGTGAAAGACCCTCGCCGGGTTGCGGTGCTGGCGGTGCACACCTCGCCGCTGGCCCAGCCGGGCACCGGCGACGCCGGCGGCATGAACGTCTACGTACTGCAGACCGCCCTGCACCTGGCCCGGCGCGGCATCGAGGTGGAGATCTTCACCCGGGCCACCGCGTCGGCCGACCCGCCGGTCGCGCGGGTGGCGCCGGGCGTGCTGGTCCGCAACGTGGTCGCCGGGCCGTTCGAGGGCCTGGACAAGTACGACCTGCCGACCCAGCTGTGTGCGTTCGCGGCCGGCGTGCTGCGCGCCGAGGCGTCCCACGACCCGGGCCACTACGACATCGTGCATTCCCATTACTGGCTTTCGGGGCAGGTCGGCTGGCTGGCCCGCGATCGCTGGGCCGTGCCGTTGGTGCACACCGCCCACACCCTGGCCGCGGTGAAAAACGCGGCCCTCGCCGACGGGGACGCGCCCGAGCCGCCCCTGCGCACGGTGGGGGAGCAGCAGGTCGTCGACGAGGCCGACCGGCTGATCGTCAACACCGACGACGAGGCCCGGCAGTTGATCTCGATCCATCACGCCGACCCGGCGCGCATCGACGTGGTGCATCCCGGTGTGGATCTGGACGCGTTCCGCCCCGGTGACCGGCGGGCGGCCCGCGCCGCACTGGGCCTGCCGGCCGACGAGGATGTGGTGGCGTTCGTCGGGCGGATCCAGCCGCTGAAGGCCCCCGACATCGTGCTGCGCGCCGCGGCCAAGCTGCCCGGGCTGCGCATCGTGGTGGCCGGCGGGCCGTCGGGCAGCGGGATGGCCTCCCCGGACGGACTGGTGCGGCTGGCCGACGAACTCGGCATCACCGAGCGGGTGACGTTCCTGCCGCCGCAGTCCCGCGAGGACCTCGCCACCCTGTTTCGTGCCGCCAATCTCGTTGCGGTGCCGAGCTATTCGGAGTCGTTCGGCCTGGTTGCCCTCGAGGCGCAGGCGTGCGGCACCCCGGTGGTGGCCGCCGCGGTCGGCGGTCTGCCGGTGGCGGTGGCCGACGGGGTGTCCGGCACGCTGGTGTCCGGACACGACGTCGGCGACTGGGCCGACGCCCTCGACCGGCTGCTGCGCCTGCCCGCCCCGCGAGCCGACGCGATGAGCCGCGCGGCCGCCGCGCACGCGGCCACCTTCTCCTGGGAGAACACCACCGACGCCCTGCTGGCCAGCTATCGGCGCGCGATCGGCGACTTCACCGCCCTGCGCCAGCGTCGGGTCCGGGACCGGGCGGCGATGCGCAAGCCGCGCCTGTGGTCGACGCGTCGCGGGGTCGGCGCGTGAGTCCTGCGGCCGAGGACGTGCGGTCGCTGATCGAGCGCACGCTGCAGGCCAACGGGCTGACCTACTCGGAGTTCCCCGGCGCGCACGGCGGACTACCCGGGCTGGTGGTGGAACTGCCCGGCGAGCGCAAGCTCAAGACCAACACCATCCTGAGCGTCGGCGAGCATTCGGTGCGCGTGGAGGCGTTCGTGTGCCGCAAGCCCGACGAGAACCACGAGGGCGTCTACCGGTTTCTGCTGCGGCGCAACCGCCGGCTCTACGGCGTCGCCTACACGCTGGACAACGTCGGCGACATCTATCTGGTGGGCCGCATGTCGCTGGCGTCGGTGGACGCCGACGAGATCGACCGGGTGCTCGGCCAGGTGCTCGAGGCCGTCGACTCGGACTTTAATACGTTGCTGGAGTTGGGTTTTCGGTCGTCGATCCAGAAAGAGTGGGAGTGGCGGGTGTCCCGCGGGGAGTCGCTGAAGAACCTGCAGGCCTTCGCGCACCTCATCGACGACGACGATGACGATTAGCGCCGCGAGCCGAACCGCACTGCGAGACATCCGGCAGAAATTCGCAGTCAGGTTCGGCTCGCGGCGGTCCTCACGCGCCGTGAGAGACTGACCGGCATGGGTGACACTGCGACGCTGGTACTGCTGCGTCACGGCGAGAGCGACTGGAATGCCCGCAACCTGTTCACGGGCTGGGTCGACGTCGGGCTGACGGAAAAGGGCCGCGCCGAGGCGGTCCGCAGCGGCGAACTGCTGGCCGAACACCACCTGTTGCCCGACGTGCTGTACACCTCGCTGCTGCGCCGCGCGATCACCACCGCGCACCTGGCGCTGGACGCCGCCGACCGGCTGTGGATCCCGGTGCGGCGCAGCTGGCGGCTCAACGAACGCCACTACGGCGCGCTGCAGGGCCTGAACAAGGCCGAGACCAAGGAGCGCTACGGCGAGGAGCAGTTCATGGCGTGGCGGCGCAGCTACGACACGCCGCCCCCGCCGATCGAGAGCGGCAGCCAGTTCAGTCAGGACACCGACGCCCGCTACGCCAACATCGGCGGCGGCCCGCTGACCGAGTGCCTGGCCGACGTCGTCGTGCGTTTCCTGCCGTACTTCACCGACGTCGTCGTCCCCGACCTGCGGGCCGGCAAGACGGTGCTGATCGTCGCGCACGGCAACTCGCTGCGCGCCCTGGTCAAGCACCTGGACGGCATGTCCGACGAGGAGATCGTCGGGCTGAACATCCCGACCGGCATCCCGCTGCGCTACGACCTGGACGCCGACCTGCGGCCGGTGCAGCCCGGCGGGACCTATCTGGACCCCGAGGCCGCCGCGGCCGGCGCCGCCGCCGTGGCCGGCCAGGGGCGGGGCTAAACACGCGTTTGCCAAACATCGCGTGAACGGAAGCCGAACACCTGTGGCGCAGGGTGTGACTTGTCCGATTTTGGCCTCGCTGCGCTAGGGCGGCGTTCACCAGATTTGTAGAATTTGGTACGTGACCGTGTTCTCGGCCCTGTTGCTGGCCGGGGTCTTGTCCGTGCTGGCGCTCGCCGTAGGCGTTGCGGCCGGGGTGCGGTGGGCGCCGCGGGCGGTCGCGCACCGACGGCAGGTCGCCACCGAATGGACGGGCATCACGGTGGCGCAGATGCTGCAACGCATCGTGGCCCAGATGCCGCTGGGCGCCGCGGTGGTGGACGCGCACCGCGACGTGGTCTACCTCAACGACCGGGCCAGGGAACTGGGCCTGGTGCGCGACCGGCAGCTGGACAACCAGGCCTGGCAGGCCGCGCAGCAGGCACTCACCGGCGCCGACGTCGAGTTCGACCTGCGCCGGCCCAAGCGCGTGGGCGGCCGGTCCGGGCTGTCGGTGCACGGGCATGCGCGGCTGTTGAGCGAGGAGGACCGCCGCTTCGCGGTGGTGTTCGTTCACGACCAGTCCGACTACGCCCGCATGGAGGCGACCCGGCGCGACTTCGTGGCCAACGTCAGCCACGAGCTCAAGACGCCGGTGGGCGCCATGGCGCTGCTGGCCGAGGCCCTGCTGGCTTCCGCCGACGACTCCGAAACCGTCCGCCGCTTCGCCGAGAAGGTGCTCGTCGAGGCGAACCGGCTGGGGGACATGATCGGCGAGCTGATCGAGTTGTCCCGGCTGGAAGGCGCCGAGCGGTTGCGCAACGTGACCGACGTCGAGGTGGACACCGTTGTGTCCGAAGCGATTTCACGCCACAAGGTGGCCGCCGACAACGCTGACATCGAGATTCGCACCGACGCGCCCAGCGGCCTGCGGGTGCTGGGCGACGAACGGCTGCTGGTGACCGCGCTGGCCAACCTGGTGTCCAATGCGATCGCCTATTCGCCGCCGGGTTCGCCGGTGTCGGTCAGCCGCCGCCGCCGCGGTGACAACATCGAGATCGCCGTGACCGACCGCGGCATCGGGATCGCGTTGGAGGACCAAGCGCGGGTCTTCGAGCGGTTCTTCCGCGGCGACAAGGCGCGGTCGCGGGCCACCGGCGGCAGCGGCCTGGGCCTTGCGATCGTCAAACACGTTGCGGCCAACCACAATGGCAGCATCGGCGTGTGGAGCAAGCCCGGGACCGGGTCGACCTTCACCCTGTCCATTCCGGCCTACCAAGACGGCGACGAGAAAGCCGACCAACCCCGGGGTCGTGAGCTGCGGCCCAGGGGCTCACAACGAGAGGAAGAACTGAGCGCATGACCCGCGCTAACGACGATGCAGAGCGTAGCGATGAAGAGGAGTGGCGCGCATGACCAGTGTGCTGATCGTGGAGGACGAGGAGTCGCTGGCCGATCCGCTGGCATTCCTGTTGCGCAAGGAGGGCTTCGAAGCCACCGTGGTGACCGACGGCCAAACGGCGCTGGCCGAATTCGATCGCGTTGGCGCCGACATCGTCCTGCTCGACCTGATGCTGCCCGGGATGTCGGGCACCGACGTCTGCAAGCAGTTGCGCGCCCGTTCCAGCGTCCCGGTGATCATGGTGACCGCGCGCGACAGCGAGATCGACAAGGTCGTCGGCCTGGAGCTCGGCGCGGATGACTATGTGACCAAACCGTATTCGGCGCGGGAGCTGATCGCGCGGATCCGCGCGGTGCTGCGCCGCGGCGGCGACGACGACTCCGAAATCGGCGACGGCGTGCTGGAGTCCGGCCCGGTCCGGATGGATGTCGAGCGCCACATCGTCTCGGTCAACGGCGACACAATCACGTTGCCGCTGAAGGAATTCGACCTTCTCGAATACCTGATGCGCAACAGTGGGCGGGTGCTGACCCGTGGGCAGCTGATCGATCGGGTCTGGGGGGCCGATTACGTCGGTGACACCAAGACGCTCGACGTCCACGTCAAGCGCCTGCGGTCCAAGATCGAAGCCGATCCCGCCAACCCGGTGCATCTCGTCACGGTGCGGGGCCTGGGGTACAAGCTCGAGGGCTAGCCTCAAAGCTCGTACGGCGGATCGGGAAGTGGGTTGATCGTGTCGGCGTCCCATGTGACGCGTTGATCGCTGGTGACCGAAAAGGCTTCCAGCGCGTCGCTGTCGACGATCGCCTGGATGCAATCGCTGCTGCCACCCACATATGTCGTCATCAGATCGATGTCGGTGGCCACACACCAGCGCCGATCGCTCGTCCACCACAAGTTCGCGGTACGGCCCGGCTGCCCGAACGGTTGTGACGCGTCCTCAATTGATCTGGCCAGCACATACACCGGACGATGTGGCAGTTCAATCAGATCGGCATCCGGTATCTCCACTCCATAGCCGTTCCACAGGGCGTACCACACCCGATCGGTCCGCGAATGTTGCCTCAGTATCCGGCTGAGCCGCTCGGTAGTGGGAACCGGAAGCCGACCAGTATCCGGCGGATAGTCCCAGACGCCCGGCTGATCCCGTAGCCGCCAAGACCCGACCAGCGAGCCCCATTCCATGGCCGCGTGCGCGATTCGGTTGTTGGCCTTCGCCACCGCCCTCCACGAGACAGGATAGTGCGGCTCGGGCATCTGTATCTCGTACGCGGGGTGGAACACTCGCGCGTACGCCTCGAAAACCGGGGGTACCAACGAAGCGACGTCGTACTCGAATGGATGTATGGCGTCGATTATCCATGCGAACGGATCATCCATACGATCCCGTCGGGCCGTCGCTGTCGAAGACCGTTCGCACATTGTCGCTGGCGCTCAACGTGATACGCCGTCGCATGTCCGCCGTCATCGGCGGAAGCTCGTCGAGACCGAACCACGCCGCATCGGTGCACTCGTCGTCTGCCGCGAACGGCTCGCCGGACAGCCACTGCATGCGGAATACATGATCCAGATACTGCGCATGATCGCCGTTGGCATGTACGGCAGGCTTAGTCACGTGCACCCACGCGAGCCTGGTGGCCCGCACGCTGACCCCGGTTTCTTCGCGGACTTCACGCGCGGCGCAATCCGCGGGGTTCTCTCCGGGTTCGACGATTCCCGTCACCGCCGTCCAGGCGCCGTTGTCCGAGCGCTTGACCAGCAGCACTTTTCGATCGCGGATCGTAACCGCGGTAACGCCGGCCAACCACAAGGGCGCGTGCCCGATCGCGCGGCGAAGCTCGACGATGAAGTCGGGGACCGGCACTCACCGTTCTTAACACACGAGTGTGGCTGCCAAGCCTTCCCGGCCGCAACGAGCGTGAAACCCTGGCGTTGAGAGTGAACTGGTGGCGGGATTTTCGCGATTTTTCCGCCCACGTTTCACACTCGAAGCCCAGGATTCACACGCGATCACCGGGCGCGGCTCACGACGCGGCCCGTTCGTTGATGGCGGGCGCCGCGGCGCCGCGCAGCCCGACTTCGGCGTGCCCGGTGCCCAGCACCGACCAGTGCCGGTCGTCGATGTCGACGTAAATGTCGGCCTGCTCGGTGTTCGTGCACACCGCCTCGCCGCCGTCGGGATCGGTGTAGCCCAGGCTCACGCACCGCTCCGGCGGCTGGTCGACCCTGATCAGCACCCGGCGCCCGCCGATGCGTCCCTCCAGCTGCCAATGCCGCACACCCAGCGTCGTCCGCATCCGCAGCGACGGCAAAAACCTTGTGGGCCAATCTGTTCCGTCGACGCGGAAGCGGACGAACGCGAGCGGCGCCAGCCTGCGCAGCCCCGGTTTGTGCGACACCGCCGTGACGGCTTCGACGACGTCGTCGCCGCCGAGGTCGGCATGGAGCCAGCCCCAGCGTTTGGCGTTGCCGTGCCCGTAGATGTGCGCGACGCAGCCGCGCCAGCCCTCAAGACGCAAGTCGGTGTCGGCGGTCAGCGATCCGGAGAACTCGGCGGTCGGCGCGAGGACCACCTGGGCGCCGGGCAGCAATTCCCGCTCCCACACCGCGCGGGGAAACGTCCACAGCGGCGCGCCGTCGTCCGTCCAGGACAGGTCCCACGCCAGCGATCCGGCGCGGCCCGTCAGCCTTTCGTGGGCCACCTGCACCCCGGCCGCGTCGAACCACGCCGCCCCGGCCGCGGGCCGGGCGGGTTCGGGGCCGAATCGCTCGGTGCGCGGCGGGCCGTCGGGCGGGAACCAGGTCGCCCAGCCATGGGCGTATGGGGCAGCCTGCAGCGGCGCCACCGTCTCGCAGTGAATCCACAATGCGGCTCGCGTGAGCGGATCCGACAGGGTGGCATACCAGACCTCCAGGCGGCCGGCCGTGCCCCGCCAGCGCGGAGCCGCCGCCGAGCGCAGTTCGTCGTCCACCAGCCCCGGCGCCGCTATTCGGCGATGCGCGTCGCCGGGTGCACCGCGATGAGCCCTAACCTGCTGCGGCGCTTGCACATTGCGGCCAGCTCGGCATAGGCCTTGGCGCCCAGCAGTTCGGTGAGTTCGTCGGCCAGGCTTTCCCATACCTGCTTGGCGCCGGTGTGGGCGGCCGGGTCGCCGGTGCAATACCAGTGCAGGTCGGCGCCGCCGGACCCCCAGCCGCGGCGATCGTATTCGGTGACCCAGGTTTTGAGAATTTCGGTCCCGTCGGGCAGCGTCACCCATTCCTGGCTGCGGCGGATCGGCAGTTGCCAGCAGACATCGGGCTTCATCGTCAGCGGCGGCACACCCAGTTTGAGGGCCTTGGTGTGCAACGCGCACCCGGCGCCGGCGGCGAAGCCCGGCCGGTTGAGGAAGATGCAGGCGTCCTTGTATTTGCGGGTGCGGTAGGAGGGCTGTCCGTCGTGCTCGTCGAGTTCCAGATAGCCCTTGCGGCCCAAGCCCTTTTCGCGGAACTGCCAGTCGTCGTCGGTCAGCGTCTTCACCGCGTCGTCGAGCCGGGCGCGGTCGTCGTCGTCGGACAGGAACGCGCCATGCGAGCAGCAGCCGTCGTTGGGGCGGCCCGCCACCGTGCCGCGGCAGGCAGGCGTGCCGAACACACACGTCCAGCGCGACAGCAGCCAGGTGAGGTCGGCCGCGATCAGATGCTCGGGGTTGTCCGGGTCGTAGAACTCGACCCATTCACGGGCGAAGTCCAACTCGACCTCTTTTCCGAAGTGGCCCGTCGCCGGGTGCGAATTCCCCATTCCGTCAACGTTAGACCACAACACGAGCGACCTCTGCCTGCGACGCGAGCCGCCCACCACTAGGTTGTTGCTGTGCGGTTAGGCGTGCTCGACGTGGGCAGTAACACGGTCCATCTGCTGGTGGTCGATGCCCACCGGGGCGGGCACCCGACGCCGATGAGTTCGACGAAGGCCACGCTGCGCCTGTCGGAATCCATCGACGAGTCGGGGAAGATCACCAAGCGCGGCGCCGACAAGCTGGTGTCGACGATCGACGAGTTCGCCAAGATCGCCGACAGCTCCGGCTGCGCGGAGCTGATGGCCTTCGCCACATCGGCGGTGCGCGACGCCAAGAACTCCGACGACGTCTTGTCCCGGGTGCGCAAGGAGACCGGCGTCGAGCTGGAGGTGCTGCGCGGCGTCGACGAGTCCCGGCTGACGTTCCTGGCGGTGCGCCGGTGGTACGGCTGGAGCGCGGGGCGCATCATCAACCTGGACATCGGCGGCGGCTCGCTGGAGTTGTCCAGCGGCGTCGACGAGGAGCCCGAGGTCGCGTTGTCGTTGCCGCTGGGCGCGGGCCGGCTGACCCGCGAGTGGCTGCCCGACGATCCGCCCGGCCGGCGCCGGGTGGCGATGCTGCGGGACTGGCTGGACGCCGAGCTGGCGGAGGCCTGCGAGACCGTGCTCGATGCCGGCGCCCCCGACCTCGCGGTCGCGACGTCGAAGACGTTCCGGTCGCTGGCGCGGCTGACCGGGGCGGCGCCGTCGGCGGCCGGGCCGCGGGTGAAGAGGACGCTCACAGCAAACGGCCTCAGACAACTCATATCTTTCATCTCTAGGATGACGACCGCCGACCGGGCTGAGTTGGAAGGAGTGAGCGCCGAGCGGGCGCCGCAGATCGTGGCGGGTGCGCTGGTGGCGGAGGCAAGTATGCGAGTGCTGTCGATCGACGCGGTGGATATCTGCCCGTGGGCGTTACGGGAGGGTCTCATCTTGCGCAAACTCGACAGCGAAGCCGATGGAACTGCACTCGTCGAGAGTTCGGTGCGCGATGCTGGAGATCAGAAATCTGATCGGAACGCGAGCCGATCGAGAGGCGACAAATCATGACCGGACCACACTCCGAGACCACGGAACAAGAGGCGCCCGGTACCAGGCCGATCTCGGTGGCCGAACTGCTGGCCAGGAATGGGACGATCGGCGCCCCGGCGGTCACCCGGCGGCGGCGCCGCCGGCGCGGCGACAGCGACGCGGTGACGGTCGCCGAGCTCACCGGTGAGATCCCGGTCGTCCGCGACGACGAGCAGGACGAGCACGACGACGAGCACGACGCCGGCGCGGGCGTGCAGGTCGCCGAACCGGCCCCCGAGGCCGCCGCCGAACCGGCCGCCGAGAAAGCCGCGTACTGGTCCGAACCCGAGCCGCGCTGGCCCAAGTCGCCGCCGCAGCCCCAGCGCCTGACCGGGCCGGAACGCAGCGCCTACCCGCGGCCGGTGCCGCACACCGAGGACCGCGCCGGCCAGTCCGGTGCCGAGGACATGAGTCCCGACCCGCTCGAGCACTACGCCGACATCCCGGTGGACGTGATGGACTCCGAGGTCCGCGAGGCCGAACCCGACTCCGAGGATTCCGCCTACGTGCGCTCCTACCTGCAGTCGGACTCCACGCTGTTCGGCGGGCAGACCCTGGCCGACGAGGTGGCCCGACGCCGCTCGGAGCAGTCGGTGGACGCGCGGACCGAAGAAGAACGCGACGACGACCTCGACACCGAGGCCGAGGAGCGGCGCGCAGCGCCCGGCCGGCTCGAGTCGCTGTGGCGCGGGAGCCTGATCGTGTTCCAGTCGATCCTGGCCGTGGCCTTCGGGGCCGGCCTGTTCGTCGCCTTCGACGAGCTGTGGCGGTGGAACAGCATCGTGGCGTTGGTGCTCTCGGTGCTGGTCATCCTCGGCCTGGTGGTGGGGGTCCGGGTGGTTCGCAAGACCGAGGACATCGCCAGCACGCTGATCGCCGTCGCGGTGGGGGCGCTGATCACGTTGGGCCCGCTGGTGCTGTCGTTGCAGTCGGGCTAGGCACCCCAACCAGAACCCACAAGACCATTGCGCCCAGCAATCAAAGTCGGCCTGTCGACGGCCTCGGTGTACCCGCTGCGGGCCGAGGCCGCCTTCGAATACGCGGCCAGGCTCGGTTACGACGGGGTCGAGCTGATGGTGTGGGGCGAGTCGGTCAGCCAGGACATCGACGCGGTCAAGAAGCTGTCCCGGCGCTACCGCGTCCCGGTGTTGTCCGTGCACGCGCCCTGCCTGCTGATCTCGCAGCGGGTGTGGGGCGCCAACCCGATCGCCAAGCTGGAACGCAGCGTGCGGGCCGCCGAGAAGCTGGAGGCCCAAACCGTCGTCGTCCACCCGCCGTTCCGCTGGCAGCGCCGCTACGCCGAGGGTTTCAGCGAGCAGGTGTCTGACCTGGAAGCCGCGAGCGCCGTGCTGGTCGCCGTGGAGAACATGTTCCCGTTCCGGGCGGACCGGTTTTTCGGGACCGGCCAGTCGCTGGAACGGATGCGCCGCCGCGGCGGCGGCCCGGGCCCGGCCATCTCGGCGTTCTCGCCGTCCTACGACCCGCTGGACGGCAACCACGCCCATTTCACGCTCGACCTGTCCCACACCGCGACCGCGGGCACCGACTCGCTGGAGATGGCCCGGCGGATGGGCGCGGGCCTGGTTCACCTGCACCTGTGCGACGGCAACGGGCTGCCCGTCGACGAGCACCTGGTGCCCGGGCGCGGCACGCAACCCGCCGCCGAGGTGTGCCAGCTGCTGGCCGGCGGCCGGTTCGCCGGGCACGTGATCCTGGAGGTGTCCACGTCCAGCGCGCGCTCGGCCCACGAGCGCGAGGCCATGCTCGTCGAATCGTTGCAGTTCGCCCGCACCCATCTCATGCGGTGAGACCAGGAGCTACATGAACGCGTTATTCACCGCCGCGATGGCGTTGCGGGAGGCCGGGGCCGGCCTGTACGAGGGTGAGCTCGACAAGCGCTGGACGATCGGGCCCAAGGTGCACGGCGGCGCGATGCTGGCCCTGTGCGCCAACGCCGCCCGCACCGCCTGCGGCTCGGTCGGCCTTGAGCCGGTCGCCGTGTCGGCGAGCTTCCTGTCGGCTCCCGATCCGGGCGTCATGCAGCTGGTGACCTCGATCCGCAAGCGGGGCCGCCGGATCAGCGTCGTCGACGTCGAGCTGATGCAGGACGACCGCACGGCGGTGCACGCCGTCGTCAACCTGGGCGAGCCGGAACACTTTCCGCCCGGGGGCTCCGTTGGGCCGCTGCTCTCGGCGAACCCGGTCATCGATCTCATGGCGCCCGAACCGCCCGACGACGTGGAGCCGATCGGGCCCGGCCACCCCCTGGCGGGGCTGGTGCACCTGGGGGAGGGCTGCGACGTGCGGCCCCTGTTGTCGACGATGCGGCCCGGCGACGGCGGCGGCCCGCCGGTGATCCAGATGTGGGCGCGACCCCGCGGCGTGGCCCCCGACGCGCTGTTCGCGCTCATGTGCGGCGACCTGTCGGCGCCGGTGACCTTCGCCGTGGACCGCACCGGCTGGGCACCCACCGTCCAGCTCACCGCCTTCCTGCGGGCCCTGCCGGCCGACGGCTGGCTGCGAATCATCGCGACCTGCATGGAAATCGGCCACGACTGGTTCGACGAGGACCACATCGTCGTGGACAGCCTGGGCCGCCTCGTCGTGCAGGCGCGGCAATTGGCGTTGGTCCCTGCCGCCGGCTAGCCCGCGCTGTCTGGAATGCTTTCCTCCCATGGCGAGGATCGCGATCATCGGCGGCGGCAGCATGGGCGAGGCGTTGCTGTCGGGTCTGCTGCGCGCGGGCCGGCAGGTCAAGGACCTGGTGGTGGCCGAACGGGTGCCCGAGCGCGCGAAGTACCTGGCGGACACCTATTCGGTGCGCGTGGCGCCGGCGCTCGACGCGGTGGACAACGCGACGTTCGTCGTCGTCGCGGTCAAGCCGACTGACGTCGAGGCGGTGGTCGAGGAGCTGGCCCGCGCGGCCGCCGCGGCCGAGATCGACAGCGCCGAACAGGTTTTCGTCACCGTGGCGGCGGGCATCACGATCGGCTACCTCGAGGCCAAGCTGCCGGCCGGGACGCCGGTGGTGCGGGCGATGCCGAACGCGGCCGCGGTGGTGGGCGCGGGGGTGACCGCGCTGGCCAAGGGCCGCTTCGTCACCGAACCGCAGCTCGCGGAGGTCTCGGCGCTGTTCGACTCCGTCGGGGGCGTGCTGACCGTCCCGGAGTCGCAGATGGACGCCGTGACCGCGGTGTCCGGCTCCGGCCCGGCGTATTTCTTCCTGATGGTCGAGGCGCTGGTGGACGCCGGCGTGGCGGCCGGGCTGAGCCGCCAGGTCGCCACCGACCTGACCACGCAGACGATGGCCGGCTCGGCGGCGATGCTGCTGGAGCGAATGGACGCCGGGGTCGAGGGCGACGGACGGGCGGCGCCGGCCGACGCCACGGCCGCGCAGCTGCGCGCGACGGTCACGTCCCCCGGCGGCACCACCGCCGCTGCGCTGCGCGAACTGGAACGGGGCGGGCTGCGGGGGATCGTCGACGCGGCGGTTCAGGCCGCAAAAAGGCGCTCTGAGCAGCTAAGAATTACATCGGAATAATTCAAGATTTCCGGATTGATTGTCCCTCACCAGTACCATTAACCCCACTAGTCCCGCTATTCTCCTCTTTGTATGCACGTGTGGGTGCCAGCGGAGGGGAAGCCGCTGGCATTGCGCGAGCCTGACACGATTGGGTAGCGATGACGTCTACGAACGGGCCATCGGCACGAGATTCCGCTGGTAAGGGGCGGGACTCCGGTTCCGTCGACGGCCAGCAGGCCAGGACACAATTTCTGACCGTCGCGGAGGTGGCGGCGCTGATGCGCGTCTCCAAGATGACGGTGTACCGGCTGGTGCACAACGGCGAGCTGCCCGCGGTTCGGGTCGGCCGGTCCTTCCGGGTGCACGCGAAGGCCGTCCACGACATGCTGGAGACGTCGTACTTCGACGCGGGCTGACCCCCGAGCCACCGCGAGCGGTCGCGCCGAGGGTCCAGCGGCCGGTTTGGTGTTCCGTGCGGCACGCCGGGTAAAGTGTCCGGGTCATAGCAGCGGTCACCGGTGGAGATAGCGGAGTTCATGGGTTCAGTAATCAAGAAGCGGCGCAAGCGCATGTCGAAGAAGAAGCACCGCAAGCTGCTGCGCCGCACCCGGGTGCAGCGCAGAAAACTCGGCAAGTAAGCCCCACCGGACCCGGCCGACCGTCACGTCGCCGTAACGCCGTCGACTCGCCCGCCCGTTAGGCTGTTTGGGTGGATCAGTCGAGCGGGGAGGGCGCCGGCGCCGGGGGTGCCGGCGGCGACACCGTGCACTACCCCAAAGTCGTGCTGGTCACCGGCGCGTGCCGGTTTCTGGGCGGCTACCTCACCGCCCGGCTCGCGCAGAACCCGTTGATCAAGGGCGTCATCGCGGTGGACGCGATCGCCCCCAGCAAGGACATGCTGCGCCGGATGGGGCGCGCCGAGTTCGTCCGCGCCGACATTCGTAATCCCTTCATTGCCAAGGTGATTCGCAACGGCGACGTCGACACCGTGGTGCACGCCGCGGCCGCGTCGTACGCGCCGCGCTCGGGCGGCAGCGCGGCGCTGAAGGAAATCAACGTGATGGGCGCGATGCAACTCTTCGCGGCCTGCCAGAAGGCGCCCTCGGTGCGCCGCGTGGTGCTGAAGTCGACCTCGGAGGTGTACGGGTCGAGCGCGCACGATCCCGTCATGTTCACCGAGGACAGCAGCAGCCGCCGGCCGTTCCGCGGCGGTTTCGCCAAGGACAGCCTCGACATCGAGGGTTACGTGCGCGGGTTGGGCCGGCGGCGCCCCGATATTGCGGTGACGATCCTGCGGCTGGCCAACATGATCGGCCCGGCGATGGACACCACGCTGTCGCGGTACCTGGCCGGGCCGCTGGTCCCGACGATGTTCGGCCGCGACGCGCGCTTGCAGCTGCTGCACGAGCAGGACGCGCTGGGCGCGCTGGAGCGCGCGGCGATGGCCGGCAAGGCCGGCACGTTCAACATCGGCGCCGACGGCATCATGATGCTGTCGCAGGCGATCCGGCGGGCGGGCCGAATCCCGGTGCCGGTACCGGGGTTTGGCGTCTGGGCGCTGGATTCGCTGAGACGGGCTAACCGCTATACCGAAATCAGTCGCGATCAATTTGATTATTTGAGCTACGGCCGCGTCATGGACACCACAAGAATGCGCACGGAGCTCGGCTACCAGCCGAAATGGACGACGGCCGAGGCGTTCGACGACTACGTGCGCGGCCGCGGCCTCACTCCCATAATCGACCCTGATCGGGTACGCTCCCTGGAGGGTCGCGCCATAGCGTTAGCGCAGCGCTGGGGAAGCCGAAATGCAATTCCATGGGGTGGGGGCAGGTAGGTATCGTGGCTGGCGAAACCAGAGCGAATGTCATTCCACTGCATACCAATAGGGCTCGGGTAGCCGCTCGTCGCAGAGCCGATCAGCGGGCGGAGTCGTCCCGTCAACATCCCTCCCTGCTGTCCGATCCGCGGGGCCGCGCCTCCGCCGAACAGATCGCCGCCGTCGTCCGCGAAATCGACGAGCACCGCCGTGCAGCGGGGGCATCGGCGACGGGCGAGGCGCCGCTCAACGAACTCGCGCAGCGGGTCGCCGCGGTCGCCGGCTTCCTGCGGCAGCGCCTCACCGGCGACTACACCGTCGACGAATTCGGGTTCGATCCGCACTTCAACAGCGCGATCGTGCGGCCTTTGCTGCGGTTCTTCTTCCGGTCGTGGTTCCGGGTCGAGGTCAGCGGCATCGAGAACCTGCCGAGCGACGGCGCCGCGTTGGTGGTGGCCAATCACGCCGGGGTACTGCCGTTCGACGGGCTGATGCTGTCGGTCGCCGTGCACGACGAACATCCCGCCCAGCGCGACCTGCGGCTGCTGGCCGCCGACATGGTGTTCGACCTGCCGGTGGTCGGCGAGGCCGCCCGCAGGGCCGGCCACACCATGGCCTGCACCACCGACGCGCACCGGCTGCTGGCCGCAGGTGAGCTCACCGCCGTGTTCCCGGAGGGCTACAAGGGGCTGGGCAAGCGGTTCGGGGACCGCTACCGGTTGCAGCGGTTCGGCCGCGGCGGTTTCGTGACCGCGGCGCTGCGCACCAAGGCACCGATCGTGCCGTGCTCGATCGTCGGCTCCGAAGAGATCTACCCGATGCTCGCCGACGTGAAGCTGCTGGCGCGGCTGTTCGGGCTGCCCTACTTCCCGATCACGCCGCTGTTCCCGTTGGCCGGGCCCGCCGGCCTGGTGCCGCTGCCGTCCAAGTGGCGCATCGCGTTCGGCGAACCGATCTACACCAACGACTACGCCGCCTCCGACGCCGAGGACCCGATGGTCACCTTCGAGCTGACCGACCAGGTCCGCGAGACCATCCAGCAGACGCTGTACCGGCTGCTGGCCGGTCGCCGCAACATCTTCTTCGGCTGACGGCCCCGGCTTTCGCGGGCCCACCCCGGCACCGCGAACCGAACCTGGCTGCGACAATCCCGGCCGAATTTCGCCGTGGCGTTCGGCTCGCGGAAAGCGCAACGCCCCGGTGCCTCTTGTCAGAGACACCGGGGCGTTTTGCGTGCAAGCCGCGTGGGGCTACTTCACCAACGTGAACTGGCAGACGTCGGTGTAGCCATCCCGGAACAGGTCCGAGCAGCCCCGCAGGTAGTGCATGTAGATGTCGTAGGTTTCCTGCCCCTTCAGGGCGATCGCCTGGTCCTTGTGCGCCTCGAGCGCGTCGGCCCAGGCGTTCAGGGTCAGCACGTAGTTCTTGCCGATCCGGTGGTAGCGCTCGACCTTCCAGCCGGCGTTGGACGAGTAGTGGTCGACCTGCGGGATCCGGGGCAGCCGGCCGCCGGGGAAGATCTCCGTCAGGATGAACTTGATGAACCGCAGCAGGCTCATCGGCGACGTCAAGCCGAGCTCCTTGGCTTCCTCGGGGGTCGGGATGATGATCGAGTGCAGCAGGAACCGGGCGTCGTCGGGCGTCAGGCTGTAGTACTTCTTGAAGAAGGTGTCGTAGCGCTCGAACCCGGCGTCACCGGCGCCGTCGGCGAAGTGCTCGAACGCACCCAGCGACACGATGCGGTCGACGGGCTCGTCGAATTCCTCCCAGCCCTGAATGCGCACCTCCATGCGGCGCGAGCTGTCGATTTCCTTGAACTTCTCCACGTCGTGCGCGTACTGGTTCTCGCTGAGCGTCAGGCCGATGACGTTGACGTCGTACTCGGTCACGGCGTGGCGCATGGTCGAACCCCAGCCGCAGCCGATGTCGAGCAGCGTCATGCCCGGTTCGAGGTTGAGCTTGTCGAGGGCGAGCTTGCGCTTCGCGTACTGCGCCTCTTCCAGCGTCTTGTTCGGGTGTTCCAGGTCGGGATGCTCGTCGAAATAGGCGCAGCTGTACGTCATCGACGGGTCGAGCCACAGCTTGAAGAACTCGTTGGATTTGTCGTAATGGGATCGGACTGCTTCGACCGGCGGCTTCAGCTGGGTGCCACCCGATTCACCCTGTGACATTGAATTGACCCTACTTTCCGGCAGATATGGATGCAATCGCGGCGACGGTTTCTTCAGCGCCAGCGTCCTGGTGCGCGGCCTCCCCCAGCATCGTGACGACGCTGGTGACAACCGGTTTGCCCTCGGCGTCTGTGACTTCGCTGCGGATCTCGGCGACCACGGCCCCGTGGGACTCGATCACCGAGTCTAGATAGGTGTCGAAGTAAAGCCTATCGTGGGCCAGGATCGGCCGGTGGAAGTGAAATTTCTGGTCGCGGTGCATGACCCGGGCGATGTTGATCGGGATCTCGAACTTGGTGAAGATCTCCAGCTGCACGCGCCGTCCCGCGATCGCCAGAAACGTCAGCGGGGCCACCAGTTCGGGATAGCCGGCCTCGGCGGCGTCGGCCTCGCTGTAGTGCGACGGGTGGTCATCCTTGACCGCCAACGCGAACTCCCGGATCTTTTCGCGTCCGACCTGGAAGTAGTCCGGCGCCCGGTAGTGGCTGCCGATGATCCCCTGGGCCGATTCTGGGATTGTCATGCCGCGTTGCTCTTCCCCTCGACTACGTGCTAGCGGCGCAGCTTATCAGCGCGATTGGCGGCGCGACGCCAGCGCCGCCAGCGCGCCGCCGGCCGCGCCCAGGGCCAGCGCCGACGGCACGCCGATCCGCGCCGCCTTGCGCGCGGTCCGGAAGTCGCGGATCTCCCAGCCCCGCTCGCGGGCCAGCGCGCGCAGGCGCGCATCGGGATTGATGGCGACGGCCGTGCCCACCAGCGACAGCATCGGCACGTCGTTGTAGCTGTCGGAATAGGCCGTGCAGCGCTTGAGGTTGAGGCCCTCCCGGATCGCGAGCGAGCGCACCGCGTGGGCCTTGCCGGTGCCGTGCAGGATCTCGCCGACCAGCCGGCCGGTGAAAACGCCGTCGACCGACTCGGCGACGGTGCCCAGCGCGCCGGTCAATCCGAGCCGGCGCGCGATGGTCGCCGCGAGCTCGTACGGCGTGGCGGTGATCAGCCACACCTGCTGGCCGGCGTCGAGGTGCATCTGGGTCAGCGCGCGGGTGCCCGGCCAGATCTTGTCGGCGATGATCTCGTCGTACACCTCCTCGCCCAACGCGACCAGCTGGTCGACGGAGCGGCCCTCGATGAACGCCAGCGCCTTGCGCCGGCCGGCGGCGACGTCGTTGCTGTTCTCCGTGCCGAGCCACTGAAACTTGGCCTGCGCGTAGATGAATCCGAGCACATCGCGATAGGTGAAGTAGTGGCGGGCGGCCAGCCCGCGCCCGAAGTGCACGGCCGACGACCCCTGTACCAGGGTGTTGTCGACGTCGAAGAACGCGGCCGCGGTCAGGTCGACCGGTGGCTGCGGGCCACCCTCGGCCAGGGCCCCGGAGGCCTGCAGGTCGTCGAGCGCGCGCTTGGCGCTCGCGCTGTCGGCCAGCGATTCCAGGTCAGCGCGACCGGTGGGCGGCGCGCCGCCCGGCTCAGAGGAAGCCGATGCAGCCAAGGCACACCTCCTGGATCGCTGTCGCGGGGTTCTGTCGCCGGTGACAACCCTATCGGGCAAAGCCGTCGAGGATGCTTGCGCGTCGGGCCCATCCCGGCTGCGCAAACCGCGACACCGGACCCGCATCGTCGTAGCATTTGGGACGGATTACTTCGAATTCATTCGGGGGGCTGACGCCGAGGAGGCGCGCCATGGTCAACTTTCCGCTATTGCCCCCCGAGACCAACTCGCTGTTGATGTTCAGCGGCGCCGGCTCGGCGCCGATGGTGCAGGCGGCCGCCGCGTGGGACGGGTTGGCCGACGAGCTCGCGGCCGCGGCGGATTCGTTCGCCTCGGTCACCTCCGGGCTGGCCGGTCAGGCCTGGCAGGGACCGGCGTCGGGGGCCATGGCCGCGGCGGCCGCCCCGTATGCGGGGTGGCTGAGCGCGGCGTCGGCGCGGGCCGCGGCCGCCGCCGGCCAGGCTCAGGCCGTGGCCAGCGCGTTCGAGGCGGCCCGGGCCGCCACGATCCATCCGCTCCTGGTGGCCGCCAACCGCACTGCGTTCGTCCAGTTGATCCGCGCGAACTTTTTGGGGCTCAACGCCCCGGCGATCATGGCCGCCGAATCGCAATACGAGGAGATGTGGGCCCAAGACGTGTCGGCGATGACGGGCTATCAGGCGGGCGCGACGGCGGCCGCCGCCCAGCTGACGCCGTTGGCCAGCGCCGCGCAGGACGCGCTCACCAGCCTGCCCAGCCTGGGCATCGGCAACAAGGGCGGGGCCAATCTGGGCAACGGCAATACCGGCAGCGAAAACGTCGGCAGCGGAAATCTCGGCAACCAGAACATCGGCGGCGGGAACTCCGGCAACGCCAACATCGGCACCGGCAACATCGGCAAAGGCAACTTCGGCGCCGGAAACGTGGGCAATGGCAACATCGGCTTCGGGAATTTCGGCACCTCCTCCACCAGCCCCGACCCGGGCCACAACGTCGGCTTGGGCAACAACGGCAACAACAACTTCGGCCTGGGCAACTTCGGCGACGGCAACCGCGGCGCCGGCAACACCGGCAACAACGACGTCGGCTTCGGCCTCACCGGCGACAACCTGATCGGCGTCGGCAACGCCTACTACAACACCGCCACCGGTCAGTTCACGTTCGCCGGGCTGAATTCGGGCACCGGCAACATCGGCTTCGGCAATTCGGGCTCCAACAACATCGGGTTGTTCAACTCCGGCAGCGGCAACATCGGCATCTTCAACTCGGGCAGCAACATGCTTCAGCCGGGGCACCTGAACAGTTTCGGCATCGGCAATGCCGGCACCGGCGACATCGGCATCGGCAACTCCGCCAACGGGCTGCTGGGCGGCAACTTCGGCATCGGCAACTCCAACCAGTTCAACACCGGCTTCTTCAACTCGGGCATCGAGGACACCGGCGCCGGGAATGCGGGGGCCATCGACACGGGATTCGGCAATGCGGGCAGCTTCAACACCGGCAATGGCAATTCGGGAGACGTCAACACGGGTTTCTGGAATTCGGGTATTGCGAACACGGCGTTCGGGTCGACCATCAACACCGGCGCTAACACCTCGGGCTTCGGCAATACCGGAGTCGACGTCTCGGGCTTCTACAACACGACGGCCGGCGGCACTTTCGACGGCTTTGTGTCCGGGTTCTTCAACACGGTCACGGGCGGCGTAAACAACAACTCCCAGGTCTCGGGCATCGGAAACATCGGCTCGCCGAATGCCTTCGTCGGGCCCGCCATCAGCGGCATTGACTCGGGCTTTTTCAATATGGGCACGCAACTGTCGGGCTTCTTCAGCCTCGCCCGGCTGTTGGCGGGTTAGCTCAGGGCCACATGGCCAGATTCGCCGACATGGCCCCGGTGTAGTTGCGGTGGGCGGTCGCGCCGGCGGCCCGCAACTGAGCCAGCGCCTCGCGCATCATCGCCTCGCCGCGCGCCCAGTGCCGGTGCGCCTCGGCGTGCGCGGCCGCGCCGCCGCCGGTCCATGTCGAGTGCAATTCGCTTACCAGCGAATCGATTTCGGTGAGCATGTGCTCGGCGTAGCGGTGGAACTCCGTCATGTGCCGCACCGCGTCGGCCAGCGCCTGCGGGTCCACCCGGAACGCCTCAGCCATGGCGCACCGCACCCAGCGCCCGCGCGGACGCGGCCTCGTTCTCCTCGTAGAGCCCGCCGGCCCGGGCGACCAGCCGAGCCAGCAGCGACAGTCCCACCTCGACCTCGCCGGCGCCCCGATGCCACAGCTCCCACGCGGAGGCGTACGCGCTTCCCGACGGGCCGCGCCAGCCGTCCAGCAGGCGCCCCACCTGGTCGTCGAGCGCGACGAACTGGTTGCGCAGCTCCTCGGCGCGACCCGACAGCGCCTCGGCGGCCCCCCGCATCTCCGACGGGTCGGCGCGCAACGCACCCTGGGCAGCCACAGCGGCAACGTATCGACTGCGGCGCGGTGCCACAATTCACCCATGACGCGGCACACCGTGGAGCTGCTGACGCGCGACGGCTGCACCATCTGCGCGCGGGTGCACACCCGGCTGGCCGAACTGGCCGATGAGCTGGGCTTCGAGCTGACGACGACCGACGTCGACGCCAGGGCGTCGGCGGGCGACCCGGGGCCGCGGGCCGAGTTTGGCGACCGGCTGCCGGTGGTCCTGCTCGACGGCCGCGAGCACAGTTACTGGGAGATCGACGAGGAGCGGCTGCGGGCGGATCTGGGCCGCTAGGCCGCCGGGCAATTATTTGGTAGCCCAGCTGATCAACGTTTACCGTGGACACCAGTTCAGTTACTGGAGCGAGCAAGGGAGCTGGCCAGGTGATGCTGCCGTGAGCATCCTGCTCTTCGGGGTTTCGCACCGCAGTGCGCCGGTCTCCGTCCTCGAGCAACTCAGCATCGACGAGGCCGATCAGGTCAAGATCGTCGACCGGGTGTTGCAGTCGCCGCTGGTGACCGAGGCGATGGTGCTGTCGACCTGCAACCGGGTCGAGGTCTACGCCGTCGTCGACGCGTTCCACGGCGGGTTGGCGGTGGTCGGGCAGGTGCTGTCGGACCACTCCGGGATGTCGATGGGCGAGCTGACCAAGTACGCCTATGTGCGGTACAGCGAGGCCGCCGTCGAGCACCTGTTCGCGGTGGCCAGCGGCCTGGACTCGGCCGTGGTCGGCGAACAGCAGGTGCTGGGCCAGGTGCGCCGCGCCTACGCGGCCGCCGAGACCAACCGCACCGTCGGCCGCGTGCTGCACGAGCTGGCCCAGCGGGCGCTGTCGGTGGGCAAGCGGGTGCACTCCGAGACCGCCATCGACGCCGCCGGCGCCTCGGTGGTGTCGGTCGCCCTGGGCATGGCCGAACGCAAGCTGGGCGGGCTCGACGGCAAGACCGCCGTGGTCATCGGCGCCGGAGCGATGGGGGCGCTGTCGTCGGCGCACCTGAGCCGGGCCGGCATCGGGCACGTGCGGGTGCTCAACCGGTCGCTGGCCCGGGCGCAGCGGCTGGCCCGCAAGATCCGCGAAACCGGCGCGCGGGCCGAGGCGCTGACCCTCGACCGGCTGGCCGACGCGCTGGCCGACGCCGACGTCGTGGTCAGCTGCACGGGCGCGGTCAGCCCCGTGGTCTCGCTGGCCGACGTGCACCACGCGCTGGCCGGAGCCGGCCGGGACGAATCGGCCCACCCCCTGGTGATCTGCGACCTGGGCATGCCGCGCGACGTCGACCCGGCGGTGGCCGGGCTGCCCGGCGTCTGGGTCGTCGACGTGGACCGGGTGCAGCGCGAGCCGTCGGCCCACGCCGCGGCCGCCGACGTCGACGCCGCGCGCCACATCGTGGCCGCCGAGGTCGCCACCTACCTGGCCGGGCAGCGCATGGCCGAGGTCACCCCGACCGTGACCGCGCTGCGCCAGCGCGCCGCCGATGTCGTCGAGGCGGAGCTGCTGCGCCTGGACAACCGGTTGCCGGGGCTGGACAGCACGCACCGCGAGGAGGTGGCCCGCACCGTGCGGCGGGTGGTGGACAAGCTGCTGCACGCGCCCACGGTCCGGATCAAGCAGCTCGCCAGCGCCCCGGGCGGCGACAGTTACGCCGAGGCCCTGCGCGAGCTCTTCGAACTCGACCAGACCGCGGTCGACGCCGTCGCCGCCGGTGAATTGCCAGTCGTGCCAAGCGGATTCGACGCGGGCACCCAGGCGCAGTCCGGCGAGTAGCCGATTGGCGCACGTGATCCGGATAGGCACCCGGGGCAGCCTGTTGGCCACCACCCAGGCCGGCGTCGTCAGGGACGCTTTGATCGCCAACGGCCACCCGGCGGAGTTGGTGACCATCAGCACCGCCGGCGATCGCTCCTCGGCGCCCATCGAGACCCTGGGTGTGGGGGCCTTCACCACCGCGCTGCGGGAGGCCATCGAGGACGGCCGCGTCGACGCCGCGGTGCACTCCCACAAGGATTTGCCGACCGCCGACGACCCCAGGTTCACCATCGCGGCGATCCCCCCGCGCAACGACCCCCGCGACGCGCTCGTCGCCCGCGACGGGCTGGTGCTCGGGGAGTTGCCGGCGGGTTCGCTGGTGGGCACGTCGTCGCCCCGGCGGGCCGCGCAGCTTAGAGCATTGGGTCTCGGTTTGGAAATCCGCCCCCTACGAGGCAACCTAGATACCAGGTTGAACAGGGTAAGCAGTGGTGATCTTGACGCGATCGTGGTGGCCCGGGCCGGTCTCGCCCGGCTGGGTCGCCTCGACGATGTCACCGAGACGCTAGAGCCGGTGCAGATGTTGCCAGCACCGGCTCAGGGCGCGCTCGCCGTCGAATGCCGCGCCGGTGACAGCCGGCTGGCGGAGGTGCTGGCGGAGCTCGACGACGCCGACACCCGCGCGGCGGTCACCGCGGAGCGAGCCCTGCTGGCCGAACTGGAGGCGGGTTGCTCCGCACCGGTGGGCGCGATCGCCGAGGTGGTCGAGTCCATCGAGGAGGACGGCCGCGTCTTCGAAGAGCTGTCGCTGCGCGGTTGCGTGGCGGCGCTGGACGGGTCCGACGTGATCCGCGCGTCCGGCATCGGCACTCCCGGTCGGGCCCGAGAGCTGGGGCTTTCGGTGGCCGCGGAGCTGTTCGAGCTGGGGGCGCGGGAGCTGATGTCGGCGGCGCGCCACGGCCCGCCCGCGGAAGATGAATGACGCAAGAACTGACTGGGAGCGACAATGACGACGCGAGGGCGTAAGCCGAGACCGGGCCACATCACGTTCGTGGGCTCCGGGCCCGGCGACCCGGGACTGTTGACCGCGCGGGCCGCCTCGGTGCTGGCCAACGCCGCCCTGGTGTTCACCGACCCCGACGTGCCCGAGGCGGTGCTGGCGCTGATCGGCAAGGATCTGCCACCCGTCTCCGGCCCGGCGCCGGCCGACCCGCCCCGCGCGAACGGCGAGGGAGCGCCCGACGGCGACCCGGGCCCGGCAGCGCCCGCGGTGATCTCCGGCGGCCCCGACATCCGCCCGGCCCTCGGCGAGCCCGCCGAGGTCGCCAAGACGCTGGTCGCCGAGGCCCGTTCCGGCGCCGACGTGGTGCGGCTGGTGGCCGGCGACCCGCTGACGCTCGACGCAGTCATCACCGAGGTGAACGCCGTCGCGCGCAGCCACCTGCACCTCGAGATCGTGCCCGGACTCGCGGCCACCAGCGCCGTCCCCACCTACGCGGGGCTGCCGCTTGGATCGTCGCACACCGTCGCCGACGTGCGCGACCCTCACGTGGACTGGGAGGCGCTGGCCGCCGCGCCCGGCCCGCTGATCCTGCAGGCCACCGCGTCGCACCTGCCCGACGCCGCCCGCGCCCTGATCGAGCACGAGCTGGCCGAGACCACCCCGTGCGTGGTGACCGCGCAGGGCACCACCTGCCAGCAGCGTTCGGTCGAGACCACGCTGGGTGGCCTGACCGATCCGGCCGTCCTGGGCGGCGGCGCCGACCCCGCCGGCCCGCTGACCGGCCCGCTGGTCGTGACCATCGGCAAGACGGTGGCCAGCCGGGCGAAGCTGAACTGGTGGGAGAGCCGCGCGCTGTACGGCTGGACCGTGCTGGTGCCGCGCACCAAGGACCAGGCCGGCGAGATGAGCGAGCGCCTGACCTCCTACGGCGCGCTGCCGATCGAGGTGCCGACCATCGCCGTCGAGCCGCCGCGCAGCCCCGCCCAGATGGAGCGCGCCGTCAAGGGCCTGGTCGACGGCCGCTTCCAGTGGGTGGTGTTCACCTCCACCAACGCCGTGCGCGCGGTGTGGGAGAAGTTCGGCGAGTTCGGCCTGGACGCGCGCGCGTTCTCCGGGGTGAAGATCGCCTGCGTGGGCGAGTCGACCGCCGACCGGGTCCGCGCCTTCGGGATCAGCCCGGAGCTGGTGCCGGCCGGGGAGCAGTCCTCGCTGGGCCTGCTCGACGACTTCCCGCCGTACGACAGCATTTTCGACCCGGTGAACCGCGTCCTGCTGCCGCGGGCCGACATCGCCACCGAGACGCTGGCCGAGGGGCTGCGCGAGCGGGGCTGGGAGATCGAGGACGTCACCGCCTACCGGACCGTGCGCGCCGCGCCGCCGCCGGCGGCCACCCGCGAGATGATCAAGACGGGCGGCTTCGACGCGGTGTGCTTCACCTCCAGCTCGACGGTGCGCAACCTGGTCGGCATCGCCGGAAAGCCGCACGCGCGGACCATCATCGCGTGCATCGGCCCCAAGACCGCCGAGACCGCCGCCGAGTTCGGCCTCCGGGTGGACGTCCAGCCCGACACCGCCGCCGTCGGCCCCCTGGTCGACGCCCTGGCCGAGCACGCCGCGCGGTTGCGCGCCGAGGGGGCGCTGCCGCCGCCGCGCAAGAAGAGCCGCAGGCGATGACACGCCCTGCGTTGACTCTGCGCTGGTGGCGTAAAAGTGCGAGTAACCCCCGCCGTCAACGCAGAGTCAACGCACGAAAATGAGGCAGCGCCCGCGTCGGCTCCGCTCCACCCCCGCATTGCGTCGCCTGGTGGCGCAAACGTCGCTGGAGCCAAGGCATTTGGTGCTGCCGATGTTCATCAGCGCTGAGGCCGACGGCATCGACGAACCGCGGCCCATCCCTTCCATGCCGAACGTCGTTCAGCACACCCGGGATTCGCTGCGCAAGGCCGCCGAAGACGCCGTCGTCGCCGGGGTGGGCGGGCTGATGCTGTTCGGGGTGCCCCGCGAACAGGACAAGGACGCGACCGGCTCGGCGGGCACCGACCCCGACGGCATCCTCAACGTCGCGCTGCGCGACCTGGCCAAGGACCTCGGTGACGCCACGGTGTTGATGGCCGACACCTGCCTGGACGAATTCACCGATCACGGCCACTGCGGCGTCCTGGATGCCAGGGGCCGGGTGGACAACGACGCCACCCTGGCGCGCTACGTGAAACTGGCTGTGGCACAAGCGGAATCGGGTGCCCACGTGGTGGGGCCGAGCGGGATGATGGACGGCCAGGTGGCCGCGATCCGCGACGGCCTGGACGCCGCGGGCCACCCCGACGTGGTGATCCTGGCCTACGCGGCGAAGTTCGCGTCGGCGTTCTACGGCCCCTTCCGCGACGCCGTCAGCTCCAGCCTGTCCGGCGACCGGCGCACCTACCAGCAGGAGCCGGGCAACTTCCGGGAGGCGCTGCGCGAGATCCGGCTGGACCTCGACGAGGGCGCCGACCTGATGATGGTCAAGCCCGCACTGGGTTACCTGGACGTGGTGTCGGCGGCGGCCGCGGTTTCGCCGGTGCCGGTGGCCGCCTATCAGGTGTCGGGGGAGTACGCGATGGTCTGCGCGGCGGCCGCCAACGGCTGGATCGACGAGCGGGCTGCGGCGCTGGAGTCGTTGATCAGCATCCGGCGCGCCGGCGCCGATGTCGTGCTCACCTACTGGGCCGCCGATGCGGCAGGCTGGCTTTCGTGACAACAGACAGCCATTCGCAGCCGTTGTTCTACGAGCGGGGCGCCAGCTGGGGGTGGGTGGCGCTGGGTCCCGTCGCGGCGGGCGCCATGGTGCTGATCCAGATCTGGAGCGGCGCCCCGGTGTCGTTCGTCGTCCCGGCGATCTTCTTGGTGCTGGTCTCGGCGTTCGTGGGCCTGCAGGTGAAGGCGGCGAGGATCCATGTCTCGGTCGAGCTCACCGCGGACGCCCTGCGCCAGGGCACCGAAACCATCCTGGTGCGCGAGATCGTCAAGGTCTATCCCGAGCCCGAGCACCACGAGGCCTCCGGCAAGGAGCTGGCGCGGTGGCAGTCGGCACGGGCGCTCGGCGAACTGACCGGGGTGCCGCGCCACCGCATCGGCATCGGTCTCAAGCTCACGGGTGATCGCACCGCCCAGGCCTGGGCGCGTCGTCATCGTCAGCTGCGCGCGGCGCTGACCCCGTTGGTCCAGGAGCGGGTGGAGCCCGCCGGATCCGATATCCCCGACGACGAGCGCGACGACCGTTCAGACGGGCCCGCGCTGTGACCGCCCGCTACCGGGCCGTCAAGGCGTGGATTCAGCTCAGCCTGGCCTGCGCGGCGCTGGTGGGCGCGGGCGTTTGTTGGCTACACGCGCGCCACACGGTCGGGGTGGCGCCCATCGCGGATGGCCAGCCGTCCACGACGTCGCTGGTCTACGACCCCCAGCTGCTGTTGCTGACCGTGGTGCTGCTGACGACCGCGGGTGTCCTGGCGGTGGTGGGGGTGGCCCGGCTGCGGCGGCGCGGGGCGATGGAGAAGACTAAGCCGTCTTCTTGATGAGCGGCAGCACCAACCGGCGGCGGTCAACGATCGCGTCGGCCAGGTTGCGCAGCGCCTCGCGCACCGAACGCGCGATCGGGAACATCTCGGCGTTCTCGTCCTGGTCGCGGCCGATACCCAGCAGCTCCATGGCGGCGGGGCTGGCGACCAACGTCCACTCGACCCCGGCGGCGCGGCAGGCCTCATCGAGCCGGTGCACCAGCGAAATGCCCGCTGCGGCAAAGTGATTGACCTCGCTCAGATCCAGCACCAGCGGGTTACCCCCGAGGGCGAAGCGCCGGATGTGCTCGCCGACGCGGTCGACGTTGACGGCGTCGATCTCGCCGCGGATGGTCACCACGGTCGCCAGGTGCCGGCACTGGGCGCGGACGTGGGCGCCATCGCAGTCGAACGTGCCGTAACCGTGCCGAGTCGCGACGTTTGCGATTGTCATGTGCGCCCCATTCCCGTCAAGCCTGTCTACTAAGGTGCCCGCCAAACCTAAGGGGACCGACAGCCGGCTCTAACTCTTTGCTAAGAAGCGTTTTGGTCGAGCAAACGGGGCAGCCACGCCACGGACCCTCACGCCGTCGCCGCGCCCCCGCTGTTAGGCTGCGTGGGCTGCCGGTGCTCAGTCGGGGGGCTTGTGTGATCGCGAGATCGCCCGGTCAGCCAGGCAATCGGAATACGAAACCGCGCGGTTCAGACGGAAAGAGCATCGTGGGGAGCGAGATTAAGGGCGAGATCAAGGCCCTGACGGGGCTCCGCATCGTCGCCGCGGTGTGGGTGGTGCTGTTCCACTTCCGCCCGATGCTGGGCGACGTGTCGCCGGGACTCCTCGACGCCCTCGCGCCGGTGCTCAACTGCGGGGCCCAGGGTGTCGACCTGTTCTTCATCCTCAGTGGGTTCGTGCTGACCTGGAATTACCTCGACCGCCTGGGCCGGTCGTGGTCGACGCGGGCCACCCTGCACTTCCTGTGGCTGCGGCTGGCCCGGGTGTGGCCGGTGTACCTGCTCACCCTGCACCTGGCCGCCCTATGGGTGATCTTCACCCTGCACGTCGGCCACGTGCCGTCGCCCGACGCCGGCCAGCTCACCGCGATCAGCTATGTGCGCCAGATCCTGTTGGTCCAGTTGTGGTTCGTGCCGTTCTTCGACGACTCCAGCTGGGACGGGCCGGCCTGGTCGATCAGCGCGGAATGGCTGGCCTACCTGCTTTTCGGGGTGCTGGTGCTGGTGATCCTGCGGATGAAGCAGGCGACGAGGGCGCGCAACCTGATGGTGCTGGCGTTCCTGGCGTCGCTGCCGCCGATGGTGATGTTGTTGGCCAGCGGCCACTTCTACACGCCGTGGAGCTGGCTGCCGCGCATCGTCACCCAGTTCACCGCCGGCGCCCTGGCCTGCGCCGCGGTGCGCAGGCTGCGGATGACCGAGCGCGGCCGCCGCGCCGCGGGCTACGTGGCCCTGCTGCTCTTGGCGGCCATGGTGGGCGTCCTCTACTGGTTCGACGCGCACCCGATATCCGGGGTCGTGGAGAACGACAGCGGCGGGGTGGTCGACGTGCTGTTCGTTCCGCTGGTGATCACCCTGGCGATCGGCCTGGGCGGCCTGCCGCGGCTGCTGTCGACGCGGGCGATGGTGTACGGCGGGCAGATCTCGTTCTGCCTGTACATGGTGCACGAGCTGGTGCACACCGCCTGGGGATGGGCGGTCGAGCAGTTCGAGATCACGCCGCAGGACAACCCGTGGAAATGGAACGTCATCGGCCTGCTGGCGATCGCGGTCGTGCTGTCGATCCTGATGTATCACCTCGTCGAGGAACCCGCCCGCCGCTGGATGCGCAAGATGGTCCACATCCGTCCCGCCGACGCCGGGAAAGTCGGGGCCGCCGAGCCGGCCAAGCTGCACCCGATCGACGGTGGGCTGGAAGCGGTTTCGGCCCGCGCGGTGTGACGTTCGTGACTCGCCTGTTCACCTTTGCCGTCGGCCTGACCGTTGTGGTCGCCGCCGTCCTTGGCAAGCACCCGCATTCGGTGCCGGCGCGCAGCTACAACATCCTGACCATCGACCTGCGGCTCAACCACGTCGCCGTGGTCAGCGACTCCTACACCACCGGCACCGAAGAGGGCGGGCTGGGACCGAAGTCGTGGACCGCGCGGGCCTGGCAGATGCTGGCCGCCCAGGGCGAGCGGATCGCGCCCGATGTCGCCGCCGAGAAGCGGGCCGGCTACGTCACGCCCGGCGATCACCACAGCATCTTCTGGGACCTGGCCACCCGGGCGGTCAAGAACGACGACGCGCTGGTGGTGTTCTTCGGCTCGCGCAACGACGAGGGCACCGATCCGCAGCTGCTGGCCGGCAAGGCCCACGACACCCTAGGCCTGGCGCGCGCCCGCGCGCCGTCGGCGCGGCTGTTGGTGATCGGGCCGGCGTGGCCGACGGCGGACGTGCCCGGGTCGATACTGCAAATCCGCGACGTGCTGTTCGGCGCGGCCCTGGGCGCGGGCGCGACGTGGGTCGACCCGATCGCCGAGCGGTGGTTCGTCGGCCGGCCCGACCTGATCGGCGCCGACGGTGTTCACCCCACCGACGCGGGACACCAGTATCTGGCGGACATGATCGCGCCGCTGATCCGCACGCAGCTAATTACCTGAGGGTGGCGCGCAGTTCGCGCTTGAGCACCTTGCCGTAGCTGTTCTTCGGTAGCTCGTCAACGAATTCGTAGCGCTTGGGCCGCTTGAAGCGCGCGATGCGCGCCAGCAGGTGCGCGTCCAGTTCGGCCGGGTCGACGACACCATCGGTGCCGACGACGAACGCGACCACCACCTCGCCCCACTCGGGGTCGGGCGCGCCGACCACGCACGCCTCGGCGACGCCGGGGTGCTCGAGCAGGACCTCCTCCACCTCGCGCGGGTAGATGTTGGTGCCGCCGCTGATGACGACGTCCTTGGACCGATCCCGCAGCGTCAGGAACCCGCGCGCGTCGAACGAGCCCAAATCGCCCGTATAGAGCCAGCCGTCGCGCAGGGTCGCGCGCGTCGCGTCCGGGTTGCGCCAGTACCCGGACATGACCGCGTCGCCGCGGCACACGATTTCGCCGACCTCGCCCGGGGGCGCCGGGCGGCCGTCCGCGCGCAGCACCGCGACCTGGGTCCCCGACCGCGGATAGCCGACCGAACCGAGGACCGCGTCGTCGGCCGCCTGGTGGTCGGCGCGGCGCAGCCCGGTGATCGTCATGGGCGCCTCGCCCTGCCCGTAGATCTGCGCGAAGATCGGGCCGAACGCCGCCATCGCGCCCTTGAGGCTGTCGACGTACATCGGTCCGCCGCCGTAGACGATGGTGCGCAGGTTGGCCGGGCGCGGGCGGCCCGTCTTGACGAGGCGTTGGACCATCGTCGGGGCGAGGAAAGCGCTACTGCCCGGGTGGTTTTCGCAGAGGTCGAGGAATTCGCCGGGGTCGAAGGCGCCCGAGGCGGGCACCACCTGGCGGGCCCCGCGCAGCACGTAGGGCAGGACGTAGAGCCCCGAGCCGTGCGACATCGGCGCCGCGTGCACCAGGCTGCAGTGTTCGTCGGGGGCGTCGATGTCGGCCAGGTGCGCGACGGCCATGGCCATCAGGTTGCGGTGCGACAGCATCGCGCCCTTGGACCGCCCGGTGGTTCCGCTGGTGTAGAACAGCCAGGCCAACGCCGACGGGTCGGTGTCCGGCGCCGTCGCCGGGGCCAGTGCGAGACGGCGCGAATAGTCCTCGGAGCCAAGGGATTCGATGGCCGCGGGGGCGACCGGGGCGAGCTCGGCGGCGATCGCGGGGGAGGCGAAGACCTGCGACACCCCGGCGTCGTCGAGGATCTGGGCCATCTCGCGCGGGTGCAGCTTGTAGTTGACCGGGACGACGACGCACTCGGCGGCCCAGGTCGCGAACATCAGCTCGACGATCTCGGGCCGGTTGTGGCTCGCGATCGCCACGCGCGCGCCCGCGCCCGCGCGATCCCGGATGGAGGCGGCCAAACGCAGTGCGCGGTCGCGCAATTCGCCCCACGTACACACGCGGCGGTCCCCGTGAAACACCGCACCCCGGTCGGCGAACCGCCGCGCGGCCTGATCGAGGGCCGCGAACAGGTTCACCGATCGGTCCACTGGGAGTTCAGCGCGAACTCCGACAGGTACTTCGTCGAACTCCAGCCGCCGTCGACGACGATCGTCTGCCCGTTGATGAAGCTGCCCCCGGGCGAACACAGGAACGCCACGGTGCTGGCGATATCGTCGATGCTGCCCAGCCGCTGATGCGGCGTCATCTCGGTGTTGATCTTGCGGAAACGCTCGTCCTGCAAGCGCTTTTCGACCATCGGGGTCAGCGTCACCCCGGGCGCGACGGCGTTGCAGCGAATGCCCGACGCCCCGTACTGGCAGGCGATGTGCGTGGTCAGCGCCGTCAGCCCGCCCTTGGCCGCGGAGTACGCGCCGCCGCGCAGCCCGCCGATCACCGCGAACGTCGACGTGACGTTGATGATCGCCGAGCCGGGCCGCATGTGTGGTAGCACGTCGCGGGCGAGGCGAAACGGGGCGCGCAGCATCAAGCCCAGGAAGTGGTCCAGCGTTTCGTCGTCGGTCTCGTGCAGCGGCTTGGGGCTGCCCACCCCGGCGTTGTTGATCAGGAAATCGATGCGGCCCCACCGGGACACGGCGAGGTCCACGATCCGTCGCGGCGCGTCGTCGTCGGTCAGGTCGACGGCCAGGGTCGCGACCCGGTCCGGATCACCGACGGCGCTTGCGAGTTCGGCCAGCCTGGTTTCGTCGCGGCCGGTGCCGAGCACCGCCATCCCCATCCCGGCGAGCTTGGTGGCGCATCCCCAGCCGATGCCGCTGCTGGCTCCCGTGACGATCGCGACCTGCATCTCACCCATCCCTGGTCTCCGCCCGTGTCAAAGCCGCCCGGATCTCGTGCTTGAGTATCTTCCCCGCGTCGTTCTTCGGCAGCGCATCCCAGATGACCACGCGTTCGGGCGCCTTGAATTTGGCGACGCCCTTGCTCTCCAGCAGCGACAGCAGGCTCGCGACGTCGGGTGGCGCCGCGCCGGTTGGCACGATCACCGCGCACGCGCGCTCCCCGGTGCGCTCGTCGGGCAGCCCGACGACCGCGATCTCGGCGATGCCGGGGTGGTCGGCGAGCAGGTCCTCGACCTCCTTGGCCGAGATGTTCTCGCCGTTGCGGATGATGACGTCCTTGGTCCGGCCCGTCACCACCAGGTACCGTCCTTCGAAACCGGCCGAGTCCCAGCGCCCGAGGTCCCCGGTGCGGAAATACCCCTCGGCGTCGAAGGATTCGGCGTCGTCGTCGGGGTGCAGGTAGCCGACGAGCATCTGCGGCCCGCGCACGAGGATCTCACCGCTGCCCGGGTCGAGTTTGACGTCGGCCACGCCGACTCGCCCGTCGGTGTCGGCGGCGCGCTCCGCGTCGCCCAGCGCACCCACCGTCGTCACCGGCACCTCCGTCGAGCCGTACACGCGGGTGACGGCCGCGGAGTCGAAATACGCCGCCGCCCTGCGGATCAGCGACGGCGACACCGAGGCGCCGCCGCAGATGAACACCCGCAGGTCGGGCAGGCGGGTGCCGGCGGCCTCGGCGGCGGCCAGCAGCTGCCGCAGAAACGGTGTGGCCCCGGCCATGTGGGTGCAGCGCTCGCGCTGCATCAGCGCGACCGCCGCCTCCGGGTCCCACCGGTCCATCAGCACCGCGGTGGTGCCCAGCAGCAGCGGGCATTCGAACGCATAGATCGACCCGCCGATGTGGGCGATCGGCGACGGGACCAAAAAGGTGTCGCCCGGCTCGATGGACCAGTGGTCGCGGAGCTGGCGGATCAGCGCGTGTACCGAATTGTGGCTGTGCAGAACGCCTTTGGGGCGGCCCGTGGTGCCGGACGTGTAGAGCACCATCCGCGCGGCGTCGGGGTCCAGGGCCGGCAGCTGGGGCGCCTCCGGTCGCTGGTCCGACAGCGCGGCGTAGGAGGTGTGCGGACCGGGCTCACCGCGCAGCACCACAACCTCCGGCGCCGTGTCCATCGATCCGGTCACGCGTTCGAGCATGGCCGCGTAGTCGTGGCCGCCGAAGCGGTGCGGGACGAAGACGATCGCCGTCCGGGCGTCTTCGAGGATGAAACGCAGCTCGTTGTCGCGCAGCGACGGCAGGATCGGGTTCACCACCATCCCGGCCAGCGTCGCGCCCAGATAGATGACGGCGGCCTCGTGCCAGTTCGGCAGCATGAACGACACGACGCTGCCGGCCGGCATCCGCGCGAGCAGGGCGGTCGCCAGCCCCTCGGCCTGGGCGCGCAGCGTGGCGCAGTCGATCCGGGTGTCGTTGTCCACCAACACCGTTCGCCGCGGTGTGGTTTCCGCGGCGGCGCGCAGCGAGTCGGCCAGCGTGGTGTGCACCCACAGGCCGCGCCGGTATGCCTCTGCCGCGCGTGCGGTATCGGTACGGGCCGGCCTAGCCATTCACGCGTCGCATGGTCATCGCGTAGCGGAAGCTCGACGACAGGTGGGTGTTGACCGTCACCTGGGCGACCTCGCCGTCGGAGGTCCGGTAGGTGCGCCGCATCTGCAGCGCGGCGGTCCCCGCCTCGACGCCGAGGCCGTCGGCCAGCTCGGGGGACAGCAGCACCGCGGCGATCTCCTGGCGCAGCTCGGCGACGCTCACCCCGAACAGGTCCTCGATCAACGGGAAGATCGGGCCGGTGTGGCGCTGCAGCAGCCTGCCCACGGCCGCGAAGGTGCGGTTGATGTAGTACTCGGTGCGGCACAGGGGCGCCGGCGCGCCGTCGGCCTGCCGGTAGCCGCGCACCGACAGCCACTGGCTGCCGGCCTCCAGCCCGGTGCGGGCGGCCAGATCCTCGTCTATGGTCACCATCTCGTTGGACTCGATGCTCAGCTGGGCGCCGGACGCGAAGGCCAGCAGGTCGTCGATCGACATCGCATCCTGCGCATAGGAACTCGACGCGGGTCGGGGCACCACCCGGGTGCCCGCCCGCGGTCGGGACGCGACGAGGTTGTCCTCGCGCAGCCGCCGCAGCGCCTCGCGGATGGTGTAGCGGCTGACCGCGAACCGCTCGCACAGTTGGTGCTCCGTCGGCAGCTGCGAGCCCACCGGATAGACCCCGTCGACGATCTCCTTGCGGAGCGTGCGGGCGATCTGCAGGTAGCGGTGGTCGCTGGAGATGGTCTGGGGCATCAGCGATCCCGTGTTCGGCGTAACGCCAGCACGCTGCCGTCGCCGTCGGCGGAGAGGTACAGCGTCCCGTCGGCCGCGGCGGCGACGCCGGCGAACGGGCCCTGCGGTCCGGAGAACGGCGGCATGCCCTTGAGGGGCTTCGGCACCACCCCCGGCGGCGGACCGACCGGCAGCCCGGACGCGATGGTGTGCGCCGCGTTGGTGATCAGGTCGAAGGCGATCAGATCCCTGGCGCCGGCGTCGACGATGTAGAGCACGCCGTCGTGCACCGTGATACCTTGCGGGCGTTGCAGGTCGGCGACCACCGTCTCGGTCTTCGATCCGTTCACCCGGACCACGCGCCCGGCACCCGACTCCGCCACCAGGCATGCCCCGTCCGCGCCGATCGCGACGCCGACCGGGTCGCGCAGGCCGGTGGCCAGCACGTCGACACCGGCCGATCCCAACGCCAGGACCCGTCCCGTGCCCAGTTCGGCGAAGACGATCTCGCGCGGTCCTACCGCGACGCCGTAGAGCTGGTCGAAACCGTCGGCCAGCACGTCGGTTTCGCTGGCCGCCGGCCGGTAGCGGGCGACCTGGCCGCCCGACGTCGTCACGACGAACTCGCCGGGCCCGGCGGTGGCAAGCCCGCGCAGGAACCCGGGATAGCCGGGGCTGAACAACATCCCGACGGTCTGCAGCGACCCGTCGGGCGCGGCGGCGTAGCAGTACGTGCCGTCGGCGATGTAGAGCCGGCCGTCGTCGCCCACGGCCAGGTCCAGCGGCCAGTTCAGGCCGCCGGGCAACACCGTTCGCGTCGCGCCGTCCGGCGACACCTCGGTGATCTCGCCGGTGAAGTTCGACACCAGCACCCGCTCGCCGACGAACGTGCAGTTGTCCAGCCCCGGGTTGAGCTGCGCCAGCACCCGCCGTTCGCCGCTGCGGGGATCTATGCGCAGCACCTGCCCGCTGGCCACCTGGGTCGAGACGATCCAGCCGTGCGGGTCGAACTTCACCGAGTCGGGGACCCCGAGATCGCCCGCGACGCACTGCGGTTCGCCGCCGTCGGGGTCCACGCGCCAGATCTCGTTGGCGCCCATCACCGGGAAATACAGCAGCCCGTCCGGGCCGACCTCCATCGCGTTCGGTGACGGCACGTTCTCCAGCAGCACCCGCGGCGGGCCCCCGGCCAGGTCGAATTCCAGCAGCCGTCCGCCCTCGCGGCATTCGCCGACGAATAACCGGCCCCGATGAAAGGTGATGCCGTTGGCCGACGGAACGTCGTCGCGCAGCACCCGGGTCCGGCCGGTGGTGTCGAGCATGCTGACCCGGCCGTCCATCACCTCGGTCGCGTACAGGTTGCCGCTCGCGTCGAACGCGACGTCGTCGGGCGCGGTGATCTCGCCGCCCTTGGCGCTCACGGTCGCAAGTTGCCCGGTGCGATGATCCAGCGCGCTGATCTGGCTCCCGGTCACCTGCGCGATGTAGACGCGGCCGTCGGGACCGGTCCGCAGTCCGTTGGCGCCGAACAGCCGGCTCGGCGCCGTGACCCGCTCGAGCCGCCAGCCCTCCGCCACCTCGACCGGATGAGTCAGGGCCTGCCGCGAGGGCTGCGCCGGGATGGGCATGTTGCGGACGTTATCAACTCCGGCTAGTCCAGACAATAGCCGCCAGCGGGCCATTTCCGCCCTTGACAGGCATGTCCGCCGATGGGAATAGTGTTCTCCGACGGACAGAACCCAATATGTTGTCCGGACAAACGGAAGTAGGTAATGGAGGACCTCCTCAGGCTTGATGGCCGCATCGTCGTGGTCTCCGGCGCCGGTGGCGGCGGCATCGGCACGACCGTGACCGCGATGGCCGCCCGGGCCGGTGCCACCGTGATCGCGGTGAGCCGCTCGAAGGAAAACCTCGACGAGCACGTCGCCCCGCTCGCGCAGCAAGCCCTGGCGGTGCTGCCCGTCGCCGCCGACGCGTCGACCGACGACGGCATCGCCGCCGTGCTCGACCGGGCGCGGCGCGCCGACGGGGAGCTGTACGGCTTGGTCAACGTCGCCGGCGGCGCCGACCCGTCGACGTGGATGCCGTCGACCCGGGTGACGCGCGACGACTGGCGCAAGATCTTCACCGACAACCTCGAGACCGCCTTCTTCATGAGCCGGGCCGTGGCGGCCGAACTCGTCGCGCAGCAGCGGCCGGGGTCGATCGTGTCGATCTCCTCGATCAGCGGCATGAACACCGCCCCGTTCCACATCGCCTACGGCACCGCCAAGGCCGCGATCGCGGCGATGACCCGCACCATGGCCCTCGAACTGGCGCTGGCCGGGATCCGCGTCAACGCGGTGGCGCCGGGCGTCACCGAGACCGCGGCGTCGCGCACCTACGTCGACGAGGACCCCGACCGGGATCGACAGGCGATCGCGATGGGCCGGCGCGGGCGCCCCGAGGAGCAGGCCGGCGCCATCCTGTTCTTGCTCTCGGAGCTGTCCAGCTACATCACCGGCCAGACGCTGCTCGTCGACGGCGGGCTCGACCTCAAATGGAGCCATCTCGGCGCCGACAACACTTCGCTGTTCCTCAAGGACGAATCCTTCCGCGCGGCCATCAGGAGGATGACATGACCGATCTGGCCAAGGACGCGAAACACTCCGCGGCCGAGGAACTCTCGACGCCGATGACGATCGGTGTCGATGCCTACATCAGCGAAGACTACGCCCGCGCCGAGCGCGACAGGTTGTGGCGCAAGGTCTGGCAGCAGGTGGGCCGCGTCGAGGAGCTGCCCGAGGTGGGCAGCTACCTGACCTATGAGATTCTCGACGACTCGATCATCGTGGTGCGCACGGGCGCAGGCGAATTCAGGGCGCACCACAACGTGTGCATGCACCGCGGCCGCCGGCTGATCGACACGCCGGAGGGTGCCAAGAACGCGTGCGGCCGCACCCGCAAGTCGTTCGTGTGCGGCTTCCACGGCTGGACCTACGGGCTGGACGGGGCGTGCACCCACATCCGCGAACAACAGGACTGGCAGGACGCGCTGACGCCGGACAACACCCACCTGCGGCCGGTCAAGGTCGACACTTGGGGCGGCTGGCTGTGGATCAACATGGACCCCGACTGCGAGCCGCTGGCCGACTACCTGTTCCCCGCCGCGAAGATCCTCGACCCGTTCGGCCTGGAGAACATGCGCTACAAATGGCGCAAATGGCTGTCGTTCGACTGCAATTGGAAGGTCGCGCTGGAGGCCTTCAACGAGACCTACCACGTCTACACGACGCATCCGGAGTTCAACAAGTTCGGCGAATTCAAGGGCTGGGCCAAGGCGCAGGGCAAGCACAGCAACATCGGCTACGACGCCCCCGACGACCTGGAGGCCACCAAGTCCAAGATCCGCCTCGGCACGGGCGCCGACCCCCGGGTGTCCACCGCGGAGATGCAGATCTACACGATGGAGGAGACCAACACCTCCACAACCGAGACGCTGGTGAACGCCGCCAAGCGGCTGGTCGACGAACTGCCCGAGGGCACGCCGCCCGACAAGGTCCTCGAGCACTGGCTGGCGTCGGCGCGCCGCGACGACGAGGCCCGCGGCGTGTTCTGGCCGACGATTCCCCCCGACATCCTCGGCCAGGCCGGCACCGCGTGGCAGATCTTCCCGAACTTCCAGATCGGTCAAGGTTTGACCGTCGCGCTGTGCTACGGCGCGCGGCCGCACCCCAGCTACAACCCCGACAAGTGCATCTTCGAGGTGTCGGTGTTCGAGCTGTACCCGAAAGGCCAAGAGCCGCAGACGGAATGGGAGTACACACCGGTCGGCGACCCCCGGTGGCTGTCGGTGCTGCCGCAGGACTTCTCCAACATGGCGGCCGTGCAGCAGGGCATGAAATCGCTGGGCTTCCCCGGCACTAAGCCCAACCCGTACCGCGAACGCAGCACCGTCAACCTGCACTACCAATTGTCCAAGTACATGGGCGCCGGCGAACCGCGGGAGCTTTGATCGAGATGACACTGTTTGAAACGTGCGGCCCGACGCAGACGCCCGCCGACATCGACATTGACGCGCTGCGCGAGAAGTACCTGTACGAGCGGGACAAGCGACTGCGCCCGGAGGGCAGCAAGCAATACCTCGAACTGAAGGACGATTTCGCGGAATTCGCCGAGGTCGACCCGCACACGCCGGTGACGCCGCGCACCCCGATCGACGAGGACGTCGAGGTGGCGGTCCTCGGCGGCGGCATCACCGGGCTGCTCGCGGGCGCGTACCTCAAGAAGGCCGGCGTCGACGACGTGCGCACCATCGAGATGGGCGGGGACTTCGGCGGGGTGTGGTACTGGAATCGGTTCCCCGGGATCCAGTGCGACAACGACGCGTACTGCTACATCCCGATGCTCGAGGAACTCAACTACGTCCCGTCGAAGAAGTTCGCCGACGGCGCCGAGATCTACGAGCATTGCCGCCGCATCGCCAAGCATTTCGGGCTTTACGACGGCGCGATCCTGTCCACCCAGGTCCGCACGGTGCGCTGGGACGAGACGATCAAGCGCTGGCGGCTGACCACCAACCGCGGCGACGACATCCGGGCCCGCTTCGTGGTGATGGCGCAGGGCTCGTTCAACCGGCCCAAGCTGCCCGGAATCCCGGGCATCAAGGACTTCAAGGGACACATGTTCCATTCCGCCCGTTGGGATTACGACTACACCGGCGGGGACGCCAACGGCGGGCTGCACAAGCTGGGTGACAAACGGGTGGCCCTGGTCGGCACGGGCGCCACCGGTGTGCAGCTGGTCCCGCATCTCGGCCGGGACGCCCAGCACCTCTACGTGTTCCAGCGCACGCCGTCGTCGGTCGACATGCGCGGCAACGAGCCGACCGATCCGGAATGGGCGGCGTCCCTGGGGCCGGGCTGGCAGGAGCAGCGCAAGCGCAACTTCCACCGCTGGTCTCCGTTGGGAGACGGCGCCGTGTTCGACGAGCCGGACATGGTGTGCGACTTCTGGACCGAACTCGGGCGCAACCTGACCGCGCGGATCGCCGCGGCCGACGACCCGTCGGCGCTGAGCATCGAGCAGATCATGGCGATCCGCGAGGAAGAGGACTACAAGGTGATGGAGCGGCTGCGGCGCCGCGTCGAGGAACTGATCGACGACCCGCAGACCGCCGAGGCGCTCAAACCGTACTACCGGTTCATGTGCAAGCGCCCCTGCAGCAGCGACGAATACCTGCCGACGTTCAACCGCCCGAACGTCACCCTCGTCGACGTGTCGGAATCCAAAGGCGTGGAACGGCTCACCGAGAAGGGGATCGTCGCGGGCGGCGTCGAATACGAGGTGGACTGCGTCATCTTCGCCAGCGGGTTCGAGATCACCACCGACATCAGCCGCCGTTACGCCGTCGAGGCGGTGGAGGGCCGCGACGGCCTGTCGCTGTTCGACCACTGGCGCGACAGCTACCAGTCGCTGCACGGGATGACCTGCCGGGGCTTCCCGAACCAGTTCTTCACCGGGTTCATCCAGGGCGGCGTGTCGGGCAACACCACCGCGATGCTCGAGCAGCAGGCCGAACACATCGCCTACATCGTTTCCGAGGCGATCGCGCGCGGCGCGACGACCGTCGAGCCCAGCCGGGAGGCCCAGGACAACTGGGTCCGGACCATCCGCGAGCTGGCTATCGACGCAACGGAATTCGCGGTCTCCTGCACGCCCGGCTATTACAACAACGAAGGCGGCGGTGGGGGAGAGGGTATCCGGTCGGCGATCGGCGAGCCGTATGCACCCGGCTTCTACGCCTTCGACGACCTGCTGCGGGCGTGGCGCGACAGCGGTGAGCTGGAAGGCCTGGTCCTGGGCGAATGACCGGCACGCCCGAGCTCAGATTCGACGGCCGCGTCGCCGTGGTCACCGGCGCCGGCCGCGGATTGGGTTGCGCCTACGCGCAATTGCTCGCCTCGCGCGGGGCGAAGGTCGTGGTCAACGACCCCGGCGGCGGCCTGCGCGGCGACGGCAGCGACGCCGGGCCGGCGCAGCGCGTGGTCGATGAGATCGCCGCGGCCGGCGGCGAGGCCGTCGCGTGCACTGAGTCGGTCGCCACCCGGGAGGGCGGTGAGGCGATCGTCGCGACGGCGCTCGACCGCTACGGCCGCATCGACATCCTGATCCACAATGCCGGCAACGTGCGTCGCGGCTCGCTGAAGGAGATGAGCCACGAGGATTTCGACGCCGTGCTCGACGTGCACCTGCGCGGCGCGTTCAACGTGCTGCGGCCGGCGTTTCCGCTCATGTGCGAGGCCGGCTACGGACGCGTCGTGCTCACCTCGTCCATCGGCGGCCTCTACGGAAACCACGACGTGACCAACTACGCCGCGGCCAAGGCGGGCGTGATCGGGCTGGCCAACGTCGCGGCGCTCGAAGGCGCCGCCGACGGGGTGATGTGCAACGTGATCGTGCCGGCCGCGGTGACCCGCATGGCCGAGGGGATCGACACGTCGGCCTACCCGCCGATGGGCCCGGAACTCGTTGCGCCCGTGGTCGGTTGGCTCGCGCACGAGACCTGCTCGGTGACCGGTGAGGTGTTCATCGCGCTGGCGGGGCGGGTGGCGCGGGCCGTCATCGCCGAAAGCCCGGGCGTGTACCGGCCCTCCTGGACGGTCGAGGACGTCGGCCAGCACCTCGACGCGATCCGGAACATCGAGGCGCCGCTGGTCTTTCCGGCAGTGCCCGACGGCCACGCCCGGCACATCCGCTACAGCTTCGAGCTGGCGCACCGCTGCACCGAACGGGGCGCGCTGCATGGCTGACCGGGCTGTTACGGGACCGCTCGCGGGTCTGCGGGTGATCGACCTCACCGCGATGGTGATGGGGCCCTACTGCACGCAGATCATGGCCGACATGGGCGCCGACGTGATCAAAGTCGAACCGCCACAGGGCGATAACACCCGATACATCTCGGTCGGGCCGGCGCCGGGAATGAGCGGCGTGTTCGTCAACGTCAACCGGGGCAAACGCAGCGTCGTGCTGGACCTGCAGACCGACGCCGGAACCGGGGCGCTGCGCGCGCTGATTTCGACCGCGGACGTGTTCGTCCACTCGATGCGCGCCAAGGCGATCGCGAAGCTCGGCTTCGGCTACGACGACGTCGCCGCGATCAACCCGGCCATCGTCTACACCAACTGCTACGGGTACGGGCACCGCGGACCCGATCGCGACCGGCCCGCCTACGACGACACGATCCAGGCCGAGTGCGGGCTGCCGGCGGTGCAGCAGCAACTGACCGGCGAGGCCGACTACGTCGGGACCATCATGGCCGACAAGGTCGCCGGGCTGACGGCGCTGTACGCGACGACGATGGCGTTGTTCCACCGCGAACGCACCGGCCAGGGCCAGGAAGTCGAGGTCGCCATGTTCGAGACCATGGCGTCGTTCATCCTCGTCGAACACGCCAACGGCGCCATGTTCGACCCCCCGCTGGGGCCGGCGGTGTACCCGCGCACCGTGGCGCCCAACCGCCGCCCCTACCGCACCAGCGACGGACACATCGCGGCGCTGATCTACAACGACAAGCACTGGAACGCCTTCATGGATGCCGTTCGGCCGCCGTGGGCCAGCGAACTGTACGCGACGCTGGAACAGCGCGCGCGCCAGATCGACACCGTCTACGGGCTGCTGGCCGAGACGATGAAGGAGCGCTCCACCGCCGAGTGGCTGGCGCTGCTGCGCGAGCTGGAAATACCGGCCGCGCCGCTGAACACCCCGGGCGCGCTGTTCGACGATCCCCACCTCAACGCCGTCGGCATGTTCGAGACGGTGGACAGCCCGCACGGGCCGGTGCGCTTTCCCGGCGTGCCCACCTGGTTCTCCCAGACGCCGGGTCGCGTCGCGGGGCCGGCGCCGGAGCTCGGCGCCCACACCGAAGAAGTGCTCGCCGAAATCGGCGCGAGCAGACACAAAGGCACCCGACGCGCCGTGCCAGAAGGTGCTTTTACGTCTGCTCGCGAGGGAAAGGAGCTGTAAATGGGTGTGCCGGTCTACAAACGCATCCTCGACCTGTTCGAGGCCGAGGGGGTGAACACCCTGTTCGGCATCCCGGACCCGAACTTCGTGCACATGTTCGCCGAGGCCGACGCCCGCGGGTGGTCGGTGGTGGCACCGCATCACGAACTGAGCGCGGGCTTCATGGCCGAGGCGGCCTCGCGGATGACGGGCAAGCCGGGCCTGTGCATCGGCACGCTCGGACCGGGCATGGCCAACATCGCCGGGGCGATCCAGTGCGCGCTGGTGGAGAACTCGCCGGTGATCTTCCTCGGCGGCCAGCGCGCCCGCGTCACCGAGCGCCGTGTCCGGCGCGGCCGCATCCAATTCGTCCGCCAGGAGCCCCTTTTCGCGGCGTCCGTCAAGTACAGCGCATCCATCGAGTACGCCGACCAGACCGACGAGATCGTCCACGAGGCGATCCGCCGCGCCATGTCCGGCACGCCCGGGCCGGCCTACATCGAGTACCCGTCGCACGTCATCCTGGAGGAACTCGACGTGCCGGATCCGCCGCCGCCGCACCGGTATCGCCTCGTCAATCAGGGGGCGGGCGCCCCTGAAATCGCCGAGGCCGCGAAGCTGATTCGTGCAGCGAAGAGCCCGATCCTGTTGGTGGGCCACGGTGTACACACGTCGCGCACCGGACCTGCGGTGAAGGAGCTCGCCGACTTGATGGCCTGCCCGGTCATCCAGACCTCCGGCGGCACGTCCTACATCCCGGGTCTGCAGGAGCGGACGTTCCCCTACCTGTTCTCCCCGGCCGCCAACGAGGCCGTCGAGGAATCCGACCTGTGCGTCGCGTTGGGAACCGAACTCGGTGAGCCCATGCACTACGGCCGGACCCAGCATTGGGCGGGCAACGATGCGAACCGCAAATGGGTGTACGTCGAACAGGACCCCGCGGCGATCGGTGTCAACCGCCAGTTCGACGTGCCGCTGGTCGGCGACCTGCGCGGCATCGTGCCGCAGCTCGTCGACGCGCTCCGGGACACGCCGCGCACCCCGTCAGCCAACCTGGAGAAGTTGGTCAACGCCGACGCCGAGGAACTCGCGCAGCTCGCCGAGAGTGCGCCGACGGGCCGCACGCCCGTGCACCCGGCGCGCTTCATCGTCGAGGCCACGAAGGCGTTCAACGAACTCGACGACGCCATCATGGTCCGCGATGGCGGGGCGACCGTCATCTTTGGTTGGACCTACTCGCAGGCCAAGCCGCGCGACGTCATCTGGAACCAGAACTTCGGTCACCTCGGCACCGGCCTGCCCTACGCGGTCGGGGCATCGGTCGCCGAGGGCGGCAACCGCCCGGTGATGCTGATGACCAGCGATTCGGCATTTTTGTTCCACATTGCCGAGCTGGAAACCGCTGCGCGGTGCAATCTTCCGTTGGTGTGCGTGGTGGGTGTCGACCACCAGTGGGGTCTCGAGGTGGGCGTCTACAAGCGCACGTTTGAGCAGCCGTCGCCGCAGCCCGGCGTGCACTGGAGCAAGGACGTCCGCCTCGACAAGGTCGCCGAGGGCTTCGGGTGCCACGGTGAGTTCGTCGAGAAGGAAGACGAGATCCGCCCGGCGATCGCCCGCGCCTACGCCAGTGGCAAAGTCGGTGTGGTGCACGTGTGCATCGACCCGAAGGCCAACTCCGAGGAGATGCCGAAGTACGACCGATTCCGCACCTGGTATGCCGAGGGCACCCAGTAAGAAAGGGTATGGATCCATGCGCGAATACCTGAAGTTCTACATCGACGGCAAGTGGGTCGACCCGGTGCGGCCCAACGCCTTCGACGTCGAGAACCCCGCGACCGAGCAGGTCGGCGGCAAGATCTCGCTCGGGTCGGCCGCCGACGTCGACGTCGCGGTCAACGCCGCCCGGCGCGCCTTTACGGGCTGGTCGCAAAGCAGCCGCGAGCAGCGCCTGGACCTGCTGCAGGCCATCCTGGCCGAATACCAGAAGCGCGCGGGCGATCTGGCCGACGCGGTCACCGAGGAGATGGGCGCGCCGCCCTCGCTGGCCGCGGGCCCGCAGGTCCAACTGGGGATCGGCCACCTGGTGACGGCGATCGACGTGCTGAAGAACTATCCGTTCTCCGAACAGCACGGGGAGACGCTGATCGTCAAGGAGCCGATCGGCGTCTGCGGGCTGATCACGCCGTGGAACTGGCCGCTCAACCAGATCGCCGTCAAGGTGTACCCGGCGCTGGCGACGGGCTGCACCATGATCCTGAAACCGTCTGAGGTGGCGCCGTTCTCGGCCTACCTGTTCACCGAGATCCTCGACGCCGCCGGCGTGCCGGCCGGGGTGTACAACCTGGTCAACGGCGACGGTCCCGGCGTCGGCGTCGCGCTGGCCGCCCATCCCGACATCGACATGGTGTCGTTCACCGGGTCCACCCGCGCCGGCGTGGAGGTGGCCACCAACGCCGCGCTCACCGTGAAGCGGGTGACCCAGGAGCTCGGCGGCAAGAGCCCCAACATCGTGCTGGACGACGCGGGTTTCGCCGACAGCGTCCGCGCGGGCGTGGTGAACATGATGCCGAATTCCGGGCAGAGCTGTAACGCCCCGTCGCGCATGCTGGTCCCGAATTCGCGGATGGCCGAAGCCATCACGATCGCGCGTGAGGTCGCCGAGCAGGTGAAGGTGGGCAGCCCCGACGACGCGCGGGCGATCGGACCGGTGGCGTCGAGGGCGCAGTTCGAGAAGGTGCAGGGCCTGATCCAGAAGGGCATCGACGAGGGCGCGACCGTGGTCGCCGGCGGCCCGGGCCGGCCCGCCGGCCTGGACCACGGTTACTACGTCAAGCCGACCGTCTTCGCCGACGTCTCCAACGACATGACGATCGCGCGGGAGGAGATCTTCGGCCCCGTGCTGTGCATGCTCGGCTACGACGACCTCGACCAGGCCGTCGAGATCGCCAACGACACCGACTACGGACTGGCCGGCTACGTCTCGGGCGCCGACCTCGACACGGCGCGCGAGGTGGCCCGCAAGATCCGGGCCGGGTGGGTGACGATCAACCACGCCTTCGACATGAACGCGCCGTTCGGCGGCTACAAGCGCAGCGGCAACGGCCGGGAGTGGTGCGAGTTCGGGTTCCACGAGTATCTGGAAGTCAAGAGCACGTTGGGTTACGCGCCCGCGCAGAAGGGATGAAGCACAGGTGTTTTCAGCAGTTCTGATCGACAAGGGTGAGTCGGGGCAGACGGTCGGGGTCACCGACGTGGACGAGGCGCAGCTGCCCGAGGCCTCCGATGGAATGGTGTCGATCGACGTCGAGTACTCGACCCTGAACTACAAGGACGGCCTGGCGATCACGGGCAAATCGCCCGTGGTGCGCAAGTTCCCGATGGTCCCGGGCATCGACCTGGCCGGCGTGGTGACCGACAGCAGCCACGCCGACTGGAAAAAGGGCGACCGCGTGGTGCTCAACGGGTGGGGCGTCGGCGAAACGCATTGGGGCGGCCTGGCGCAGCGCGCCCGCCTCAACGGCGACTGGCTGATCCCGTTGCCGTCGGCGTTCACCACCCGGCAGGCGATGGCGATCGGCACCGCCGGCTACACCGCCAGCCTCTGTGTGGATGCGCTGCTGCAGCACGGGGTTTCGCCGGATCAGGGCGAGGTGCTGGTGACCGGCGCGACGGGCGGGGTCGGCAGCGTCGCGATCGCGCTGCTCACCGCGGCCGGGTTCAAAGTGGCCGCCGCGACGGGGAAGTCGTCGGAGGAGCCGTTCCTGAAGCAACTGGGCGCCGTGACGGTGCTGGACCGCGCCGAGCTCGGCGAGGCCGGCAAGCCGCTGCAGAAGGAGCGCTGGGCGGGCGTCGTCGACACCGCCGGCAGCCACACGCTGGCCAACGCCTGCGCGCAGACGCGGTACGGCGGCGCGGTGGCCGCGTGCGGCCTGGCCCAGGGCATGGACTTTCCGGCCTCGGTGGCGCCGTTCATCCTGCGTGGCGTCTCGCTGCTCGGCATCGACAGCGTGATGGCGCCCAAGCAGCGGCGCCTGCCCGCCTGGGAGCGTCTGGCGCGCGACCTGGACGCCGGCGCGCTGGATTCGATCGCGCGGGAGATCGGGCTGGGCGAGGCGATCGCCGCGGCGGGAGAACTGATGGACGGCACGGTGCGCGGCCGCATCGTCGTCGACGTCAACCGCTAGTGGGAGAGCTGATGGCTGACGAGAAGGTCCAGTTGGACCTGTCCGACGTCGATCACCGGGTGGGCAAGCCGGTGGGCGGGGGACAACTGTGGGATCCGTGCAGTTCCTCGGACATCCGGCGCTGGGTGATGGCGATGGACTACCCCAACCCGCTGCACTGGGACGAGAAGTTCGCCCGCGACTCGAAGTTCGGCGGCATCGTCGCTCCCCAGTCCATCGCGGTGGCGCTGGACTACGGGCACGGCGCCGCGCCGGCGTGCGTGGGCCACATCCCGAACAGCCACTTGATCTTCGGCGGCGAGGAGTGGTGGTTCTACGGTTGTCCGGTGCGGCCCGGGGACAAGTTGTTCCAGGAGCGCCGGTTTCACGACTACAAGGTGACCGAGACGAAATTCGCCGGCCCGACGATGTTTTCGCGCGGCGACACCGTCCACACCAACCAGCACGGCACCCTGGTGGCGCGCGAACGTTCCACCGCGATCCGCTATCTCTACGAGGAGGCGACCAAGCGCGGGATGTTCGAAAACCAGCTGGGCGAGATCAAGCGCTGGACCCAACCCGAGCTCGAGGCCGTCGAGCGGCTGCGTCGGGAGTGGCTTGAGTCCAACCGCATGGGCGTCTCGCCGCGCTTCGACGAGGTGAAGGTCGGCGACACGCTGCCGCGCCGCGTGATCGGACCGCACAGCATCGCCAGCTTCACCACCGAATACCGCGCGTTCCTGTTCAACATCTGGGGCACCTTCGAATGGGTGGCGCCGCCGGGCATCGAGGACCCGTGGGTGTATCAGGATCCGGGCTGGGGCAAGGACTTTGCGTTCGACGAGGAGGACGCGAAGATCGACCCGCGCAAGCGCGACGGGCTCTACGTCGGCCCGTCGCGCGGGCACATCGACGCCGAGCGGGCCAGCGAGGTCGGCATGGCACGTGCCTACGGCTACGGCGCGACGATGGGCGCGTGGTGCACCGACTACCTCGCGTACTGGGCCGGCCACGACGGCATGGTGCGCCATTCCAAGGCCGACTTCCGCACGCCGGCGTTCGAGGGCGACGTCACCTACTTCGACGCCGAGATCGTCGACAAGCAACCGGAGTCGACCTGGGGCGTGCCGCTCGTGCAGGTGAAGCTGCGCCTGACCAACCAGAACGGGGAGATGCTGGTGGGTTGCACGGCCGAGGTCGAGCTGCCCCTGTAGCGATGCAACAGCTTTCGATAGTGTCCGGGCCGCCGCTCGCGGACGAGCCCGGGCTGGGGCCGCTCACGCTGCCAGGTTTTTTGCGCGAGGTGACGCAGGCCTACGGCGAGCGCGAGGCGGTGGGGTGGCGCACCTCCGACGGCGTCGTGCGCTGGACGTACGCCCAGCTGTGGGAGCGCGCGATGGAGGTGGCGCGCGCGTTGCGCGCGTGCGGCCTGGGCAAGGACGGCCGCGTCGGCGTTCTGATGACGAACCGGCCGGAATGGCTTGCGGCGGTGTTCGGTACGTCCCTGGCGGGCGGGGTGGCGGTCACCCTCAGCACGTTTTCGACGCCGGCCGAGCTGGACTATCTGTTGCGGGCCTCGGCCGTCTCGGTGCTGCTGTTCGAGCGCAAGGTGCCGTCGAAGGACTTCGCCGCGATTCTGGCCGGGCTGGACCCGTCGCCGTATCCGTTCTTGCGCCGGCTCGTTTCGGTCGGCGAGCCGGCGGAGGGTATCGAAACGTGGTCGGATTTCCTGGCATCCGGTGACGGGGAGCCCCGCGAGCTTGTGGAGGCGACGGCCGCGGCGGTGCTGTCCAGCGACGCGGCCGTGCTGTTCTTCTCGTCCGGGTCCACCAGCAAGCCCAAGGGCATTCTCAGCGCGCATCGCGGCGTGTGCATCCAGCTGTGGCGCTTCCGGCGCATGTACGGGTTTCACCCCGACGACCACGTCCGCGGCTGGACCGCCAACGGCTTTTTCTGGTCCGGCAATTTCGCGATGGTGCTCGGCTCGACGCTGGCCAGCGGCGGGTGCCTCGTCCTGCAGTCGACGTTCGACGCGACCGAGGCGCTCGAGCTCATGGCGGCCGAGCGGGTGAACTTTCCGTTCGCGTGGCCCCACCAGTGGGCGCAGCTGGAAGGCGCGCCCAACTGGGACCGGGTGGATTTGAGCAGCGTGCGGTTCGCCGACTTCAAGACCCCGATCGCCCACCATCCCACGGTGTCGGGCGAGTGGTATGAGCCCGGCCACGCCTACGGCAACACCGAAACCTTCACGATCACAACGGGTTACCCCGCCAACACCCCGCCCGACGTGCACGCCGACAGCTTCGGGGTGGCGCTGCCCGGTGTGACACTGAAGATCACCGACCCGCTGACCGGCGCCGTCGTGCCGCGCGGCCAACCCGGCGAGATCCACGTCAAGGGTCCCACTTTGATGCTCGGCTACATCGGCACACCGCTCGACGAAACCCTCGACCCCGAAGGCTTTTTCCCCACCGGCGACGGCGGCTACCTCGACGACACCGGCCGGCTCTACTGGCAGGGCCGGCTCACCGACATCATCAAGACCGGCGGCGCCAACGTGTCGCCGCGCGAGGTCGACGAGGCCCTCATCGCCCACTCCGGCGTGAAGGTCGCCCAGACCGTCGGCGTCCCGCACGAGACCCTCGGCGAGGCCGTCGTCGCCTGCGTGGTGCCGCACGACGGCGTAACCCTCGACACCGACGAGCTTTTGGCGTTCCTACGGGAGCGCCTGGCCAGCTACAAGGTGCCCCGCCATGTGCTGTTCTTCCGCGATGACGAGGTGGCGGTGACGGGCAACGCCAAGATCAAGGCCGGCGAGCTTCGGGAGCTGGCGGTCAAGCGGCTGGCGTGACCCCTCGCCGAGCGTGCACTCACTGCGAAAAAATCGCGAAATTCTCGCCATAGCTTCACGTTCGGCGAAAACTACGCGTGCCGGTCGGCCTCACGCAACAGCTGCACCCGCGACGACACCCCTAGCTTCGCGTAGACATGCGTGAGGTGCGAGTGCACGGTGCGCGGTGAGACGAACAGCCGGGCGGCGATGTCCTTGTTGGACAGCCCTTCCCCGACGAGTCCGACGACCTCTCGCTCGGTGGGCGTCAACGACTCCCAGCCGCTGGCCGGGCGACCGCGCGCGCCCCGGCCCCGCCCCGCGTAGGCGATGGCTTCGGTGGTGGGCAGCGCGGCGCCCTCGGACCACGCGGCATCAAACGCACCCTGTCCCAACGCATCACGCACCGCCGCCACCGACTCGTCATAAGCCTTGTCAAAGACCTTGAAGCGCACCTCGCCGTGCCGCCCCCGCATGCCCTCGGCCGCACCGAACAGCCGCGCGGCGTGCTCGGGATCGCCGGCCAACCCCGCGAGGCATTCGAGCGCGTCGGGCAGGCGCACGCGCCCGCCGGTGCGCTCGGCGACCTCGATGGCGTCGTGCAGGTCGCGGTCGGCCTGCTGCGGCTCGCCCTGCGCGATCGCGACGCGGGCGCGCGCGATCAGCGCGACCGCCCGATGGAACCCAGGGGCGACGGCGACGGTCTCGTCCGCCCACCGGCGGGCGGCGACCAGATCGCCGCAGCCCATGGCCGCCTCGGCCATCGGCAGCGTGCTCCGGGTCAACAGCTCCTTCAGCGGGTACGTGTGCCGCCACGCCGCGTCGCAGGCCCGCCTGCCGGCAACGGCATCGCCTTCCGCCACCGCGGCATTGGCCACGGCCGTGTAGGCCGAGTCCTCGTGAAATCCACCCAGCGTGGCCCCGACTTCCAGGGCCGCTTCGGCCGCCGTGCGCGCCGCCGCGGGATCCGTGAACGCGAGCGATTGCGCCAAAATGATCAGACCGAACGTTTCCATCGGGCGGTCCCCGGCCGCGCGTGCCTCCTCGACCAGCGAGCGGGCTACCAGGTGCGCCTCGGCCAGCTTGCCCTGCATTCCCAGCGCAGTCCCGAGGAACGTGCGGCTGTACCGCGACATGAAGCTCTCGCCGAGCGCGTCGGCGAGGTCTCGCCCCTCCTCGCCGGCGGCCTGCGCAGCGATCGGATTTCCGGCGACGCCGGCGGCGAAGCTTTGGTAGGCGCGCAGGTGACACAGCGCCGCAGCATCTTTCGACGTGCGAGCCAGGTCGGTGGCCTCGGCGAGATAGGGTTCTGCGACCTCGGGGTTGCCGATGGCCAGCATGCCGCAGGTCATCAAGGTGTGCACGATGAGCGCCCGATCGCCGATTTCGCGTGCGGCGGCGAGGGCCTCCTCGGCCCGTTGCAGGCTGGCCGGGACGGAGAACCAGACCGCCAGCAGTCCCGCGTTGGCGACCGCACGTATCCAGACCTCGGCGGCGACGCCGTCGTCGCGGTAGCGGTCGTCGTCGAACGCGGCTGCGAACCCGGCCACGCCCTCGCGGAATCGCCCGCGCGTCAGCCAGAGTCGTTGCAACGCCGACACGAGCCGAAGCGCCGGCTCGAATTCCGCGGCATCGCAACTCCACGCGTGGGCCGCCCGCAGGTTATCCATCTCGATTTCGGCCCAGGGGACAAGTGGCGTTCCGTCGCCGCCCGTCTGGGATTCCAGTGCCATCGCGGTGGCGGTGTAGTGGTCGCGATGTCGGGTCCGCACCGCCTCGGCTTCGCCGGACTCCGCGAGCTTTTCCAGGCCGTACTGGCGGACGGTCTCCAGCAGGCGGTAGCGCATCACGCCCTGGGTTTCCTCGGCGACGACCAGTGACTTGTCGACGAGCAGCCCGAGCAGGTCGATGAGCTGATAGTGCTCGGCGTCGCTGTCGGCGCCCACCGCGTATGCAGCGCCGAGGTCGAACCCGCCCATGAACACCGCCAGTCGGCGGAACAGGATGCGTTCGGGCTCGGTAAGCATGGCGTGCGACCAGTCGATGGACGCGCGCAGCGTCTGCTGGCGGCGGACCGCGGTGCGTGCGCCGCCGGCGAGCAGGCGGAAGTTGTGATGGAGGCCGTCGACGATCTGGGTGAGCGACAATGTCCGGGTGCGCGCGGCCGCCAGCTCGATCGCCAGTGGCATGCCGTCCAGGCGCCGGCAGATATCGGCGATCGCGGGCGAATTGTCTTCGGTGAGATGGAAATCCGGCCGTGTCCGACGGGCGCGGTCGACGAACAAGGAGACGGCCTCGCCGTCCACCGACAGCGACGGCACCCGCCAGGTCAGCTCCCCGGCGATGCCGATCGGCTCGCGGCTGGTGGCCAGGATCGTCACCTCGGGGCCGGCGTCGAGCAGGGCGACGGACAGGGCCGCGCCGGCTTCCAGCAGATGCTCGCAATTGTCCAAGAGCAGCAGCATCTTTCGGCCGCTGACGAATTTGCACACCGTGTCCATGGTGGAGCGGCCCGGCTGGTCGGCAAGGCCCAGGGTGCGCGCCAGGACGACGGGCACGACGAGCGGGTTGGTGACCGGCGCGAGGTCGACAAACCAGACGCCGCCCGCGAACTCGCGCGCCACCTCGGAGGCGACCTGGATCGCCAACCGCGTCTTGCCCACCCCGCCGGCGCCCGTCAGGGTCACCAGTCTGTTCTCTTTGAGCAGCTGCGCGATGTCACCGACCTGCGAGCCACGACCCACGAAGCTGGTCAGCTGGGCCGGAAGATGCGACCCGGCAACGTCATTCGCGGTGCGCAGCGGCGGGAAGTCGTTGCGCAGGTCGGGATGATTGAGTTGCACGACCCGTTCCGGGCGCGGCAGGTCGCGCAACGGGTGGAGGCCCAGGTCGGTCAGCCACGCATCGGCAGGCAGCCGGTCGAGCACCAATGACTCAGTGGCGCCGGACAATACGGTCTGCCCGCCGTGGGCGAGATCGCGCAGCCGCGCGGTCCGGTTGATGGTGGGTCCGGCGTAGTTGCCGGCGTCGCGCAACTGGACCTCGCCGGTGTGCACGCCGATGCGCAGCCGGATCGGCGCCAGCGGCGCCAGTTGCAGCCGAAGCGCGCACGCGACGGCGTCGCTGGCGCGCGAGAACGCGGCCACGAAGCTGTCGCCCTCGCCCTGTTCGACCGGCCGCACCCCGCCGTGGGCGGCGACGAGATCGTTCACCGTTTGATTGAGCTGCTCAAGCGCGGATGCCATGATGTCGCCCTGGGTTTCCCACAGCCGGGTGGACCCTTCGACGTCGGCCAGCAGCAACGTCACGGTCCCAATGGGCAGCTCGCTCACGCTTTGCTCGCTCCAGTCCACCAGCGGCGTATCGATCTCGCTCATGTTAGCCAGCATGCGGGCGCGGCGAGGCGCAAAACATCGGCATAAATGCGTAGACCCCGGTTGCGGGCACGCGGATATTCAGTCCTCCGCGTGCCGCTCGTAGTCCCATCGCTCCAGGCGCGCCTGCAACTGCATGAGGCCGGCGCCGACCACGGGGGTGGCGGCCGCAATGCAGGTCAGTAGCAGCGCAGTCATGTCGGAAACCTCCAAATCCCTTTCACTGATCAGACGTTCGGCGGGGGCATCAAGTTCATTCCGGTGTCAGGGCGCGGTCGGCCAGCGCGCCGAGCACCGGCGTGAGCAGTTGCGCGTACTCGGTCGTCACGTGGTTGTCGTCGCGGAAAACCAGGGTGTTGCCCACGATCATCGGGCAGCGGTCGGCGGTGCAGAACAGGTCGGTCAGCTCGGCGTAGTGACCGCCGGCGGCCTCGGTCGCGGCCCGCTCGGCGGCGATGCCGTCATCGTTGACCGCGGCGGGCCGCGCCGGCGCACACGCGGTGGCGTCGTCGAGATGCCCCGACAGGCAGGCGGGAGCGGACGCCCGCGGATCCGGGGCCGGTCCCAGGACCAGCACGGTGGCGCCGGTGTCGCGCAGCAGCGCCACGGTGCGGCCCACCGTGTCGATCCACGCCGGGTCGTAGGACACGAAGCCGAAATCCGCGCCGTAACGCCGGCTCATGTCGAGCACCACCAGCCGCGGGTGCTCGGCCCGCAACCGGTCCACGATCTGCGCGCGCCACTGCTCGCACTCGGTGTACTCGCGGCCGAGATACGGGCTGGTGATGCGCAATTGCTGCAGCGGGCAGGTCACCTTGGCCAGCGTCTCCAGCCGCCAGTGCCGCTGCTCGGCGACCCCCTGCAACGCCGGCTCCCACATCGCGGCGTGCGAGTCGCCGACCAGGGCCACCGTCGTCGGCGACGCGGTGTCACCCGTCGCGCACTCGCCGTGGCCCACCTCGCGCCACGAGCGCACGCAGCCGTTGACGAACACGGCCGCCTTGTCGGCCGCGGCCTGCGCGAGCGGCGGGTCCAGGTTGGACGGGACCGCCCGCAGGCCCGCGGACGACGCGACCGCCCCGCGCACCTGCGCGAACGCCTGCTCGACGGCGGCCTGCCGCGGGACGACCGCGGGGACATTCGCCGGTGGCAGCGTGACGATGTTGGCCTTCGGTGCCGCCGCGCCGTGGCCCGTCGGCACCGGCGTCAGCGTCAGCAACAGCGCGCACGCGCACGCCGCGGCCACGCTGGCGGCGCCCGCCACTGCCAGGCTCGCCTTCACAGACCGGCGCAGCGCGGCGGCGAACCGGCCGGGGTTTTCGACCAGATGCAACGTGATCACGGCCAGCCCGGCCGAGACGGCGACCGCGGTCAGCCGGGCCGCCAGCCCGTCGGGCTCCCCCAACAGCCGCGGCATGAGCAGCAGCACCGGCCAGTGCCACAGGTACCACGAGTAGGACACCCGGCCGATCGCCCGCATCGCGGGCCGGCACAGCAGGCGGCCGGCCCCCAGGCCGCCGGTGACGCAACCGCCCCCGATCACCAGCGCGGTGCCCAGCACGGGCAGCAGCGCCGCGGTGCCGGGGTAGGGCGTGCCGGGACCCAGCTGGGTGCAGGTCAACGCGATCAGCGCCAGGCCACCCCACCCGGCGATCGCCGCGGGCAGCAGGGGCAGCCGCCGCCAGTGGCGAATCGACAGCGCCACCAGCCCGCCGGCCGCCAGCTCCCACGCGCGGGTGGGCAACGAGAAGAACGCCCACGACGGCGACGTGCGCGTCCACGCCAGGCCCGCCGCCAGCGACGCCGCCCCGACCAGCCCCAGCGTCACCGCGTACGGGAGGGAGCCGCCGCTCCTGCGGCGGGCCAGCCACGCCGTGGCGATGATCAGCACCGGCCACACCAGATAGAACTGTTCCTCCACGCCCAGCGACCAGTAGTGCTGGAACGGAGACGGCGCGCCGGAGGCCAGGTAGTCGGTGGCTTGCCCGGCGAACCGGTAGTTGCCCACGTACAGGGCGGAGGCGATGCCGTCCAGCAGGACGCCGCGCGCCTGCAGCGGCGGCAGCGCGACGGCCGCCACGACGGCGGTGGCGACGCCGACGACGGCCGCGGCCGGCAGCAGGCGCCGGGCCCGGGCGCCGTAAAAGCGGCCCAGCGCAACGGTGTTGGTGCCGGTGACCTCGCGCCACAGCAGCCCGGTGATGAGGAAGCCGGAGATGACGAAGAAGACGTCCACCCCGATGTAGCCGCCCCCGACGCCCGGGATTCCCGCGTGGTACGCCACGACCGCGATCACCGCGACCGCGCGCAGACCCTCGATGTCCGGGCGGAATCCCGTCCCCTTGATGCGCCGCTCCGCCTGGACTGTCATCGGCGTGGGCTACGTCGCCATCCAGGTCAGCTCGCCGGGCAATTGCATGCGCCAGTAACCGACGTCGTGTCCGCCCAGGGAGAAGCTGCCCGCCGGCTTGGTCTTGAGCTGGCTGACGAATTGCTTTGTGGCGAAATAGAACCGGTCGAAGGTGCCGCAGTCCACGCGCAGCGGGATGGTGTTGAGCGCCGGCAGGCCCACGACGTTGTTCGCCACCCAGTCGTCGTAGCTGTCGAACGCGCCCGCCGCGCTGCCGGCGAACGAGGTGTACAGCGCCGGGCTGATCGCGCAGATGCCGGCGGTGCGCGCCGGGCCCAGCTTGGCGCCCAGGTGCAGCGCGCCGTACCCGCCCATCGACCACCCCATGAAGCCGACCCGCGAGGTGTCGAAACCCATGGTGGACAACATCGGCAGCAGTTCGTCGAGCACCATCGCGCCCGAGTCCACGCCGGAAGCCCTTTTGTGCCAATAGGTGTTGCCGCCGTCGACACCCACCACCGCGAACGGCGGCTTGCCCTCCTTGGCCAGCCGGGCCAGACCCTCCTGGACGCCCATGTCCAGCATCTGGTTGGCGTCGCCGTCCACGCCGTGCAGCGCGATCACCGGCCGCAGCGCCCCGGTTTGGCCGGGCGGCACGGCGATCACGTAGTTGGTCTTGATGCCCCCGCGGGCGGCCGACACGAACGAGCCGGTGAGCTTGGTCGGCAGGGTGCCGGCGGTCGGCGGCTCGAACGGGGCGGGGCCCAGCGGCGCCGGCGCGGCCTGCGGCCTGACCGGATCCAACAGGGCGCTGAACGCGAACATGCCAGCGGCTCCCAGGCTGGCACCGGCGCCCATTCGCAGCACCGCCCGGCGGGTGAGATCAGGCATGATCGCAATAATGCCGGGCCGATCGCTCGATATCGGCCGAGCCACGCCGAATTGGAAGCATTGCGTGATCTCGCGTGACCGCGCGGTCGCGAACCGGTGACCTTGTCGGGGATGCAATCTCGCCGGTTTCAACCCTGGCGCCCGTCCGCAACGTCGCCCACGATGCGGGGAGGCCGACGAGGGAGAATGGATGAGCCTGGCGTTTCACTGGTTTTTGCCGACCTACGGGGATTCGCGGAACCTGGTCGCGGGCGGGCACGGCACCGCCATGCACGGCGACCGGCCGGCGACGCTGCGCTACCTGCACCAGATCTGCGCGGCCGCCGAGGACAACGGCTTCGAGGCGGTCCTCACACCGACCGGATTGTGGTGTGAGGACGCCTGGTTGACGACGGCGATGCTGATCGATGCAACCGAGACGCTGAAATTCCTCGTCGCGTTCCGGCCGGGATTGCTCAGCCCCACCCTCGCCGCGCAGATGGCCGGGACGTTCCAGCGGCATTCGGCGGGGCGGCTGCTGCTTAACGTCGTGACCGGCGGCGAGCCGCACGAGCAACGCGCCTACGGGGATTTCCTGGACAAGGAGTCGCGCTACGCCCGCACGGCCGAATTCCTGCACGTGGTAAGGCAATTGTGGGCCTCGCGGGAGCCGTTGACCTTCGCCGGAGACCACATCCGCATCGACGGCGCGCAGCTCAACAACCCGCCCGACCCGATACCCACGGTGTTCTTCGGCGGTTCGTCGGCGGCGGCGGGGCCGGTCGCGGCCAAGCACTCCGACGTCTACCTGACCTGGGGCGAGCCACCGATCAGCCGCGACACCGCGGAGGCGGCGTGGGCCGAGGCCGACCGGTTGCTCGCGGCCGTCGACCCGGCCGACGTCCAGCGGGTGCAGGCCAGCCTGGCGCGCAGCGAATCCGAGGGCCAGCACCGCATGCTCAAGTTGCACGACGGCAGCACCGACCGGCTGGTGGTCGGCCCCAACCTGTGGGCCGGGGTGGGCCTGGTGCGCGGCGGCGCGGGCACCGCGCTGGTCGGGTCGCACGCCGAGGTCGCCGAACGGCTGGCCGAGTACTCCCGGCTGGGCATCACCCACTTCATCCTGTCGGGCTATCCGCACCTGGAGGAGGCCTACTGGTTCGGCGAGGGCGTCCTGCCGCTGCTCGAACGAAAAGGCTTGTGGCGACAACCCAACCGCCGATCACGCCCGGCACCGGCGACGCCGTTCGCGCTCGCCTCGGCGCACTGACGCGTATTCCCGCCGAGACTGCGTCCAGCGCGTGAATTTCGCGATTTTTTGGCGCTGAGCGCAGACTCGGCGCGGGCGGTGGCGCCTGGCCCACCGATGTGCTGTGGTTAACCATGGCCAGCGCTTCGCAACTGCGGCAAGGACTGTCGCAGCGGCAGCTCAGCATGATCGCCATCGGCGGGGTGATCGGCGCCGGCTTGTTCGTCGGGTCCGGCGTGGTGATCAAGGACACCGGGCCCGCCGCCTTCCTTACCTACACGCTGTGCGGCCTGCTGATCGTGTTGGTGATGCGGATGCTGGGCGAGATGGCCGCCGCCAATCCGTCGACGGGATCGTTCGCCGACTACGCGGCGCGCGCCCTGGGCGGCTGGGCGGGCTTTTCGGTCGCGTGGCTGTATTGGTACTTCTGGGTGATCGTGGTCGGGTTCGAGGCGGTGGCCGGGGGAAAGGTCCTCGGCTACTGGTTCCACGCGCCGCTGTGGCTGCTGTCGCTGTGCCTGATGCTGCTGATGACCGCGACGAACCTGTTCTCGGTGTCATCCTTCGGCGAGTTCGAATTCTGGTTCGCCGGAATCAAAGTCGCCACCATCGTGGTGTTCCTCGTCGTCGGCTCGGTCTTCGTGCTCGGCCTGCTGCCCGGCCACAACACGGACTTCTCGAACCTCACCGCGCACGGCGGCTTCTTCCCGAAGGGCGTCGGTGCGGTCTTCGCGGCCATCGTGGTGGTGATCTTCTCCATGGTCGGCGCCGAGATCGTCACCGTCGCCGCCGCCGAGAGCCGCGACCCCGAGGTCGCCGTCCAGCGGGCGACGCGCTCGGTGGTCGCGCGCATCGCGATCTTCTTCGTCGGTTCGGTGTTTCTGCTCGTGGTGATCCTGCCGTGGGATTCGGTGGAGCCGGGCGCGTCGCCGTACGTCGCCGCGCTCAAGCACATGGGTCTGCCCGGCGCGGACCAGGTGATGAACGCCGTCGTGCTCACCGCCGTGCTGTCCTGCCTGAACTCCGGGCTGTACACGGCGTCGCGCATGCTGTTCGTGCTCGCCGACCGCCGCGAGGCGCCGGCCCGGCTGGTCCGGCTCAGCCGCCGCGGGGTCCCCCACCTGGCCATCCTGTGCTCGTCGGCGGTCGGTTTCGGATGCGTCGTCATGGCGTGGGTCGCGCCGAACACGGTGTTCCTCTTCCTGCTCAACTCGTCGGGCGCCGTCATCCTGTTCGTCTATTGGCTGATCGCGCTGTCGCAGATCATCCTGCGCCGCCGCACCCCCGAGGACGAGCTGCGGATCAAGATGTGGTTCTTCCCGGTGCTGTCGATCCTCACGCTGGCCGGGATCACCGCCGTGCTGGTGCAGATGGCGTTCGATCGCTCGGCGCGCAGTCAGCTCTGGCTCAGCCTGCTGTCCTGGGCGGTGGTGATCGGGCTGTACCTGCTCGGGAGGGTCAGGCCACGTGCGCGCCGGTCGACGCCGGAAGCAAGCCCAGCCGCTGAAGATCGGTGACGTACTTGCCGATCAGCGGCTCCGTCACGTGCGGCACGTCCCCGGCGCTGTCGATCCCGGCGGATTGCACTGCGGCGCGGAACTTTTCGGCCGGCATCCCGGTGCCCTGCGTCGGCGCGCCCGGCGTGGCGTAGGCGCTCATCAGCGGCAGCATGGAATGCTTCCGCTGGCCCTCGGGCAGCGCCTTCATCGCCGCGGTGAACCGGCTGAGCCACTCGTCGTAGTCGTCGATGCGCTCGATGTGGTGGCCCGCCGCGATGAGCCAGTCGACGAAGGTGTCCAGAGAGACGCCGTCGTCGTGGGTGTTGAGCACGTTGTAGGTGCGGTACCCGTCGCGGATGTCCCCGCCCAGGGTGGTGATCGCCTCGGCGGTGAAATCGGCCGGCAGCCCGTCATAGTGGGCGCGCTGCGGGCGGCCGGACGCGTCGAGCCGGTAGAACGACCGCGGCGCCAGCCCGGTGGCCACCACGCTCAGGATCAGGCGGGTGAACATGTCGGGCACGTTGAGCTGGCCGGCGAAGGTGCTGTGCGCCAGGATCATGTCGGAGCGGAACACCGCCACCGGCAGCCGGCACAAGTCGTACGCCTCGCGCAGCAGCACCTCGCCCGCCCACTTGCTGGTCGCGTAGCCGCCGGCATACCTTTCGATGGACTCGTCGAGGGACCGCGACGGGCTGGCCGAGCGTACGTCGACGTCCTCGCCGAGGAACCCGCCGTCCGGCAGGGCCGTCACCGCGACCGTGGAGATGTAGTTGATCGCCTTGAGCCGGTTGGTGATTGCGAGTTTGACGATCTCGGCGGTGCCCACCACGTTGGGGCCGAACAGCTGGCTGTAGGGCAGCACGTGGTTCACCAGGGCGGCGGAGTGCACGATCAGGTCCACCGACCCCGCGAGCCGGTCATAGGTGGGGGTGTCCAGGCCGAGGTTGGACGCGCCCACGTCCCCGACGAGGACGCGCAGATGCTTGGCGGCCAATTCGCGGAAACGCGCGGACAATCGCGCGTCGCCGCTGTCCATCGCGGCCTCGATGCGCTGGCGTCCGGCGGTCGGGTCGGCGCCGCGGGCCAGGCAGATCACGGTGCCCCCGGCCGGCGCCAGCCGTTCGAGCCAGTCCAGGCACAAGAAGCGCCCCAGGTAGCCGTTGGCGCCGGTCAGCAGCACGGTGTCGACCGCGCCCGACGGGCGGTCGAGGCCGGGCGCGGCGGCCAGCGTGCCGGCATCGATGAACTTGTCCAGGGTGAGGTCGGCCGCCCGGGCGACGCTGGCGCCACGGCCGTGCACCGACGCGAACGTCGGGCGGGTGGACACCGACGTCCGTTCGCCGTCAACGAAATTGGCGATCGTCGCCAGGGTTGCGGTGGGGCTGACGATCGTCTGGACCGGCACGTCGATCCCGAAGATCGCCTCCAGCAGCGTGGCGAACGAGAATGCCGACAGCGAATCACCGCCCAGGTCAATGAATTTCGCGTCGGCTCCCGGGGTCGCGTCGCCCGGGAGACCGAGGGTGGCCACCGCCGCGCGTCGCACGGTGTCGATGGTGGGCCGGTCGCGGCTCGCCGCGCGCAGCTCGTCGAGCCGGTTGTTCTGGCTCGCTTCGATGTCGGCGTACATGGCGTCCAGGCGTTCGCCGTAGCGCGCCTTGAGCGCCGGGCGCAGCAGTTTGCCCACTCCGGACAGCAACCCGTTGTCGCGGGTGAAACGCTGTGGCTCCAGCAGGAAGTCGCGCGGGATCTCGTAGGGGTGCAGGCGGGCGTCGGCGGCGATCCGCTGCAGCGACTCGGCGATCAAACCCCGCGCGTCCCGGTCGCCGATGGCGTCGGGGTTGGGCACGATCACGGCGAGCAAAAACGGCTGCTCGCTGCTGCCGTACAGAAAGATCTGCCGGATGTAGGGACTGGTGGAGTAGGTGGCCTCCAGCTGGGACACCGCGACGAATTCGCCCTGCGAGAGCTTGATGACGTTGTTGGCACGGTCCAGGTACATCAGGCGGTCGGGGCCCAGCTCGGCCATGATGTCGCCGGTCTTGTAAAACCCTTCCTCATCGAAGATTTGGGCCGACAGTTCGGGATGCTTGAAATATCCCGGGATCACGGTGCTGGCCTTGACGCAGAGTTCGCCGCGCGGGTGGGGCTCGTCGGTGGTGAGGTAGCCCAGCTCGGGAACGTCGACCAGCTTGTAGTCGGTCACCGGCGGGCGCCGCAGGATGCCGTTGCGCAGGATGCCGCCGCCGGTCTCGGTGGCGCCGTACCCGTCGGCGACCGGCACGTCGAGCAGCGACTCCATGAAAGCGTGCATCTGCCGGGACAACGGCGCGCTGCCGCACATCGCCGAGAGCACCCGACCGCCGATGAAGTCTTCGCGCAGTTCGGCTTTCACCGCCTCGTCCAGCTGCTCGGCGCCCTGATCGCCGGGCGGTCGCTGGTCGAGTTCCTTGCGGTAGCGCCGAAAGAACATGTCGCACACGCGCGGGACCAGGTTCAGGGCGGTGGGGCGGACCAGGGCGATGTCGTCGAACAGGGTGGACATGTCGCTCTTGGCCGCGAAGTAGCCGATCCCGCCGGAGGACAGCGTGGCGATGAGCCATTCCAGCCCGTAGACGTGGGATAGCGGCATGTATTGCAGGTGGATCGCCGGGATCAGCTTGCCGATGTCCAGCGAGGGGCTGTGGGGACGCTGCCAGAGCCGGGTCATCATGTCGGTGGTGTACATCGCCCCCTTCGGGGTGCCGGTGCTGCCCGACGTGTAAATCAAAGTGGCCAAGGGGTTTTCGTCGGCGGGCGGGACGAACGCCGGCGCGGCCGGCAGCCCGTGGCCGGACTCGAGCTCGGCGGCCAGCGGCGCGACATCCAGCCGTCGCCCTGCGGCGCCCAGGCGTGCGACGGCGTACTCGTAGCGGTCGCGCTGTGCGTCGTCGTCGCTGGTGTAGTCGAACACCACCAGCCGTTCGATCGAGGGCGCGTCGACGACGACGTCGACGGCGGTGTCCAGCGACTCGATGCTCACGGCGAGGACGCGCGGTGCGGTCTCGGCGACGATCGGGGCCAGCTGCGCCGCCGACGAACTGGTCTGCAGCGGCACGAACACCGCGCCGAGGGCGATGCAGGCCAGGTAGTTCACCGCGTAGTCGATGCTGGTGAAGCCCAGCACGGCGACGAAGTCGCCCGGACGAAAGCCGTGCGGCAAGCCCGAGCGCCACGCGCCCGCCAGGGCGGCGACCCGCTCGGCCAGCTCGCGATAGGTGATGGTCTCGAATCCCGACAGCAACGTCGTGCCCGCGGCCCCCGTCGCCTCGTCGCGGGTCACCTCGCAGGCGCGCTGCCCCAGGGCGGGCCGGTCGGCGTAGCCCGCCAGATAGGTGTCGACCACCTCGGCAAGCCGCAACCCGGGCCGGTGCGCGGCCTCGGTCACCTCCGCCGACGGCGCGGCGGCGCGAAATTGCGGGTCGTTGGCGTACAGCTGCTCGACGCGCTCGGCCAGTCGCTGTTCCCGGTCGGTGGCGGTGTCAGTCATCGGGGCCGTATACCCGCCCGGTCCCGGTCCAGTCGCGGCGCGATTGGCCGCCCGGTTTGCCCAGCGTAAGCGTAGTGTCGCCTCATGGTTGATTCACCGGGCGACGAGGCCGGCAGGCGCGCCCAGGAGCTGCTGCGCAGGGGGGAAGAACTCGCCGCGCGCAAGGTCGTCACGGCCGAGGACGTCAAGCGCGCCGCCGAACGAGCCGAGCGCGGCCACCAGCGCGACCAGGAGGCCCACCAGCGCGCGGTGCATCGCCACTACCAGGCCGGCGCCGCGCACGAGCGCGCCGCCGAGGTCCACGAGGCGGCGGTCGCCGAGGGCCTCGGCGACGTCGCCGAACACGTGCGCGCGGCCGAACGGGAGCGCGAAGCCGCCCGGCGCGACCTGCTTGCCGCCCAGGAGGCCGACAACCAGGACGCCTGACTGCTACACCCTGTAGTTGAACGATCGGCGGCGGCTGGAACACTGGTCGGCATGGGTAGTGACCAGGCGGCCGCGCGCGCCCCGGCCGCGGTGACCGCGTCGGCGAGGCTGTTCGAGGATGCCTGCGCCGTCATTCCGGGCGGGGTGAACTCCCCGGTGCGCGCGTTCACGGCGGTCGGCGGCACCCCGCGCTTCATCACCGAGGCGCGCGGCTGCTGGCTCACCGACGCCGACGGCAACCGCTACGTCGACCTGGTCTGCTCCTGGGGGCCGATGATCCTGGGCCACGCCCACCCGGCCGTCGTCGACGCCGTCGCCACGGCCGCCGCCTCCGGCCTATCCTTCGGGGCGCCGACACCGGCGGAGAGCCGGCTGGCCGCCGAGATCATCGAGCGGGTGGCGCCCGTCGAGCGGATCCGGCTGGTGAACTCCGGCACCGAGGCCACCATGAGCGCCGTCCGGTTGGCCCGCGGCTACACCGGCCGCGCCAAAATCGTCAAGTTCTCCGGGTGCTATCACGGCCACGTCGACGCCCTGCTGGCCGACGCGGGCTCCGGGGTGGCGACCCTTGGTCTGCCGTCCTCGCCGGGGGTCACCGGGGCCGCGGCCGCCGACACGATCGTGTTGCCCTACAACGACATCGACGCGGTGCGGGAGGCTTTTGCGCGCCATGGGGACCAGATCGCGGCGGTGATCACCGAGGCCAGCCCGGGCAACATGGGCGTCGTCCCGCCGGGCCCGGGCTACAACGCGGCGCTGCGCGCGATCACCGCCGAGCACGGCGCGCTGCTGATCGTCGACGAGGTGATGACGGGCTTCCGGGTCAGCCGAAGCGGTTGGTACGGAATCGATCCGGTCGCCGCCGACCTGTTCACCTTCGGCAAGGTGATGAGCGGCGGGTTGCCGGCCGCCGCGTTCGGCGGCCGGGCCGACGTGATGGAGCGACTCGCCCCGCTGGGGCCGGTGTATCAGGCCGGCACGTTGTCGGGTAACCCGGTGGCGGTGGCCGCCGGCCTGGCCACGCTGCGCGCCGCCGACGACGCGGCCTACGCCGCGCTGGACGCCAACGCCGACCGCCTGGCCGGCCTGCTCTCCGACGCGCTGACCAAAGAGAGTGTGCCGCATCAGGTTTCGCGTGGGGGCAACATGCTCAGCGTGTTCTTCTCCGAGACGCCGGTCACCGACTTCGCCTCCGCGCGCTCCAGCGCGACGTGGCGCTATCCGCCGTTCTTCCACGCGCTGCTGGACGCGGGCGTCTACCCGCCGTGCAGCGCCTTCGAGGCGTGGTTCGTCTCGACGGCCCTCGACGACGCCGCGTTCGAACGGATCGGCGCCGCGTTGCCCGTCGCGGCGCGCGCGGCCGCCCAGGAGGGCAAGCCCTGATGGCCGAGACGACCCGGGTCCATGTGGTGCGCCACGGCGAGGTGTACAACCCCAGCGGGGTCCTGTACGGGCGGCTGCCCGGATTCCACCTGTCCGACAACGGCAGGGCCCAGGCCGAGGCGGTCGCCGAGGCGCTGGCCGGCCGCGACGTCGTCGCGGTCATCGCCTCCCCGCTGCAGCGGGCCCAGGAGACCGCCGCGCCCATCGCCGCCAGGCACGGCCTGCCGGTGGACACCGACCCCGACCTGATCGAGTCGGCCAACTTCTTCGAGGGCCGCCGGGTCGGTCCCGGCGACGGCGCGTGGCGCGACCCGCGGTTCTGGTGGCGGCTGCGCAACCCGTTCACCCCGTCGTGGGGCGAGCCCTACGCCGAGATCGCGGCCCGCATGGCGACCGCGGTCGACAAGGCGCGCGCCCGCGGCACCGGCCACGAGGTGGTGTGCGTCAGTCACCAGCTGCCGGTGTGGACGGTGCGGCTGCACCTGACCGGCCGGCGGCTGTGGCACGACCCGCGGCGGCGCGAGTGCGGCCTGGGCTCGGTGACGACCTTCGTCTACGACGGCGACCGGCTGGTCGACGTCGAGTATCGGGAACCGGCGGGCGGTTGATCGTGCGGCGACTGGCGATGGCCGGGGCGGCAGTGGCCATCTTGATGGCCATGGTGCTGGCCGGCTGCTCCGGCCGCGATGCCGTCGCGCAGGGCGGCACCTTCGAATTCGTCTCGCCCGGCGGCAAGACCGACATCTACTACGACCCGCCCGCCAGCCGCGGCCGCCCGGGCCCGCTGTCGGGTCCCGACCTGGCGGACCCGGCGCACACGCGGTCGCTGGACGACTTCGGCGGGCAGGTCGTCGTCGTCAACATCTGGGGGCAGTGGTGCGGGCCGTGCCGGGCCGAGATCGGCCAGCTGCAGCAGGTGTATGACGCCACCCGGGGTGGCTCGGTTTCGTTCCTCGGCATCGACGTCCGCGACAACAACCGCCAGGCGGCCCTGGACTTCGTCGACGACCACCACGTGAGCTACCCGTCCATCTACGATCCGGCGATGCGCACCCTGATCGCGTTCGGCGGCAAGTACCCGACCACCGTGATCCCGTCGACGCTGGTGCTGGACCGCCAGCACCGGGTGGCCGCGGTGTTCCTGCGCGAACTGCTGGCCGCCGACCTGCAGCCGGTGGTGCAGCGGGTGGCCAAAGAATGACCGGCTTCGCGCAGATCGCCGCCGCCGGGCCGCTGCTGGTGGCGCTGGGGGTGTGCTTGCTGGCGGGGCTGGTGTCGTTCGCCTCGCCGTGCGTGGTGCCGCTGGTGCCCGGCTACCTGTCGTACCTGGCGGCGGTCGTCGGGGTAGATGAGGAGCCAGGGCGCGGCGCGGTTAAGGCCCCACCGAGCGCCCGGTGGCGGGTCGCGGGATCCGCGGCGTTGTTCGTGGCCGGCTTCACCACGGTGTTCGTGCTGGGCACCGTAGCCGTGCTGGGCATGACCACCACGCTGATCACCAACCAGCTGCTGCTGCAGCGGGCCGGGGGCGTGCTGACCATCGTGATGGGGCTGGTGTTCGTCGGCCTGATCCCGGCCCTGCAGCGCCAGGCCCGGTTCAGCCCGCGGCAGCTGACGACGGTGGCGGGGGCGCCGCTGCTCGGCGCGGTCTTCGCGCTCGGGTGGACGCCGTGCCTGGGGCCGACGCTGACCGGGGTGATCACCGTCGCCTCGGCCACCGACGGCGCCAACGTCGCGCGCGGGGTCGCGCTGGTGATCGCCTACTGCCTCGGGCTGGGGATCCCGTTCGTGGCGCTGGCGTTCGGCTCGGCGGGCGCGGTGGGGGCGCTGGGCTGGCTGCGGCGGCACACCCGGGCGATCCAGATCTTCGGCGGGGCGCTGCTGATCGCGGTCGGTGTCCTGCTGGTCACCGGGGTGTGGAACGACTTCATCTCCTGGCTGCGCGACGCGTTCGTCTCCGACGTGAGGCTGCCGATCTAGTGGCGCGAGCAGACGCAAAAGCACCCAAAATGCGCCATTTTGGGGTGCTTTTGCGTCTGCTCGCCACCGCCCGCAACACCTGGCGCGCGCTGACCTCGATGGGCACCGCGCTGGTGCTGCTGTTCCTGCTCGCGCTGGGCGCGATCCCCGGCGCGCTGCTGCCGCAGCGCAGCCTCAACGCCGGCAAGGTCGACGACTACCTCAAGACCCACCCCGTGATCGGGCCCTGGCTGGACCGGCTGCAGGCCTTCGACGTGTTCTCCAGCTTCTGGTTCACCGCCATCTACGTGCTGCTGTTCGTCTCCCTGGTCGGCTGCCTGACCCCGCGGATGATCGAGCACGCGCGCAGCCTGCGCGCCGCGCCCGTCGCCGCGCCGCGCAACCTGACCCGGCTGCCCAAGCACGCCGGCGCCGAGCTGCGCGCCGACCCCGTGGAGCTGAATGCCCTGGCGAACCGGATCACCGGCCGGCTGCGCGGTTGGCGCACGGCCATCCGCCACCCGGACCCCGACGACGCGAACACGGTCGAGGTGTCCGCCGAGAAGGGCTACCTGCGCGAGTTCGGCAACATCGCCTTCCACTTCTCGTTGCTGGGCCTGCTGGTCGCGGTGGCCGTCGGCAAGCTGTTCGGCTACGAGGGCAACGTCATCGTCATCGCCGACGGCGGGCCCGGCTTCTGCTCGGCGTCGCCGGCCGCGTTCGATTCCTTCCGCGCCGGCAATACCGTCGACGGCACGTCGCTGCACCCAATCTGCATCCGGGTCAACGACTTTCAGGCCCACTACCTGCCGTCGGGGCAGGCCACCTCGTTCGCCGCCGATATCGACTACCAGGACGGCCGCGACCTGGCCGCCAACAACTGGCGGCCCTACCGGCTGGAGGTCAACCACCCGCTGCGCGTCGGCGGCGACCGGGTGTACCTGCAGGGCCACGGCTACGCGCCCACCTTCACCGTGACGTTCCCCGACGGCCGCACCCGCACGTCGACCGTGCAGTGGCGGCCCGACAACCCGCAGACCCTCCTCTCGTCGGGGGTGGCGCGCATCGACCCGCCCGCCGGCACCTTCCCCACTGCCGCCGAACGCCGCCAACACGAGATCGCGATCCAGGGCCTCCTGGCGCCCACCGAGCAACTCGACGGCACCCTGTTGTCGTCGCGGTTCCCGGCCCTGAACGCGCCCGCGGTGGCCGTCGACATCTACCGCGGCGACACCGGCCTGGACACCGGGCGGCCGCAGTCGCTGTTCACCCTGGACCCGCGGCTCATCGAGCAGGGCCGGCTGACCAAGGCGAAGCGGGTCAACCTGCGCGCCGGCCAGGAGGTGCGCCTCGATCAGGACGGCACCGTCGTCCGCTTCGACGGCGCGGTGCCGTTCGTCAACCTGCAGGTCTCCCACGACCCGGGCCAGACGTGGGTGCTCGTCTTCGCCGTCACGATGATGGCCGGGCTGCTGGTGTCGTTGCTGGTGCGCCGCCGCAGGGTGTGGGTCAGGCTCACTGCGGGAAGTGCCGAGGCGGCCGGTACGGTGAACGTCGAGCTGGGCGGGCTGGCGCGCACCGACAACTCCGGGTGGGGCGACGAGTTCGAGCGGTTGACCGAGCGGATACTCGACGGGCTCGGCGAGCCGGCACCGGCGCCGGTCCCCCAACCGGCCACGAGCCCACAGGACGTCACATGAACACGACACACATCAACATCGGGCTGGCGCGCTTCTCCGACTGGGCCTTCACGTCGGCGGTGGTGGCCCTGGTCGTCGCGCTGCTGCTGCTGGCCTTCGAGCTGGCGTACGTCGGGGCGCGACGCTCCGAGAACCGCGCCGCCGTCCTGGCCGGCGCGGTGGCCGCCGACAGCGCCGTCCCCGGCGTCGTGGCGGACAGCGACCGGCGACCGGTCGACGAACGCGTGGGGCGGGCCGGGTTGGCCGTGGTCTACCTCGGCATCGGGCTGCTGCTGGCCTGCATCGTCTTGCGCGGCCTGGCCACCCTGCGGGTGCCGTGGGGCAACATGTACGAATTCATCAACCTGACCTGCTGCTGCGGGCTTGTCGCCGGCGCGGTCGTGTTGCGCCGCCCGCAGTACCGGGCCCTGTGGGTCTTTCTGCTCGTCCCGGTGCTGATCCTGCTGACGGTTTCCGGGCGCTGGCTCTACGCCAACGCGGCGCCGGTGATGCCCGCGCTGCAGTCCTACTGGCTACCCATCCACGTCTCGGTGGTCAGCCTGGGTTCGGGCGTGTTCATGGTCGCCGGCATCGCCAGCATCCTGTTCCTGCTGCGCACGTCGCGGCTGAGTGACCCATCGGCCGAGGGCACACTGGCCCGGGTGGTGCGGCGCCTGCCCGACGCCCAGACCCTTGACCGCGTCGCCTATCGCACCACGATCTTCGCGTTCCCGGTGTTCGGTTTCGGGGTCATCTTCGGGGCCATCTGGGCCGAGGAGGCCTGGGGCCGGTACTGGGGCTGGGATCCGAAAGAGACCGTTTCGTTCGTCGCCTGGGTGGTATACGCAACTTATCTGCATGCTAGGTCAACCGCGGGATGGCGGGGCAGGAAGGCCGCATGGATCAACGTCGTGGGATTCGTGGCCATGGTCTTCAACTTGTTCTTCGTCAACCTGGTGACCGTCGGCCTGCACTCCTACGCAGGGGTGGGATGACACTGACGAATTTGATCCGAGAATTGCAAGGGGAAGTACAACGTGTCCGAGGACCGAACGACGGGCGTCGGTGGGCCGGACGGTGACGGAGGCGCTAACGGTGCCATCAGGCCGAAGACCCCACCGCCGTGGTACGCCTCCGGGTACTCCTCCGAGCCGTCCACACAGTCCGGTCCGGATGCGCCGCCGGGGGCCAACTGGGGTTTGCACGTCGAGCGCAAGTTGAACGATCCCCCGACGAACGTGGTGCCGACGCCGCCGACGAGCGCTGAACCGCGGGCCTGGGCGGAGACACCCGATGAGGCACATTTGCCGGGCGTGGAGTCACCCCCGTACGGGCGCTACTACGGCATGTCGGGTGACACATCGTCGGGTCCTCGATACCGCGAGCCGCTCGCCGCACCCATTTCGTATCCGGAGCTGTCCACCAGCTCACTGTTGCGGCAGATCAAACCGCCACCGTCGGAGGGTTGGCGGCGGTGGCTGTACAACGTGTCGGGCCAGCTGATCAACGTCGGCGAGAGTCCCCGGACCCTCCACTATCGCGACCTGATGGTCCACGTCAACCAACCGCTTCGCGGGTGCTATCGGATCGCGCTGTTGTCGTTGAAGGGCGGCGTTGGCAAGACCACGATCACCGCCGCCCTGGGCGCCATCTTCGCCTCCGTTCGCGGTGACCGCGTGGTGGCCGTCGACGCCAACCCCGACCGCGGCACGCTCAGCGAGAAGGTGCCGCAGGAGACCTCGGCCACGGTGCGGCACCTGCTACGCGACGCCGACGGCATCCGGCGCTACGGCGATGTGCGCAGCTACACCAACCAGGGACCGAGCAGGCTGGAAGTGCTTGCGTCGGAAAGCGATCCGGCGATCTCCGAGGCTTTCAGCGCCCAGGATTACGCCCGCACCCTGGAAATCCTCGAGCGGTTCTACGGCATCGTGCTGACCGACTGCGGTACCGGGCTGCTGCACTCGGCGACGTCGGCGGTCTTGGAAAAGGCCGATGTTCTGATCGTGGTCAGCTCCGCATCCATCGACGGGACGCGTAGCGCCTCGGCGACGCTCGACTGGTTGGATGCCCACGGCTACGAAGACCTGGTGCGCAGGTCCATCGCGATCGTCAACGCGGTACGGCCGCGTTCCGGCAAGGTCGACATGCAAAAGGTGGTCGAGCACTTCGCCCGGCGCTGCAACGCGGTGCGGCTGGTGCCCTTCGATCCACACCTTGAGGAAGGCGCCGAAATCCACCTCGAGCAGTTGAAACGGGAGACCCGCGAGGCGATTGTCGAGCTGGCGGCTGTGGTCGCCGACGGGTTCCCCAGCGACCAACTGAGCGTCGGGACCAACTTTCTCTAGGACTGCTGGGGCAGGCGTGCCATTTTCGTCCGCGTGTTCTTCGTTAACCTGGTGACTGTGGGCCCGCATTCGTATGCGGGTGTGGGATGACAGTCAGCGACCGACCTAGGTAAGCCCAAACAAGGGGGAGTGCAGGTGTCCGACCATCCAACGACGGGCGTGGGGGCGCCCGAACCGCCGACCACGCAGATGCCGCCCCAGCAGCCCGCGGAACCGACGGCCGAGACCGGCGAAGCGCCGACCCGGGCTTTCGCCGGATTCCGCACCGAGCGCCGGGTCCCGGGACCCGAGCGGCGGCAGGCCGCGGCGCCCACCGCCCCCGGCGGCGTGCCGACGGGGATGCCGCCGTGGGACTCCACACCGGCCACCGGCATCGCCCGCGTCGACCCGACGGCGTTCGGCGCCTACTACAACGGCCCCGCCGAGCCGCCGCCCGCCCAGGCCCAGGCCACCCCGTACCGGCGCGAGGCGCTCCCGCACACGCCGTATCCCGAACTGTCCACCGGCATGCTGTTGCGGCCCGTCAAACCGCCGCCATCGGAGGGGTGGCGCCGGCTGGTATACGACCTGTCGGGCCGGCTGATCAACCTGGGCGAGAGCCCCCGCGCCGCGCGGCACAACAACCTGGTGGCCCAGGTCAACCGGCCCCTGCGGGGCTGCTACCGGGTCGCGGTGCTGTCGCTGAAGGGCGGCGTCGGCAAGACCACGATCAGCGCCACGCTCGGGTCGACCTTCGCCTCCATCCGCGGCGACCGGGTGGTGGCCGTGGACGCCAACCCCGACCGCGGCACCCTGAGCCAGAAGATCCCGTTGGAGACCGCGGCGACGGTGCGCCAGCTGCTGCACGACGCGGGAACCATCGAGCGCTACAGCGACGTCCGCCGTTACACGTCGAAAGGTCCGAGTGGGATGGAGGTGCTGGCGTCGGAGACCGACCCGGCCGTCTCCGAGGCGTTCGGCGCCGACGACTACAGCCGGGTGCTGAATATTCTCGAGCGGTTCTACGGCCTGGTGCTCACCGACTGCGGTACCGGGCTGCTGCACTCGGTGATGTCGTCGGTGCTGGAGAAGGCCGACGTCCTGCTCGTGATCGCCTCGGGATCCATCGACGGCGCGCGCAGCGCCTCGGCCACGCTGGACTGGCTGGACGCGCACGGGCACGAAGCGCTGGTGCGCGACTCCATCGCCGTCATCAACGGCGTGCGCCCGCGTACCGGCAAGGTCGACATGAACAAGGTGATCGATCACTTCTCCCGGCGTTGCCGAGCCGTGCAGGTGATTCCGTTCGACCCGCACCTGGAAGAGGGTGCGGAAATCAGCCTGGACCAGTTGCGGCGAGGCACGCGCGAAGCGCTGACCGAGCTGGCGGCCGTCGTGGCCGACGGGTTCCCCGGCGACCAACGCAATCCGGGTGTGGCCTGAACGCGGCCAGTTAACGAGGGTTGTTGTCCCCGTGCCCTAACCGCCGCAAGAACTCTGGATCGTCGTCGGGACCGATGACGCGTGTCTTCGGCCGGTGGGTCTGCGAACGGGCGGCACGCCAGCCGACATAGATCAGCGTCCCCAGAATCAGGACGAGCAGCAGGTAGAGCACTCAACACCTCCTTCGAGCGAATATACCTGCGCCGTAGGCTCGGGGTGTGTCTGAACGGCCTGGCGAGAACGGGACCCATGAGCGTGCGCGGACCAGCGCGGTCGTCGACGTTTTGCTGTACACGGCGGCCCGGCTGGGGCTGGTGCTGGTCCTCAGCGCCGCGATCTACGGCGTCGCGCGATTGCTGGGGGTGGCGCAGTTCCCCGTCGTGGTCGCGGTGTTGTTCGCTCTCATCATCGCGATGCCCCTGGGCATCTGGGTGTTCGGGCCGCTGCGCCGGCGCGCGACCGCTTCGCTCGCGGTGGCCGGCGAACGCCGGCGCCGGGAGCGCGAACAGCTGCAGGCCCGGCTGCGCGGGGAGGCGCCACCCGACGAGCCCGGCGTGCCCGGCGACTAGGTGCGCCCGTTCAGCGCGCGAGCGCCAGCGCGGCCGCCACCGCGATCGCCCACACCACCATCGCCAGCCCGGTGTCGCGCAACACCGGAATCAGTTGGGGCCCGCCGCGGCCCGATCGCACCGGGGCGGCCGCGCGCAGCGCCAGCGGGGTGGCCACCAATCCCACCGCGCACCACGGCGTCGCCGCCATGAGCACCAGGGTCAGCGCCCCGGCGGTGGCCAGCAGCGTTTGGTAGAGGACCCGGGTGCGGGCATCGCCCAGCCGCACGGCCAGGGTCACCTTCTGCGAGCGGGCGTCGGTGGGGATGTCGCGCAGGTTGTTGGCCACCAGCACCGACGACGACAGCGCCCCGACCGACACCGCCAGCACCAGCCCGACCCAGTCCACCCGCAACGCCTGGGTGTACTGGGTGCCCAGCACCGCGACCAGGCCGAAGAACACGAACACCGCGACCTCGCCAAAACCCGCGTAGCCGTAAGGCTTTGACCCGCCCGTGTACAGCCACGCCCCGGCGATGCAGGCCGCGCCGACCGCGATCAGCCACGGCGCGCTGCACAACGCCAGCGCCACCCCGGCCGCCGCCCCCACCGACAGGCTCGTCACCGCCGCGGCCAACACCGAGCGCGGGGTGGCCAGCCGCGCGCCCACCAGGCGCACCGGCCCGGCCCGGTCGTCGTCGGTGCCGCGGATGCCGTCGGAGTAGTCGTTGGCGTAGTTGACACCCACGATGAACGCCACCGCGACGGCCAGCGCCAGCAGCGCCTTCCACCACACCGCGGATCCCAGCCACGCCGCGGCGCCCGTGCCGGCCACCACCGGCGCCACCGCGTTGGGCAGCGTCCGGGGCCGGGCACCCGAGACCCACTGCGCGAAACTGGCCACCAGGGCATCCTGCCCTATGCACCACAATGGTCGGATGCTCGGAGTCATCGGCGGCAGCGGCTTCTACACGTTCTTCGAGTCCGGCACCCGCGACGTCGACGTCGACACCCCGTACGGCCCGCCCAGCGCCCCAGTCACGGTCGGCGCCGTCGGCGGGCGCGAGGTCGCGTTCCTGCCGCGGCACGGCGCGACGCACCAGTTCTCGGCGCACACCGTGCCCTATCGGGCCAACATGTGGGCGCTGCGCAAGCTCGGCGTGCGGCGGGTGCTCGGCCCCTGCGCGGTCGGCAGCCTGGATCCGGCCAACGGCCCGGGCGCGGTGGTGGTGCCCGACCAGCTGGTGGACCGCACCAGCGGGCGCGCCGACACCTACTTCGACTCCGGCGCCGTCCACGTCGACTTCGCCGATCCCTACTGCCCTGGCCTGCGGGAAGCGGCCACCGGCCTGCCCGGCGTGGTCGACGGCGGCACCATGGTGGTGATCCAGGGACCGCGGTTTTCCACCAGGGCGGAGAGCCGCTGGTTCGCCTCGGCGGGGTTCGCCCTGGTCAACATGACCGGCTACCCGGAGGCGGTGCTGGCGCGGGAACTCGAAATATGTTATGCGGCAATCGCATTGGTGACCGACCTGGACGCCGGCGTCGCGGCCGGCGAGGGCGTGAAGGCCGTCGACGTGTTCGCCGAATTCGAACGGAACATGGGACCGTTCAAGGAACTGGTCCGCGCGGCGATCGGGCGGGTCACCGACGAGGGCGCGTGCGCGCACTGCCTGCCGCACACCGGGGTCACGCTGCCGGTGGAGTTGCCGTGAGGGTGTTGCTGACCGGCGCGGCCGGCTTCATCGGGTCGCGGGTGGACGCGGCGCTGCGGGCGGCGGGCCACGACGTGGTCGGTGTCGACGCGCTGCTGCCCGCGGCGCACGGCCCGGACGCGGTGCCGCCGCCGGGATGCCGGCGGGTCGACCTCCGCGACGGCGAGGCGCTGGCCCCGCTGCTGGACGGCGTGGACGTCGTCTGTCATCAGGCGGCGATGGTGGGTGCGGGCGTCGACGCTGCCGACGCGCCGGCGTACGGCGGCCACAACGATTTCGCCACCACGGTGCTGCTGGCGCGAATGTTCGCCGCCCGGGTGCGCCGCCTGGTGCTGGCGTCCTCGATGGTGGTCTACGGGCAGGGCCACTACGCCTGCCCCGAACACGGGCTCGTCGATCCGCCGCCGCGGCGGCGCGCCGACCTCGACGCCGGAGTCTTCGAAAACCGTTGTCCGGTATGCGGACTGGACACGACGTGGCGATTGGTCGACGAGGACGCCGCCCTGCGGCCGCGCAGCCTGTACGCCGCCAGCAAGACCGCGCAGGAGCACTACGCGCTGGCGTGGTCGGAGGCGACGGGCGGCTCGGTGGTGGCGCTGCGCTACCACAACGTCTACGGGCCCGGCATGCCGCGCGACACCCCGTATTCCGGCGTGGCGGCAATCTTCCGCTCTTCGCTGGAAAAGGGCGAGCCGCCAAGGGTTTTCGAGGATGGCGGCCAGATGCGTGACTTCGTGCATGTCGACGACGTAGCTGCCGCCAACCTCGCGGCCATGAGTGTCCAGGACGGCTTCACCGCCGTCAACGTCTGCTCCGGACAACCGATCTCAATCCTGGAGGTGGCCACCGCGCTGTGCGACGCGCGCGGCACCTCGCTCGCCCCAACGGTCACCGGGCAGTACCGCAGCGGCGACGTGCGCCACATCGTCGCCGATCCCACCCGCGCCGCGCAGCTGCTGGGATTCCGGGCGGCGATCGATCCGCGCGCGGGACTGCGCGAATTCGCCTTCGCGCCTTTGCGTTAACTCGGCGGCCGGAAGATCCTGGGCTTCTGCAGGGGGATCTGCCGGGTGGCGGAGTCGTCACCGCGGAAGATGCGCGGCGAAGCGCCCGGCCGCGGCGGAGCGCCGGTGGGGATACGCGTGGTCGCCGCCCCCGACGGCGGGGCGCCCCGGCCGACCGGGATGCGCGTCGTCGGCGCGCTGGCGCCTTTGGCACCGGCGGCGCGCTTGCGGGCGGCGAGGCGTTTCTGGCGGCGCAGCCGCCGCCCGCTGAGGTGGCCCGTGACGACCGCGGCCGCGAGAATGCACAGCGCCAGCACGCACAGAGCGACGTCGAACGTGCTGGTGATCTGTTGCGCAAGGTTGTTGCCGTAGACCGGGTTCGGGGCGGGCGCGTTCGGCGACTCCTCGAACCGCGGCGCCAGCGCGACGCCCACGACGACGCGCGAGATGCTCAGGGTGGCCACCAAACCACAGAGCGAGGAGACCAGCCTGGCCGCGACGGCGTCGTTGCCGAGGTTGATGCGCAACCAGATCGCGAGCACCGCGGTGGCCAGATCGAACGCGGCCAGCACCAGGGTGTCGTAGCGCGAGAACGGATAGTTCAGGCTCACGGCGACGGCGAGGTCGGTGAACCGCATGAACATCGACCCCAGGCACCAAACGATGATGAGCAGCAACCCATTTCGGGCCGCCGCGCGCCACGCGTTCTCCTCGGTCGCCGACGCGTCGCGGCGGGCCAGCAGGGTCCGCGGCGCGAAGATCGCCGCGGCCGCCGCCCACGCCAGGTAGCCCTCGAAACCGACGCCGGCCGTCGAGGTGTTCTGCGCGATGCCGTGGAACGCGTCGATGTCGCGGCCGACGGGAAGGATCCACACGAGGACCCCGGCCACCAGGGTGGACACGCCGAGGGCCACCGTCGCCAGCCGCGACGCCCTGGTGGTGCGCAACAGCCAGCGCGACGCGACCAGGACGGCGACCAGCGCCACCACGCCGTAGACCACCGCCGTCACGATGACGGCGATGTTCTGCTTACCGAACTCGGACGAACCGTTCGCGCCGTGCAGCGCGTAGCGCACCCGCCAGAACAGGTTGAAGGCGAAGCTCAGCGCCGCACCCGCCATCGACGCGTAGCCGATGACCCGCGCGGGCCGGGCGCCGGCGTCGGGGTCGTCGCCGGCGGGCGCCGGTTGCGCGCTCAACAGAGCGCCGGCGATCCCGACCCACGCGCCCGGTCCGACACCGCCCGGCACGTTCACCGTGCCGCCGAACCGGACGGTCTCGACGATGTCGAACACGACAAAGCCCAGGACCAGCAGCGCATAGGGGAGGTTCAGCGCCAGCCGAAGCCGCCCGGCCAGCGCGGGATTGAACCGCGCGCTCGACGACCGCGAGGACCCGGCCAGGACGATCGAGGCCAGGGACAGCAACGTCGCGACGAACAGCAGGGCCGACACCACCGTGTTGCTGCGCGGGATCCCAAGCCCGACATACAGATTCCACGGCAACAACAGCGCCACCACGAGCAGTGCGGCCGCGGTCAGATCGCCGGCGACGTCCCGCCGCCGGCTGGATGTTGGCGTCCCGGCGGGCGCGGGTGGTGTCCGCCCGCGGATGGGGCCGGTAGGGGCGTCGTCGCTGGTCTGACTCACGGTTCCCCCCGCATATCGAGGACGGCCATCGGTGGCGCAACGTTGGCCGCCGGGCGGGGGAACCCCCTGCCGCGCCGACGTCGTTGCTCAGTTGAAAACATAATCTCCGTTCGGCCAACGCGGCAGTGCTGAGAACGTGCGGTACCGCGGATAACCTGGCGCGGTTTGCCAACCCGGTTACGCTGCGCTCACAGGCTAACGTGTCGACCGAATGACCGTAGGTGCCGACGGCATCGCAGTGCAATGATGCCGGGACATGCTGGTGGCGGGGTAGCCAGGCCGAAGGAGAGCCGGGATGGACGTCGTTTTGGGGGTCGCGGTCGCGGGTCCCGTTGCCCGCTTGGCGCTCGTCGGGTCGGGCTCGGACGTGATCGACCAATCCGTCGTCGAGCTGGGCGGCAACCCGATCGGCACCCTGACCGAGACCGTGGCCGGGACGAACCGATTGCTGGCCGACGAAAACCACCGGCTCGTCGCCACCCGGCTGTGCTGGCCCGACGCCGGCCAGGCCGACCAGCTCCGCCGGGCGCTGGAGGATTCCGGTGTGCACAACGTGGCGGTGCTCTCGGAGTCGCAGGCGGTGACGGCGCTGATGCGCGCGGCCGGCCGGACCGGCGGTGTCCTGGTGGTCGACGACGAGACCGCGACGCTGTCGGTGGTCGGTTCGGGCGGCGACGACGCGCCGCCGACGATGCTGGCCCAGCAGCCGCTTGCGGCCTCGGGACCCGACGCCACCGCCGCGTTGGACACGATGATGGCCCGGCTCAACGACCAGCCCGGCGCCCCGCAGGACGTCTACCTTGTGGGGGCGTCGTCGAACCTGAACCGGGTCGCCGACCAGCTGCGCGACGCGTCGACCATGCGCGTGGAGATTCCCGAAGACCCCACCTTTGCGCTCGCCCGCGGCGCGGCGCTGGCCGCCGCGCCCGTGGCTTTGGATGCGACGGCGATGGCGCCGGCGGTGGGGCTGACCGGCGACGCGACGGCGATGGCGCCGGCGGCCGGGCTCACCGGCGACGAGACCGCGTTCGCGCCCGCTGCCGAGCCGGCCGGCGAGGAACAGCAGCTGGCGTACTCGATGGCGGACGAGGGCGAGCCGTACGCAGCGGACGAATTCGGTTCCGAATTCGACGATTTCGGCGAATACGACGACGACGCGACCGCGACCGGCCGGGTGCCGCTGAGCAGACGGTCGTTGGTGCTCGGCAACGCCGTGATCGCCTTCGCCGTCATCGGTTTCGCTTCGCTGGCCGCCGCGGTGGCCATCGCCGTCCGGCCGACCGCCAGTGCGCAGCCGGTGGTGGGGCACCAGAACGCCGCCCCCGGCAAGTTCATGCCGCTGCTGCCGACCCAGCAGCAGGCGCCGGTGCCACCACCGCCGCCCGAGGCGCCCAACGCCGGGTTCCAGGGCGGCGTCATCCCGGCCCCGACCGGCGGGGGCACGGGTCCGCAGCAGCTGCCGGCGCCGGCCGGCCCCGTCGGGCCGGAGACGCCGGGGACCCCCGGTTTCGTGCCCAACCCGAATCCGGGTGTGCCGATCCCGGTGCCGATCATCATTCCGTTCCCGGGCTGGCAGCCCCCGTATCAGCCGCCGTATACGCCGCCGACCACACCGTCGACGCCGACGACGCCGACGACGCCGCCTACGACGACCGCGGTGACCACCACGCAGCCGCCGACGACCACCACGCAGCCGCCGACCACGAGCACGCAGCCGCCGACCACGAGCACGCAGCCGCCGACCACGAGCACGCAGGCGCCGGTGACCACCACGCAGGCGCCGGTGACCACCACGCAGGCACCGGTGACGACGCAGGCGCCCGTGACCACTCAGGCTCCCGTGACCACCCAGGCGCCGGTGACCACCCAGGCCCCGGTGACCCAGCAGCCCACGCAGCAAACAGCGGCGCCGAAGCCACCACCGACGCAACAGCAGACCGTCGCGCCGAAGCCGGCTCAGCCGACGCAGCAGGCCCCGAAACCCGGGCACCTTCCCGGGTTCTGAGCGCGGTCGGGCGATGCGGGGCGATGCGGTCACGGTCGTGCTGCCGTGCCTCAACGAGGAGGAGTCTCTGCCGGCCGTGCTGGCGGCCGTTCCGGACGGCTATTGCCCGCTCGTGGTGGACAACAACAGCACCGACGAAACCGCCGCGGTCGCCGCCCGGTACGGCGCCCGGGTGGTGAGCGAACCGCGGCCCGGCTACGGGTCGGCGGTCCACGCGGGCGTCGTGGCCGCGACGACGCCGATCGTCGCGGTCATCGACGCCGACGGCTCGCTGGACCCCGGTGATTTGCCGCGGCTCGTCGCCGCGCTGGACGAGGGCGCCGACCTGGTGATCGGCCGTCGGCGCCCGGTGCCCGGGCTGCACTGGCCGTGGGTCGCCCGGGTGGGCACCGTGGTGATGAGCTGGCGGTTGCGCACCCGCCATGGCCTGCCGGTGCACGACATCGCCCCGATGCGCGTCGCCGGCCGCGAGGCGTTGCTGAATCTCGGTGTCGCCGACCGGCGCTCGGGCTACCCACTGGAGCTGCTGGTCCGGGCTGCGGCCGCCGGCTGGCGGGTGGTCGAGCTCGACGTCAGCTACGGCCCGCGCACGGGCGGCAAGTCGAAGGTCAGCGGTTCGCTGCGGGGCAGCATCACCGCGATCCTGGACTTCTGGAAGGTGATTTCGTGAGCGTCCTGCCGGTCAGCCTGCTGGTGGTCGCCAAGGCGCCGGAACCCGGGCGCGCCAAGACGCGTCTCGCCGCGACCGTCGGCGACCGCGTCGCCGCCGACATCGCCGCCGCGGCGCTGCTGGACACGCTGGACGCGGTGGCCGCCGCTTCGGTGGCGGCCCGGGTGGTGGCCCTCACGGGCGACCTCGGCGCGGCCGCGGGCGCCGCCGAGATCCGGCGACGGCTCGAGTCCTTCACGGTGATCCCGCAGCGTGGTGACGACTTCGCCGACCGGCTCGCCAACGCCCATTGTGACGCGGGCTCGATCTTCGAGGGCTGCCCGGTGCTGCAGATCGGGATGGACACCCCTCAGGTCAGCGCCGAACTGTTGACCGATTGCGCGCGTCGGCTGCTAGAGGCGCCGGCGATCCTCGGGTTGGCCCACGACGGTGGTTGGTGGGCGCTCGGGGTGACCGCGCCGTCGATGGCCGAATGCCTGCGCGCCGTGCCGATGTCTCAAGCCGATACCGGGGCGTTGACCTTGAAGGCATTGCGCGACAACGGCATTGACGTGGTATCGGTGCAGCGCCTAGCCGACGTCGACGTCGTCGACGACGTCGCCGTGGTGCGCGACGCCTGCGGGGCCGCCAGCCGCTTCGCGCGGGTCACCCGCGCGGCCGGGCTATGAATCCATGGCTTTGGGTGTGAATCGTGGGCGGAATATTCGGCTGGAGACCGCCACTGGCTCACAGTCAAAGCCCTGGGCTCACAGTCAATTATGTCGTGGGTCTGTGACGGCTTGGGTGTGAATCTATGGCTTTGGGTGTGAATCGTGGGCGGAATATTCGGCCGGAGACCGCCACTGGCTCACAATCAAAGCCCTGGGCTCACACTCGATCACCAGTTGGTGACCATGACGGTGTTCACAAGCAGCGCCCCGGGGGCGTTGACCGCCAGCCACCACCGATGTGAGCGCACCGGCAGCAGCGCCGGCGCCGCGGTGAGCCAGACGGTGAACGGCAACCAGATCCGTTCCACCTCGGCCTTGCTCAGCATGCTCAGGTCGGCGCAGACGATGACGGCCAGCATGGCCAGCAGCACCAGGTGGAAGCCGCAGCGGCGGCGGATGGCAACGAAGTCGAACACCCGGCTGAGGCCCGCGACGCTGCCCAGCCCGATCGCGCACACCACGCACGCCAGGTTGGCCCAGCTCCAATACTGAAACGGCCGGTCCTTGGCGATCCCCTGCCAATAGCGTTGCTGCACAAGCGTATAGCCATCGAACCAGTAGAACCCCGCGACGGCGAAGGTCACCGCGACCGCCAGCGCGGTCAGGGCCGCCGGGCCAAGCGCGCGCAGCACCGCGCGCCAATCGCGCGCCGAGACCAGCACCGCGAACGCCGGCAGCCCCAGCAGGATCAGGCCGTAGTTGAGGAAAACGCCCCAGCCCAGCAGCAGCCCCGCGGCGGCCGCGACCAGCGCGGGGAACCGCACGGGACGGTGCACCGCCACCGCCAGCAGCGCGAGGCCCCACGCCGCGACCCCGGCGAAATAGCCGTCGGCCGACACCGCGATCCAGATCGCCGTCGGCGCCACGGCGACGAACGGCGCCGCGCGGCGCGCGATCTGCTCGTCGGCGAGCGCGCGCACGGCGATCACCACGGCCGCCGCCGCACTCGAGCCGGCCAGCAGGCACAGCAGGCCGGCCCAGGCGCCGCCGTGCAGCCCGATCCGGTCCAGCCACACGAATGTCAGCAACGCGCCGGGGGGATGCCCCGAAACGTGGGTGACCCACGAGTCGGGCTGGTAGTCGACGATCCGGCTTGCGAACCCGCGCAGCGCGGCCGGGATGTCGGTGATGCCCGGCACCTGCGACAGGTACTCGTCGCGGGTGGTCAGCCGCCCGGCGAAGCCGCGCTGCCAGCCGTCGATCATCGCCAGCGCGAACGCCCACCCGCAGGCGGTGGCCCACGCGCCCAGCGTCAGAGCCCGCCACGAAAGGCGTTGCGCGACGGCGGGTCCCCACACGACGGCGGCCACGGCGATGAGGATGGCCGGGCCGGTTCCCCAGCTGGCGTGGATCTCCCAGGCGCCGAAGATCGGCGAGGCGCCGGCGTGCGTGGCGAACCGCTCCTGGCCCACGTCCAGCCGCGGCCTGACTCCCCAGTGCAGGCGCGGCAGCACGAACGCCGCCGCCACCAGGACGCCCCCGACCGCGACGGCTGCCAGCTCCCGTCGCGCGACCCTCACGATCGACCAGCCTATTGTCCGAACCGGCGCGCCAGCGCCACCCGGTCGACCTTGCCGATGCCGCGCCGCGGCAGCGCGTCGACGACGTGCAGCTCGCGCGGGGCGGCGGTGGCGTTCAAAACGCGGGTCACCTGATCCCGCAACGCGGCCAGCGTCGGCGCCTCGGCGCCGTCGCTAACCACGATCGCGGCGACCACCCGCTGCCCCAGTCGGCCGTCGGCGACGCCGAAGACCGCGCAGTCGGCGACCGCGGGGTGGGCGCACAGCGCGGCCTCCACCGGCTGCGGCAGCACCGTCAGCCCGCCCGTGCTGATCGCGTCGTCGGCGCGGCCCAGCACGCTCAGCACACCCGCGTCATCCAGCGAGCCCAGGTCCTCGGTGTAAAACCAGCCCGGCTCGGCGAAGGGGTCGGGGTCGACTGGGTTGCGGTAGCCCTTGGCCAGCGTCGCCCCACCGATGACGATGCGGCCGTCGTCGGCCACCCGCACCGCCACCCCGTCCAGCGGCACCCCGTCGTACACGCAGCCGCCCGCGGTCTCGCTCATCCCGTAGGTGCGCACCACCGCGATGCCCGCCGCGGCGGCGGCGTCGAGGACCGGTCGCGGCGCCGGCCCGCCGCCCAGCAGCACGGCGTCCAGCTCGGCCAGCGCGGCGGCGGCCGCCGGGTCGGCCAGCGCCTTGGCCAGCTGGGCGGCGACCAGCGACGTGTATCGCCGCCCGGGCCCCAATCGCCTTATCGCACTGGGCAATTCGCTGACATCGAACCCGCCGGCCACGTCCAGCTCGACGGGCACGGTGCCGGCGAGCAGGCTGCGCACCAGGACCTGCAGGCCGGCGATGTGATGTGGCGGCAATGCCAGCAGCCAGGACCCGGGTCCGCCGAGGCGGGCGTGGGTGGCCGACGCGCTGGCGGTCAGCGCGGCCGCGGTCAGCAGGGCGCCCTTGGGCGCGCCGGTGGTTCCGGACGTCGCGGCCACCAGGGCCACGTCGTCGTCGATCTCCTCACCCACCCGCAAGCCCACGCGCAGGCCCGCCGCCGGGGCGCCGCCGTCGTCGGGAGGCACCGCGACCAGCGCGGGTTCGCTGCCGTCGAGCACCCGCGCCAGCGCCGGCAGCAACACGGGGGCGGCGGAGCCCGCCGGGACGCCGAGCGCGCGCAGGACGGCTATGCGCGGTCTCCGCTGCCCAGGCCGTCGCGGGGCCCGTCGAGCGGCCAGCCCTTGGCTGCCAACCGGGTTCGGACGCGCTCGATGTCGTCCGGCGCCGGCAGCTCGTCGGTGATCTGGGTGATCGCGACGCCGATGTCGATGTCGTCGAAGTCGCCCCGCTGCATGAGTTCGTGCGCCACGGCCACGGCTTCGTCGTTACTCAGCCGACGGGTCAGCAGGGCGAGCACCGCGAAGCTGTCGGTCGCCGGGATGCCCTCCGGATATCCCGCGCGCAGCCATGAGACGACTGAACTAAGGAAGCGGTTCACTCTGCTATCTCTCGGCGCAAGGGCAAAACAACGATCCAATGCTACTTGGCGCCACCGGGGCGTGCCCCCAGGAACGGGTGGCCCAGTTGGTGGGCGAGGAAGTCGCGCGAGATGTAGAGCAGAGCCAAGGCGATCACCGCGATCACCAACGCGAAGATCACCCACGCGAGCGCCAGCATCAGCGGATTCTTGTGCGACGGACCGCCGTCGGTGCCGGCCTGCCCGCCGCCGATCGCATGGAACCGGAGCCCCAGGGCGAACAGGCCCGGCAGCGCGGCGCCGGCCAGCATGCTGAAGACCAGAATCTTCAGGGACGCTTCGTAATTGAACCAATCGCCGAAGTGGTTCACGAGAGGTTCCCCGCGCTTACCGTCGGGTCATCCGAGCCGGTCCGGGGCGGAGCCGGGATGCGTATCGCCGGCCCGGGGTCCGACGGCGGTGGCGGCGGCGGCGCGCCCGAGCCTTCGAGGCCGGCGGTGAGGCTGCCTTCCCACTCGGCGTTGACGTTCTTGTGGTCGACCTTGATCTTGCGCGAGCGCACGTAGATGGTGGCCGAGACCGCGACCAGCAGCCCGAAGCCGATGATCGCGCCGGGGTAGCCGCCGATGAAATGCACGATCCAGTACGTGATCGCCCCGACCAGCCCGGCCAGCGGAAGCGTGACCAGCCACGCGACCGCCATCCGGCCGGCCACCCCCCAACGCACCTCGCCGCCCGGCTTGCCCAGCCCGCTGCCGAGCACCGAACCGGTGCAGACCTGGGTCGTGGACAGCGCGTAGCCGAAGTGGGCGGACAGCAGAATGACTGCGGCCGAAGATGATTCGGCCGCCATGCCCTGCGGCGACTTGATCTCGACCAGTCCCTTGCCCAGGGTGCGGATGATCCGCCAGCCGCCCAGGTAGGTGCCCGACGCCATGGCCAGCGCGCACCCGACGATGACCCACAGCGGCGGTGCCACCGCGCTCTTGCTGACCGATCCGTAGGACATCAGCGCCAGGAAGATGATGCCCATCGTCTTCTGCGCGTCGTTGGTGCCGTGCGCCAGCGAAACCAGCGACGCCGAGCCCCACTGGCCGTAGCGGAACCCGGCCTCGGTGCGCTTGGCCGACACGCCGCGGGTGATCCGGTAGACCAGCCAGGTCGCGATCGCCCCGACGGCGATGGCGAGGATCGCCGAGACGACAGCCGGGATGATCGCCTTGGACACCACGCCTTTCCAGATCACGCCGTGGCCGCCGACGGCGGCGATGGTGGCGCCGACGATGCCCCCGATCAGCGCGTGCGAGGAACTGGAGGGGATGCCGAGGAACCAGGTCAGCAAGTTCCAGACGATGCCGCCGACCAGTCCGGCGAACACCAGGTCCAGCGTCACGACGTGGCCGTCGATCAGGCCCTTGGCGATGGTGGCCGCGACGGCGGTGGACATGAACGCGCCCACCAGGTTGAGTACCGCGGACAGCGCGACGGCCGCCTTGGGCGCCAGCGCGCCGCTGGCGATGGAGGTCGCCATCGCGTTGCCGGTGTCATGGAAGCCGTTGGTGAAATCGAAAGCGAGCGCCGTGATTACGACAATGATCAAGAGGAACAAATCGATGTTCACAGGGCCTGATTCTGGTAGTCGGGTGATTCAATTGTCGAACGGAAAGACGGCCGAAACGCAGGTGTACCTTGACTTGTCGTTCGATGTTAGCTGTTAGTTCACCGGATGTTCCCTTGGTCGCCGCGGGTGTCGCGGCGCAGCGGATGATCGCCGGGAACCTCGACGAAAATCAGTGTGATGCCGTCCGGATCCGTGACGTGCATCTCATGCAGGCCCCACGGTTCGCGGCGCGCCTCGCGGGCGATCGGCACCCCACGGCCGCGCAGCTCGGCCTGGGTCGCCTCGATGTCGCGGACCTGCAGCCACAGCGCCCCGGGAAACGGTCCCCGGGAATGGTCCGGCGAGCCGTAGCCGGCCAGCTCCAGCAAAGACTGGCCCGCGAAAAACACGGTGCCCGCGCCGTACTCGCGGGCTATCGCCAGGCCGATCTCGTCGCGGTAGAAGCTCAACGAACGCTCATAGTCCGCCGGCCGGAGCAGCATCCGACTGGCCAGGATCTCCATAGCCTCGTGTCTATCACGTCTCTAGCGGGCGGGCTGGATGCTCTGGCGCTGCATCAGGGTGTTGACCCACCGGGGTCCGAACGTGTCCAGCGCCTTGGCCGCGATCGCCATTCGCGGCGCGATCCGCACCGGGCGGGTGCGCGCGGCGGTGAGCATCCACTCGGCGGCCTCCTCCGACGTCAGCGCGGGCATCCCCTCGTAGGCCTTCGTCGGCGCGATCATCGGCGTGGCCACCAGCGGGTAGTACAGCGTCGTCGAGTGCACGCCGTGGCGGCCCCACTCGGTTTCGACCACCCGGCTCACCGTCGACAACGCGGCCTTCGAGGCGTTGTACACCGAGAACAGCGGCGAGGCCTCCGAGAGCACACCCCAGGTCGAGACGTTGATGATGTGGCCATCGCCGCGCTCGAGCATCCCGGGCGCGATCCCGCGGATCAGCCGCAGCGGCGAGTAGTAGTTGAGCACCATGGTCCGCTCGACGTCATGCCAGCGTTCCAGCGACTCGGCCAGCTGGCGGCGGATGGACCGGCCGGCGTTGTTGATCAGGATGTCGACGCCGCCGAGCCGCTGTTCGACGTCGGCGACCAGCGCGTCGACGGCGTCCATGTCCGAGAGGTCGCAGGGGATCGCGATGGCGGCGCCGCCGGCCTTGGTGATCCGGTCGGCCAGCGCGTCGAGCAGGTCGCCGCGACGGGCGACGACGACCACCGTCGCGCCCTCGCGGGCCAGGCGCTCGGCGCCGGCCTCGCCGATGCCCGACGACGCCCCGGTCAGCAGGATCCGCTTGCCGTCGAGGTTGACCGGTTTCATCGCGGGCCGGTTGATCAGGATCTGCGGCGCCATGGGCGGCCGCATGGTCGCCAGCACGAACTGGTCGGTCAGCCGGCGCAGGGGGCTCTTGCTCACAGGGGGCGAGTCTAGGCGGGCGGGTGGGGAGACCCGCGTCACGCTGGCGGACCCTAGAAATACCGCGGGAACGGGCTCCAGTCCGGGTCCCGCTTCTGCAGGAACGCGTCGCGGCCCTCGACGGCCTCGTCGGTCATGTACGCCAGCCGGGTGGCCTCACCGGCGAACAGCTGCTGACCCACCAGCCCGTCGTCGAGCAGGTTGAACGCGAACTTCAGCATCCGTTGCGCCTGAGGCGATTTGGCGTTGATCTCGCGTGCCCAGCCGATGGCCTCGGATTCCAGGTCGGCGTGGTCGACGACGGCGTTGACCGCGCCCATGCGGTGCATCTGCTCGGCGGTGTAGGCGCGGCCCAGGAAGAAGATCTCGCGGGCGAACTTCTGGCCTACCTGGCGGGCCAGATAGGCGCTGCCGTAGCCGCCGTCGAAGCTGCCGACGTCGGCGTCGGTCTGCTTGAAGCGGGCGTGTTCGCGGCTGGCCAGGGTGAGGTCGCACACCACGTGCAGGCTGTGCCCGCCGCCGGCCGCCCACCCGTTGACCAGGCAGATGACCACCTTGGGCATGAACCGGATCAGCCGCTGCACCTCGAGGATGTGCAGGCGGCCGGCGCGGGCGGCGTCGACGGTGTCCGCGGTGTCCCCGGAGGCGTATTGATACCCGGAGCGCCCGCGGATGCGCTGATCGCCGCCCGAGCAAAAGGCCCAGCCGCCGTCCTTGGGCGACGGGCCGTTGCCGGTCAGCAGCACCACGCCCACGTCGGGCGACATCCGGGCGTGGTCGAGTGCGGTGTACAGCTCGTCGACGGTGTGCGGCCGAAACGCGTTGCGCACCTCGGGCCGGTCGAACGCCACCCGCACCGTGGGGTCGGTGACGTGGCGGTGGTAGGTGATGTCGGTCAGGTCGCCGAATCCGTCGACGGGCCGCCACGCCTGCGCATCAAAGGGGTTGTCGCTCAATGTTTTCGGACTCCTACACCGGGTCGAAACGGAACACCGGGCAGATGCCCGCCAGCGCCTCGAATTCCTCGGGCCGGCCCCCGGTGACCAGCCCGGCGCGTTTCATGAAGCCGACGCCGGTGGGCACCTCCGTCGGAAACGCCCGCAGCAAGGGCCGCGCGTCGTCGGGGGACAGCTCGACCATGCGCACTCGCTCGACGCGCCGCCCGCGCGCGATGGTCACCTGGCCGGCCGCGCGCACGTTGGCCACCCAGTCGGCGCCGGGAAACCCGCCGACGACGTACTGTTTGCCGTCGACCGTCATCGGGGTCACCGGGGTCGACCGATCCCGCCCGGACTTGCGGCCCCGCACCGTCAGCACCACGGGGCTTTCGCCGCCGAAACTCAGTCCCAGCCGCGACATCCGGATGAAGACCTTGTTGGCCGGCTTCAGCCACCACGGCGGCCGTACGGTGTTGCCGCTTCCCATAGGCCGTGACGTTACCTCTGAAAGGGCTCGACCCCATGGGGCTGGGGCTCCGTCGTGCCGACGGCGTCCAGCCGGGCCATCGCGTCGGAGCTCAGGGTGACGTCCGCGGCGCCGAGGTTCTCCTCGAGGTGGGGGATCGACCGGGTGCCGGCGATCAGCAACGTGTTGGGCGTGTGGGCCAGCAGCCACGCCAGCCCGACCTGGGCGCCGGTGACGCCCAGTTGGTTGGCGATGTCGGCCACCACCGGGTGGACGGCGACCTTCGGGAATCCGGGGAACGCCGAGCCGAGCGGGAAATACGGCACCCACGCGATGCGCTCGGCCGCGCATAGCTGCAGGGCGGCTTCCTGGGAGCGGTCCAGCAGGCTGTAGGGGTTCTGCACGCACACGACGCCGGCGGGCAGCGCGCGCTGCACCACCTCGAGCGGCACGGCGCTGATTCCGATCGCGCCGATCTTGCCCTCGTCGCGCAGGGAGATCATCTCGGCGAGCTGGTCGTCGAGGTCGACGATCTGGTCGCCCTCGGCGGCCAGGCCCGGACCCAGGTCGAGCCGGCGCAGGTTGACCACCGGGATCCGGTCCAGACCGAGTTGGGCCAAATCGTCCTCCACCGCGGCGCGCAGTTCGGTCGGCTTCTGGGCGGGCGCCAGGGGCACGGGTTGTTCGCCGGTGTAGCGCGCACCGACCTTGCTGACGATGACCAGGTCTTTCGGGTAGGGGGCCAGCGCCGCGCGGATGCGGCGGTTCACCTCCCCGGGGCCATAAAACGACGCGGTGTCGATGTGGTTGACGCCGAGTTCGACGGCGCGACGCAGCACGGCCGCCGCGTCGTCGGGTGTGGCCTCGAACAGTTGCATCGCGCCGTAGCCGACGCGCGTGACCGGGGGAAAGGTTGTCATGGTGCTCCCGTCTGACACACTTGATAGGAATGCGGAGGAGCCTCCGCTTGTGCCGAGCCTAGCAGAAACGGAGGAGCCTCCGCTTGGTCACACCGAGTCGGTCCGATGCGCGCCGCAATCGCGAACGGCTGCTGGCCGCGGCCACCGCGGCGTTCACCGCGCACGGCGCGTCGGTCTCGCTGGAGTCGATCGCCCGCCACGCGGGCGTGGGAATCGGCACGCTGTACCGCCATTTCCCGAACCGGGAAGCTCTCGTCGAGGCGATCTACCGGGCGGAGCTCGCCGAGGTGGCGGCCGCGGCCGGGCAGCTGCTCGAGCGGCATCCGCCGAAGGTCGCGCTACGGCGCTGGATGGATCGCTACGCCGGCTTCGTGGCCGCCAAGCGGGGAATGGCCGAGTCTCTGCACGCGATCTTCGACTCGGGCGCCATGGAGCCCAGCCAGACCCGCGACAGCATCGTCGGCGCCGTCGACGCGCTGTTGCGCGCCGGCGCCGCCGATGCGACCCTGCGCGCCGACGTGCAGGCCGACGACGTGGTGTCGAGCCTCATCGGCATCTTTCTGGTCAGCGGTTCGCCCGAGCAGACATCTCGCATGCTCGACCTACTCGTGGCCGGCGTGACCCGCTAACCTTTGCCGAGCGTGCGGCCAGCCGCACTTTCGGCTGCGAGTGTGCGGCCAGCCGCACGCGGGGCGAGCATCTAGCCCACCGCGCGGCCGGCGCCCTCCCAGAACCGCGCCCGCACGGCCTTCTTGTCCGGCTTGCCGAGACCGGTCAGCGGCAGCGCGTCGACGATTTCGACCCGCTTGGGCGACTGCACCGAGCCCTTGCGCTCCTTGACCGCGGCCTGGATCTCGGCGGTCATGGCCTCGATCGCGGCGTCATCGCGCGGCGCATCGGCGCGCAGCACCACCACCGCGGTGACGGCCTCGCCCCACTTGTCGTCCGGGGTCCCGACGACGCACACCTGCGCGACGGCCGCGTGCTCGGCGATGACGTCCTCGACCTCGCGGGGGAACACGTTGAAGCCGCCCGTGACGATCATGTCCTTGACGCGGTCGACGATGAAGTAGAAGCCGTCCTCGTCCTCGCGGGCCATGTCACCGGTGTGCAGCCAGCCGTCTTTAAAAGTCTTCGCGGTCTCGTCAGGTAAATTCCAGTAGCCGCCGGCCAAAAGCGGTCCGCTGACGCAGATCTCGCCGGGTTCGCCCTGTGGCACCGGCTGGCCGTCCTCGCCGAGCAGCGCCACCCGCGCGAACAGCGTCGGGCGCCCGCACGAGGTGAGCCGCTTCTCGTCGTGGTCTCCCTTGGCCAGGTAGGTGATCGCCATCGGCGCCTCGGACTGTCCGTAGTACTGGGCGAAGATCGGGCCGAACCGCCGGATCGCCTCGGCCAGCCGCACCGGGTTCATCGCCGACGCGCCGTAGTAGACGGTCTCCAGTGACGACAGGTCGCGGGTGTGCGAGTCCGGGTGGTCCATCAGCGCGTAGAGCATCGACGGCACCAGCATGGTCGCCGTAATCTTTTGCTCTTCAATGGTTTTCAACACCTCGGCGGGATCGAACTTGCTCAGCACCACCATCTCGCCGCCCTTGACCACCGTCGGCGTGAAGAACGCCGCGCCGGCGTGTGACAGCGGCGTGCACATCAAAAACCGCGGGCTCTCCGGCCACTCCCATTCGGAGAGCTGGATCTGCGTCATCGCGGCGATGTTGCCGGTGGTGCCCATCACGCCCTTGGGCTTGCCGGTGGTGCCGCCGGTGTAGGCCATGCCCCCGATGTGGTCCGGCGCCAGCTCGGCGACCACCAGCGGCTTGGGTTCGTACTTGGCCGCCTCGGCCGACAGGTCGACCGCCACACCGGTGAGCGCCTCGGGCACCGGGCCGATGGTGAGGATCTGCTTGAGCGAGTCGACCTTCTCCAGCAGCCCCAGCGCGCGCTCGACGAATGCCGGGTTGGGGTCGACGATCAGCGAGCTGGCGCCGCAGTCGGACAGCACGTAGGCGTGGTCGTCCAGCGAGCCCAGCGGATGCAGCGCGGTGCGCCGGTAGCCCTGGGTCTGGCTGGCGCCGAGGATCATCAGCACCTCGGGGCGGTTCAGCGACAGCAGCCCCACGGTGACGCCGGTGCCGGCGCCCAGCGCCTCGAACGCCTGGGTGTACTGGCTGACCCGCTCGGCGAGCTGACCACCGGTCAGCGTGGTGTCGCCGAGGAAGAGCACGGGCTTGTTCTTGTGGCGCTTGAGCGCGCCTACCAGTAAGTGGCCGTTGTGGGTCGGATGGCGCAGCAACTCGTCACTCATGGCCCAAGACTAGAACGTGTTGCAATTCGGGTCGGTCGCGCCCTCCGACCACTAGCATCCGGCCTATGGCCGATGCCGATCTCGTCGTCACCGGAACGGTGCTGACCGTCGACGACGCGCGGCCCACGGCCGAGGCGCTGGCCGTGTCCGGCGGCCGGATCGTCGCCGTCGGCGCCCGCTCCGACGTCGCGGGCCTCGTCGGCCCGGACACGAAGACCGTCGACGTCGGTGACGGCTGCGTGATGCCGGGATTCGTTGAGGCGCACGGCCATCCGCTGATGGAAGCGATGGCGCTGTCGGACCGGATCGTCGACATCAGGCCGGTGACCGTGCGCGAGGCCGAGGACGTGGTCGCGGCCGTCGCCCGCGAGGCGAAAACCTGGGGGGACGCCGGGGCCTACCTCAACGGCTGGGACCCGTTGCTGCAGAACGGGCTTCCGGAGCCGACGCTGGCGTGGCTCGACGAGATCGCGCCCGACGGGCCGCTGGTGATCATCCACAATTCCGGGCACAAGGCCTATTTCAACTCCCGCGCCGCCCGGCAAGCCGGGCTCACCCGCGACACCCCGGATCCCAAGGGCGCCAAGTACGGCCGCGACGCCCGCGGCGAGCTCGACGGCAGCGCCGAGGAGACCGGCGCGGTGTTTCCGCTGTTGGCCGGCGCCATCCACCCCGGCGACTCCCCGGCACTGCTGCTCGCCGAGTGCGGCCGGCTCAACCGCGCCGGGCTGACGACCTGCTCGGAGATGGCCTTCGACCCGGCGTTTCGGCCGCTGGTCGAGCAAGTGCGGGGCGAGCTGACGGTCCGGCTGCGCACCTACGAGATCTCCAACCCGCAGATGCGCACCGACGCCACCCCCGGCGAGGGCGACGACATGCTGCGCCAGGTCGGCATCAAGATCTGGGTGGACGGCTCGCCGTGGGTGGGCAACATCGCCCTGACCTTCCCGTACCTGGAGAGCCCCGCCACCCGCACCATCGGGGTGACGCCCGGTTCCTGCGGGCACGCCAACTACACGAAAGAGCAGCTCGACGAGATCGTCGGCGCGTATTTCCCGCTGGGCTGGCCGATGGCCTGCCACGTGCACGGCGACGCCGGTGTCGACATCATCCTCGACGTCTACGAAGCGGCGCTGAAACGCCACCCGCGCGACGACCACCGGCTGCGGCTCGAACACGTCGGCGCCATCCGGCCCGACCAGCTGCGGCGCGCCGCCGACCTCGGGGTCACCTGCAGCATCTTCGTCGACCAGATCCACTACTGGGGCGACATCATCGTCGACGGGCTGTTCGGGCCCGAGCGCGGATCCCGTTGGATGCCAGCGGGTTCCGCGGTGGCCACCGGCATGCGCATCTCGCTGCACAACGACCCGCCGGTCACGCCCGAGGAGCCGCTGCGCAACATCAGCGTGGCCGCGACCCGCACCGCGCCCAGCGGCCGGGTGCTGGCGCCCGAGGAGCGGCTGACCGTCGAGCAGGCGATCCGCGCGCAGACCATCGACGCGGCCTGGCAGCTGTTCGCCGACGACGTGGTCGGCTCGCTCGAGGTCGGCAAGTACGCGGACCTGGTGGTGCTGTCGGCCGATCCGCGCACGGTGCCGCCCGAGCGGATCGCGGATCTGGACATTCGCGCGACGTATCTCGCCGGCCGCCAGGTGTACAGCGCGTGACGCCGACGCTCGAGGACCTGTTGGACCGCCTGCACGTGGTCGCGTTGCCCATGCGGGTGCGGTTTCGCGGCATCACCACCCGCGAAGTGGCGTTGATCGAGGGCCCGGCGGGCTGGGGTGAGTTCGGCGCCTTCGTCGAATACGGCCCGGACGAGGCGGCGCACTGGCTGGCCTCGGCCGTCGAGGGCGCATACCGCCAGCCGCCGCCGGTGCGGCGCGACCGGGTACCGATCAACGCCACCGTGCCGGCCGTCCCCGCCGCCCGGGTCGGCGAGGTGCTGGCCCGGTTCCCCGGGGCCGCCACCGCCAAGGTGAAGGTCGCCGAGCCCGGGCAGACGCTGGCCGACGACGTCGACCGGGTCAACGCGGTGCGCGAGCTGGTCGGCACCGTGCGGGTGGACGCCAACGGCGGCTGGACCGTCGAGCAGGCGGCGCGGGCGGCGGCCGCGCTGACCGCCGACGGGCCGCTGGAGTACCTCGAGCAGCCCTGCGCGACCGTCGGCGAGCTCGCCGCGCTGCGCGCGCAAATCGACGTGCCGGTCGCCGCCGACGAAAGCATCCGCAAGGCCGACGATCCGCTGGCCGTCGTCCGCGCCCGCGCCGCCGACATCGCGGTGCTCAAAGTCGCTCCGCTGGGCGGGGTTTCGGCCCTGCTCGACATCGCCGCCCAGATCGACATCCCGGTCGTGGTGTCCAGCGCGCTGGATTCGGCGGTGGGGATCGCCGCCGGGCTCACCGCCGCGGCGGCCCTGCCGCACCTTCGTCACGCGTGCGGGCTGGGCACCGGGCGGCTGTTCGTCGAAGACGTCGCCGACGTCGGCACGCCGCACGACGGCTACCTGCCGGTGGGCCCGGTGACACCGGATCCGGCGCGGCTGCGGGCGCTGGCCGCGCCGGCCGGGCGGCGGCAGTGGTGGATCGACCGGGTCCAGGCCTGCTATCCGCTACTTGTACCGTCGTGCGGGTGATCAACCTGGCTTACGACGACCGCGGGTCCGGCGACCCCGTCCTTTTCATCGCCGGCCGCGGGGGCGCCGGGCGCACCTGGCACCCGCATCAGGTGCCGGCGTTCCTGGCGGCCGGATACCGGGTCATCACCTTCGACAACCGCGGGATCGGCGCGACCGAGAACGCCGAGGGGTTCACGACGCAGACCATGGTGGCCGACACCGCCGCGCTGATCGAGTCGCTGGGCGCCGCGCCCGCGCGGGTCGTCGGGGTGTCGATGGGCGCCTACATCGCGCAGGAGCTCATGGTGGCCCGGCCCGAACTGGTGTCCTCCGCGGTGCTGATGGCCACCCGCGGCCGCCTGGACGCCGCGCGCAAGTTCTTCTACGACGCCGAGGTCGAGCTGTTCGCCTCCGGGATCCAGCTGCCACCCGTGGCCGACGCGAGAAACCGCTTGCTGGAAAGCTTTTCGCGCAAAACCATCAACGACGACACGGCCGTCGCCGACTGGATCGCGATGTTTTGCACCTGGCCGGTCAAGCAGACCCCGGGCCTGCGCTGCCAACTGGACGTCTCCCCGCAGACCAACCGGTTGCCCGCCTACCGCAGCATCGCCGCCCCGGTGCTGGTGATGGGCTTCGCCGACGACGTCGTGACTCCGCCCTACCTCGGGCGCGAGGTCGCCGACGCCATCCCCAACGGCCGCTACCTGCAGATACCCGAGGCCGGTCACCTGGGGTTCCTGGAGCGCCCGCAGGCCGTCAACTCCGCGGCGCTGCAGTTCTTTGCGACCTAGCCCGGTCGCCCAACGTCGAGTTGTTGCGCAAAAACACGCGATGTGGCGCAACAACTCCACGCTCGGCGCGCATTTTGCCGGTTATGACACCCTGTAGGAGTGAACCCCTCGACGACCCAGGCCCGCGTCGTCGTTGACGAGCTGATCCGCGGCGGCGTCCGCGACGTGGTGCTGTGCCCCGGGTCGCGCAACGCCCCGCTGGCGTTCGCGCTGGCCGACGCCGACCGGTCGGGCCGGATCCGGTTGCACGTGCGCATCGACGAGCGCACCGCCGGGTACCTGGCGATCGGCCTGGCGATCGCCGCCGGCGCGCCGGTGTGTGTGGCGATGACGTCGGGCACCGCGGTGGCCAACCTGGGCCCGGCGGTGGTGGAGGCCAACTACGCGCGGGTGCCGCTCATCGTGCTGAGCGCCAACCGGCCCTACGAGCTGCTGGGCACCGGCGCCAACCAGACCATGGAGCAGCTGGGTTATTTCGGCACCCAGGTGCGCGCCACCATCAGCCTGGGCCTGGCCGAGGACGCACCCGAGCGGATGCCGGAGTTCAACGCCACCTGGCGATCGGCCACCTGCCGGGTGTTGGCCGCCGCCACCGGATCTCGCACCGCCAACGCCGGGCCCGTGCAGTTCGACATCCCGCTGCGCGAACCGTTGGTGCCGGACCCCGAGCCGCACGCCGCCGCGATCCCGCCGGGACGGCCCGACGGCAGGGCGTGGACGTACACGCCGCCGGTCACGTTCGACCAGCCGCTGGAAATCGACCTGACGCCCGACACCGTCGTCATCGCCGGGCACGGCGCCGGGGCGCACCCCAACCTCGAGCAACTGCCCACCGTCGCCGAGCCCACTGCGCCGGCGCCGGCCAACCCGCTGCACCCCCTGGCCCTGCGGCTGCTGCGCCCGAAGCAGGTGATCATGCTCGGGCGCCCCACGCTGCACCGGCCCGTGTCGGCGCTGCTGGCCGACCCGCAGGTGCCCGTCTACGCGCTGACCACCGGGCCCCGGTGGCCCGACGTCTCGGGCAACTCCCAGGCCACCGGCACCCGCGCGGTCACCACCGGGGCGCCGAACCCGGCGTGGCTGCACCGCTGCGCGGAGATGAACCGGCACACCAACGACGCGGTGCGCAGCCAGCTCAAGGCGCACCCGCTGACGACGGGCCTGCACGTCGCCGCCGCCGTCGCCAACGCGCTGCGGCCGGGTGACCAGCTGGTGCTCGGCGCGTCCAACCCGGTCCGCGACGCGGCGCTGGTGGGCCTGGACACCCACGGCATCCGGGTCCGGTCCAACCGCGGCGTGGCCGGCATCGACGGCACCGTGTCGACGGCGATCGGGGCGGCGTTGGCCTTCGAGGGGCAGCACGACGGGCGCACCGTCGCGCTGATCGGCGACCTGACCTTCGTGCACGACAGCTCCGGGCTGCTGATCGGGCCCACCGAGCCGACGCCGCAGCGGCTGACCATCGTGGTGTCCAACGACAACGGCGGCGGCATCTTCGAGTTGCTCGAGCAGGGCGACCCCCGGTTCTCCGACGTGTCCTCGCGGATCTTCGGCACCCCGCACGACGTCGACGTCGGCGCGCTGTGCCGCGCCTACCACGTGGAGAGCCGCCAGATCGAGGTCGACGAACTCAGCGCGGCCCTGGACGAGCCGGCGCCGGGGATGCGGGTGCTGGAGGTCAAGGCGGACCGGTCCTCGCTGCGACAGCTGCACGCCGCCATCAAGGCGGCCCTTTGATCTCGCCAAAGGTGTTGTTGCACATACTTATTCATGGCCGCACCGAAAAGCCGCCGACGACCCGCGGCAGGATCGTGTTGCGCTGGTTGCGGATTACGGTGCTGATCCTGACCGCCTTGGTGACGCTGCAGTCGGCGCTGCTGGTGGCGGGCGCGTGGCGCGACGACCTGGCGATCCAACACAACATGGGCGTGGCGCAGGCCGAGGTGCTCAGCGCCGGACCGCGGCGCTCCACCATCGAATTCGTCACCCCCGAGCGCGTCACCTACCGACCCGAGCTCGGCGTGCTGTATCCGTCCCAGTTGGCGACCGGCATGCGCATCTATGTCGAATACAACAAGAAGAACCCGAACCTGGTCCGGGTCCAGCACCGCAACGCCGGGCTGGCGATCATCCCGGCCGGATCCATCGCGGTGGCGGCGTGGCTGATCGCGGCGGCGGCCCTGGCCGGGCTGGCGCTGCTGGACCGCTGGCTGGACCGCCGCGACCAGCAGATTTCGCACGACGTACGCCCGTAGGCCACCTGCGCGACAACCGTCACTGACAAGATGGTGTCGTGCGCGTTGCCATCGTCGCCGAATCCTTCCTCCCGAATGTCAACGGCGTCAGCAACTCCGTGCTGCGCATCCTGGAGCACCTGCGCCGCACCGGACACGAGGCACTCGTCATCGCGCCCGACAACCCCAGGGGCCGGCCGCGGGCGGACCGCATCCACGACGGCATCCGGGTGCACCGGGTCCCGTCGCGGATGTTTCCCAAGGTGACCACGCTGCCGCTGGGGGTGCCGATGCCCCGAATGCTGGGCGTGCTGCGCGGATTCGACCCGCACGTCGTGCACCTGGCTTCGCCGGCGCTGCTCGGCTACGGCGGGGTGCTGGCGGCGAGGCGGTTGGGCGTGCCGACGGTCGCGGTGTATCAGACCGACGTGCCCGGATTCGCGGCCAGCTATGGGATTCCGATGACGGCGCGGGCGGCGTGGGCGTGGTTTCGCCACCTGCACGGCCTCGCCGACCGGACCCTGGCGCCGTCCAGCGCGACCATGGAAGTGCTTGCCGCCCAGGGGTTCCCGCGGGTGCACCGCTGGGCGCGCGGGGTGGACGTGCTGCGGTTCGCGCCGTCGGCGCGCAGCGAGGAGCTGCGGCGGCGGTGGTCGCCGGCCGGCAGGCCGATCGTGGGGTTCGTGGGCCGGCTGGCGCCGGAGAAGCACGTCGAGCGGCTGGCCGCGCTGGGCGCCGACGACTCGGTGCAGCTGGTGATCGTCGGCGACGGCGTGGATCGCACCAAGCTGCAATCCGCAATGCCCGCAGCGGTTTTCACCGGCGCGCTCTACGGCAGTCAGCTCGCCGCGGCCTACGCCAGCATGGACGTCTTCGTCCATCCCGGTGAGCACGAGACGTTTTGCCAAGTCGTGCAAGAGGCGCTGGCGTCCGGGCTGCCGGTGATCGCCCCCGACGCCGGCGGACCCCGCGACCTCGTCGCCCCATGGCGCACCGGGCTGCTACTGCCCGTCGACGAGTTCGAGGCGCGGCTGCCGGCCGCCGCCGCGCACCTGCTCGCCGAGCGGCACCGCTACGCGCCGGCCGCCCGGCGCAGCGTGCTGCACCGCAGCTGGCCGGTCATCTGCGACGAGCTGCTCGGCCACTACGAGGCGGTGCTGGGCAGGCGCGGGGCCGTCGCCGCCTAACCGGCAGGTAGCGTCGACGCGGTGAGTCGCGCGGAGCTGGACAAGAACCCCCGGGACGTCGCTTCGATGTTCGACGGCGTCGCCCGCCGCTACGACCTGACCAACACCGTGCTGTCACTGGGTCAGGACCGGTACTGGCGTCGGGCCACCCGCGCGGCCCTGCGGATCGGGCCGGGTCACAAGGTGCTCGACCTGGCCGCGGGCACGGCGGTGTCCACCGTGGAGCTGGCGAAATCGGGGGCGTGGTGTGTGGCGGCCGACTTCTCGGCCGGGATGCTCGCGGCGGGCGCGTCCCGCCAGGTGCCCAAGGTCGCCGGCGACGCCACCCGGTTGCCGTTCGGCGACGCGGTGTTCGACGCGGTCACGATCAGTTTCGGGCTGCGCAATGTCGTCGACCACGAGGCGGGGCTGCGCGAGATGTTCCGCGTCGCCCGGCCCGGGGGCCGGTTGGTGGTGTGCGAATTCGCCACGCCCACCAACGCGCTGTTCGCCACGGTCTACAAGGAGTACCTGATGCGGGCGCTGCCGCGGGTGGCGCGGGCGGTGTCGTCCAACCCCGACGCGTACGTGTACCTCGCCGAGTCGATCCGGGCCTGGCCCGACCAGCCCACCCTGGCGCACCAAATTTCGGCGGCCGGGTGGTCGGCGGTGCGGTGGCGCAACCTGACTGGCGGAATCGTCGCCCTGCACGCGGGCTACAAGCCGCTTTAGTTCTGGCGGCCGGCCACCGCTTTCTCCGCGACAGTGCGACTACCGACGCATCGCCCGAGAGAGGTCGTCAGTAAGTGCACTCTCGCGGCTAACGCGGCTAGCGGCCGGCGCTTTGGACGAAGCCGACCTGGTTGGGGCAGTAGTGGTCGACCGCGGCACCCAGGAACTGCAACGCCTGACCCTGCGTGGTGCCCAACGGCAGGTTGTGCTGGATGAAGTTGGCCGACTTGTACGCGTCGCCGTCGACGCCGCGACCGATGCGTTCACAGCTGATCTTGGCCAGCCACGCGAGCTGGTCCTGCGGGCCGTAAACGCCGAAGTGGTTGACGGTTTGTTTGAAAACGTAGTCGTAGTCGTCGGCCTGCGCGGGCGCCGCCAATGCGATAGCGGCGCCCGCCATGGCGATGAGCGAAGCCAGCCTCGAAGCCTTCATTAGCCGGACTATACGCCTTACGCCAAATGCGCGGACAGTAACCAGGCGCTGACCGACTTCAGGCCGTTCGGCTCGTCGCGGACGTCGGGGAACGGCATCACCGGCGCGCCCTCGGGCAGGCTGGCGTGGATGCGGGCCGGCCGGATCTCGTCGACGACCCAGTACTTGGACACCACCTCGCGCAGCTCGTCGGCGGTGACGGCGTTGATCGGGCCCTCGGGCACCCCGGCCTTGTCGAAGACCAGCGCGAAGTACGACGCGCCGGGTGCGGCGGCCCGCCGGATCGACTGCTGGTAGCCCTCGCGCGCCTCGACCGGGATCGAGTGGAACAGGGTGCTGTCGACGATGGTGCCGAACCGGCCGTCATAGCCGGTGAACGAGCTGATGTCGGCCACCTCGAACGTGAGGTTGGTCAGCCCCCGCGCCTGGGCCTCGCGGCGGGCCAGGTCGATCGCGGTGGGGGAAAGGTCCAGCCCGACGGTGGTGTGGCCCCGCTCGGCCAGCGCCAGGGAGATCGCGGCTTCGCCGCAGCCGACGTCGAGGACGTCGCCGTGGAACTTGCCCTGCTCGATCAGGGCGGCGAGCTCGGGCTGCGGGGCGCCGATGCTCCACGGCGGCCGCACGCCCTCACCGAATTGGGCGGATTCACCGCGATAGGCGGTTTCGAATTCGAAATCGAGTGGTTGGGTCATGCCACCAGATATATCAAGCGGGCTGATATATGTCAAGGAGCCTTATACGTGCGAGCAGACGCAAAAGCACCCGACACGCCGAGTATTTGGGTCCCTTTGCGTCTGCTCGCCACGGAAAGTGGCTCAGGTGAATGGCGTTCGGCGATCGATCAGCCGCGACAGCCGGCCGCCGCCCCGCCAGGCCCGCGCCACCCAGTCGGCGTCGTCGTCGGTGACCAGGTTGGCCATCACGCGCACGGCGATCGTCATCAACCGCGTCGAGCGCATCGCGACCGGCCCGGTCGCGGGCAAAAACCGCTGGAACGTCAGCGCCAACGCGAGCCTGCGCGCGACCGAAAACCCGCGCGCGTAGTGCTGCTGCAGCAGCTCCGGCCACACCCGCGACAGGTCGGCGCAGTCGAGCAGCTCGGCGGCCAGCCGCCCCGTCTCCATGCCGTAGTCGATGCCCTCGCCGTTGAGCGGGTTGACGCAGGCTGCCGCGTCGCCGATCAGCATCCAGTTGGGGCCGGCCACCCCGGAGACCGCGCCCCCCATCGGCAGCAGCGCCGACGCCACCGCCCGCGGCGCGCCGTCAAAGCCCCACTCGTCGCGGCGCAGGTCGGTGTAGTAGGAGATCAGGGGCCGCAGCGCCAGGTCCGCGGGCCGCTTCGACGTCGACAGCGCGCCGACGCCGATGTTCACCTCGCCGTTGCCCAGCGGGAAGATCCAGCCGTAGCCGGGCAACACGGCGCCGTCCGGAGAGCGCAGCTCCAGGTGCGACGTCAACCAGGGCTCGTCGGCCCGCGGGGTGGTCAGGTAGCCGCGCGCGGCCACGCCGTACACCGTCTCCTGATGCCAGCGCCGTCCCAGCTTGCGGCCCAGCGGTGAGCGGGCCCCGTCGGCCACGATCAACCGGCGGCAACCCACCTCGGTGCCGTCGGCCAGCGTCAGCGAAACCACCCGCCTAGATGAGTCATGATGGGCGGCAACGGCTTTGGTGCCCAGCAGCATCCGCGCCCCGGAATCCTCGGCGCACTTGCGGATCCGGTCGTCCAGCTCGAGGCGGGCCACCGCGCTGCCGGTCGACGGGAACGACGGCCCCGGCCAGTCGACCTCCACCTCGCCGCCGAACCCGCTCATCCGCAGGCCGCGGTGGCGGATGCGGGTGTCCAGCCAGCCGCCCAGCCCCAGTCGTTCGACCTCGGCGACGGCGCGCGGGGTCAGCCCGTCGCCGCACGCCTTGTCGCGGGGGAAGCTGGCGGAGTCGACGACGAGCACGTCGTTGCCGGCGCGGGCGGCCCAGGCCGCGGCCGCCGAACCGGCCGGTCCAGCGCCCACGACCACCACGTCGGCTCCGATGGCTTTCGTCCCCATGCACACCAGTATGTTTGGTCGGGTGAGTACCCCGGCGACCGTGGTGGCGGGCATCGACTTCGCGGATGCCGCGTTCGCCGCCACCGTGCGCGACGGGGTGGCGCGGATCGAGCAGCTCATGGAGACCGAGCTGCGCAGCGCCGACGCGGTGATGACCGACTCGCTGACCTACCTGTTCAAGGCCGGCGGCAAGCGGTTCCGGCCGCTGTTCACCGTGTTGTCCGCGCAGCTCGGCCCCGACCCGGACGCCGCGGAGGTCACCATCGCCGGCGCGGTCATCGAGCTGGTGCACCTGGCCACGCTCTACCACGACGACGTGATGGACGAGGCGGAGGTCCGCCGCGGCACGCCGACCGCGAACGTGCGCTGGGGCAACAACGTCGCGATCCTGGCCGGCGACTACCTGTTCGCGACGGCCTCGCGGCTGGTGTCGCGGCTAGGACCGGAGGCGGTGCGGCTCATCGCGGAGACGTTCGCCCAATTGGTGACCGGGCAGATGCGCGAGGGGAGGGGCGCGGCCGACGGGGTTGATCCCGTCGAGCACTACCTGAAGGTGGTGTACGAGAAGACGGCGTGCCTCATCTCCGCGGCGGGCCGGTTCGGCGCGATGTTCTCGGGCGCCGACGCCGAACAGGTGGAGCGGCTGAGCCGCCTCGGCGGCATCGTGGGCACCGCGTTTCAGATCTCCGACGACATCATCGACATCGACAGCGACTCCCACGAGTCCGGCAAGCTGCCCGGCACCGATGTCCGCGAAGGGGTGCACACCCTGCCGATGGTCTATGCGCTGCGCGAGCCCGAGGCCGTGCGGCTGCGACAGCTGCTGTCCGGGCCCGTCGAGGACGACGCGTTGGTGGCCGAGGCGCTGACGCTGTTGCGCGCGTCACCCGGCATGACCAAGGCCAAGCACTTCCTGACGCAATATGCCGAGCGGGCGCGCCGGGAGCTGGCGCTTTTGCCCGACGTCCCGGGCCGGCGGGCGATGGAGACGCTGGTCGACTACACGGTGAGCCGCCACGGTTAGCGGGTCCCGGAACTCCGCCAGGCGTTTCAGGCGTTCAATGAGCAATAGTTGAGGCTCCTAGGAGGACACCGATGACCTGGCATCCGCATGCCAACAGGCTGAAGACCTTCGCCCTGTTGGTCGGTATGTCCGTGTTGATCGTGCTGGTGGGCTCGCTGTTCGGCAGGACGGCCATGTGGCTGGCGGTGCTGTTCGCGATCGGCATGAACGCCTACACCTACTTCAACAGCGACAAGCTGGCGCTGCGGGCCATGCACGCGCAGCCGGTGACCGAGGTGCAGGAGCCGGCGATGTACCGGATCGTGCGCGAGCTGGCCACCTCCGCGCACCAGCCGATGCCGAGGCTGTACATCAGCGACACCAACGCCCCCAACGCCTTCGCCACCGGCCGCAATCCGCGCAACGCCGCGGTGTGCTGCACCACCGGCATCCTGGGCATGCTCAACGAGCGCGAGCTGCGCGCCGTGCTGGGCCACGAGCTTTCCCACGTCTACAACCGCGACATCCTGATCTCCTGTGTCGCCGGCGCGATGGCGTCGGTGATCACCGCGCTGTCCTACATCGCGATGTTCTTCGGCGGCAACGACCGCGACGGCGACAATCCCTTTGCGCTGCTGCTGGTTTCGTTGCTGGGCCCGATCGCGGCGACCGTGGTCAAGCTGGCGGTGTCCCGGTCGCGGGAATACCAGGCCGACGAGTCGGGCGCCGTGCTGACCGGCGACCCCCTGGCTTTGGCGTCGGCGCTGCGCAAGATCTCCGGCGGGGTCCAGGCGGCGCCATTGCCGCCGGAGCCGCAGCTGGCCAGCCAGGCGCACCTGATGATCGCCAACCCATTCCGCGCGGGCGAGAAGATCGGGTCGCTGTTTTCGACGCACCCGCCGATCGAGGACCGCATCCGCCGGCTCGAGGAGATGGCCGGGCGGTAGTGGCGGCGTAGGATCGGGGTTGGATGCTCGATCTCGGACCGACCTACTACGGAAGCCGGTGATTGCCATGCCGGAAGCTAACTCAATGGATATTCACGAAGCCGGGCTGGCACTGGACTTGCCCGATCTGATCTTCGAGACACGCGCCGGCGCGGATATGAACCAGGCCCAACTGGCCGAGGCGCTCGGCACTACGCCGGAAGCCGTTGCCGCGTGGGAGGACGGGACGGAGGTGCCGCGGGTCGACGTGCTGGCGCGCCTGGCGCAGGTGTGCGGCAAGCGACTGCACATCCGGATCGACGTCGACTGAGCGAGTCAATTAGGCTGCGGCCCCCGGGCTTTCGGCTTCCACGAGTTCGTTTGTGTGCCGGCGGAAGAGGTGGCCGGTCTCGAACACTCCACGGATCCGGACTGTGCCACCCGTCAACTCGAACTGGCGCTGCCAGTCGCTGATCGCTTGGTGCGCGGCGTGATCGAGGTAGTTGACGGACACAACTACGGTCACTTGTGATCCGGCGGGGATGGACGCCAGCACGCGCGTCAGGCGGGGCAGGGCGAGGAAGGTGCATGCCGGCCCCTCGATCAGCACGTGCCACCCGTCGCCTTCGGACTTGGCTTCGACCCTGGCCCGGATCACTCGCCAACCGGTCATCGCGATGGCCAGGGCGAGCCCGATCAGCACGCCGTGCAGCAGATTGAGGAATACAACGGCGATCACGGTCACCACGTAGACGATCAAATCCCCGCTTTTCAGCGCGGTTTCGATGTGTGCCGGTTGCAGCAGCTGAATTCCGATCACGATCAGCAACCCGGCAAGGGCCGCGGTGGGAATCTGCTCGATCAATCCCGCGAACGGAAGGGCGAACAGGAGGACCCAGAAGCCGTGCAGGATGGTCGACGCGCGGGATTTGGCACCCGCCCTGATATTGGCCGAGCTGCGGACGATGACGCCCGCGATGGGAAGACCGCCGATCGCTCCCGATGCGATGTTGGACGCGCCCTGCCCGACCAGTTCGCGGTTGAGGTCGGTGCGGGGTCCGGTGTGCATCCGGTCGGTCGCCACCGCTGTCAGCAGGCTCTGCACGCTGGTGATGAGCGTGACCGTGATGATTCCGATCACGACGGCGCCCCAATTGCCGGCGGGCCACTGCGGTAGCTGCAGAGCGTCCAGCGGCGACCCCTCGAGGTCGATGCGCCGCACGTGGAACGGGAACACCACGGAGACGACCGTGACCACCACAATGGCGACCAACGGGCCGGGAACCACCGCAAGTTTGGCTGGGGCCCAACGCCACGCGACCATGATGACGATCACCAGTACGCCCAGGATGACCCCGGGGCGATGAGCGCCGATGATCTGGCCGGGCAGCCCAACAAGGTTGTGCCAGGCCGTGCTTTTCGACTTCCCGCCCAGCAACACATGCGTCTGTTGCAGTGCGATCGTGATCCCGATGCCGGCCAGCATGGCGTGCACGACAACGGGTGAGATCGCCAGCGCGGCTCGCGCCACCCGGCTGAACCCCAGCACTACCTGCAGCACACCCGCGGCGACCGTGATCAAACACGTTATGCCCCAGCCGAATTGGGAAACCAGTTCGGCGACCACGACGGTCAGGCCGGCGGCGGGGCCACTGACCTGCAGATGCGACCCGCCAATGGCGCCACCGATGACGCCGCCGACGACCGCCGCGATGAGGCCGGCGAGCACCGGGGCGTTCGACGCGATCGCGATCCCCAGTGACAACGGGAGTGCGACCAGGAAGACGACGAGCGACGCGGGCAGATCGTGCCGGACGACGGAGCGTATCCGGTCCATTCGCGTTTCTTCGCCGCCGTGGTTGATCGCTTGATCGTCGAGTTGTGCAGTGCTTTCAGTGTTTTGAACGTTTTGCATCGGTTGGCTTCCCTCGTTGGTCGTAGCGGGGGATGTTCCGATATTCGCCCCGGATTGCGCTGCGTTGCGTCGGCGTAGCACGTTGGCGCACAGACGATTACGACTGCGCGAAGCGACGGGTTATAGCCCGGCTACCTGTTCCGACGGTATTTGCCGGGCAAAGCGGGGGTCAAGCCGACGGGCCTCGGCCATAGCGAATGCAAATGTTTTCGTTACACGGCGTTAAACGGGCCGGCTCAGAACCCCGAGCCGTGCACCTCGTGGCCGGGGACCTCGGCGGCCAGGCCGTGATAGGCCTGTTCGACGGTCGAGCCGTGATTGATCACCGCGTCCACTTCGCGGGCGATGGGCATGTTCAGCCCGAACTCGTTGGCGAACTCCATGATCACGCTGGCCGCCTTGACGCCCTCGGCGACCTGGTTCATCGACGCGATGATCTCGTCGATCGCCTTGCCGGCGCCGAGTTGCTCGCCGACGTGGCGGTTGCGGCTGCGCTGGCTGGTGCAGGTGACGATCAGGTCGCCCAGGCCGGCCAGCCCGGGGAAGGTGTCGGGGTTGCCGCCCATCGCGACGCCCAGCTTGGTCATCTCGCGCAGCGCCCGCGCGATCACCAGCGCGCGCGTGTTTTCGCCGATACCCAGGGAATAGCCCATCCCGACGGCGATGGCGAAGACGTTCTTCAGCGCGCCGGCCATCTCCACCCCGACGACGTCGTCCGTGGTGTACACGCGGAAGCGCCGGGTGCGGAACAGGCCCGACAGCCGGGTCGCCAGGTGCTGGTCGGGCATGGCCAGCACCGCGGCGGCGGCGTAGCCCTCGGCTACCTCGCGGGCGATGTTCGGCCCGGCCAGGATGCCTGCCGGGTGACCGGGCAGCAGCTCCTCGATGATCTGCGACATCCGCATGTTGGTGCCCTGCTCGAGCCCCTTGACCAGCGACACCACCGGCACCCATGGACGCAGCTCCTTGCCCAGCTCGGTGAGCACCCCCCGGAAGCCGTGCGAGGGCACCCCCATGACGACGACGTCGGCGGAGTTGGCGGCTTCGGCGAAGTCGGTGGTGGCGCGCAGCGTGTCGCTGAGGATGACGTCGTTGCCGAGATAGCGGCTGTTGCGGTGGTTGTCGTTGATGTCCTTGGCGGTCGCCTCGGAGCGCACCCACTGCAGCGTCGGTGCGCGGCGCGCGCAGATGGACGCCACCGTGGTTCCCCAGGAACCGCCACCGAGGACAACGACTCTGGGTTCGCGCTTCTCAGCTGCCATGGCGATCAGCGTATTGCCGACATCGGAGATTTAGAAGCCGTTCACCCGGCGAGTGGCGCCCGGTCGGCCACACGGCCGAACACCATCGCCTCCTCGATGCGGTCGAACCGGTAGTCGATGGCGTCGGCGAGATAGTTCTGCCGCACGTTCCACGGCCGCCTGGTGCCCGACTTGGGCAGCGCGTGCCCCGAGCGCTTCACGTAGTTGGCCTGGATGTCCCACGACGGCTTGACGTCCATCGGCTCGTCGCCGAGGTGCGGGTAGGCGTGGGTGTAGCCGTGGGAGGTCATGTGCGCCAGCAGTTTTGCCGTGGCGCGCGCGGTGATGTCGGCCCGCAGCGTCCACGAGGCGTTGGTATAGCCCACGCACCAGAACAGGTTGGGCACGTCTTCGAGCATGTGCGCCTTGTAGACGAAGCGGTCGCGGTGGTCGATCTGTTCGCCGTCCACGCTGATCGTGGCCCCACCCAAGGCCTGCAGCTGCAGACCGGTCGCGGTGACGATGATGTCGGCGTCGAGGCGCCCCCCGGACTCCAGCGCGATGCCGTTCTCGTCGAAGTGGTCGATGTGGTCGGTGACCACCTCGGCGCCGCCGTCGCTGAGGGCGTTGTAGAGGTCGGCGTCGGGGATCAGGCACATCCGCTGGTCCCACGGGTTGTAGCGCGGCTTGAAGTGGACGTCGACGGCGTAGCCGTCGGGCAGGCTGTTGATCGCCTTGCGCCGCAGCAGCCAGCGCACCAAACCCGGTGCCTTGCGGGACAAGAAGAAGAACACCGCCTCGGTCAATGCGCTGTACATCCGGACGACGAGATGGGAAGGCTTGCGGGGCAGCAGTTTACGAGACACGGCGGCGACCTTGCCGTATTTGGACGCCGAGATCAGGTACGTCGGCGAGCGCTGCAGCATCGTCACTTTCGCGGCGCGTTCGGCCAGCGACGGGATCAGCGTGACGGCGGTGGCGCCGCTGCCGATGACGACGATCTTCTTGCCGCTGTAGTCGAGGTCCTCGGGCCAGTGCTGGGGATGGATGACGGTGCCCGCGAACCGTTCGATGCCCGGAAAGTCCGGGGTGTAGCCCTCGTCGTAGTTGTAGTAGCCGCTGCCGAAGAACAGGGAGCGCCCGCGGTAGAGGCGGCGGGCGCCGTCTTGTTCGACGGTGACCGTCCAGGTGTCGGTGGACGAGTCCCAGTCGGCCGAGACGACGTCGCTGTTGAACCGGATGTTGCGGTCGATGCCGTACTTGTGCGCCGTGGCGGTCAGGTACTCGCGGATGTGTTCGCCGTCGGCGACGCCCTCCTTGCGGGTCCACGGCTCGAACGGAAACGACAGCGTGAAGATGCTGCTGTCGGAGCGAACGCCGGGGTAGCGGAACAGGTCCCAGGTGCCGCCGATCTGGGCGCGCCGCTCCAGGATGGTGTAGGTCAGGCCGGGGTTGCGCTCGGAGATGCGGTAGGCCGCGTCGATGCCGGAGATGCCCGCGCCGATGATGATGACGTCGAACTGGTCGTCCTGTGGACCCACTGTCATCGTGAACCTCGCTTAACTCTGCGGTCTCATGATGCAGCCTAGATAGTTACCGGCTGGTCGGTTACAACGGCTTCAAGAGCACGTCGACATGCAGCGGTGCGCACAGGTCGATCAGCCACATCTGATCCGCGGCGCTGGCGAAGATGCGCGCGTGGGAGGGGTCCTGGGCGAACGCCCCCGTGGTTCCGCCGCGTCGGTCGCCGAAGAACACGTACGCCTTGCTGTCATTGCACAGCCGCGACATCCACACCATGCCGTCGAGGCCGATCCCGTGCGCGGCTTCGGCCCAGCGCACGGTGTCCGGATAGGTCGAGGCCGGGCTCGACGTCACGTCGTCGGCGGTGACTTTGAGGCGTCGCAGCCCCATGCCGTGCAAGACGGCGAGGCGAAGCTCGCGGGTGACCTTAATGAGGGCGAGTGCCTTGGTGGAGTACCTGTCGTAGGACAGCTCGCCGCCTTCGGGCGGTACGTTGTGCAGCAGCGTTTCGGCGATCGCCGCCTCCTCGGTCTCCGCCGCGTACATGATCGGTATTGGGGGCTGGCCGAAGAAGCCGAACCGGGTCGCAGCGCCAATGCCCGGATTGAACTCGGTGGGCGTGCGGGTAGCCGTGAAGACGCGATATAGCAGTTGTCCCGCGGGCAGTTTCTCGATGGCCGGGTCGAACGGGGTCGGCGGCCCTTTCACCACTCGATGGCCAAGTCCTGCGCAGCCACCGCGGCGACGCGGTCCGGATCCTCGGCGAGGTGGTCCACGGGCCGATCCCCGTCGAAGTAGGTCGTCGGCGAGCACAGCCACTGCACCAGGCCGGTCTCCGACCAGTCGTTGGCCTCCGCGATCTCGCGCAGCCGGGGTATGACGGCAAGCGGCTGCCCGTCCGGTCCGAACTGGAACCCCGGGTATACGAGAGAGTTGCCCCGCCGCACCGCAAGCAGTTGGTTGTTGCTTCGGGCGGTGCTGGCGAGATTGCGCGGGGCGCGGGACCGCGACCCCATTCGTTTGCCGGCTTCGGTGCTGGTCAGCATGCCGAACTCCGCGTCGATCCGCGCGTAGAGGTTGTGCTCCGCCTGGACCGCCCGGGCGGTGGCCGGCTCGACGTAGACGGCGACCGATGCCAGGGCGGCGCCAACCGCTCGGGCGCTTTCGCGTACCCGCCGCGTCGCGTCGGCGAGATCCTCGACGGTGGTCATGGCAACCAGTTTAGATGCGTTTCGTGCATTTATAAGTAGTGCACGAACTGAACGCTACCGGTAGTTGACGAACTGCAGCGCGACGTCGAGGTCGGCCTGCTTGAGCATCGCGATGACGGCCTGCAGGTCGTCGCGCTTCTTGCTGGTGACGCGGACCTCGTCGCCCTGGATCTGGGTCTTGACGTTCTTGGGCCCCTCGTCGCGGATCAGCTTGGTGATCTTCTTGGCGTTCTCGCTGCTGATGCCCTGCTTGAGGGTGCCGGCCACCTTGTAGGTCTTGCCGGAGGCCTGCGGCTCGCCGGCGTCGAAGGCCTTCATCGAGATGTCGCGGCGGACCAGCTTCTCCTTGAAGACGTCGACGGCGGCCTTGACGCGCTCCTCGGTCGACGACGTCAGCTCGATCGCCTCGTCACCCTTCCACGCGATCGTGGTGTCGGTGCCGCGGAAGTCGAAGCGGGTGGCCAGCTCCTTGGCGGCCTGGTTGAGCGCGTTGTCGACCTCCTGGCGGTCGACCTTGCTGACGATGTCGAACGATGAGTCGGCCATGCGATCCGTCCCTTCCTCCGGTTAGCCGTTTGTGCCTTGTCTACCCGGTCGTTGTAACCTGTCTGGCGGCAGGTTGCCCGAGCGGCCAATGGGAGCGGACTGTAAATCCGTCGGCTTACGCCTACACAGGTTCGAATCCTGTACCTGCCACCACAGTCCAGGGTCAGATTTAGCCCGGCGTCCGCTCAACCCTCCCGGGGGGCGTCGGTCACCGAGAATAGCGATTTCGGCTCGGCCAGCGGCGACACAATCGGCTCGACGCGCTCCATCATGGCGGCGAAGGCCGAATTCTGCGCAAGGTGCGCCGATTCCGCCGTCGTGGTGACGGCTGCGCCCGCCGGCAGCACTGCGGGGCTGAGGCGGTCGAGATACCCGAAGGCATAGTCGGGCGGATTCAGCAGCTGCTGTGGTCTGGAGCCGAGAGTGCTGAATTCGCTTTGGTACTGGCTCGTGGGCGGCACATCGAGCAGGGGAGACGCTTGGCCGCTGATGTCGACGCTGACGTCTTGGCTCCCGCCGTAGGTCTCGGGCTGCACGTCGATCTGTTGCGGCGGCCAGGGCGCGGTCGATGCCTTGCCGGCGCCGCCCGTGGCGCCGCTCTTGCCGCCCGTGCCGTCGGATGGCCCACGGGGTTTGCCGCTGTCGCCAGTGGACCCCGGCTGTTGCGGGGTGGACGCGCTGGGTGAGCCCGGCGCTCCGGCGGCCGCCTGCTCGAGGTATTGCCGCCACGCCTGCAGGTAGCTGAACAGCTGCTGGGTGTAGTCAGTAGGCGCGGGAGGCGCCGGCGGCGCGGCCGCGGGCGTCGGGGGCATGAAGGGCGGCATGGGCGGCACGAACGGCATCCCGGGTCCCATGAACTGCCCACCGAACGGCACCGGGGGCCACATCGGCGGGGCGGCCAGGACCTGTAGGCCGGGCAGCATGGCTACCCACTGCTCCAGAAACTGTCGCCAGGCCTGCAGGTATGCGAGCGTCTGCTGGTCGTAGCCGGGTATGGGTGGATACATTTCTAACCTCCAGCGGGTGGCGGGATGAACGGCACTGGGACGGCGGGCAGCTGCGCCGTCGGCAGCTCCCAGGGAGGCGGCAGCGACCGCTGGCAATAGTCCGAATCCAGCGTGCGCAGCGTGCGGGCGTCGGCGGGCTCGCGGTTCTCGATGTCGAAGATGTAGCAGTAATCGCCGGCGGGCGTCGGCAGCCGGACCGGGCCCGACATTCCTTGGTCGAGGAAGCCGAACGGAAACTGCCACGCGAGAGTCGTCTTCTCCCGCCGATCGACGCCGCCCGATTGGACCCAGACGTAGTGATCGAGGATGGCATTGACGGCGTGGCGCGCCGACTCGCACGCCGCCTCCATCGACGTGATCCGGGTGAACGTCTTGTTCCACGTGCCCGCGAAGACCACCGAGTTGTTGTGCACCTGGTAGCCGCCGTGGCGCGCTTGCCAGACGTTGCGCTGCTCGAGATCGTCGAGCCACACCGGCTCCGGTGGTTTGGTCGTCCAGGATGTTCCCTGCGGATTCCAGGGATCGCTGCTGGGCCGGTTGTTCCAGTCCCCGACGACAGGAACGAGGTACGGCGTGTCGTTGCGAACAATGCGGCCCTGGCCCTGGCCGGGCCCGTCGGCCATCCGCAGGCCTCGGTCGAGCGCGTACCACACAGGCCACGGGATCGCCTTGTCGGCAAGCGAGTCGTCGTCGCGGGTGATGGTGGAAACAATCTGGCGCCACACCTCGGCGGCGATTTCGTCGGGCGTGCAATCACGCGCGGCCTTGGCCCGGCCGTTCTCGTCGACCACGTGGCTGGAGGGGGTGTTGAAATCCCCGATGTCGACGGAGAGCACCGAGATGTAGCCGTCGGTGTTCAAAATGGGTTGCTTTTCCCAAAATCCCTGCTGGTTGATCGACGACAAGGACCACGTCGTTCCGGAGTAGAGCATGTGTCCGCGCAGCAGCTGGAACTCGGTGTCGAAGTAATACTGGATGCCGCAAAGGGTTTGGAACCGATCCCACGGCACCCGTCCCAGCTCGTCCATGTCGTAGGGATTTCGTCGCTGCTGCGGCCTGCTCGTGGCGGGCTGCAGGGGGCCTTCGGGTGGCGGGGCGATGGTCGTGAAGCCGTCCAGCTTCGCGACCGTGCCGCCGGTGCCGGCCGCGCGCAGCGTGGTGGTGATGATTTCGGCCGCGGGTGCGTCGGCGGCGACGACGATGTAGTCGGGAGTCACCGCCGTACCGTCGGCGAACGTGATCTGCACGCGGGGCCGCAGGTGGGGCGGCTGACCCGGGGCGGCGGCCTGCGCGTCGAGGCGCATCGCGGCGTTGTGCTCGAAGCGGACGCCGAGCGCGGCGAGGTGGCGGTACCAGTGGTCGAACCACGCCTCGGTGGTGGGAGCGTTGAGCACTCCGTCGGCTTTGTTGTCGCGACGGTCCATGTTCAGATACAGCTGCAGCAAGGTCGAGACGTTGGTGCGCGCGTCGCCCCAGCGCGAGTCGAAAGCCGCTAAGAGTCTTGGCATTTCGCTCAAAAACGCGTAACAGCCGGGCGAGTAGGCGAACCGGTTGGTGTTGGTTCTGCGGTCGTAACCGACGAAGTAGTCGTAGGCCGACACGTTCTGCAGTTCTTTTGCGCGGCGCAGCGGACTGGTGACGAGGTAGCACAGCAGCCTGCTCTGCAAGGTCGCGATATCGCTTGCGGTGAAGCCGATCTCGGCAATCTGGCTGAGGGTACCGAGGAACTCCGCGAAACTGCGGGGCAGTTCGCGGGGGAAGACCAGGGACGACTTGCCCACCCCGGTCACGCCCTGGGTGATCACCCGGCGCACGTTGTCGTAGACCGTGCGTGGGGTCGGCGCCCAGCAGGTGGTGCCGCCGGCCGTGTGCCTGAGTTCGTAGACCGGGATGCGCTGGAACATGTCCCAGATATGAAGGTAGTACGCCGGAAAGAAGCGGAAGCCGTGTTCTCCGGCCACCGCACAGTCCGGGGCCCGGGGCCGGCCCCGCCGGCCGGGGAAGGGGCGCAGCTCGGCCTGGCTTCCGTCGTGCGGACCCACGGTCGAGTATTGAGACGCGGCGAGACCGCCGAGCTTGACGGGCGGGTATGTCCCGGCCGGCGCGGATCCCAGCGTGTTGCGCTCGTCCGCATGGGGCTCGTACACGGTGACGACGAAGCCGCGTTCTGAGAGTTCGTGCGCGGCGGTGAGGCCGGCGATGCCGGCACCGAGGACCGCCACCGTGGGACGTTGTTCACAGGATGCCGGTGTGCAGATGCTTTCGTTCATGACGGTCCCGCCCGAAGTTCGGACAGCAGCGCCGGCTGCGAGGGAGCCCGGACCGCAGCGTGGACGTAGGCGCGCAGCGAGTCGTGCGCACGCTCGACGTCGTCGAGCGAACCGCGGACGCTCACCGCACCCGCCTCGACGGCCTCGCCCAGCGCCATCCTGGCGTCGATCACGTCGAGGATGGTTGCGCGCGACGTGACGATCCGGGCACCGGCGACGTCGGCCGCACCGTCGGCCACGCGAATACGGTCACCACCGCGCAGCGTGAAGACTTCGCCGTCGACCTTCAGCTCGATGATCATCGGGCCAAGCTCGGCGATCAGGTGGCGATAGCTGTCGGGCACCTCGCTCTCCAGGTGCTCGACCGATCGCCGCAATAGCGATGAAACCCGTTCAGCCATGCAGGAACTCGAATACTCCGGTGCCGACGAAGTCGAACTGCTCACCCTTTACCGTGCCGCTCGCCCGGACGCTGCCGTCCGTTTCGCACAGCACGGTCGATCGGTCGAGGCATACCTCGCTCGGCTGCGCGAGGCGGGCGTAGGAACGGGAGCGGACCTCGGCGCGCACCCGGTCGCGTCCCCGCGTCGCGGTGATATCGATGCGTTCCGGGACACCCGGCACCTCGCCGTCCAGCAGAAGCCGCATGGGGGCCGGCAACGTGCAGTCGGCCGCGCGGCCAAGCGGGCCGCCCGTGCGCGCATCCACCGCGGCGTGCCGGAATATCGCTGCGGGCTCGTCGTGGTGCCACACGTAGAGCGCTCGGGAGAGGCAGCGCAGCGAACCGCGATCGGTCATCTGCACGAATACCATCGACCAGGGGTCCGCGGGCCCGTTGGGCAATATGGTTCCCCACGTCCACCCGAAGTCGTCTCCCCACCAGAACCGGCCCCAGTTGTGGTCGTGATAGGCCAGGTCGTCCTCGATCCGGTGCTCCCGGGCGCCGATTCGTAGCCATCCCGTGGCGCGCAGCCTGGGCACGAAGAGCCAGCTGACTCGGCCGGCCCCCAGCGGTTCGTTGCGGACCACGAACGGTTCGCTCGGCGAGCTGAAGTGCAGTTCACCCCGAATATCCTTGTCGGGCATGTCGATTGCCAGGCGGTAGCCATCGGGCAGCACGGTCATCCGGTTGCCGCCGATGCTCAGTTCACCCAGATCGGCCGAGACGTTGAGAGCGCTCGCGTCTAACCGCTCGACGGCGCCGTTCCAGGTCTCGTCATGAGCGATCACGATGACGCGTGGCGCGAGCCGGACTTCGTCTCCGCCGACTGCTTCATTGTTGAGGCTGAAATTGATCAGAAGCCGCACGTCTGGCCGGTGGACCACGAAGTGGTGCCACTCCTTGAAACCCGCGGGGCGGGCGGTGGCCAGCACCGGGGCGCGCAGGAAGTCGTTGCGGGCGAGCACCGCGCTCATCGCAGCCACCGCGTGGTCGGGCGCGCCGTGGCGGCCTGAACCTGTTGCGCCGTAGGCCAGTTCGCGATTCGTTCGATCGCCGCACCGATGCTGGCCAACCCGAGCAGGGCGTGCACGAAATCGTCGGCGTCGCGGTCACCCTCGGCTCGCCGGGGCCCGTCGCCGGCCAGGGTGTGCACCACTTGCGCGATTCCGGCCAGGCCAACCAGGTAGCCGATGAAATCGCTCTGGTCGGCGAGCGCCTCGCGAGGATCGGTAAGCGTCATGCGAATCCTTCGGGCCGCAGGCGAGCGAGGACGGCATCGTCGAGGCCTTGCCCGATAACGGCGTCGGCCAGCAGGTCCGCCCAGGCGTCCGAGGAAGCGCTGGACGAAGCGGGACCGCCGAGAACGTTGAGGCTCACCATTTCCCAGACGCGTCGGAGGTTCTCCACCGCTTCCGAGGCGGCCAGCGCGTCGCGCAGCCGCGCCCCGCGGGGGGTGTTCGCGTAACGCCGGCCTTCGGCAACGAGCAGGTCGTGCAGCCTCCGGGCGGCCGCGGGGTTGCCCAGCACCGCGCGGCGGGCGCCGACGAGTAGCTCGAACACCGACCGCTCCGTTTCGCCGGCCCCGTCCGGAGGGGACGGGTGCAGGCCCGGTGTCTCGCGCTCGATGAGATCGAGAGCGAGCTCGCGGATGCGTTCGAGTTCCGCCAGCATGCCCATCAGGGCTTCGGGGCTCATCGGGTTCGCCCGTGCACGTAGTCGACCAGGCTGACCAGCATGTCCCGGTGGCGGCTGGGCGGCAACCAATCGAGATCGGCAAGCGCGATGGCCGCCTGCCGCGCCTGTTCGGCGGCGACATCGCGAGCGTGGCTAAGCGAGCCTACGTGGTGCATCAATTCGTAGAGCCAACGAATGTCGTTGAGGCTCTTGGGCTCCGCGGGCTGGTGTCCCCGCAGCTGAGTTTCGAGTTCGGCGCGGCCGGCCCGGGAGAGCTGTCCGGCGGTGGTGAGCCGGTCCAGCAACGCGGTGAGTTGCAGCTCGTCGTCGGCGCTGGGTCGGCGCTTGGACAGGATCTGTACGGCGCGAGCCTGATCCCCGGGCTCGGCGCTGCGCAAGGTGTGCAACAGCATGAGGGTTCGCTTGCCCTCCCAGAGGTCGCCGCCGATCTCCTTGCCGTACTCCTCAGGGTCCGCCCGCAGGTTGAGCAGGTCGTCGGTGATCTGGAAGGCGGCTCCGAGATGCCGCCCGAGGGACTCCAGGGCCGCCAACCGCTCGGGTCCGGCGCCGGCCGCGATCGCGCCGGCCTGCAGTGGCGTGATGAACGAGTACCAGCTGGTTTTGAGTTCCACCATTTTGAGATAGTCATCGTCGTCGAGCTGCCAGGTATTAGACCGGACCCACTCCAGCTCCAGCGCTTGTCCGTCGACGGTCAGCCGCGTCATCTTCGCGACGGCGCGCAGGATGCGCAGCGCGGGCCCCAACCCGACGCGCTCGACGTTGTCCAGTAGCGGCTGTAGTGACAGCGACAGCATGGCGTCGCCGACGTTGACGGCGATCGGCACACCGTGGTCGATGTGCAGCGTGGGTTTGCCGCGCCGCCACCATGATTCGTCCTCGATGTCGTCGTGGATCAGAAAGGCGTTGTGGTAGAGCTCGAGGGTCGCGGCGGTCGGAAGTATCGCTTCGAGGTGGCCGCCGAGGCCGAGGCAGGTGGCGATGCTCAGCGCTGGGCGCAGCGCCTTCCCGCCGCGCAGCGGGTAGTCGAGGATCAGGTCGTAGAGCCCGTTGGTCCCGCGGTCACCCGGCCCGTAGAGCCGGTCGATCTCGCCGTCTGTGGCCTCCTTGCAGAGGGCGAGATAATCGTCGAGCGGGTTGCAGGCCGCCGGGCTCGTGCCGCCGTAACGTGAGTCACTCTTTGAGAGCGACGAGGCCTGCGGCATCGGTGATCCTCAATGCGTAACGGATCCGTGGGGAGATTTGGATTGCGCCCGTGCCGGTTTCGCCGTCGACCTCCAGGCTGGGGAGGGCACTGACCGCGAGGTCCACCGGCTCCTCACCGGGCGACGCCTCCGGCGCCGCGCCTTGGGCGATCCGCCGGCGACGGCCAAGGAGGACCATCCGGATCTTCGATGCGTTGATCGCACCGCTGGCGGACCCGTCGAGTGGGTCGAATCGGTACACCGAGTTGATATTCGCCGCGGCCAGAATCTGCTGAAAGAGGTTGTAGTAGCCGCTGACCAACTGGTTGAGCTTTTGGAGCCCCACGGTATTGGTGATCAGGCAGGAAGGCGCTCGATAGCCGGCGTTCTCGACGAGCACGCGGGCGGTGATCAGCGCGTCTTGCAGGTTCTGTGCGGTGGTGCCCGAGACGGTGATGGCGTTTGCGCCCGTCGGCTTTTTGTAGCACTGCTGGAGGACGTCGGTGTCAAAGTTGGTGGCCAGCGTCGTGGTTGCCTGCATCGCTCCCGTGACCAGCGCGTCGGGGGTCGGCGCGATCGCCTCGGCGACTGTCAGCTGGGCCGTTGGTTGCGCGCCCCCAGGAGCCGGCGGCGGGCCGAGGGGGAGAAAGCCCGCGGACGCGCCCAGCAGGCCATTGGCGACGTTGAGTTGGCCTGGGTCGCCGGTGTCCCAGTGCGGGACGGCTTGCCAGGCAATGCTGCAGTGCAGGAATGTTTCGCGAAGGCCCTGGTTGGCGACGGCCAAGTGTTCAGCGCTGAAGTACATGGGTGCGACTCCTCACTGTCGCCCAAATCATTACAGACAACGACACTTATTGCGATGCACCTGACGGCATTTTCAGAAAGTGGAGTAGCGCGCTACTTGTTCAGGAGCGCTATTTCTTGGCCAGGGGACATTTCGCCGCGAGCAATTGCGTCGCAGTGCGCTATATGCAACGGTGCGACGGGGTCGTCGGGAAGCAATTCGAGGCACCGTTCGAAGGCGGCGCGTGCCGCCTCGACCTCACCGGCATCGAACACCGCGAAGGCCGCGTCGAAGGCGGGCTGCGCGGAGCGCTTCGCGTCGCGAAGCGGAACCGAATCCTCGTTGTACACCTCATAAATCGTCACCGGCCGGCGCCGGTTGACCACCATGACGCGCTCCATGCGCCGGACATCGAACCGTTCCGAACGATCGAGGCGACCGTAGGTCCGGTCGGAGATCAGCAAGGATGAGCCGTAACGCTTGTTGGTGCTTTCGATGCGAGCGGCCAGGTTCACCGCATCGCCGATGATGGTGAGCACCATGCGGTTCACGCCGCCGACGAGCCCGACTCCCACGGCGCCGGTGTTGATGCCGATGCCCGCCCGCAGTTCCTCGGAGCCCAGCGCCGTCCGCTCCCGGTTGTGCTCCCGCAGGGAGCGCAGCATGGCCAACCCCGCGCGCACGGCGTCGGGCTCCGAGTCGAAGACGGCGACGATCTCGTCCCCGCGCACGTCCTGGATCATGCCGTTGTAACTGATGATCGGGAGCTCGACGGCGCGCAGAAAACCCATCGCCAAGTTGCTCGCTTCCGCGACGTCCATGTCCTCGAGCATCGTCGTGTAGCCGCGGATGTCGCTGATGAGCACCGTCATCTCGCGTTCCACCCGGTAGCCGGCCCGGACGCGGCGAAGGTCGTCGATGTCCAGGATGCGCAGCAGTTCGTTGGGCACGAATCGCGATTGCACGTCCATGAGGGACTGCCGGTACTCGTCGGCGGCCCGCAGCCGCGCCTCGAGCTGAAAGTTCCACAGCGGCGCGGCGGCCTGGGCGCACAGGAAGGCGACCGCCTCCGCGTGCTCGGCGGCGAAGTTCCCGCCGGGCTCGTCCTGCTCGGCGTAGATCACCCCAATTGTGCTGTCGTGCAGACGTATTGGAACGGCCAGGACCGCGGAGCGTCCGTCGGCCGCGGCGACGACGGGCGAGCCGCCGTCGATCGCGCGGCGCACCGCGTCCCCGTCGTAGGCCACCTCGGTCCACGGCCCCTCCACGATCGAGATGTCGCCGTGGTCGTTGCTGGCCCGGACCGACAGATTGTCGGCGTCGCCGGTGATGAGCAGGACGCGGCCCGCGCCGGTCGTATGCGCGACTGAACCCAGGATGATGTTGGCCAGGCCGTCCGCGGTCCGCGCCGCCGACAGGGCGCGCAACAGCTCGTGCGCGCCGACCGGGTCGATGCCGGCCGAATCCGTCTTAAGATCGCGTCGAAGCAGCCAGGAGTGTTCCTTCGCGAGCCGGTCCGTGCGCACCGCGAAACCGAGGTTGAGCCAGCGCTGGTAGGCCAACCGCAGCATGTGTTCCTGAAGCGTTTTCCGCCCGGTCTCTGCGTAGAGGGCGGCGGCCTCCTCGTGCGCGCGCGCACCGATCGTCGGAAGCCGGTTCTCCTCGGCCAACTCGATCGCTTGGTGCAGGTAGCGCTCCGCCTTGCCGTGTTGCCCGCGCGCTCGCGCCCACGCCCCCTGGATCAGGGCATACGGGGCCGCGTAGTTTTCCGGTGCGCCGGCCGCCCACTTGCGGTGCAACGCCAGGGTCTGGCGCACAAACCGGGCCGTCGAGGCATCTCGCGGTGCGCACTCGATCATGCTCAGCGCGCCGATCAGGTAAATGAGTTGGGCGACCGCGGTGCCCGCCATACCGCCGATGTGCTCGATTGCCTCCGGTGTGGCGGCCGCCGCGCCGGCGTTGTCGCCGCACCAGAAGTGCAGGCCCTGCTGCCTGGCGGCGACGGCGCTCAGGGCCACCTCGTCGCCCTCGCGGCGGGCCGCCGGCAGCACCTCGCGCTCGTCGAACCCGCTCTCGCCGGCGACGAGGAAGGGATCAGCGCTGCGGCCCATCAAATTCAGGCAATACTGATGGGTCCCCTGGCAAAGAGCGCTGGGCACCGGCTGGGAACGGATGTGGGGGACGAGGGAACTGGCGAGCGCGTCGATCTCCGGGAGCGGGCGACCGACCCAGATCGATTGGGAGAGCAGGGTCGCGACCAGGAACCCGGCGTATTCCTGGTCGCCCTGGTCGAGCGCCTCCTCGACGGTGTCGCGAAGTTGGCTCAGGCCGTCGCGCAGGGGATGGCGCCAGTGGCGGATGAAGTTCAGGTGCATGAACACCGTTTGAGGCCGGGCCTTCCGGAATTCGGGGCGCTCCGCAAGGAGCATGGCCACCTCGCCGAAGCGCTGGCTACCGGCGTGCTCACCGAGTACCGCGAGGAGAACCCCGTATCCGCCGATGACCAGCGGCGAGGATGGAGTGTGGCCGTGGGCCAGCGTGAGGTCGAGTTGCTTTCGCACGAGCAAGGGCAAGAGGTTGGGCCGGATGAGGTAGGACAAGTTGCACAGTTCGGCGACAATCGGGTGGATCTCGATGACGCGCCGGTCCTCGCAGAGCGGCAGCCGCAGCAGCCGTTCGTTGCTCCAGCGGCGCATCGTAAGCCGCATCCGGACGATCGCATTGCCCATGCGCGGCTTACCCGCGTCGGCCGGCACCCTTTCGCCAAGCTCGTCGAGCGCTCGAAGCCCGATCTCGAGCGCCTCCTGGAGGCGGTTCTCCGTGATTCGCCCTTTGAGCCGAAGGTAGGCGAGACGGGCGCGGTCTGGGGGCTCGCGCAGGAGCTCATCTGCCTCGTCGAGCAGCGCGTTCAGCACCGCTACGTCACCGACCAGCAGCGCGGCGTCCGCGGCGTCGAGCTGCAGCTCGCGGGTCACCGAAAAGTGTGCCGCCCAACGGCGTTCGCCGAGCAGGTCCAAGGCGTTGCGGCAGTACTCGAGCGCCAGCGGGAATGAGGCTTGCGCCTTCGCTTTTCGCGCCGCGCGCCGCAGTACCTCGACGAACCGCACGCGCTCGGCGTCGTCGGCGAGCCCGCGCCCGCCGATGCCGACGTGGCGCGCGGCCTCGAACAGCCGGTCGTCCCCCCGCCCGACGAGCCACCGACCGATGCGCAGGTGGGCCTCGCGCTGGGCGTCGTCCGACATGCCGTCCCGCGCAGCCTCGGCCACCCGGTCGTGGCTGAAGCGGTATCGGGCGTCACGGCTGATCGCGTTGGTGATCCGCCTGCCGCCGCTGTCGACGGCCTCGAGCAGGCGAAGCTCGAGGCACGCCCAGAGCGCCTGCGCCACCACGTCGGGGGCTTCCCCGGCCGCGGCGGTGGCGTCGTCCAGGTCGAACTCACCGCCGATGCAGGCCAGCGAGCTCAGCAGCGCCCGATCGTTGGGGCGCAGCTGGTCGAGGTAGCGGCCGAGGAATTCGGCCGCCGTGGCGGTCACCTCCATCGACGCGAGCACACGCAGGTCCCAACTGGGGCGTCCGCCCGCGCCAACGGCGGTGAGCGCGCCTTCGCGTTGCGCGCGATACAGCAGCTGACGAACCTGCAGCGGATTGCCCCCCGTCCGATGCTGGAACTCCGCGGCCACATCACCAAGTTCCACTCCGCTGCCGGACACCGCCGCGAGCAGCTCCTCGATGTCCTCACTGGAGAGGGGGCCGAGTTCGATGCTGCGCAGGTTCGCCGAGCCGAGACCCGCTGCGCCCGAGTCGAATTCGCCCGCCCGGTGCGCCCCGAGCACCAAGACGTTGCGGAGCGATACCGTCAACAGTTCGGACAACAGCAGTAGCGTGTCGCGATCGGCCCACTGCAGGTCGTCGATCGCCAGCACCACGGGACGATACGCCGCGGTATCGGACAGCAACCGGATGACGGCGCGGTGCAGCCGTCGGCGGGCGTCCGCCGCGTCGAGGTCCGCCGCCGGCTGGGGGACCTCGCCGAGCACGCGCGCCAGGTCGGGGACGAGCTCCCCGAGGATTCCGGCGATCGACGACACCCCGGCGACGATGTCGGCGCGCCAGCCGTCGTATTCGGCGGGCCCGGTGGCCTCCATCGTGCGAACCAGCGAGCCGAGAGCGTCTCCCAGCGCCGAGTAGGGGGCCGGCGCCCCGTCCCGGCACCGCCCGTAGGCAAATACGCAGTCGCGCCCGGACACCTCCGCGCCGAACGCCTGAACGAGCGTCGACTTGCCAAGTCCCGGCGCCCCGCTGAGCAGGACGCATTCTCCGCCGCCGCGTCCCGCCGCTTCCACGGCTGCCCGGAGTTCGCTGAACTCCTGCCGCCGGTCGACCACCCGACCCTCGATGTCGAGCAGTGGAGTCGTCATGTTGCTGAGTCCACGGCGACGGGCGCCGTCCGTCGGACGGCGCTGCAACGGGATCGCGGGGTGAAGCCCGTGTACATGCCGAGGTCCCCTCTACCGGAACTGTCGATTTATCGTAGTGACCCCTCGCGCGTTGGGGAACTTTGCGGAGGCGGTCGGCGTGTTTGCTGTGCCCGGCGGGCAACCGGGCGACGCGGTGCCGCAGAGCTTAGGGTAGCCTTACTTGGTCCGGCGAACGGTTGGCCGGGCCCTGCCGTCGCATGAAGGAGGTCGTCGGGGTGACCGAAACGACCACGCCGGCGACCGATGCGGTCGAGACGTCCGCATCGGTGTCGCGCCGCCGTTGGCTGCGCTGGGGGCTGCTGACGGTCTGGGGCCCGGGGCTGGTCGTGATGCTGGCCGACACCGACGCGGGATCGCTGATCACCGCGTCACAATCCGGCGCCCAGTGGGGCTACCGGATGGTGCTGCCGCAGCTGATCTTGATGCCGATCCTGTATGTCGTGCAGGAGATGACGGTGCGGCTGGGCATCGTCACCAAACGGGGGCACGGCGCCCTGATCCGGGAACGGTTCGGTCGCTTCTGGGCATGGGTGTCGGCGTTCACGTTGTTCGCCTCGGCGATCGGGGCGCTGCTGACCGAATTCGCCGGTGTCGCGGGGGTGGGGGAACTGTTCGGCGTGTCGCGCTGGGTGAGCATCCCGGTGGCGACCGCCGCGCTGCTGGCCCTGGCGTTGACGGGCAGCTACCGCCGCGTCGAACGCATCGGCCTCGTCGTCGGCGCTGCCGAACTGGCCTTCCTGGTCGCCATGGTGATGTCGCGGCCCGAGCCCAAAGCCCTTGTGGAGGGCCTGAAGTCGATGCCGCTGGGCAACTCGTCGTATCTGCTGCTGGTCGCGGCCAACGTCGGCGCCGTCATCATGCCCTGGATGATCTTCTACCAGCAGGGGGCGGTCGTGGATAAGCACTTGTCGATGGCCACGATTCGCCAGGCCCGGCACGACACCGCCGCCGGCGCCGTGCTGACCCAGCTGATCATGATCGCGGTCGTGGTCACCATGGCGGGGACGCTCGGGAAGCACAACGACGGCGCGGCGCTGGAGACCGTCGGCCAGATCGCCGGCGCGCTCACCCCGTACCTCGGCCACGTCGGTGGCACCGTCCTGTTCGGCCTCGGCATGCTGGGCGCGGCGCTGGTCGCCGCGATCGTGGCCTCGCTGGCCGGCGCGTGGGGGCTCTCGGAGGTCTTCGGGTGGCGGCACACACTCAACGAGCGGCCCAGCCGCACGACCGCCAAGTTCTACCTCACCTACGGGCTCGCCCACGTGATCGGGGCCGTGCTCGTATTGGCCAGTGTCGATCTGGTCAACCTGGCCGTCGACGTCGAGGTGATGAACGCGCTGCTGCTGCCGATCGTGCTGGGGCTGCTGCTGGCGCTGGAGGCCCGGGCGCTGCCCGAGGAATGGCGCATGCGTGGGCTGCACAAATACGTCGCGCGCGGCCTGTGCGTCGTCGTGATGGCCTTCGGGCTGTACATGGTCCCGCAGGCCCTCGGCTGGGCCTGAGCCCGCTTAGAACCAGGGCCCGGGAAAGTGGCCGTCCTGGTCTTGCACCATCACGATGTCCTTGCAGTCGCCGCCGGCGCTGTTCTCACCGCGGCACACCAGCGTCCAGCCGGATATCCGCGCGAACGGGCGCACCGACCAGGTCGTCGAGATCGGCTCGGTGGCGGGTAGTGCGACGACGGCGAACGTGTTGCCGGTGTGGGTGATGTAGAGGTGGTCTTCGAAAAACGCCAACTTCGCGATCGACATCTTCTGCGCGTCGTCGCGCGACTTCAGCAAGTCCCAGTGCTGGCTGCGCAGGTTCCACACCCCGAACCCGAACTGTGAGTCACCGGAGTTGCGGCCGTCGACGAAGAGCTTTCCGTCCGACAGCGTGGCTGCCAGCCCGCCGCCGGAAATCCGTTCCGAATCACCCACCTTGACAAGGGATTTGGCGTTCAGGTCAAAAAACGTCGTCGACACCGGGCTGCCCGGATCCCGGCGCGTGATCTTCACCAGTTTGTCCGGACCGTCGGACAGCTCGGCATCGACGGACTGGATGTCGTTGTCCTGATAGATTGCTTCCCCGCTCGGCCGGCGCAGCTCCGCGCCGGTATTCCGTTGGAACGCAAGGACGTCCTGCCACACCCGGCCGGGCTGCGGGTCGTTCCACATCATCGACAGATCGGAGCCGGAAAGGAGCGCGGTTCGGGGCGGCGACGCGGCGCCATGCCCGTCGGTGAACGCGTCGACCCAGGCCACGCCGGACGCGGTCGAGACCAGCTGCCATTCCTTCGGTGCGGTCAGTTTCAGGTCAGGCGTCGGTGGTTGCAGCTCCTTGGTCACCACCGGCTGGCTCGCGTGCAGATCGAAAGCGTATGCGGTGGTCGCTTTTTCGGTCGTCACCACATAGACCACCCGCATGTCGTCGCCCGCGCCCGTCAGCGCGCAGATGCCGCCGGTGACCCGCTCGCCGGGCGGCGTCGTGGGAACGCCCGGCGCCACGTATTGCCCGGTTTTGGTGTCGAAAACCTTGGGTCGGATGTCCTCGAGTGCGGTGTTGGCTTGCGCGAATTTCTCGGGGCAGCCGAAGTATGCCGTTCCGCCATAGCTTTTCCAGTCCTTCTGCAGCGGGCCGGTCACCGGCGGCGGTGGGGGAGCCGAAGATGTGGTGGTCTTGGTGCTCGAGGTGGTCGGTGTGGCCGGGGGCGGACCCGCGGTCTCCGAACAGGACGCGACGACGAGAGCGATGCCCGCCGCGATCAGGGCGAGCCTGGGTGTGGACACGTCGTAACCCCCGTTAAGTTCGTGCAACCCATGAGCGTAAGGCGGGTGCGCGGCCACCGCGACCCGAGGCCGCGGCCCCGGTGGTCGCCGTCTAGTTGTCGCCGCGGGTCAGCGCCAGGATTTCGTCGGTGCTCATCGCGACGGTGCCGCGACCGCGCATCCGGCGTGTGATCGCGGTGCCGTCGGCACGGTTCACACACACCAGCCGGGCGCCGCGCTCGTCGAGCTCGAATTCGACCTCGGAACCCGCTTCGATGCCGAGCATGCGTCGCACTTCGCGCGGAATCGTTATCTGTCCTTTGCTGGTCACCCGCATGAGCGCCAGCCTAGGGATGGCCGTGGTAGACCAATTGGCGTGACTAGCCTCGCCGAAGAGACCCGCTGGATGGACGCCACCGACCAGGCGGCGCTGGTGGCCAACGGCGAGGTCACGCCGGGCGAGCTGCTCGAGGCGGCGATCGAGCGGATCGAGCGGTCCAACCCGGCATTGAACGCGGTCGTCATCGAATGGTTCGACCACGCCCGGTCCGTCGCCGCCGACCCCGACCTGCCCGCCGGGCCGTTTCGCGGCGTCCCGTTTTTGCTCAAGGACCTCTACACGAGTTTCGCCGGCCAGACGCTGTCGAATGGCAACGGCGCGCTGAAACGGGCGGGCAAGATCGACACCGCCGACACCACCTTGGTCGCCCGGTTCAAGGCCACCGGGCTGGTGATCGCCGGGCGGACCAACAGCCCTGAGATGGGCAGCCTGCCGACCACGCAGCCCCTGGCCTGGGGGCCGACCCGCAACCCGTGGTCTCTGGATCGCACGCCGGGCGGGTCGAGCGGCGGCGCGGCCGCGGCGGTGGCCGTCGGGATGGTGCCGTTCGCCAACGCCTCCGACGGCGGCGGCAGCATCCGGATCCCGGCGTCGTGCTGCGGCCTGGTGGGACTCAAGCCGAGCCAGGGCCGGATCACGGTCGGCCCGGTGCGGGCGGAAACCGGGCTGGGCGTCGAGCTGTGCGTCAGCCGTACGGTGCGCGACACCGCTGCACTGCTCGACGCGGTGCGGGGCCCCGGAATCGGCGACTCCGTCATCGCCCCGGCGCCGCAGCGCCCGTACACCGAAGAGGTCGGCGCCGACCCGGGCCGGCTGCGGATCGGGCTGCTCGACGTGCATCCCCGCGACGGTTTCCTGCACGACGACTGCGTCGCGGCGGTGCGCGCGGCGGCGTCGGCGCTGGAGAGCCTCGGGCATTTCGTCGAGCCGGCGTGGCCGGGCTGTCTCGCCGACACGACGTTGGTCGGGAAGTTCATGGCGCTGTGGGCCGTCCAACTGGCGATGGCGGCGCGCGGGTTCAGCGAGACGCTCGGCCGCGAGGTCACCGCGGACGACATCGAGCCGGTGAATTGGGTATTGATCGAGCGGGCGCAGCAGGTGAGCGCCGTCGACTACGCCGCCGCCCAGGCCGCGGCCTACGCCTTCCGGCGTGCGCTGCAGCAGTGGTGGGCCGATGGCTGGGACCTGCTGCTCACGCCGACGGTCGCCGAACCGCCTTTATTACTCACCGAATTCGAGAACAATCCCGCGCGTCCGACGGCACCGATGCGCCGCGGCGGTGAGTTCGCCTCGTTCACACCGCCGTTCAACATGAGCGGGCAGCCGGCGATCAGCCTGCCCCTGCACCGCACCGCCGATGGCCTGCCCATCGGCGTCCAGCTGGCCGCGGCCTACGGGCGCGAGGATGTGCTGATTCGCGTTGCGGCACAACTGGAATCGGCCCATCCGTGGGCATCCGTGCGTCCGGCGATCCCCTGAGCGGCTTACGTCCCCCGTAGCGCGGCGCGCACGTGTCCGCGCGCCCGCTCGAGCCGGGCGGCGGCCTCGGCCGCGTCGACGCCCGCGAGCAACGCGACGATCGCGGTCTTGGCGTGCCCGCCCGCCGCGGCGAGCGCGGCCGTGGCGGCCTCCTCGTCGACACCGGCCGCGTCGCGCACGATCCGCACCGCGCGGCGGCGTAGCTTCGCGCTGGTCGCGCGCACGTCGACCATCCGCGGTCCGTAGGCTCTGCCCAGGGCGATCATCACGCTCGTCGACAGCGCGTTGAGCGCGACCTTTTGGGCCGTCCCGGCGGTCAGCCGCGTGGAGCCGGCGAGCACCTCGGGCCCCGTCAGCAGCTCGATCACGAGGTCGGCGGACGCCTCGCTGCCCGCGTTGTTGACGATCGCGACGGTCAGCGCCCCGGCCGCGCGCGCGTGCTCGAGCGCGCCGAGCGCGTACGGCGTGCGGCCCGACGCCGTGATCGCGACGAGCGCGTCGGCGGCGGTCAGGTCGGCCAGGTCGGCGGGGTCGAAGCCGTCCTCCGCGCCCTCGATCGCCGCGGTCAAAGCCGCTGGGCCGCCGGCGATCACGCCGCGCACGAGGTCGGTGCCGAATGTCGGCCCGCACTCGGCCGCGTCGAGCACGCCCAGGCGTCCGGGTGTTCCCGCGCCGGCGTAGATGAGGCGGCCGCCGCGCTGCAGCCGCGCGGCGATCGCCTCGGCCGCCGCCGCGATCCCCGGGACCGCGGCCGCCACCGCGGCGTTCGCGTCGCCCTCGGCCGCGACCAACAGCGCGACCAGTTCCGCGATGGGCCGCGCATCGAGGTCGTCCAGGCCCGGCCGCGCGGCCTCGGTGGCGAGCCCGTCGAGCCGGTGCGGGGCGGGAGCGGACTGCACGCGGATCAGATGTGGCTCGTGGATCGGCCCGAGGCGCAGCGCGCCGTCGAGCGCGTCGCCCGCGGCCGGGACGAGGTCGAGCCGCGCGCGCAGCGCCTCGACACCTGCCAGGCCGCCGACCATGGCCACCGGGCCACCGCCGGCCGCGCGGGCCGTCGCGGCGAGCGCCTCGGCGGCGGCACTGACGATCGCCGACGCCTCGGCGTCGCGCTGGGCGGTGAGGACGTCGGGTGCGAAGGAGGCCAGGGCGGCGGCGCCGGTGAGCTGCGCGGGCCAGGTTTCCGGCGGTCCGAAACGGGCCCGGGCCGCGTCGAGCAGCGTGGTGGACGGGCCGCGGCCGTCAAGGGCGCGCAGCGCCGCGCGCAGCCCGGCGGACCCGATCCACGCGCCGCCGCCCTCGTCGCCCAGCCACGGACCCCAGCCGTCGACAGTGCGCAGCGCACCGTCCGCACCGATCGCGAGCGCCACGACGCCGGTGCCCGCGATCAGCACGACGCCTGGCTTACCGTTCAGCGCGCCGGCATGCGCGAGTACGGCGTCGCTGGTGACCGCGACGCGCTTGGCCCGCAGGGAGGTCAGCAGCGAATTGCCCAGGGCGCGAGCCGCTTCGGGCGCCGTCAGCGCCCCAGCGGCCCCCACGATCACCTCGTCGATCGGGCCGAGCTGACGCGCCACAGCCACGATCGCGGCCTCCGCCGCGCGCACCCCGCCCGGGGCAGCCAGCCCCGGCGCACCGGCCCCCTCCGCCCGCCGCCCCGCGGCAGCGGCCCGGCAGGACGTCTTGCCCAGATCGACGGCCAGGATCACCGCGCCTCCTCCCGCGAGCTGCACCACCCGCTTGCGCGAGCAGACACAAAAGGCCCCATTTTCCCGGCGTGTCGGGGACTTTTGCGACTGCTCGCGGTCTTAACGGTAGGTGTCGAATTCGATGGGCAGGCTCTTCGGGCCGCTCAGGCTCACCATCGGCTTCCACGGGACCGGGCCGGCGGTGCGCGGGTTCAGCAGCCGGCCGGCGATGACGTTCAGCGCCTCGGCGAGCTCGCGCCGGGCCAGGTTGGCGCCCAGGCAGTAGTGCACGCCACCACCGAAGGTCAAGATCGGCGGCGCCCCCTCGCGGGTGATGTCGACGCGATCCGGATCCTCGTAGACGGCCGGATCGCGGTTGGCCGCAGCGGTATTCACCAGCACGGTCGTGCCGGCGGGGAACAGGTAGCCGTCGAGCTCGGCGTCCTCGGCGACCAGGCGCAGGGTGCCGCAGGCGATCGGCGAGTGGCGCATGGTCTCCTCGACCGCGCGCATCGCCAGCTCGGGCCGCTCCTTGAGCAGTCCCCACTGCTCCGGGTGCTCGCACAGGACGTGCACCGAGGCCGCGACCTGGTTACGCGTGGTGTCCGTGCCCGCCAGCAGCAGGCCGCCGGCCATCATGCGCAGTTCGGCCGCGCTGAGCCGGTCGCCGTCCTCCTCGGCGCGAATCAGGTCAGAAAGCAGGTCGTCGGTGAGGCTGTTTCGGCGCCGGGCGACCATCTCGTCGACGTAGTCGTCGAGCTCGCGCCAGGCGCGCATGACGACCGGCTCGACCTCGCGCAGGTCGACCGTGAAGCTGAAGGCCTTGAAGACGTCGTCGGCCCACGCGGAAAAACGTTCCCAATCCTCGCGGGGCGCGCCGAGCAACGCGCAGATGATGGGGACGGGGTAGGGGCGGGCGAGATCGGTGACCACGTCGCAGCGGCCCGCGCCGGCCACCCGATCCACCAGGTCGTTCATGACGGCGACCATGGTGTCGTGCAGGCGCAGGGTGGCCCGGGGCGTGAATGCCTTGGAGGCCAGGCTGCGCACCCGATGGTGGGCCTCACCCTCCATGCACAGGAGGCTGTTGACGACCTTGTCCCACAGCGGGCCCGAATCGATGCCCTGCGTGAGCATGTTCAGCCCGGGCGGGATTTGGAACCGGGGATCGCGCAGCACGGAACGGACCAGGTGGTAGGACAGCACCTCGGGTCCGAACGGTCCCATCGCGACGGGTGCCTGCCGCTGGGCCGCCCGCAGCCGGGGATACACCTGAGCGGGAGTTTCCTCGGCGTCGTACTCCAGCGACGGGAGGTCGGCGTCGAAAACGCTTGTGGGAGCGGCACTGACGGTCATGACGGACCCCTGCCTGGTGCAGTGCGATGGCGCGAGCGATCGGCCCGCGACGACTTTCGCTCAATGTATGGCCACGGTGCGCGCCTGTCAACGACATCAGGCCGCAGACGCCATACAGACAGAAAGAAACGTATGGCGGTCCTCAGTCGGTGGCGCGCAGCCGCACCATCCGGGTCGTCGAACTCTCGTCCAGCTCGACGACGTCGGACCGCGAACGCAGAAAATCGCTGAACGACCGGAATCCCAAAGACTTTTCGCTGAACGACGGGTCCATCCGCTTCATCTGCGCCTTGACCGCCGAGTTGTGCAGCCAGTCGACGTCGTCCTTCTCCAGGCCGATCTGCAGCGCGCGTGTCAACAGCGCGGTGGCCGCGGCCTGCGGGTCGGGTGTCTCCTCCGGCTCCTCGCGCTTGGCCGCCTTGGAGCGCCCGCTGCGTTTCTTCGGCGTGGATGTCTCGGAGTCGGATTCGGGCTCGAACACCGGGACACCCGGCAGCGCGTCGTAGATGACGAACTCGTCGCAGGCGGCCGCCAGGGAACGGCTCGACGCGCCGGCGACCCCGATGCCCACCACGTACCGGCCGAGGCGTTTGCAGCGCTGCGCCAGCGCGATGTAGTCGGAGTCGCCCGCGACGACCACCACGTGGGTCAGATCGGGCAGCCGGAACATGTCCTCGACCGCGTCGACCGCGAGCCGGATGTCGGCGCCGTTCTTGCCGTAGGCCGCCGCGGGGAACAGTTGCACCAAATCGACCGCCCGGGCCACCAGCTGTCCGCGGTACCCGGCGTTGACGTCGGCCGACCAGTCCGCATAGGCGCGGGTGAGCACCAGCGTCCCGAACGACGAGGCGAAATCGATGATCGCGCCGACGTCGACGGTGGCGCGGGCCAGCCGCTCGGGGTGCTGCTCGAGCCCGTTGGCCTTGTCGCGCTGGAACGAGTTGCGCCCGTTCACCTGGTCGTACCGCGAGATCACAATGTTGTCGAAGTCGAGGTAGACCGCCACGCGGGTCGCACCGGGTTCGGTCATGCCTTCAATCTATCCCGCTACAACCCGTAATCGGGCAACTCGAAGTCATCGCGCACCCCGCCGGCGAAAAGCGTTGCCAGCGGCGAAAAGTTCATGGCGCGCATCGCCACGTTGCGGAACCACAGCCCGAAGCGGGTCCTGGTGGCAAAGAACGGGATGTAGCGCACCGCGCCGGCCTGCTTGGCCGCGATGAACGGACGCACGCGCGCTTCGTAGGCGTCGAACGCCCGGCGATGATCGCCGCTCGCGCGGGCCAGTTCGCCGGCGAGCACGTAGGCCTCGGTGATCGCCAGGCCGGTGCCCTCGCCGCCGAGCAGGGAGATGCAGCCGGCGGCGTCGCCGATCAGCAGCACCCTGCCGCGCGACCAGCGGTCCATGCGGATCTGGCTGACGACGTCGAAGTACAGGTCGTTCCTGTCGTCGAGCGCCGCCAGGATTTGGCGGCTCTCCCACCCCGCATCGCCGAACTCGTTGCGCAGCTGGTCTTTTGGTGAGCCACCGGGGTCGTCGTGCCCCGAGAGGAAGATAAACAGGAACATGGTGCGGTCGCCGCGCAGCGCGCACCGCGACAGCTGGCGGCCCGGGGTCGCGTAGGTGACGTAGACCAGCTCGTCGCGCGGCCGGTAGCCGTCGACCACGCACGCCGCGACCTTGCAGCCCAGGTAGTGCTCGTAGTCCCGTTCGGGCCCGAAGACCAGGCGGCGCACGTTGGAGTGCAGCCCGTCGGCGCCGATCAGGAGGTCGAAATCGCGTGGCGCGCCGCACTCGAAGGTGAGCCGAACACCGTCGCCGTGCTCGTCGACGCCGGCGATGCTGTTCCCGAAGACCGTTTCCACGCGGTCTGCGATCGTGGCGTAGATCGCGGCGGCGAGGTCGCCCCGGGGCAGGCTGGTGAAATCGTCGCCGATCATGCGCCGAAAGACCGCGACGTCGACGTCCGCCTTGACCTCGCCGCGCGGGCCGACGGAGCGCAGCCACTCGATGTCGTATCCGGCGGCGCGGACCGGGTCTTCGATGCCCATGCGTTGGGCGACCCGGTAGCCGACGCCCCAGAAGTCGATCATGTAGCCGCCGGTTCGGAAGTGCGGCGACTTTTCGATCAGCGTCGGGGTGTGGCCGGTGCGGTGCAACCAGTGCGCCAGGGCCGCCCCGGCGACGCCGGCGCCGCTGATCGCGATCCGCATGCCGCTAGCGCGGGCAGGTGCCGTAGTCGACCTGCCAGTGTTTGATGCCGTTGATGAATGACGATCGCAGCCGCTCCGGCTCGCCTACCGAGGCCAGGTCGGGAAGGCGGTCGGCGATCGCGTTGAGCATCAGGTCGACCGTCATGCGCGCCAGGTTGGCGCCGATGCAGTAGTGCGCGCCGGTGCCGCCGAAGCCGAGGTGCGGGTTCGGGCTGCGCAGGACGTCGAAGGTGTACGGATCGTCGAAGACCTCTTCGTCGAAGTTGGCCGACCGGTAGAACAGCACGACCCGCTGGCCCTTGCCGATTCGCACGCCGCCGAGCTCGGTGTCCTGCAAGGCGGTGCGCTGGAACGCGGTGATCGGTGTGGCCCAGCGGATGATCTCGTCGGCGGCGGTCTTGGGTCGCTGCGCCCGGAACAGCTCCCACTGCGCCGGATACTCGGTGAAGGCCATCATGCCCTGCGTGATCGAGTTGCGGGTGGTCTCGTTGCCGGCGACGGCGAGTGTCACCACGAACATGCCGAACTCGGCCTCCGACAGGCACTGGCCGTCGGCGTCGGCCGCAACCAGCGTCGTGACGATGTCGGGGCCAGGGTCTTCCCGCTTTTGGGCCGCCAATTGCATGGCGTACCACATCAATTCGCCGGCCGAGGTCAGCGAGTCGTTGGCGGTGAACTCCGGGTCGTCGGTGCCGATCATGTTGTTGGTCCAGTCGAACAGCTTGAGGTAGTCCTCCTGCGGCACCCCGAGCAGGCCGGCGATGGCCTGCAGCGGCAATTCGCAGGCCACCTGGCGGACGAAGTCGCCCGAGCCGGCCGCGGCGGCCTCGGTCACAATGCGCTCCGCGCGCTCGGAAAGGTCGGCGCGCAGCTGCTCGACCGCGCGCGGCGTGAACGCCCGCGAGACGACCTTGCGCAGCCGGCTGTGCTCGGGATCGTCCATCATGATCATCGAGGCCCGGCCCGCCTCGATCTGGCCGGCCGCCACGTCTTCCCGGTAGCGGGGGACGATCGACTTCGCCGCCGAGGAGAAGACGTCGCTGCGCAGCGAGACGTCGCGGATGTCGCGGTGCTTGGTCACCGCCCAGTAGCCGCCGTCAGCGAAACCGCCTTCGCCGGGCAGCTGCTCGTTCCACCAGACCGGCTCGGTCGCGCGCAGCTCGGCCAGCTCCCGCACCGGAAGCCCGTGGGCGTAGATGTCGGGATCGGTGAAGTCGAAGCCGGGCGGGAGGTTCGGGGCGGCCATGGGATTTCTCCTCAGTTTGGCTTCTGGGCGCTAGGGAGATGGTAGCCGTGCCGCCGTCGGGGACAATCGCATCATGCTCGTGATGCCCGGGTGGGTCTGGCGCGGTGGCCGCATGTGTCGAGCGGTATTCGCGGGCGTCCCGGTCGGTGTGTTCCTGGCCGCCTTGGTATTCGCCGAATCCGGGGTGATGCCGGGCGCCCTGGTCGTGTTCGTGGTGATCAGCGTTTTCAGCGGGGCCACCATGGCTCGGCAAATGGGCCGGGCGTGGCCGGCAGGAACCGGCCTTCGTCCCGACGAACGCGTCGCGGTCATTTCCGCGGTGCGCCGCGGTGAGCACGTCGCCGAGGCGCGACTGGCACCGGCGGCCATCGAGTATGCCGGCGCCTTGCGCGACGCCGGCGCCAAAGCGGGCCGTGGGCAGTGGTTGGTGTGGCTGGGTGGCACGGCGGTTCTCGTCCTTGCGGTGATCGACAGCTTCTATGCGACGGCCCGGGTCGCCGCCGTTTCCTGGCTGATCGTCGTCTTCTTCGTTGTCGAAATCCTTTGGTGGCCGCGGGCGCTGGATCGGCTGTTGGACAACGCCGGTCGCGCCCAAGAATCAGCCCGTCAGGCGTTGAGCGGCGTCGACGACGTGTGAGCCTCAGCCCGGCGCCGGGGCGGGCGTCTTCAGGCTGTCGCGCACGCCGAGGATGGTGGCCGCGGTGATGATCGCCCGTTCGATCTGGCGCAGCGCGTGCACCGCGGTGAGGAAGCGGCGGGTGTCGGGCCGCAGCTCGCCCTCGCCGTCCTGCTGCCGCGCCGCGGTCTCCGCGGCGTCGAGCTCGTCGGTCGCGGAGTTGACGGTCACCCCGTCGGCGCCGTCGATGACCGCGACCAGCGCGTCGATGTTGGCGCGGGTTCGTGCCGCGGCCGTCATGAATTCCGTTGCCGCTCTTTCTGATCCGGCACCCCGGTACTGCTCGGCGTTGCGCGCCAGGCTGCGCCCGTAACGGTCGCAGGCGGCGAATATCCGCAGACCACGCCGGATGTTGCGCCGGCCGGCCAGGCCGGCCACGCCCGCCAACAGCGGCTTGGCGCTGACCCGGAACTGCTGCAGCGCCCGGTCGAGTTGGCGCGCCTGCTCGGTGGGACTCGCGGCTTCCTCGCCGAACATCGTCGCCGTGGAGGTCTCGACCAGGGTGGACAGGGCCGTCAGGAAGGCGCGGGTGTCGTTGCGGATGGTGGTCCGAGTGTTGGTGGGCAGCACCAGGATCGCCACCGCCACACCGATGACGGCGCCGATCGCGGTTTCCTCGATGCGCAACATCAGCACGCCGAACGAGAACTGGCCGAGCAGGCCGTACAGCAACGCCAGCATCGTGGTGATCCAGAAGGTCATCAAGCTGTAGGTGACCGTCATGAAATAGAAGGCGCAGAACAGGCACACGAAGATCGCGACGAGCGAGGCGGTGGTGTTCCCGGAGGCCAGCGTCGCCACCAGCACACCGCTGGGCACGCCGAGCATGGTGCCCAGCAGCCGCTGCCAGCCTTTGGTCAGCGTCTCGCCCCAGGAGTTGGTCCCCGCGAAAATCACGAACGCCGCGATCACCGCCCAGTACCAGCGGGCGGGTGACACCAATTCGCCGGTGACGATGGCCAACGACGCGGCGACCGACACCTGAATGGCCTGCCGCGTGGTCGGCCGCAGCCCGCCGTCCTGCGGCGCTTCCGCGGCGTCCCCGCCGGCCGGGTCACCGGCCTCGACCGCCGGCGGCGCCGCCCCGGCGGCGCGCTCGACCATCGCCCGTATTTCGGCGGTTGCGTTGGCGGCGTTGACGATTGCCAGGGCGAGGCGGCGTACGGCGACGTCGCAGGGCGCTTCGAGGGTCCGCTGCGCCCGGTCCGCGGCCAGCGCGAGGCCGCCGGCCTGCGGTGTGCGGATCGCCCGCGCCAGCTGGGCCAGGAGCCCGACCAGTTCGGCGCGGGTGGCGGCGGGTATGTCGGCGGTGACCGCCGCGCGACGGCCGGCGGTGGCGACCCATTCGATGGACAGCTCGGCATCGAACAGCCAGGGCGCCAGCTGCTCGCTGGTCACCCCGGGCCACATCTCGGCGGGGTGTGCTTTGTCTTCGATCTGGTCCTGCACCATCAGGGCGGTCTCGTTGAGCCGGATGGTGCGGGCGCGCATGCGGCGGCGACGTCGTTCGTCGAGCCGGCCGGTGCGGACCGCTTCGGCGGTGGTGTCGACCACGATGGCCATCCGGGCGCGCAGCGCGCGAACGGTGGAACGCAGCACCCGCTCCGGCCGGTCGGGCAGGACGTACGCGCTCATGACGAAGGTGCATAGCGTCCCCACCAGCACCGCCCCGATCATCCAGGGCAACTCCGAAATGCGCGCCCGCAGATACAAAGTGAAGAAATAGGACATGAACGCGACCATGCCCAGCGCCCTGCCGCGCGGCCCGAAGCGGCGGATGTACACCGCGGTGAAGACGATCACGACGAAGGCGGCGTCGCTGGCGACGGGGTGGGGCGCGAGCAGCGCGGCGGCGGTGATCGACAGCGCGGCGGGCACGGGCAGCAGCGCCATCGTGACCCGTTGGCGGCGTGGGTCGGGTTCGTTGACCGATCGCGACGCGACCATCGTGATGACGACGCCGAGCAGCGCGACCGTCAGCGGTTGTCCGGTCGCCCGCGTCAGCAGGTACATGATCAGCAGCGAACAGCCGAGCGCGGCGGTCGTCCGCGTGGCCATGCGCAGCCGCAGCAGCCCGGGATCGGACCCGGCCCACCAGTTGCGGGCGCGTTCGTAGTCAACGGTTATCTTCTGACCCCTCTCGCCTGCTCGACAGACCACCCCAAGCTAGTCTTCGACATCATGGCGCCGACGCGGGCGAAGCTGGCCGATGGCCGCGACCTGCTGTTCTTCGCGCTGCCCGGGCACCGCCCCGCGCCCGTCGAGGATCGCAGGCCGCTGCCGGAGCGTGATCCCGACCGGTCGCAGTTGCGGTTCGACCGCTCGACGGGGCAGTGGGTGATCATCGCGGCGCTGCGCCAGGACCGCACCTACAAGCCGCCGGCCGACCAGTGCCCGCTGTGCCCGGGCCCCACCGGGCTGACCAGCGAGGTGCCCGCCCCCGACTACGACGTCGTCGTCTTCGAGAACCGGTTCCCGAGCCTGGCCGGCGTCGGGCAGCCGGCGCCGGTGCCGGCCGGTGCCGGCTTCGTGTCCGCCCCGGCGCGCGGCCGCTGCGAGGTGATCTGCTTTTCGGCCGACCACACCGGGTCCTTCGCCGAGCTGGCACCCGCCCACGCCCGGCTGGTCATCGACGCGTGGCGGCACCGCACCGCCGACCTGATGGCCACACCGGGCATCGAGCAGGTGTTCTGCTTCGAAAACCGCGGTGAGGAAATCGGGGTGACGCTGGCGCATCCGCATGGCCAGATCTACGGCTACCCCTACCTGACGCCCCGGACCGCCGCGATGCTGGACCGCGCGCGTGAGCACCGAAAGAACCACGGCGGCAACCTCTTTGCCGACCTGCTGGCGCGCGAGGTCGCCGACGGCAGCCGCATCGTCGCGCGCACCGAGGTGTTCACCGCGTTCGTGCCGTTCGCGGCGCGCTGGCCGGTCGAGGTTCACATCTACCCGAACAGGTTCGTGCACAACCTCGTCGAGCTCGAGGACGACGAACTCGACGGGTTGGCGCGGATCTACCTCGACCTGCTAGGGCGCTTCGACCGGATGTATTCGGCCCCTTTGCCCTACATTTCGGCGCTGCACCAGTTCGCCGACACCGAAGCCCAGGCCGACGGCTACTTCCACCTCGAGCTGATGTCGATCCGGCGCAGCGCGACCAAGCTCAAGTACCTGGCGGCCTCCGAATCGGCGATGGACGCGTTCATCAGCGACGTCACCCCCGAGGCTGTGGCGAAGCGGCTGCGGGAGCTTCGATGACCGTTCGGTATGCCGCCCCCGGTCGGGTCAACCTGATCGGCGAACACACCGACTACAACCTCGGGTTCGCGCTGCCGATCGCGCTACCCCAGCGCACCGTCGCGACCTTCACTCCCGACGGCGGCGACGCGATCACCGTGCGCAGCGATCGCGCCGAGGGCGCGGTGCGCATTCCGCTGCGCACCGCTCCCGGCGGGGTGGACGGCTGGGCCGCCTACGTCGCCGGGGTGATGTGGGCGTTGCGCGAGGCGGGCCACCCGGTGCCCGGCGGCACCATGTCGATCACCAGCGACGTACCCGTGGGATCGGGCCTGTCCTCCTCGGCGGCGCTGGCATGCGCGGTGCTGGGTGCGATCGCGTCGGCCGCCGGCGGCGCGCCCGCCGACCTGACCGAGCGGGCGCGGCTGGCCCAGCGCGCCGAAAACGACTATGTCGGCGCCCCAACGGGTTTGCTCGACCAGCTGGCATCGCTGTTCGGGGCGCCGTCGACGGCGCTGCTGATCGACTTTCGCGACGTCACCGTGACGCCTGCGGCCTTCGACCCGGAAGCGAGCGGGGTGAGCCTGCTGCTGATCGACTCCCGGGCGCGCCATCGTCACGCCGGCGGCGACTACGCGGCACGGCGCGCGTCGTGCGAGCGAGCGGCCGCCGACCTGGGGGCCTCGTCGCTGCGTGACGTCTGGGACCGCGGACGCGCGGAGCTGGACGTGGTCCGCGCCACGATCGATGCCCGTCGCGCACGCCACGTCCTCACCGAGAACGGCCGGGTGCTGGATTTCGTTGCCGCATTGAGCGATTCGGACTTCGTCGAAGCCGGACGCATCTTCACGTCCTCGCACGTCTCCATGCGCGACGACTTCAACATCACCACCGAACACATCGACCTGATCGCTGATACCGCGGTGCGGGCGGGGGCCTTCGGCGCCCGCATGACCGGCGGCGGGTTCGGCGGCTGCGTGATCGCGTTGGTGCCGGACAGCCGGGCCGACGCCGTCGCGGACACGCTGCGCCGCACGGTCGTCGATGCGGGTCACCCGCGGCCGATGATCACCCGAACCCGCGCGGCCGAGGGTGCGGGACCGTA